>NZ_JAUEYW010000018.1:0-162889 GCF_032489875.1 Bradyrhizobium sp. SZCCHNR1015
GCTGACCGACGGCAGCACCGCCGCATTGCCCGACGATCTCGCGCAGCTCCGGCTCGACGATCCCGCGCTGCTGCAACAACCGCCGGCGTGGCCGCGGCGTCGTCCGCTGCCCGACGACCTCGCTTACGTCATCTTCACCTCCGGCTCCACCGGCCGGCCCAAGGGCGTCGCCATCCCGCAGCGCGGCCTCGTCAATCTCGTCCATGCCCAGACGGTCGCGTTCGAGATCGGAGCCGGCGACCGCGTCCTGCAGTTCGCCTCGCCGAGCTTCGACGCGTCGGTCTCCGAGATCGCCACGGCGCTCTCGAAGGGCGCCGCGATCGTCACCGGCGACGCCGACACGCTGCGCCCCGGACCGTCCCTGGCGAAGCTCGTCCAATCCTGCGCGGTGACCCATGCGACGCTGCCGCCGACAGCGCTCCGCGTGATGGAGCCGGACGATCTCGCCGGCTGCCGCGTCCTCGTCGTCGCCGGCGAAGCCTGCCCCGGCGACCTCGTCGCGCTGTGGTCGCCGCATCGCCGGATGCTGAACGCGTACGGGCCGACCGAAGTCTCGGTCTGCGCCAGCATCAGCGCGCCGTTGTCGGGCGACGCGCCGCCGCCGATGGGCGCACCGATCGAGAACGCGCGCATTCACCTGCTCGACGCCCAGCTCAACGAGGTACCGATCGGGGTTGCAGGCGAGGTGTATGTCGCCGGCGCGGGGCTTGCGCAGGGCTATCTCAACCGTCCGGATCTGACGGCGGAGCGCTTCATCGCCGATCCGTTCGGACCGCCGGGCACCCGGCTGTACCGCACCGGCGATCGCGCGCGCAGGCAGGCCGACGGCACGTTGGAGTTCCTGGGTCGCGCCGACCAACAGGTGAAGATCCGCGGCTTCCGCATCGAGCCCGGCGAGATCGAGACGGCGCTGCGACGGCACGACGGCGTCGCCGCTGCCGCGGTGGTGCCGCAGGAGCATCCGCACGGGCGGCGCCTCGTCGCCTATGTGGTCGGACGCGACGGCGTTGCGCCGTCCGTCACAGAGTTGCGCAGCCATCTCGGCAGCCTGTTGCCGGACTACATGGTGCCGGCGTTGTTCGTCAGCCTCGATGCGCTGCCGCTCACCCCGAACGGCAAGCTCGACCGCAAGGCGCTGCCTGAGCCCGATCTCGCTGCTGCGTCCGAGGCACCCCACCGCGCGCCGCGCTCACCGTCTGAGCAGGTGCTCGCCGCGATCTGGGCCGAGCTGCTCGGCCACGACACGATCGGCATCGACGACAATTTCTTCGCGCTCGGCGGCGATTCCATCACCAGCATCCAGATGGTGACGCGCGCGCGACGCGCCGGGCTCGTGATCACGCCGCGCGACGTGTTCCAGCAGGGCACGATCGCGAAGCTCGCGAGCGTTGCAACCGCGGCCCAGCAGGTCACCGCCGACGATCGCGCGGACGGCGGCCCCATTCCGCTGACGCCGATCATGCGCTGGCTGCTCGAGCGCGGCAGGAATGTCGACCGCTTCAGCCAGAGCATGACCGTGCGGCTGCCGCGCGGCCTGACGTCGCAGCAACTGATCGCCCTGCTCGATGCCACGTTGTCGCGCCATGCCATGCTGCGGTCCCGCCTCGCATTCGATCCGATCGATGGCAGGCCGTCGCTGCACATCGCGCCCTCCGACACAGCGCTGGCGCGGCGCCGGCTGCGCCAGATCGATGTCGCCGCGTTGACGCCGGAGCAGCGCGCGCAGCGGATCAGCCAGGAGATCGGCGCTGCCGAGGCGCGTCTCGATCCCGCAGGCGGCGTGATGCTGCAGGCGGTTCAATTCACGGCCAGCGTAGCTGATAACGACGCGCTGCTGCTCGTACTGCATCATCTCGCCGTCGACGGCGTGTCGTGGCGGATCCTGATCGAGGAGCTCGCAGCGTCGTGGCACGCTACGACGGCCGGCCAGCCGGCTCGGTTGCCTGCGCTCGGCACCAGCTTCGGGCAGTGGTCGCGGCTGCTTCAAGCGCGGTCGCGACATTCCTCCGTGCAGGCAGAGCTGCCGCATTGGCAGCGAACATTGGCGGCAAGCGCCGCTCCCCTGCGGCTGACGCCGCCCCGCCAGCCCGTTGCGAACAGCGTCAAGCATCTGACGCTGACCTTGCCGGCAGCGGTGACTGCGCGCGTGATGAGCGAGGCGCCGCGACGGCTCGGCGCGCGGGTGCTCGACATCCTGCTTGCGGCTTTCGTCACGACGCTCGCCGATGGCGATGCGGCAGCGCAGACCATCGTGATCGACCTCGAAGGCCACGGCCGCAACGAATTCGACCCTGCCATCGACCTGTCGCGCACCGTGGGCTGGTTCACGAGCCTCTATCCCGTTCGCTTCGACCTTCCCGCCGGAGATTCCACGACCACCGCCGGCGACGCCGAACGCCTGCTCGGCGCGCTGCACGCCGTGCAGTCCGGTCTCGCCGACGTCCCTGACGACGGGCTCGGCTTCGGCCTGCTGCGCTACCTGGACGAGGACGCGGCGCGGACGCTCGCCGGCCTGCCGACGCCGCAGGCGGGCTTCAACTATCTCGGCCGTTTCTCGACCGATCATGTTGCGGATTGGAGCATCATCCCGACGGCACTGCCCGGCGACCTCGTCGAGCAGGCCGAGCTGCGTCCGGCCCATGCGATCGAATTGAACACGGTGGTGATCGGCCAGGGCGCCGACGCCCGCCTCAGCGCCACCTGGTCCAGCGACCGAAGCCTCGTCGATGACGACGTCGTGCAGGTGCTCGCGACGCGCTGGTTCGCCCTGCTCGAGCGCCTTGCCGAACTGACGCCGGCCGCGCCGCATCCGGCCGCAAAGCCGTCGGTCCGTCAGCTCCGGCTGTCGCCATTGCAGCGCGGCCTGCTCTACGAGAACCTGTCCGATCCCGTCCGTGCCGACGTCTATGTCGTCCAGCTCGAAGTGGAGTTTGCAGGTGAGCTCGATCGCGACCGGCTGCGCGGCGCGATCGCCGCGCTGATCGCGCGGCACGACAATCTGCGCGCGGCGTTCCGCGCCGACGACAGCAGCGGCTTCATCCAGAGCGTCGCGTCCACGGTCGATCTGCCCTGGCGCCAGCTGACGGTCGACGCTGATAGGGACTTGCAGCCGACTCTCGATCACGTCCGCCGCGACGACCTGACGCGCCGCTTTGACCTGGCGGCTCCGCCATTGCTGCGCAGCAGCCTGGTCAGCGCCGGCACGACCAACGTCCTGATCCTGACGCTGCATCACATTTTGATCGACGGCTGGTCGATGCCGATCGTGCTGCGCGAGCTGATGCAGCTCTATCACGGGAAAGCCGAGCTGCCGCCGGCGGTGCCGTTCAGCCGCTATCTCGACTGGCTCGACCGTCAGGATCGCGCCGCGGCGCTGACAGCCTGGCACGCGGCCTTCGACGGCTGGAGCGGACCGCTGCTGGTCGCGCCGAACCTGCCGGGCCAGACCACCGCGAGGCAGACCGACGTCGCGCTCGATGAGCACGAGACCCAGCGGCTGGTCGCGGCGGCGCGTTCGCTCGGGATCACGCTGGCCACGCTGATGCAAGGCGCCTGGGCGCTGTGGCTCGCGGCGCGCACCCATCGCGACGACGTCGTGTTCGGCATCACCGTCGCAGGGCGTGACGCCGCGCTCGACGGCGCCGACCAGATCGTCGGCCTGCTTGCCAACACCGTCCCCTTGCGCGCGCGCGTGTCGCCCGCGCGCACGATCAAGGCGTTTCTCAGCGAGATGCAGGATCGCCAGGCGGCGCTGATCGCCCATCAGCATCTCAGCCTCGGCGAGATCCAGCAGATGCTCGGCACCGACGCGCTGTTCGACACGCTGCTGGCGTTCGAGAACTATCCGGTCTCAGCCGATGCCATCGACAATGCCGAAGCGTTGCGCATCACCCGGGTGCAGGGCCGCGACGCCAACCACTATCCGCTGAGCCTGGCGGTGCTGCCCGGACCGCGGCTGACGCTGCGGCTTCACGTCCGGCCCGGTCTGTTCGACGGCGCGTCCGCGACCGAGCTGATTGCGGAGCTGCGCCGGCTGCTCATGGCTCTCGCTGACGATGGCGACATGCCGATCGGCCGCGTGCTGGGAGCCCACGCGAGCCGCGATCCGCGGATTGCGGCCTGGAATATGACCGCGCAGCCGGAGCCGGCGGGACACGTCCTGGATGGCTTCCTGCGGCAGACCCGCGTCGCGCCGTCCGCGCCCGGCCTGATCTGGCGCAACGAGACGTTCGACTATGCGCGGCTGGATGCGATGTCCGGCCGGCTCGCCGGCCAGCTTGCGGCGCGCGGCGTCGGCGCCGACGATCTCGTCGCGCTGCATCTGCCGCGCTCCCCCGCGCTGCTGATCGCGATCCTCGCGGTGCTGCGGATCGGTGCGGCCTACCTGCCGATCGATCCATCTCTGCCGCGCGATCGCATCGGCTACATGCTGGATGACGCCCGGCCCGCGCTTGCCATCACTGCCGACGCGTCGGCGGATCTGCCAGCTCCCGTGCCGGTCCTCGCGATCGATCTCGGCGCTGCGGCTGCCGCGCCCGCCTTACGCGCGGCGCATCCGCTCCAGGCCGCCTACCTGCTCTACACATCCGGCACGACCGGCAGGCCCAAGGGCGTGACCGTCACCTATCGCGGCTTGGGCAACCTGCTGGCGGCCGTACAGTCGGAGCTCGAGCTGACGCCCGACGATCGTTTCGCCGCCACCACGACGGCGGCGTTCGACATCTCGATCGTGGAATTGCTGCTGCCGCTGGTCGCCGGCGGCTGCGTCGTGCTGGCGGCCGAGGACGAGGCCACCGCTCCGGACCGGCTGGCGGCGCTGATCAGAGCGGCCCGCGTCACCACGATGCAGGCGACGCCGACGGTGTGGAACATGCTGACCACCGCGGTGCCCGGCGCGCTCGCCGGGCTCAGGATCGTGAGCGCCGGCGAAGCGCTGACCGAGGCGACACTGCACCGTCTCGCCGCCTGCCGCGCCGCCAGCGTGCACAACTACTATGGGCCGACCGAGACCACGATCTATTCGACCATGATGCGGTTCTCGGCCGACGACATCGGACGGCCGCCGATCGGCAAACCGATCGCCAACACCGTCATCCGCATCCTCGACGACTGGCTGGCGGACGTCCCGGCCGGCGTCGAAGGCGAGATCTACATCGGCGGCGTCGGGCTCGCGCGCGGCTATTGCAACCGGCCCGGTCTCACGGCCGAACGCTTCATCGCCGATCCCGGCGGCCCGCCCGGCGCGCGGCTCTATCGCACCGGCGACCGCGGCCGCTGGCGCGACGATGGCGTGCTCGAATGCTTCGGCCGCGTCGATCACCAGATCAAGATCCGCGGCCTTCGGATCGAGCCCGGCGAGATCGAGCACGCGTTGCAGCGTCATCCGGAGATCGCCGACGCCTGCGTGATGGTGCGCGAAGCCCGCGGCAATCCGCAGCTCGTCGCCTATGTGGTGCCGCGACACGGCGACTGCCCTTCGCTCGACGCGTTGCGCGGCCATCTCACCTCGTTCCTGCCGGACTACATGGTGCCGTCGCGCATCATCAATCTGCCGGCGCTGCCGCGCAGCCGCAGCGGCAAGGTCGACCGCGCCGCGCTGCCCTGGTCCGAAGCGGAAGCGGCCGAGCGCGCGCGCCGTGCGCCGGACACCGTCACCGAGAAACGCCTCGCGGAGATCTGGGCGTCAGTCCTCGATCAGGATCACATCGGCATCGACGAGGATTTCTTTGCGCTCGGCGGCGATTCCATCCTCGCCATCCAGGTGGTGATGCGCGCGCGCCAGGCCGGCCTCGTCTTCAGTGCGCGCGACATCTTCCGGCGGCCGACGGTCGCGCGCCTGGCGGCCCATGTGCAACATCAGGCCGCAGCGGCGCCGGCGGTCCGCACGCCGGATATTTCGTGGCCAGAGACGGAAGAGCTGCAGCTCACACCGTTGCAGCTCGGCCTGCTGCGCCACAGCCTCGATGACGACACGGCCGGCGCCTATCGCATGCAGACCGCGATGATCATCACGGGCAGCCTCGATGAAGCGGTCCTCCACGCCGCCTGGAAGGCGGTCGTGGCCCGCCATGCCGTGCTGCGGACGACGATCGGCGAGCGTGACGGCCGCTACGTCATGGTTATCAGGCCCGATGCCGAGGCACCATGGCAGACGCGCGATCTCAGCACTGACGACGATCCCGAGCAGACGCTGCGCGATCTCCTGGCGCATGACATGACGACGCCGTTCCGGTTCGACGGCACGCCGCTGCTGCGGCTGATGCTGCTGCGCCTCGCGCCGGATCGCCACGCCCTGGTGATCAGCAATCATCACGTGCTGCTCGATGGCTGGTCATTGTCGCTCGTGCTCGAAGACCTGTTCGTTGCGCGCGCGGCCCTTGCCGCCGGCCGTATCGAGGCGCTGCCGCCGCGCGCGCCGTTTGCCGCGTTCGTCCATTGGCTCGCCCAACGGGATCGCGAGGAGAGCGCAAGCTTCTGGCGCCAGCACCTTGCCAGCGCGACGACGATGGCGCGCATCTCGCTGCCGACGCCGGCCCGAGGCGGCGGCCAGCGCGCCTTGAAGCGGATGCTCGGCGAGGACAGGTCGACCGCGTTGCGCCATGCGGCACGGCGGCACCATGTCAGCGCCAACACGCTGCTCCAGGGCGCCTGGGCGATGATGCTGTCGCGCCTGTGCTCGTCCGAGGATCTGGTGTTCGGGACCACGATCGCCTTGCGCCCGCCGGAAGTGGAGGGCATCGCGCGGATGGCGGGGCTGCTGATCAACACGGTCCCGGCGCGGATCAGGCTCACGGAGCAGGCGAGCGCCGGCGAGTGGCTGGCGCGGCTTCATGCCGAGCAGGCGGAACGGATGAGCTACGCATATGCTGGCCTCGGCGACATCATGCGCTGGACCGAGCGCGCGGAGGGCGAGCTGTTCGAGACCCTGATGGTGTTCGAGAACCAGCCGGCCACGTCGATGGACGGGATGCTCGACGATCTCTCCATTCGCGCGCTGCCCGTGGAACAGCATACGCATTATCCCCTGGCTGTCGCCGTCATGCCGGGCGACTCCTATGAGCTCGCGTTCAGCTACGACGCCGGCCGGTTCGCGGCGGAGGATATCGCGCGACTGGCCGACGACTTCATCGCCGTCATCGAGCGCCTGGCCGCGGCGGACCGCGATCTGCCGCTGCATCGCCTGCTCGGTGCCGACGCCAGGGATCTGCAGCAGATCGCTGCCTGGAACGCGACCACGCCGGTGGTCCTTGCCGAGGAGACGCTGACCGAGCTGCTCGACGAAACCGCCCGGGACCATGCCGACGAGCCGGCGCTGATCGGCGATTTCGGCCACCTGACCTATCGTGAGCTGCACGACGCCGCCGATCGCCTGGCCGGCCGGCTGCGCGATGACGGCGCGCGCCCGGGTGAGTTCATCGGCATCGCCTGCGAACGCCGGGCCGGCTTCGTGACCGCCGCGCTGGCAGCTCTCAAGGCCGGGCTCGCTTACGTGCCGCTGGATCCGTCCTATCCGCCCGACCGCCTCGGCTTCATCATCACTGACAGCCGCGTGCAGCGCGTGCTGACCGATGGCGCGGCGGCCTGGCTCCCTCCGGCAGTCCGCCGCATCGGCATCGACGAACAGGACGTGCCTGCTGCGACCGGCAATAAGCCGCGCCAGCCGCGGCCCGCGATCTCGGCCGACGACCTTGCCTACGTGATCTACACGTCCGGCTCGACCGGGCGGCCGAAGGGCGTCATGGTCCCGCATCGCGGCGCCGGGAATCTGGTTCGGGCCCAGCGTGCCGCGTTTGGCGCAGGGCCCGGCGATCGCGTGCTGCAATTCGCGTCGCCCAATTTCGATGCCTCGGTGTGGGAGATCTGCATGGCGCTCGGCAGCGGCGCCGCACTCGTCGTTGGCACGCCCGATGACCTGTTGCCGGGTGACGCTCTCGTCGACTTCGCCCGGCGGCACGGCGTCAGCCACGCCACCCTGCCGCAGAGCGCGCTCGGCGTAATGGCACCGCGCGATCTCGACGGTTGCCGCGTGCTGGTGGTTGCCGGCGAGGCCTGCCCGGCCGAGACGGCACGGCTGTGGGCTCCCGGCCGGACCTTCATCAACGGCTACGGCCCGACCGAAACGACAGTGTGCGCCTCGCTCAGCGCTCCGCTTGCCGGCGACCGCACGCCGCCGATCGGCCGCCCGATCCTCGGCCTGCGCTGCCACGTGCTCGACGACAGGCTCACTCCGCTGCCGATCGGTGCCGCGGGCGAACTCTACGTCGCCGGCCGCGGCCTTGCGCGCGGCTATCTCGATCGACCGGGCCTGACCGCCGAACGCTTCATCGCCGACCCGTTCGGCCGACCGGGCGAGCGGCTGTATCGGACCGGCGACCGCGCTCGCTGGCTTCCCGACGGCACCCTCGAATTCCTCGGCCGCAGCGACGCTCAGATCAAGCTGCGCGGCTTCCGCATCGAGCCGGGCGAGATCGAGGCGGTGTTGCGCCGGCACGCGACGGTGGAGGCCGCGGCCGTCGGTCTCGAGGCCAGCCGCGGCGATCAGCGTCTGGTGTGCTGGTGGTCAGCGAAAAGCGGTGCGGATGCCGCACCGTCCGAACTTCGCCGCCATCTCGCCGAGCACCTGCCGTCCTACATGCTGCCGGCACAGTTCATCCGGCTCGACAGCCTGCCGCTCAGCCCGGCCGGGAAGATCGACCGGCGTGCGCTGGCGACGATGCACGGACCGGATGCCTCATTTGATGGTCGCACCATCGCGCCCCGCGACGCCGTCGAATTCCGGCTGCAGGCGATCTGGCAGGAGCTGCTGCAGACGCCGTCGATCGACGTCACCGCGAACTTCTTCGAGCTGGGCGGCGACTCGCTGATCCTGATCCAACTGATCGCGCGCTGCCGCAATGAGTTCGGCCTCAAGCTGCGAGCCGGCGACATTGCCGCCGACCCGACCATCGAAGGCATGGCGCGGCTGTTGCGCGGCACGGTCCCGGCGCAACCGGCGAAGGCACTGGTGACACTGCGCGGCAACGGCGCCGCGCCGCCGCTGTTCTGCATCCATCCGGCGACCGGAACGGTGTTCTGCTATCTCGACATCGTCTCGCGCCTGTCGGTGCCACGCCCGGTCTATGGACTGCAGGATGTCACCGGCCGCAACGCGGGGCCGGCGAGCCTCGTCGAGCAGGCGCAGAGCTATCTCCGGGAGATCCGCAGCGTTCAGCCGCACGGCCCCTATCATCTCATGGGCTGGTCCTTCGGTGGCGTGGCCGCCTTCGAAATCGCCCGCCAGCTCGCGGCGGAGGGAGAGACGGTGGCGTCGCTGCTGCTGCTCGACGCGCCGGTCAAGCCCGCGGGCGGATGGGAGGTCAGCAAGGCAGAGATCATCGCCGACCTCACGGGCGAGGCCTCCGACGACGCGACGCTCGACTATGCGAGAGCCGCCGCGGTGCTGAGCCGCAGCGGCGAGTTTCCGCCGGACATCACCGCCGCCCAGGTGGAGGAGATCGTCGAGGCTTATGTCCGCTGCGGAAAGCTGCTCGGCACCTATCAGCCCACGCCCACCATGGGACACGCCACCTTCTTCCACGCGCGCGTGCGCGGCAATCCGGCTGCGCCTGCGGGCTGGCGCGAACTGATCGGCGGAGAGTTCGAGCTGATCGAGCTCGATTGCGATCATGATGGTCTGATGCGCGGCCTTCATGCGGAGCGCGTGGCCCGGCGGGTGGATCAGTCATGACCGAGCATCGTTCCTCACCACTGTCGCATGTGACGCTCGAGGCGCCGATCCTCCAACGCCTGCAGCGCGCCGTGGCCGAGCAGCGCATTCCCGCACCGAGCCCAACCTACGATGAGGCGCGGGCCTGGTTCGCCATCGACACCGGGGCGGATCAGTCGGGCATCGTGGTTCGCGCGGCCCGCGAAACCGATCTCGCCGGCCTTGTCGCACTGGATACGGCCTGCTGGCCGGAGCCGCTGCGCAGCCGGCCGGAACGCCTCCTACGGCGCATCCACCAGGCTTCTGGCGATCATATCGTGGTGCTGCGGCAGGAGCGCATCATCGGTGCGATCTACACGCAGCGGATCGCAGATGCGCGGGCGTTGCGCGATCTGCCCGCGGAACAGTTCGAGACGCTGCACGCGCCCGACGGCATGGTTGCGCAACTGCTCGGAGTCTGCGTCGATCCTGATCACGCCCAGACCGGCCTCGGCGAGGCGCTGGTGCAGTTGGCGCTGCGGCTCGCCCGCGCCGCCGGCGCGACGACGATCGTCGGCGTGACGCTGTGCCGGGACTTCGCGGCCTCTGACGACGACATCATCGCCGCCTATGTCGCCCGCCGCGATGCCAACGGGCTGCCGGTCGACGCGATTCTGCGTTTCCATGCCGCACGCGGCGCTCGCATCGTCGACGTGCTGCCCGGCGCCTTCCCCGGCTACGCCGCAGGCGGCGAGGCCGGCGTGCTGATCGAATACGACGCAGACCGCCTGGATGCGATCACCACGAGCAGCGCCGGCCAGCCCATCGTCAGCGCGCGCGATCTGCCCGAGATCGTCGCCGCTACCTTGCGCGATGTGCTGGGGCCGGCGCGCGCGAAAGATTTCGCGCCTGGACGCACCTTGCATGCGATGGGGCTGGACTCGCTCGACCTGCACAGCCTGAGGGCCGGGCTGAACCGCGCGCTCGGCACCGCGATCGATGCCACCTTCTTCTTCCGTCATCCGACGCCGGAGCAGATCGTCAACGGCCTGATCGCGCCACCCTCTGCGCCGAAACGTGCGGCCGCCCCGCGCGGCAGCGCCTCATCATCGACCGCTCGCCAACAGCAGACAGGCCAGACCGCGGCGCCGGTGGCGATCATCGGGATGGCGTGCCGCTTCCCGGGCAACGTGACCAGCCCGGAGGAGTTATGGACGCTGCTCAGCGAAGGCCGCGATGGCATCACCGATGTCCCGGCGACGCGCTGGAATGCGGACGTTCTCTGCAATCCCGCCGGCGGTCCCGGACGCATCACGACGAGGCGCGGTGGGTTCATCGCCGATGTCGATCAGTTCGATCCCGGATTCTTCGGGCTGTCGCCGCGCGAGGCGGCGGCGATGGATCCGCAGCAGCGCCTGCTGCTCGAATGCAGCTGGGAGGCGCTGGAGCATGGCGGCATCGATCCCACCGCCCTCGCCGGTTCGGACACGCAGGTCCTGATCGGCCTGTTCGGACACGACTATGAGCGCATCGCCGGCGCCGCCGGACGGCTCGACGGCCACTACGGCACCGGCAACGCTGGATCGATCGCCTCCGGGCGCATCGCCTATACGCTGGGGCTGCAGGGCGCGGCGCTGTCGGTCGACACCGCCTGCTCTGCCGGCCTCGTTGCCGTGCATCTCGCGGTCAAGGCGCTGCACGCCGGCGATTGCCGGATGGCACTGGCAGGCGCCGTCAACCTGATCCTCGGCCCCGAGCTCAGCATCGCCTTCTCGCAGGCCAGCATGCTGGCACCCGACGGACGCTGCAAGCCGTTTTCCGCCGAGGCCAACGGCTATGTGCGCAGCGAGGGCTGCGCCGTGCTCGCGCTCAAGCGGCTCGACGACGCGCTGGTCGATGGCAACCCCGTGCTCGCTGTGATCGAAGGCAGCGCCGTCAACAATGACGGCCCGAGCAACGGCCTCACCGCGCCGAACGGCCTGGCGCAGCAGGCTGTCATCCGCCGCGCGCTCGACGATGCCGGCATCGCCGCGTCCGACATCGACTATGTCGAAGCGCATGGCACCGGCACGCCGCTCGGCGACCCCATCGAGTTCAACGCGCTGGCCGCCGTGCATGGCGGCCGCGAGCATCCGCTGCTGATCGGCTCGGTGAAGAGCAATATCGGCCACACCGAGGCGGCCGCGGGCCTCGCCGGACTGATGAAGGCGGTGCTTGCGCTTCGTCACGGCGCGATCCCGCCGCAACTGCATCTCGGCGCCATCAACCCGCTGCTCGATCTCTCAGCGATCCCGGCCAGCATTCCAATCCAACTGCAAGCCTGGGAGCGGCGCGACGGCCGGCGCCGCCGCGCCGCCGTGAGCTCGTTCGGCTTCTCCGGCACCAACGCGCACGTCGTCCTCGCCGAAGCGCCGCGGCCGGACGACCGTCCCGACGATCCGCGGCAGCACCATCTGCTCGTCCTCTCGGCGCGCTCGCCCGCGGCGCTGCACGAGCTCGCGCGCCGCTACCTCGATCATTTCGCATCCGTCGGCGGCACGCAGGCGCCGGGCGACATCGCCGCGACTGCGGCCGCCGGCCGCAGCGCGCAGCCGCATCGGCTCGCGATCGTCGGCAGTGGCCCGGGCGACTGGCAACGCGAGCTGAGCAGCCATCTCGCGGGAGAGCCGTATTCCGACGTGATGGCGGGCACGGCCGGCAAGGCGCCCGTCGTCGCCTTCCTGTTCACCGGACAGGGCTCGCAATATCCGGGGATGGCCGAGGAGCTCGCCGGCACCCATCCGGGTTTTGCTGCCGCATTGCACGAATGCGCTGAGCTGTTTGCGCCGTTCCTCGACAGGCCGCTGCTGGAGATCATGAACCCCGCCCCCGGCGAGCCGGACGTGATCGCGCAGATGCGCTACGCGCAGCCCGCGCTGTTCGCGCTCGAATATGCCCTCGCGCGGCTGTGGATCGACGCCGGCATCACGCCGGCCGTGGTGATGGGTCACAGCCTCGGCGAAGTGACGGCGGCGTGCATCGCCGGGGCGCTCGACCTTGCCGAGGCCGTCGAGCTCGTCGCGATGCGCGGACGGCTGATGCAGGCGACGCCTGAGGGCGCAATGGGCGTCGTGTTGGCCGACGCCGCCTTCGTCGAGCGCCGCGTGGCCGGCCAGGAGGTCGTGATCGCGGCCTACAACGGCCCGCAGAATTGCGTGATCTCGGGCGCGCCGGCCGCGGTCGAAGCCGCGCTCGCCGATTTCGCCCGCGGGGGCATCGAGGTCCACCGGCTGCATGTCTCGCGCGCGGGTCACTCGCCGCTGATGGACGGCATGCTGGCGCCGTTCGGCGACACCTGCCGCAAGCTGCATCCGCGGCGGCCGCGGATCAGCATCGTCTCCAACGTCACCGGACGATCGATCGATGACGAGCTGATGGACCCCTTGTACTGGGTGCGCCATGTGCGCCAGCCGGTCCGCTTCCGCGACGGCATCGCGACGGCCGCTGCGCTCGGCGCCAATGTGTTCATCGAGATCGGGCCGCGGCCGGTGCTCACCGGTGTCGCCCGCGATTGCCTTGCCGACAATGCGGTCGCGCTGCTGCCGAGCCTGGTGCCGACGGAGTCCGCGTGGCAGACCCTGTCGCGGGCGGCAGGCGAGCTGTTTGTGCGGGGCGCTGAGATCAATTGGCGCAGCCTCGATTGCCGGCCGCCGCGGCGCGTCGCACTGCCGACCACGCCGTTCGAGCGCAAGCGCTACTGGATCGACCCGAGCTCGGACGCAGAACCGCAATCATCCCCACGCGTCGAAGTGCCGACACCCGATCCGGCCACCCTGATCGGTCCGATGATCCCGCTCGCGCTGGACGGAGCGGTTCATGCCACCAGGCTCGGCGGCGGCCGGTGGCCGGCCCTGGAGACGCACCGCATCGGCGAGAGCGCGACGCTGTCGGCGGCGGCGATGCTCGCGATGATGATCGAGGCGCATGGCAGCGGCCCCGGCGGAGCCTGCCCGATCAGCCTCGCGCCGCTGCGCCTGTCGTCGCTGGTCTTTCATCGGCCGCTGCATCTGCCGGATCACGGCGTCGACGTGCAGACCGTGCTGCTGCCGCAGGGCGCCGGGACGAGCCGCGTGCGGATCGCAAGCCGTAACGCTGCAGCGAGCTGGACGGTTCATGCCGAAGCCGAGATCGGCGACGTCGTCGTGGACGGGCTTGGCACGGCGACGGCAGAGCTCGACGCGCTCCGGCATGAACTAACAGACGACACGATCGATCGACTCGCCGAATGGCTGCGTGCCCAAGGCTGCGAGCCGGGCATCTCGATCGCGAGTCTCGCGGCTCTTACGACCGGCCGAGGCGAGGCGCTCGGGCAGATCGGCGCCGCCGACGTGCCGCCAGCGCTCGCCGGTGCGATACGGCTGGACGCGGCGCTGCTGGTCGCACAGGCCGCGCTGCCGGTTGCCATCCCTTGCGGCATTCCGGCCGGATGCGAGCGCATCGACCTGCTCGGGGACATAGGGACCATCGCCTGGTCGCACGCGCGGCTGCGCAGCGTCACGGCCGACGGCAGGGCCGCCGTGGTGGACATCGATGCCTCCACGGCCGATGGCGCACCGGTGCTGCGCATCAGCGGCCTGACCTTCGTCCGTGCCGTCTCGGCGCGTCCGGCCGAGACCCTCACACGCAACTTGCACGTGGTCGAATGGATCGACGCGCCGCAGCGCAAGCTCCCGCCGCGCCCCGCCGCGTCGATGGTACGGCCGTGGCTGCTGCTGGCCAATCACGCCGCGCAGGCTCTACTGCTCGCGACATCGCTCGGCCGCCGCGGCGTCCGCTGCATCGTCGCGACCGACGATGTCGACGGCTTCCGCCATCTCGACGACGGCGTCGAGGCCGTGATCGATATGCGGGCGTCGTCCGCCGAATTCACGGCCGAAAGCACGCCGGCCGAGCGGCTGACGACGATGGGACCACGCCTGCTCGCATTGTTGCAGCGGCTGACCCGGCTCGCGCGACCGCCGAGGCGGCTGTTCTCGCTCAGCCGAAGCGCCATGGCGGCCAGCGCAGAGGACCGGGTCGACGTCGCGCTCGCCGCTTTGCAGGGCCTCCCTCTCGTGCTCGGCCGTGAGCAGACCTGGCTCGGCATGCGGCTGGTCGACATCGACGCCTCGGCCCTGAGCGACGCCGCCTTTGCCGACTGGCTGATCGGCGACCTCAGTGACAGCGCGCCGGCGGAATGGCTGATGGCATGGCGCAACGGCCGCGCGCGCGTGCCGCGGCTCCGCGCGTCCGGCGCAACGGCCGCGACGAGGCCACTGGATCTTACCGGGCGAACCCAGCTGATCGCCGGCGGCGGCGCGCTCGGCACCGCACTCGCCCGCTGGCTCGCCACCAGCGGCGCCACCCACATCGTGATCGCGAGCCGCTCGGCCGAGGCGGCAGCGCGCGCCCTTGCCGATGAGCTGCGGGCGCAGAACGTCACGGTGATGCTGCGCTCGACCGACCTCGGCCGGCGTGACGAGGTCGCCGCATTGCTCGATGCATGCAGCCGCGAAATGCCGCCGCTCGGCGGCGTCTTCCACACCGCCGGCAGCCATGATGACGGCGTGATCGAGACCCAGAGCTGGGATCGCATCGGCGCGGTGCTTGCGCCCAAGCTCGACGGCGCCTGGCATCTGCACGAGCTGACCCGCAGCCAGCCGCTCGATCATTTCGTGCTGTTCTCCTCGGCGTTCGGGCTGCTGGGCGCTCCCGGCCTCGCCGGCTATGTCGCCGCCAATGCCGGACTCGATGCGCTCGCCCAGCATCGGCGCGCGGCGGGACTGCCGGCCCTCAGCATCAACTGGGGACCGTGGTCCGGCCTCGGCATGGTCGGCGCCGGCGAGCGGGCGACGCGGCGTGAGTGGACCCGGCAGGGCTTGCGCGAGATGCCGGGTGAAATCTGTCTCGCGGCGCTCGGCGAACTCATCAGGACCGATCTGCCGCAGGCCGCGGTGCTGGACGTCGACTGGGCGCAGTTCGCCAGCGCCTGCGCAGGCGCGCCGCCTGCCCTGGTCGATGCGTTCGTGGCGCCGCAGCCCAAGGCGGCCGCGACGGCCGGCGCCGTGCCGTTGCGCGTGGTCCGGCCGGAGCCTTCGGCGGACGATCGGTTGCGGATGGAGCTTGCGCGCCTGCCCGCACGCCGCCGCCGTGCTGCGCTCGCCGACCATCTTGCCGGCCTGGTCGCCGCGGTGCTCGGCTTCGCCGGTGCTGCCGAGATCGATCGCACGCGCGGCTTCTTCGCGCTCGGCATGGACTCGCTCGCCACGCTGGACCTGCGCAACCGCATCCGCGCCAGCCTTGGCCACCGCATCGAGCAGACCACGCTGTTCAGGCACGGCTCCGTGGACCAGCTCGCAACCTTCCTCGACGCCGAGCTGTTCGATCGGCCGTCAGAGCGGACCGGAGTGCGGGCATGACGCGACGACGCGCCCCCATTGCCATCATCGGCGCCGGCTGCCGCCTGCCGGGAGGCATTGCCGACCTCGACACCTATTGGGATCTGCTCCGCTCCGGCCGCAATGCCATCGGCGAGCTGCCGGCGGGCCGCTGGGACAATGACGCTCTGTTCGATCCCGATCGCCGCGCGCCCGGCCGCACCTATGTGCGGCGCGGCGCCTTTCTCGACGATGTCGACGGCTTCGATCCAGAATTCTTCAACATCAATCCGCGTGAGGCGGCCTCGCTGGACCCGCAGCAGCGGCTGCTGCTGGAGGTCGCATGGGAGGCGATCGAGAATGCCGGCGTGCCCATCGGCACGCTGCGGGGCAGCCGCACCGGCGTGTTCGTCGGCATCGGCCAGCCGCAATATGGACCGCGCGAGCTCTACGGCGCCGATCCCGCGTGCATCGGTCCCTATTCCGGCACGGGCGCCCTGCTCTGCTTCGCGTCGGGACGGCTGTCGCACGAGCTCGGGCTGAACGGACCGAGCCTGTCGCTCGACACCGCCTGCTCCTCCTCGCTGGTGGCGCTGCATCTGGCCTGCCAGAGCCTGGAGAACCGCGAGTGCGACCTCGCACTGGTCGCCGGTGTGCATCTGCATCTGACGCCCCAGGTCACGCTGTTCCTGTCGCGCACCGGCGTGCTCGCGCCGGATGGCCGCAGCAAGGTGTTCTCTGCCGACGCCGACGGCTTCGGCCGCGGCGAGGGCTGCGTCGTGCTCGTGCTGCGCCGGCTGGAGGACGCTGCCGCAGACAACGTGCTCGGCGTGGTGCGCGGCGCCGCGGTCAATCACGACGGACCGGCCAGCGGGCTCACTGTGCCCAACGCAATCGCGCAGGAGCAGGTCATCCGTGACGCCCTGACGGCGGCGGGTGTACCACCGGAGGCGGTCGGCTATGTCGAGACCCACGGCACCGGCACGCGGCTAGGCGACCCGATCGAGCTTGAGTCGCTCGCCGC
The DNA here is from genome assembly GCF_032489875.1 of Bradyrhizobium sp. SZCCHNR1015. NCBI lineage: Bacteria > Pseudomonadati > Pseudomonadota > Alphaproteobacteria > Hyphomicrobiales > Nitrobacteraceae > Bradyrhizobium > Bradyrhizobium sp. SZCCHNR1015. Next base: position 17,105 of record NZ_JAUEYW010000018.1, read on the forward strand.
CGTGTTCAACACGCCGCAGCGCACGACGGAGCTTCCGCTCGGATCGGTCAAGAGCAGCATCGGCCATCTCGAAGCCGCGGCCGGCCTTGCCGGGGTCGTGAAGACGCTGCTGATCCTGAAGCATCAGCAGCTGCCGCCGCAGCCGGGTGTCGGCACGCCGAACCCCGACATTCCCTGGCGCGCCCTGCCATTCACGCTGCCATCGCGTCTCGAGGACGCGCGCGCCGAGTTGCGCTTTGCCGGCATCAGCTCATTCGGCATGAGCGGCACCAATGCGCATGTCGTCGTGGAGCGTTCAGATCCCAGGTCGGAAGCGGAGCCCGTCTCAGTTGCGCACGCGTCGACGCTGCTGTTGTCGGCGCAAGGACCGCAAGGGCTGACGCTGCTGGCCGGTACGATGCGCGACCGGCTCCAGGGCGTCAACCAGAATGAATTCGCCGGCATTTGTTCGAGTATGCTTCGGCACAGGACGCCATTGCGGCACCGGCTCGCCATCGTCACTGATCAGCCTGACCAGGCGCGAGCCGCGCTCGATGCAGCCGTCTCGGGCAGTCGGCATCCGGCGCTGCTGATCGGCGAGGCCAGCCGCCGCAGCGGACGCGCGGTCGCATTCCTCTTCACCGGCCAGGGCGCGCAGCGCCCGGCGATGGCGCGCGCGCTGCACGGCTCCGAGCCGGTGTTCCGCGACAGCATCGAGCGCTCGATCGCGCTGGCCGCGCGCGAGTTCGACGTGCCGCTGCGTGATCTCCTGCTCGGCGACGTCGACCCCGCACAACTGCGGCGCACCGGCTGGGCACAGCCGGCGCTGTTCGCATTCGGACTTGCATTGGCCGAGCTGTGGCGCGCCTGGGGCGTGGCGCCGGATGTCGTGCTCGGCCATAGCCTGGGCGAGTATACTGCGGCCTGCGTCGCCGGCGCCTTCAGCCCTGAAGACGGCTTGCGCCTGGTGTGCCGGCGCGCGGCCCTGATGCAGTCGCTGCCCGAGGGCGGCGCCATGGCGGCGGTGCGCGCCGATGCCGGGCGGCTCGGCGCGCTGGTGCAGCGCTATGGCGGCGAGGTCGAGATCACGGCGACGAATGCGCCGCGCAGCGTGACCATCGCGGGGCCGGCGCGGGCGATCGACGATGTCATCGCGCGCTGCGGCCGCGACGGCTTGGCCGCGCAACGCCTCGACGTCTCCCACGCCTTCCATTCGCAGGCGATGGAGCCGATCCTGCCGGCGCTGCGGCAAGCGGTGGCGGAGGTCCGGTTCATGACGCCGACCGTCGAGCTGATCAGCAATCTCACCGGCGCCGCCGTGAACGCCGACGACATCGCTGATCCCGAGCGCTGGTGCCGACACACGCGCGAGCGCGTGCGTTTCGAGGACAGCCTGCGGCAGCTCGCGGAGCGCGACGTCACGGCCGTCATCGAGATCGGCCCGCAGCCGGCCCTGATCGGACTCGGCCGCCAGACCCTGCCCGATGCGGACATCTTGTGGCTGCCGAGCGTTGCGCCCGGCGCCGCTGATGCCTGGCAGATGCGCCATTCGCTGGCCGCGCTCGCCGTCGACGGATCGGCGGCCGATGTCGCAGCCAGCCAGCCTCCGGCGCCGCGCGTGCCGCTGCCCAATACGCCGTTCAACCGGCGGCCGATCCGCCTGGCGCCGGCCGCCGCGGCGGCCACGCCGGCACCGAACAACACGCGGGTGATCGGCCGCAGGCTCGCGCTGCCGCAGTCGCACGGCGAGGCGCGGTTCGAAACCGAGCTCGCCGGACGTGATCCGTTCCTCATCGAGCACCGCGTGTTCGGCGAGGTCATCGTGCCCGCCGCCTGGCATCTCGCCATGATCTTCACCGGCCTGCGGACGTTGTCCGCGGCCGGCCCGCTGACCCTGCGCGACGTGACGCTGGTGCAGGCCGCGCACCTGCCGCCGCACGGCATCGTCATGCAGCTCGTGCTGACGCCGGAGCCCGGCGGCCATCGCATCCGCCTCATCAGCCGGCGCGCCGATTCCGATCCGTTCGACGACGAGGCCTGGACCACCCACGTCACCGGTCGCGCCGATCTGCCTCTCAGCGCTCCCCGCGATTGGGAGCGGCACGGCGGCGCGCCAGCTCGATCCGGCGCGCTCGATGGTAGAGCATTCTACGACGACCTCGTGGCACAGGGCTTCGACCTCGGACCGTCGTTTCAATGGGCCGATGCGATCCACTGCGATGGCCGCGAGCTGACAGCCGAGCTGCGGCGTCCCGCGCATCTGGTCGATGTCACGGATGCCATCATTCATCCCGGGCTGCTGGACAGCTCGTTCCAACTGCTCAGCCGCTTCTGGGACCGCCGCGACACCGACATCGCGCGTCTGCCCTTCCGCATCGACCAGCTCCGCCTCTGGCCACACCGCATCGAGGCATCGCTTGCATGCGTCGCCTGGCGCGAAGACGGTCCGAACGCTCAGGGAAATTCTCCGGCGGCGAACGTGCAATTGATGATGGGCGACACGCCGCTGCTCGAAGCCAGCGGCTTCGTGTTCCGCGCCGCCAGCCGCCGCGTGCTGACCGGCGATACCGCGGCCGCATCCGGCAGAGCACCAATCAAGGCTGCGTCCCCGACATCAGCGATGATCTCCGTTGCGGGGCGCCATGCCACCGACCGCAGCCGCGCCGCGATCGAGCGGCATCTGCGCGAGCTGCTCGGCCATGTTCTTGGACTGGCCGATGCCGATACGATCGCGCCGCGGACGCGGCTGTTCGATCTCGGCCTGGATTCTCTTGCCGCCCTGGAGCTGCGCGAAGATCTCGGCGAGCGGCTGGGGGCGCCGCTGCATGCCACCCTGCTGTTCGACTATCCGACCATCGAGGCGCTGCTCGACCATCTCGGCGGCCTGTTTGTGGATCCCGCTGCACAGTCCGCACCTGCCATGCCTCAACCGGTCGCGACGGCCGAGATCGACGATCTGTCCGAGGAAGAGGCCGAGCTGTTGCTGCGTCAGGAACTGGAGCGACTGCAATGACGTCATCTCGCCATGATCAGCCGGTGATCGCGACCTATGATGCCGCCGATCTGCCCGCACGCCGGGACGAATTGCTCGAGCGCCGCCAGCCGGCGGTCATCTCCGGCCTGTTCAAGGGACAATTGCTCGGCGAGCTGACCGACGCGCAGAAGGTGCGCGAGGCGCTCGGCGACCTCCAGGTCATGATCGGCGTCAACTACATCGATGCGCATCTCGCCAACATCCGCAACTTCGTGCAGGGCAGCAGCGCCCCGATCGCAATCGACAAGAAGCCGGGCCTGCTGCGCGACTATCTCGATCTGATCGAGCGCGAGCCCACGACGCGCGCGCTCACCAGCGAGCAGCCGACGCCCGAGAGAATCCTGGACGATTGCAATCTCGGTGCGGTCGGAATCGAGAAAGTGCATGGCGGCTACGGCAATCCGCTCGCGCAGCGCAGCGCGAGCGAGGCGCATTCGCTGATGTTCGTCGCCAATGCCGGCAACGCCTCCGATCTCCACACCGACTGGGACGGCCGCGACGTCCTGCTGCATCAGGTGTTCGGCCGCAAGCGCATCGTGCTGTTTCCGCCGAAATCCGGCTTCAAGCTGTTTCCCATCGACATCTTCTCGACCGTCGCGGTCAACGCGATGGACGATGCCGAGCGTGCGGCGCTGATCGCCTATGCCGGCGGCATCGAGGTCGTGGTCGAGGCCGGCGAGACCATCCTGATGCCGGCGTTCTGGTGGCATCACGTCGGCTATGTCGATGCCGCGATGTCGGTGAGCTTCCGTTTCGGCGGCGTAACCGATCCCGACGCGGTCGCCCTGATCGGCAGCGTGCACCGCGATTGCCACATCCAGAACATCGTCGCCGGCACGCTCGATCCGCGCCGTGCGGAGGCGAGCAAGGCCGCCGCGCGGCGGCTGCGCGCGGCTGCGGCCGAACCGGCGCCGAGCGCACGCGAGAAGTACCGTGCGATGCGCATACTCGCCGCCGAATGCTATCGCAGCACGCTGCTTCCGGGCGAGCAGGCACCGGCCGAGCCGGTGATCACCGCCGAGGACTTCCTCGACGGCGCGCTGTGCGCCTTCTACCGGCGCCCGCCCAAGGGCCCGGCTTGGCGCCAGCGCCTCTGGCAGAAGCGCGAGGCGTTCAACGAGGCCGTCCGCCGCTTCGGCCGGCGGCTGGCCTATCAGGCCTGACGTAGCGATGGTCATGAGCAGTCCAGAGCCCAAGGACCCGTCCCTCATCAAGCAGGCGCTGCTGACGATCCGCCGCCTCGAGGCGGAGATCGCGCGCCTCAAGACGCCGGCGCCGATCGCGATTGTCGGCATGGCCTGCCGCCTGCCCGGCGCCGGTACGCCCGCGGAGCTGTGGGACAGTCTCGCCAATGGACGTGACGCAGTGACCGAGACGCCACGGGATCGCTGGGACAACGCCCGCCTCGTCGATCCGGATCCCGCCACGCCGGGGCACATGACCGCGCGCCACGGCGCGTTCTGCGCAGGCGTCGATCGCTTCGATGCCGACTTCTTCAACATCGCGCCGCGCGAAGCCCACGCCATGGATCCGCAGCAGCGTGTCCTGCTCGAGGTGAGCTGGGAGGCGCTGGAGCGCGCCAACCAGGATCCGACCGCGCTCTACGGCAGCGCCGCCGGCGTGTTCGTGGGTCTCGGCACTTTCGACTACGCAACGCTGCAGGCGGCGCCCGAGGATCGCGACCGCGTCGGGCCCTATCATGTCAGCGGCACGGTGCTCAGCGTGGCCGCCGGCCGCCTGTCCTATGCCCTCGGCCTCACCGGTCCGAGCATGACCATCGACACCGCCTGCTCGTCGTCGCTGGTCGCGATCCACCAGGCCTGCCGCAGCCTGCAGCAGAACGAATGCAGCCTCGCGCTCGCCGGCGGCGTCGGACTGATCCTCAGCCCAATCCCGAGCATCGCCTTCTCCAAGGCGCACATGCTGTCGCCGCGCGGGCGCTGCCGCACGTTCGACGCCGGCGCCGACGGCTATGTCCGTGGCGAGGGCTGCGGCGTCGTGGTGCTGAAGCGTCTCGCCGATGCCGAGGCCGATGGCGACACCATCCTCGGCATCATCAGAGGCAGCGCCGTCAACCAGGACGGCGCCAGCGGCGGCCTGACCGTGCCGAGCGGAGCCGCGCAGGAAGCCGTCATGCGCGAAGCACTCGGCCGCGCGTGCCTCGCTGCGTCCGACGTTGCCTATGTCGAGGCTCATGGCACCGGCACGCCGCTCGGCGATCCCATCGAGCTGCGGGCGATCGGCCGTGTCTATGCCACCGAGCGCAGTGAGCCGCTGCTCGTTGGATCGCTGAAGACCAATTTCGGACATCTGGAAGCCGCGGCCGGCGTTGCCGGGCTGATGAAGACCGTTCTCAGTCTGCGGAACGGCATCGTGCCGCCGCATCTGCACTTCGAGACGCCCAATCCGAACATCGACTGGGATCACTACCGGCTTGCAGTGCCGCGCAAGCCGACGCCCTTGCCGCCGGGCCGACGCGTCGCCGCCGTCAGCGCCTTCGGCTTCTCCGGAACCAACGCCCATCTCGTCATCGAGGTGCCCGTGCCCGCGGATGTGCCGGCCATTCCGGCGCCTTGCGGCGACGAGCTGCTGGTGATCTCGGCAAAGTCCGCCGCGGCGCTGCGCGAGCAGGCCGAGCAGCACGCGGGTCTGCTGGACGGATTGCCGGCGGCCGAGCTCCGCGATTATTGTGCGACCGCCGCGACCTGCCGCGGCGCGTTCGCGCATCGCCTCACGGCGATCGCATCCGAGCCCCGCGCGCTCGCGCGACAGCTACGCGCCTTTGCATGCGGTGACGCCAATTCGCAAGCGGCTTCCGCAGTCGCTCGCAGCCTGAGCGGCGAGGCCGAACGGACGACCGACTGCCACGCCGCCGCTGCGGCGTTCCTCGCGGGCCGCAGCGTCGACTGGTCGATGCTCTGGCCGCGGCAGAGCTGGCGCAAGCGCGATGTCGCCACCACGGCGTTCCAGCGGCAGCGTTATTGGTTCGACCTCGCAAGCGGCACGCCCCGCTCTCTGATCGGCGCTCTCGTCCGCTCGGCCGCGCTCGACGCGACCTTGTTTCATTTCCGGCTTGGCCCTTCGCTGCAGCCGCTGCTTGACGATCACGAGGTGCAGGGCGCGATCGTTGTCGCCGGCGCCGTATGGATTGCGGCCGCCCGCGAGGCGGCCATGCGCCTCGGCGTCAGCGGCCTCAGCGACATCAGGCTGCCACAGCCCCTCACGCTGCCGCGTGGCGCTGACGTGGAGGTGGAAATCGCCGTCACTGATGGCGATGCCGATGGCGGCCAGCTCAAACTGATGGGCCGTGCCGCTAATGAGTCGGCATGGCGGCGGTGCCTGACAGCGCGCTTGCAGGACGTCAGCGGGGCTGCGCCCGCGAGCGATCTCGCTGCGCTCCGCGGCGCTTGCTCCGACGCGCTCGATGTCGTCGCGCTCTATGCGCGCGCCCGCCGGTTCGGGATCGCGCTCGGCCCGCGCTTTCGCCATCTGCAGCAGGTCTGGCGCGGCCGAGACCAGGCCCTGGCGCGCTGCGCGCCACTCGATCATCTCACCGCGGATGAAGCAGGTCCGCTGCATCCTGGCTTGATCGATGCGGGCTTTCAATTGCTGCTCGCGGCGCTCGGCGACGACTACAATGCGCCGATCGTCCCGGTGCGTTGCGCCGGCCTGCGATGGACGGGTGGTCCGGACCAGGCGACCGGCTGGTGGCACATGCGCCTGACGCGCCGCGATGCCGACAGCGTCACCGCCGACCTGCGCCTGCTCTCGGACACGGGCGATACGCGGCTCGTGATCGAAGGCTTCGAAGCGCGCGCCATGCCGGCCGACTGGCTGGCCCACGCGGATGCCGCGCCCGACGCCTGGTTCATCGCCGAGCATTGGCGCGCGCAGCGGCTGCACCGGCCCGCCGTCCGCAAGATCGCGGCATCGGTTGCCGCGACAGGCGAACGTCTCGCGGCAACGCCGGCCTACGTCGCCTATCGCGACGGCCAACGGCTGCTCGATGAGGTCAGCCTTTGCTATGCCGCCGGCGCGCTCCATGCGCTCGGCTGGCGCCGTCACCTCGCGCTCGACGGCTCGGTGGAGACGATCGCGGCGCGCTTCGGCATTGCTTCGAACCAGCGCGCCCTGCTCGCGCGCATGCTGTCGATGTTGGCGGAGGCCGGCCTCATCGCCACGACATCCACCGGCTTTGTCGATCGGCCCGACCGGCCGCTGCCGCCGCGCGCGCCCGCCAATTTGCCCGACATCTCGATCGCCGCCGAGTGGCGGCTGCTGTCGCGTTGCGGACCCCGGCTGCACGAGGTGCTCACCGGCAAGCTCGATCCGCTCGAATTGCTGTCGCCCGCCGGCGATCCGCGCCAGCTCGCTGAGCTCTATTCTGAGCCGTTGCCGACGCGCTGTATGAACACGCTGCTGAAGCAGGCGCTGGCGTCCTGGGCCGAACAGGCAGCCCCCGGTCAGATCCAGGTCCTGGAGATCGGTGCCGGGACCGGAGCGACCACGGCCGCCGTGCTCGATGCGCTGCCCAGAGATGCCACACGCTACGTGTTCACCGACATCGGCACCGTGTTCCTGACCGATGCACGCGACCGCTTCGGCGAGCAGATCGAGACGAAGCGTCTCGATATCGAAGCGGAGCCAGCGAGCCAGGGTCTCACGCTGCAAAGCTTTGACATCGTGGTCGCCGCCAACGTGCTGCATGCGACGCGAGACCTTGCCGTCACGCTCGCCCACGCGCGCCAGTTGCTGGCGCCTGGCGGTCTGCTGGTGCTCGTCGAAGCGGTGACGCCGCAGCGCTGGCTCGATCTGACCTTCGGCATGACCGACGGCTGGTGGCGCTTCGATGACGACCGGCGCAAGGCCGGCCATGCTTTGCTCGACATCGCCGGCTGGGGCCGGATGCTCACACGACACGGCTTCGACGAGATCTCACCGCTGCTTGGCGCAGAGCCGTTCGGTCAGACCGTCATCCTCGCGCGCGCCGGCCATGTCGTTGCCGAAAGCGAATGGCTTCTCGTGGCCGACGAGGGAGGTGAGGCGGCACGGCTGGCGCAGGTGCTGGCCGAAGCCGGCGCGCAATGCAGCCTGCTGCAACCACCCGAGCTGCATCGCCGTGCGGCCGAAGCGACGGGCCGCGTTCACGTTGTCGACTGCACGGCGCTGGATGCGGCCGGCGCTCCCGACGTCGCAGTCGAAACCATGCGCGCGGCGATCCTCGACACGACGGCGCGCAGTCTCGCCACCTTGCAGCTTGCTGCAAGCCTGTCCTCGCCCGCGCGCATCAGCATCCTGACCCGCGGTGCGATCGCTGCATCACCGGGCGACCAGGTCGATGGTCTGGTCGCAGCCTCGCTGCCGGGGCTGATGAAAGTGGCAGCGCTCGAGCTGCCGAATCTGGCCGCACGACTGATCGATATCGACGCCAGCACGACCAGCGCCGATCTGCTGGCCGCGCTCGATTGCGACGAGGGCGAAACGCTTCAGGCGGTCCGCAACGGGCGCCGTTTCGTGCCGCGGATTGCGCCCCCGCCGAAGCGGACCGAGGGTTCGCCCGCCACACTTTCGTTCGACGGCATCCAACTGATCACCGGCGGCTATGGCGGTCTTGGCCTGGCGCTCGCGGAAGCGCTGATCGCGAAGGGCGCGCGCAACATCGCGCTGCTTGGTCGCCGCCCGCCCGATGAGACCATTGCGCGGCGTCTCGCAGGCTGGAGCGCCGCGGGAATCCAGATCCATGCGCTGGTGGCCGACGTCGCGAGCGAGCATGCAATGCAGTCGGTGCTCTCTTCATTGCCCGCCGACGTCCCCATCCGCGGCGTGTTTCACGCGGCCGGCGTGCTCGACGATGCGCTGTTGACTGAACAGTCGCCGGGGCGGCTGGCCCTGGCGTTCGATCCCAAAGTGGCCGGCGCGTTGGTGCTGCATCGGCTGTTTGCGCAGCATGACCTCGGCTGCTTCGTACTGTTCTCCTCCGCCGCATCGCTGCTCGGCTCGGCCGGACAGGCCAGCCATGCTGCCGCCAATGCCTGGCTCGATGCGCTGGCCGCCCATCGGCGTGCGCGTGGGCTTGCCGCAATCAGCATCAACTGGGGCGCCTGGTCGGAGACCGGCGTCGTGGCCGAACACGACCATCAAGGCAATCTGCAGCGCCTCGGCATCGGCGGGATCCGCACCGCGCAAGGTCTCGACGCGCTCTGGCGCATCCTGAAAGCCAATCCGGCGCAGATCGGCGTGGTGCCGCTCGACGTCGATCGCTTCCTGGAGCGCCGCCCGGCGGCGCCTCAACTCGCGGAGCTGCGCGCCGGCCGCGAGCGGCACGTTCCAGCAAAGGCTCGGACGGAGATCGCGGAGCCACGTCCTTCGGATGAGACGCTGCTTGCCAGGGTCCTGGCCGATCTCGCCCGGTCGCTCGGGCGTGATGCAGGCGATGGCATCGATCCCGACCGGCGCTTCGCGGAGCTTGGCCTGGACTCCCTGAGCGGCCTCGACCTGCGCAACCGCCTGCAGGGCCGCACCGGCATCCGCCTGCCGGCCACCGTGATCTTCGACCATCCGACACCGCGGCTGCTCGCATCGCATCTCGAAACGATGCGGGCGGATGCGCCTTCCGCCGAGCCCGTTCCGGCAGGCGACACGCCAATCCTGTCCGACGGCGAGCTCGATGCCCTGTCGGAGGACGAACTCGATGCGCTGATCGACATGCTCGCTGCGGAGGGCACCGGCCGTGACTGACAACAATGCCATCAGACTGAGCCCGTCGCGGACCGGGACCGGGATGCCGGATCAGCCTTGCGGACCACAGCTCCATCTGTCCACCCGTGCCGTTCAAGCAACCGCAGAGCGGCAGACTCCGCAGCCCGCGATCCAGCCGGCCTCGACGGTGTTCTTCGACACTGTCGAGACCCTGCACGAAGCCGAGGCCAATCCGTTCGACGTGTTCTTCTATGGCGGCATGGGCACGCCCGCCGTCAGCAGGATCGAGACGGCGGTCGCCCAGCTCGAGCTCGGCGAACGCGCCATCCTGGTGTCGAGCGGCAGCGCCGCGGTGACCGCGGCCCTGATCGCCTTCGCCCGCGCCGGCCAGCATCTCCTCGTCGCCGACACCGTCGCGTCGAGCACCCGCCGGTTCTGCGAGACCGTGCTGCGCGGCCTTGGCGTCGAGATCGAGTTCTACGATCCGGCCGCCGGCGCCGACATCGCCCGGCTGCTGCGGCCGGGGACCTGCGCGGTCTACATGGAATCGCCGGGCTCGCTGTCGCTGGAGATGCAGGACGTACCCGCCATCGCGGCTGCGGCGCGATCGCACGGCGTCATCACCATTCTCGACAACAGCTGGGGCGCGTTCGGCGCGTTCCGGCCGTTCGAGCACGGTGTCGACGTGGTCGTGGTGTCGCTCGGCAAGCAGGCGGCGGGCCATGCCGACCTGATGCTCGGCGCCCTCGTCACCTCGCACCGCCATGCCGCGCGGCTGAAGGACATCGCCGTGCAGCTCGGGCACGTACCCGGCGCGCTGGAGTCGTATCTGGCGCTGCGCGGCCTGCGCAGCCTGCCATTGCGCGGCGAGCGCCAGCTACGCACCACGATCGAGCTCGGCCGCTGGTTCGCCGCACGCGCGGACGTGCGCCGCGTGCTGTGCCCGGCACTGCCTGGCGCGCCGGGGCACGAGCTGTGGCGGCGCGACTGCAGGAGCGCAGCCGGACTGCTGACGATCGCCTTCGCCGCCGAGGCCCGCGACGACGTCATCGCCGCCATCAACCGCCTCGCTCTGAGCCGGCTCGGCTTCGGCTGGGGCGGCGCCGAGAGCCTCGTGCTGCCGATCCTGGAGCCGCCGCCGCGGCAGTTCGCCAAACAGCCGGCGGATGAATTCTGGGTGCGGCTCTCGACCGGCCTCGAGGAGGCTGCCGATCTGATCGCCGACTGGTCGCGCGCACTCGATGGAGGCGCGTAGCGGTCACGCGCCGAGGTCGGCAAGGCTGCCGCCCTGCTCGAAATGATCGAGGAAGATGCCGCCGAGCACGCGCGTGGTGGTCATCGCCGTCAGCGAGAACACCGCGATCCCGTACAGGTTGGCGCCGGGGACCACGCGGCTCAACGCCGCCGTGGTCAGGCCGCCTGCGACGACAGGCGCCGCAGCCGCCATCAGGCTGGCGACGATCGGGCGCGCCTGATCGTATTGGAACGGCACGCTGTACTCCTCGGCGAGCTTCTTCAGCATATGCAGCACGATCAGTCCGACCCCGACGGGGCCGGCGAAGGGAATCGGGATCAGCCCGCCCGCGGCGGCATAGGCAGCATAGCGCTCGACGATCAGTTGGCCGCGCTGCCGGTGCGACGGCACGACCGCCGACGACACGCCGGGCACCAGCGCCGGCGCGATCACCTCGTCGACCGGGTCCGAACCGGCATCCGCAGGCGCGGCCTTGGCGTTCGCGCTCTTGCCCTCCGCGACCGCAGCGTCGTTGCCATCAGCGCCGGTGCCGCGCATCTCCCCCATGGTCCGGCCGACCGCTTTCGGCAGCTTGCGGCTCATGCCGCGGCCTCCTGGAGGAACAGACGATCGATCTCGTCGGCGATCGCTGCGATGTCCTGCGCCGCGCGCCCGCCCTCGTCGATCAGCTCCGGCGTCGCGCCATACAGCGCCGCCTCGGGATAGGCGACGCGGTTCTGCATCTCGCTGTCGAGCAGCGGAAAACCGGCCTTCATGATCTCCACGCGGATGTGCTTGGCGATCACCGACTCCCGCGTCGTCTGCGTCAGCAGGCAGCGGAACAGCGGCCGCCAGCCCCTGATGCCGTTGACCAGGATCGCAAGCGTGTCGAGCATGGCATCGACATCCAGCGGCGACGGCTTCACCGGAACGATCACGAGATCGGCAGCGGCCAGCGCGCCGAGCGTCGAGGGCGTGCGAAACCCCGGTGTGTCGATGATCACCAGCGCCGATTTTGCGAGCTCCTTGGCGGTGCGCCAAACGCCTTCGGTGGCATCCTCGACGACGCGCAGGCCGGCGAGCGCACGCTCCCGCTCGGCGAGCCGCACCACCGATCGCTGCGGATCGGCATCGACCAGCACCACCCTGCGCCCGGCGAGGTGCCAATGCACCGCCAGGCAGGTCGCGACCGTACTCTTGCCGCTCCCACCCTTCAGCGTGGCCAGCGTGATGATCCGATTAGTCATGTCAGCTCACCCCGGGAGCCCATGCGCGTATCAGGATAGGAGCATAATGCGATGCAAGTCGATTCTGCCATAACTCCTCGGCTTGTCCAACGCGCCCCCTGCCGCTGTCCCCCGCCCCATGCATCGCCTGGCCGAAATGCGCACCAGCGGGCAGCTTTCGCTTGACGGCGGCGGGCTGCGACGGGACTTATCCAGTCCCTCTGTCCGTCGAAGAAGTGCGTTGCCATGGCCGCCGATCCGCTCTCGATCCTCAAGACCGTGTTCGGCTATGACAGTTTCCGCGGACGGCAGCGCGACATCGTCGAGCACGTGATCGCCGGCCATAACGCCTTCGTGCTGATGCCGACCGGCGGCGGCAAATCGTTGTGCTACCAGATTCCGGCGCTGGCGCGTCCCGGCCTCGGGCTGATCATCTCGCCGCTGATCGCGCTGATGGAGGACCAGGTCGCGGCGCTCCGGCAGGCCGGCGTGAAGGCCGCGGCGCTCAACTCGCGGCTCTGGGGCGCGGAGAAGGATCTGCTGTGGCAGGACATCGAGCGCGGCGAGCTCGACCTGCTCTACATGGCGCCGGAGACGCTGCTCAAGCCCGAGAACCTCGAGCGCCTCAAAACCGCGCAATTGTCGCTGATCGCGATCGACGAGGCGCATTGCGTTTCGCAATGGGGCCATGACTTCCGGCCCGAATACCGCGCCCTCGACTGCCTCGCCGGGCTGTTCCCCACCATACCGCGCATCGCGCTCACCGCCACGGCCGATGCGCCGACCCGCGCCGAGATCGTCGAGCATCTCGCCATCGGCGACGGCAACAGCTTCATCGCCGGCTTCGACCGGCCGAACATCCGCTATGGCGCGGCCGAGAAGGTCAACAGCATGCAGCAGATGCTGGCCTTCCTCAAATCGCGCGAGGGCGAGAGCGGTATCGTCTATTGTCTGTCGAAGCGCAAGACCGAGGAGGTCGCGGCCTCGCTCAGCGATCACGGCTTCCCGGCGCTGCCCTATCATGCCGGCATGGAGATGAAGGCGCGGGAGAAGAATCAGCGCCGCTTCCAGCTCGAGCAGGGCCTGATCATGGTTGCCACAATCGCCTTCGGCATGGGCATCGACAAGCCCGACGTGCGCTTCGTTGTTCATGCCGACCTGCCCTCCAGCATCGAGGCCTACTATCAGGAGACCGGCCGCGCCGGGCGCGACGGCCTGCCCTCCGAGACTCTGATGCTGTACGGGGCGGAGGACATCGCGCTGCGCCGCCGCTTCATCGACGAGTCCGACGCGCCCGATGCGCGCAAGCGCACCGAGCGCCGCAAGCTCGATGCGCTGCTCGGCTTCGCCGAGACCTGCCAGTGCCGCCGCCAGGTGCTGCTGCGCTATTTCGGCGACGATTGCGCGCCGTGCGGCAATTGCGATATCTGCCTCGATCCGCCGGAGACCTTCGACGGCACCATCGCCGCGCAGAAGCTCCTGTCCTGCATCCACCGCACCGGAGAGCGCTTCGGCCAGGCGCATGTCGTCGCGGTGCTGCTCGGCGAGAGCGACGAGCGCATCGAGCGGCTCGGCCATGACAAGCTCTCGACCTTCGGCATCGGCAAGGAGCACGATCGCAACGCCTGGCGCTCGATCGTCCGCCAGCTCGTCGCCCACGGCCTGATCAGCGTCGACGTCGCCGGCCATGGCGGCCTGTCGATCTCGCCCGAAGGCCGCCAGTTCCTGCGCGACAGGCCGCAGCTCAGCCTGCGCGTGCTGAAGAAGGCGAAGCGCGACCGCAAGGCCCGGGAGCGGCAGACTGCCGCGGCGTTTCCCGACATCGATCGCGACCTGTTCGACAAGCTGCGCGTGCGGCGGATGGAGCTCGCCAAGGCGCAGAACGTCCCGCCCTACGTCATCTTCCACGACAAGACGCTGGCCGAGATGGCGGCCCGCCATCCACGCTCCGTCGCGGAGCTCGCCAGCATCCCCGGCGCCGGCACGGTCAAGCTCGCGCGCTACGGCGAGGCCTTCGTGGCGGTCATCAACGCGCATGATGCGGGCGATTGAGACCGGCGGCACGTTCGCTGGGCGCGCGCAAGGTTCTCTCTACCAAGTTCACGGCGGCATTCGAGGTTGCGCAGGGATGGTCATGGTCAGATGCGCCGCTGCATCGACGCGGGTTGGAGATCCTGCTCGCAGCGACAGCTCTTCTGCGCCCTCTCCCGCAGGATCTGCGAGACCATCCGCTCCGTCCCGGTCAGGCCCGTCAGGATCGTCGCGCCGACCGCCATGCCCGATCTCAATCCGGCGGGCATCGCCGCCCTCGGCAGGCGGATCTTCAGCGCGATCCGGTCCTCGTCGTCCGGCGAGCCGGACGCTGCCCCGATCAGTTCGGCATCGGCAACATGTCCATACAGCCGGATGGAAGGCAGGCCCGGCACGTCGATCGTGACCGCCTGTCCGATCGCGACATAGGTGATCTCGGAGACCGCGAGGGCAGCGATGATGTCGGGCTCGTCCGGCGTGACCACCGCCATCAACGACCGATCTGCCGTCACGACGTCCCCGACATGGAGACCGCCTGCGGCCACGACGCCGGCAACCGGAGCGACGACGTCGTTCAGCGCGACGGCCGCGCCGCGCTCGTCCCGGTGCTCGATCCGAGCCAGAACCTGTCCCGCAACGATCTCCTGATTGTCGGTCACGAGCAGGTCCCTGACCCGGCCGGACACCGCCGACCTGACCGGGACTTCGTTCATCCTGACATAGGCGTCATCGGTGTGGACGAGATACTGGCCGACGGTCACATATTCGACCATCCATGGCAGCGCGACGAGCATTCCGATCATCAGGCCGAGCCCGGCGAGCGGCCGCAGCGCACGTCCGGCGGAACTGCTGGGTGTGGCACGCGGGTTCGTCGGCGAACACTCCTTATGCACAATGCCCGGCCAGGATCCGCCCGGCGCTTGCTGTCCGTCCACCGTTCGCTCCTCACGACCACGGCATCGGGCGCGTTTGCTGCCTCGGCGCCGTCCTCGTGACGTGAGGGTCGCGCCCACCGGATGCTCGTGACGCCGATGTGGCGGCTCGCAGGCCGGTTGATAATGGCGCCTGGACCGAATTGGGTCTTCAATTTCTCGAAACAATGCCCGCATCGACGGCACCGCGACGCCACCTCACAGCTCGAGACGAGACGGCTCTGACGGCCGCGGCGGAAGCGACCGGTGCAATCCATGATTTCCGACAGGCGTGTCGCCTTCCCTAATCGTCCGAGTGAGGCAGCATGCGAAGCAGCGTCCGGTCCCGGAAGATCCAGTGATGGATCAGCGCGGCGGCCGCATGCATTGCGGCCACGATGACAAGGGTGTGGGCGAGAATTTCATGCACTTCCTTGACGTTGTGAGCAAACGCGCGGTCCTTGGGCCAGGGCGACGCGATCTCGGCGATGCCAAACAGCGGCAAGGACTCACCGCGCGCAAACTGCAACACGATGCCAATGACGGGCACGGCAAAGAGCAGCGCATAGAGAACGTAGTGCGCGAAACGCGCGGCCGGATCCTGCCACTTTCCCATCCATGTGGCGAATTCGGTCGCTTCCGGCGGCGGAGATGGGTCGGCCAGCCGCCAAGCCAGGCGCACCACCAGAAGCATGAGGATCGCGATCCCGGCCGTCACATGGACGAGCAGGCCGGACTCGCGCGGCGCGCCCTTGGGCAGCACGTCACCGAACACCCCAAGCGCCCAGGCGACGGCCACGAGAACGACCGTCAGCCAATGCAGCGTCTGCGGAATCGCGCCGTAGTCCCTCGTCGAGTTGAAGAGCTGCATCTCAGACCTCTGTTAGCAAAAGATGCTCCTGGCGCGACCGTCCCTCGTTGATGTGGATCAAGCCCTTGCAGGTCTGGGTGCTCAGACCGGCGGGACGAGTGCCAGCTCTGCATCGGCCATGACATAGCGGACGTAGCGGTAGTCGCGGATGAAGCTGATCTTGCCGTCGCGCCAGCTCAGCCACATGAAGTAGCTGGGCTGCGGATCGCCCGGGCGTTCGAACACGGCGATCACTTCCCGGCCCTCCAGCCGGGCCGGCGCCAGCCAGACGCCGTCCATCCCGGCATAGATGCTGAAGAACATCCCGACATCGGCCGAGCCGACACGGACGGGATGAGTGGACTGGTGCAGTTTGACGTCGTGCGCCAGCAGCGCACGCAGGCCGTCCCAATCACGCCGGTTGAACAGGCTGACATAGCGTGTCACCGCATCGGAGGCGGGTCTCGCCGCCGGCCGTGCCTCGGCCAGAGCGTTGATCTCGGAGAGCCGCGCCCGGGCGCGGGCGAGATGCGCCTTCACCGAGTCCACCGTCAGGCCGAGCAGCGCCGCGATGTCGGCGAGCGGCTCGTCGAGCACGTCCTTCAGAACGAGGACGCTGCGCTGAGTGATCGGAAGCTCCGCGAAGCGCGACACCGCGGTCCGCACCGCCTCCTCGCGCATCATCATCTCCATGGCATCGGGCACGGTGTCGTCGGCGACGCCGTCGGCCGCCTCCATCGGTTCGGCAGCCCGGATCACACGGCTGCGCAGCAAGTCGAGCGCCCGGTTGTGCGCGACCCGGAACAGCCAGGCGCGCAGCATCGCGACGTCGCGCATCTCGTTCACCGCGACGAGCGCTTTTGTCAGTGTGTCCTGCACGACGTCCTCGCCGTCGATCACCGAGCCCATCAGGCGCGCGCAATAGCGATGCAGCTCCGGCCGCAGCTGCTCCGCCAGGGCCACGAGCTCGGCGCAGCGCACGCCGGGCGAAGCATGTCCGCCGTCACTCAAGCTGCCGCTCCTTCCATCACCGTCACGCCGTCGTCGCCGTTCAGACCGAACACGACACCATCGGCGAAGCGCTGGTCCTCCAGCACGGAGACGACGCGGTCGCCGAACGCGCGCGGCGGCATCGGCGCGCCGAAACGGGCAACGAACGCTTCCGGCGTGATGCCCATCGCGCCCGCATAGGCGCCCGCGGCCGTATCCCCCACTCCCGTGCCGAGGATCATCATGCGCGGCACGATCGCCTGGAAGCGGATGCCGAGCCTGTCGTCCTGCGACACGCCGTTGGCGTATTTCGCCATGAACCAGAGCATGCGCTTGGCGCCGCCATAGCCGCCTGACATCTGTGAACCGCCCACCGCCGCGCCGCTCGATCCGACCAGGACGCGGCTTCCTGATTTCAGGGGGAGCTTGAGCGCCGCCTGGATCCAGTACAAGCCCGCCTTGACGTCCGTGTCCCAGGCGATCGAAAAATCCTCCCACCTCAGCCGATCCAGCCGGTCCATGTGCGGCGTCGTTCCGGCGTTCAAGACCAGGATGTCGGGGCGGATATCGCCGACGATGCGATGCGCGGCGGCCTCGTCGGTGACGTCGGCCGCGATCGTGGCCACGCCGAGGCGGGCGGCGACGGCATTCAACGCGCCGGTTCCGCGCGCGACGACGGTCACCTTGGCGCCGCGATCGACGAGGGCCTCCACGACTCCCAGGCCAAGGCCGCGGCTTCCGCCGGTGACGACGATCGTCTTGTCTTTCAGGCTCATGATGATGCTCCAATGTCGAGATGACATGAAGACGATCGAGGCATCGGAAAAGAGTCAGGCGGCGAAACCAATGCGAGCCCTCTTGCGCAACCGGCCGCCCGGCTGGATGCTCCGGGCACATCGTTCATCATGGGAATCGCTTCATGTCCGTCGACACCGCCGCCGCCACCGATCGTCTGATGCGTTTTCTCGCCGTGCAGGGCGTGACCGGACAGGAAAAGGCGATCGGGCGCGAGATCATGGCGGCGCTGAAGCAGGCGGGGGTCCCGGCCAAGGCGATGCGGCTCGATGATGCCAACACCCGGATTCCGCTGCCGACCGAGACCGGCAACCTGATCGTCGAGCTGCCCGGCCGCGGCACGATGCACAACCAGCCGCGCGTCATGTTCATGACCCACATGGACACCGTGCCGCTGTGCGCCGGCGCGCAGCCGAAGATCTCCGGCCGCAAGATCGTCAATCAGGCCAGGACCGCGCTCGGCGGCGACAATCGCTGCGGCTGCGGCATTCTCGTCACCCTCGCGGCCGAGCTGATCCGCGAGAGGCTCGATCATCCGCCGATCACCCTGCTGTTCTGCGTGCGCGAGGAGAGCGGGCTCTATGGCGCGCGGCACGTCAACACCGACGACCTCGGCGGGCCCGAGATGGCGTTCAACTTCGACGGCAGCTCCGCCTCCGCCGTCACGATCGGGGCTGTCGGTGCCGACCGCTGGGAGGTCGAGATCTTCGGACGCGCCTCGCATGCCGGCGTCGCGCCTGAGCGCGGCATCAGCGCCACCATGATCCTGGCGCTCGCGCTCGCCGACGTCAAAGCCGGCGGCTGGTTCGGCAAGGTGGTGAAGGGCAAGGGCAAGGCCGCGAGGCTTGGCACCAGCAATGTCGGCCCGGTCACCGGCGGCGAAGGCCGCCCCGCGGGCGACGCCACCAACGTCGTGACCGACTACGTCCACGTCCGCGGCGAATGCCGCAGCCACGATGCCAAATTCATCCGCGAGATCACCAAGGCCTACAAGACGGCTTTCGAGAAGGCGGCCAAGCAGGTCACCAACAGCGAGGGCAAGTCCGGCCGCGTCAAGTTCAAGGCCGAGACCGACTATCATCCGTTCCGGATGAAGGAGACCCTGCCCGTCGTCAAGCGCGCCACCGCGGCCGTCGCCGACATCGGCGCCACGCCGACCTTGCGCGCCGGCAATGGCGGCCTCGACGCCAACTGGATGGTCCGCCACGGCATCCCGACCGTGACCTTCGGCACCGGCCAGAACGAGCCGCACACGACAGACGAATGGATCAACCTCGACGAATACGACCGCGCCTGCGCGCTGGCGCTGCGGCTCGCGACGATGGGCTGACACGACGCCGATGCAGGAAGCCTGCGCAACGCCGGCGCGGGACATCGTCACCACCACTTCCCTCCTTCGGGCGATCGATCTGCAGACAAGGCCGAGCGATCTCGCGGCGGCGTACGCCCGAGTTTTGCATGGAGTTGACCTCTCCTACGAAGAAGAGGCGCAGGGAAGACCGGGTATCGGCTGATACCCGCGGTCCGCGTGCAACAAGAAGCACGCGGCAGAACCACAGGTTCAGCCCAATATCCGGCCTTCCCTGCGCGACGGTTTGACAGCTTATACGAGCTCTCCCCGGGGAACGGCTGTCTTGCCCCCGTCGCCTGCGGATCATCACCGCCGGCTTGGCATCAGCACCGCGATGCCAGGACCACACGATTTCGCCGTCGCGTCGCTCCGTTCGTCGGCTCGGCTGTGACACCAGGCTGCGGAGCAACACGCCCATCGCATCTTCCGGCTCGACGCTCGTGACGATCGCGAAACGTCCCTCTTCAGCGAGCCGGGATGTCCGGAAATGTGGAGGTGATTTGCCCGACGTGACAAGGGAGAAGTCCGCGACAAACTGGCACGACGGCCAGTTGGCGCATGGAGGGCATGCGAGGATTGCCCGTCGTGCACATCGGCCGGATCCGCACGCGTGCCGGCGGGCAAACTGCGCTTGCGCCTGGCGCGACCAGACGATTCCGTTCGGCCCATGTCAGACGGCGGTAAGCTTGATGACGTTCACATCACGTGGCGCAGGTCGCATAGGCAGCTTTTTGGAGCGAGGAGAGCCTTTGACTCATGACATCGGCGAGAGCCGCGTGACACTCGAGATCGCGGACAACCGGAATCTGCAGGGCTTCAAGAGAGAGTTGCAGGAGGCCTTCTCGGCCGCCGTGATGGACGAGGTCGGCTCGGTCCCGGACCAATCGATCCCCTCCGACGACGATATCGAACAGTCAGTCAACGCGGCGGGCGCCGTGACATATCAAATCCTGTTGGACGGCACACCCGTCGGCGGCGCCGTCCTGACCATCGATCCAATCTCGCATCACAATTCGCTCGATCTGTTCTACATCTCGATCCGGCAGCATGGCCGCGGCATCGGGCAAAGGGCCTGGCACGCGATCGAGGCGCGCTATCCGGACACAAAGGTCTGGCAGACCTTCACGCCCTATTTCGAGAAGCGCAACATTCATTTCTATGTCAACAAATGCGGCTTCAAGATCGTCGAGTACTACAACGCCTACAACCCGCTGCCGCACCAGCCGCCGCTGCAAGGCATGCCTGACGACGGCGACTTCTTCCGCTTCGAAAAGCTCATGCAGGACGGTCGGTGAGCGGATGGAGCACGTTGGCGCTGAGCGATCGATCAGTTGTCTTGCGCACGGTATTTCGGCCGTCAACGCATGCTTTGCGTGGGGGCCGCCGGTGTTGCGGCGACCCGTCGCTTCATCCTCACGGCGCAGGCAAGCGGGCCGGTGCCCCGGCAAGCCCATCGCACGTGTCGCGCAAGCTCATCTAAACGCGCATCTGTTCATGGACGAGCGCTCGTGGTCGGGTCGTCAGCTCTTTCGCTCGAGCGTCGAGACGACTTCGTAGAGGCCAGGGTCGGCCTGGCCGAAAGCGTTGTTGCCCTGGATCAGGCCGCGCGCCATGAGGTGCTCAATGACGCGCGCTGCGGCGTCTTGATCCACGCTTTGCGCGTAGTTCACCACGCGCGTCCCATCCAGGCTGCGATGCAGGCTCGCGGATATCCACCCGTCCACCTCTCGAGCCGCTTCGGCGGCCCTTGCGAGACGGTCGATCAGTGGCTCCTGCTGACGCCGGAGACGTAACGCCGAGGTTCCAGGAAGTCAATCCGCCGACAGACCCACCTCCACGGCGATTCGACGACGCGCACAAGTTCGGTCGGCGACCCGGAACTCCAAAGGGCAGCAGCGGTTCTAATGCGGTGGACCCTGACATTCACTTTGGGAGCGCCGCTGGCACCTGAAGCGAAGTCGGATCCAGCACGGCAACTGATCATCCGTCTACCGGCATGCCCCGCTTCTGACAGTCGTCAACAGTTCTCGGCAGAGCCGGACACCTCAAGACATCCGCCGATCACGGCGCACTTCACTGGAGGCCTGACATGTCGACCAAGAAATCTCTGCTCGGCCGCACGGCCGCAATCGCTTCATTGACTGCACTCGCGATCGGCGCCTTGACCCCGACCAGCGCCGACGCTCGGAATGGGCGCTGGCACGGCGGTGGTGGCGCTGCCGTCGGCGCGGCGCTGGCGGCCGGAGCCATCGGCACCGGTCTTGCGATCGCCGCAAGCCGCGACGCCTATGATTACTACGATGGTCCGGTCTATGGCGGCCCGGCCTATTACGAGGCTCCCGCCTACTATGGCGTGAACCCCCACGCCTATGGCTACTACCGCAAGGGCGAATACCCCTATCAGGTCTATGGCGGCGACAGCCCGAACGCGGTCTGCGCGCAGGGCACGACCTGGAATTGCCGCTGAGGCCGCTTCTGATTGAAACCTCGGCGCGGCACCGGGCGAGGTCTCGTGGCGCTCGCCCGGCGCTGGACTCCCTTTTCTGCCGTCGTGACCAGTCCCGTAGCCGCCATGAGCGCAGCGACATGCAAGACCGACCTCTCGCCGGGTCGCTTCCCCTGACGCCCATTGAGCCGCGGCGGGCGCGACGCGTCGAACGCGAGGCGGATGACCGATCGCGACCTACTGGCATGCACACCCCTGCCCAGATGCGGCGCGCCAGCCCGCATCGTGATCGCTATGCGCCATCCAGCGGGATGACGCCCTTGCTGAAGATGAAGCAGCCGTAGAACCGGCGCTCGCCGGTCGCGATCACGCAGTAGGCGCTCTTGGCCATCGCAAAGAATGCGTAGCGCTCGACGCCGACCAGCGGCCACGGCCTGCCTTCGGCGCTGTTGGTCACCGCCTGGACCTCCTGCTGCACCGGCGTCACCTCCTCCGGCTTGCCGACGACCTCCATCCGGATGGCGGCATCGTCGATGAAGGTGTCGAGCGGAAGCACCGACAGCACCGCCTGGATGGCCCTGGCCGCACTCACATTGTCGATGCGCAGCAACTCGCCGAAGACGGTCTGCCGCGCGATCGCATCCGCCGGAAAGTTGGTGTCGCAGATCACGAGACGGTCGCCATGCCCCATCGCTCTGAGCGCGTAGAGCACGTCGGCATTGAGCAGCGGATCGATCCCCTTGAGCATGTGGTCTCCCTGTCAGTTTTCATGGACGGACCATGTCGGCAGTTGCGACCGCAGCCATCGCATTGCGGGCTACGCTCGCCTCTCGCCAACCAGCCGAAGATCGATGCTGCCAATCAGGTCCGCTCGCAGCGTTTCAGCGGCAGCCATCGCCGCCATGGTCTGTCGCAAGGTGCTCACGTTCGATCCGAGCGAAACGATGCCGCCGAGCACCGCGGCAATCGCCCCGAGGACGACGACCGCATTGGACCCGAGCAGGCCCAGTACCGCCCCGAGCAGCAATGCGGCGCCGCCGGATATCACGATCTTCGAGGCCAGGATGATCTTTCGACACCGCTCGGCCATTTCGGCAAGCTGTTCGATCCGCCGCTCGATGAGGGAGATTTGATCGCTCGGGTCGTCCTCATCCATCAGACCAACTGTTCTCCACGGTGTTTGCTTTGGGCGAATTCCGTCCCGCCCACCAACGTACGGCCATTGACTGGACATTCCAAGAGATGGTTTGCAGCCGTGAGGAATCGACCTTGATGAAGCTCGCGATCATCCGACATGGTACGGTGTTGGATCACGCCAACACATGACATTTGGCTTTGCCACGGCGCGACCAAGGCGAGGAGGCTCTCGAGGCTAGGCCGGCACGGGAACCCCGGCCTTCTTCTCCAGCGCGGCCACCCGGTCGCGAAGGCTGCGGATCTCCGCGACCAGGTCGAGGACGTCCGGCGCGGGTTGATGCCCGATCATCCCGACATGGGTCGTGGTCACACGAATGGTCGACGAGTTGATCTCCATGCTGGTGTGGGAGCTCGCAACTGGACCCGGTTGCAGTGCAGGCGTTGCGGGGACTGCGATCGTAACGCCACCGGCCACAATTCCGTCTGGAGCGGCAACGGTTTTCTCGAACCGCGCGGCGCCTTTGACGGTCATGTCTTCGAGTTTCGCAGCACCGTGAATCGAAACGCCCCCCGCGTAATGCTTGCCATCGTTGAGAACAAGCTCGTCTGCCTGGGAGTGCGAGAGCGCCGCGCGCGCCGCCGGGGGCACTTTCGGGCTCTGGAGCTGCACCGTCTCGACGTTGCATACCATCATCGCTCGCCCCAGCCAGGCCGGAGCCAGCAAGAGACGCCCCGCGTGGGCCTCCGCGCCGTCAAACTCGATTCTGAGCATGCCGGGATAGCCCTGCGCGTCGACGGGAATCCTGACGTTGCCGCTCTGCAGCACAGTCGTTGATCCTTCCAGGATGACCGACGTGTCGGTGAGTTTGATGTCGCTCGTCATGTTCGCCGCCTCCCGTTGAAGATGTAGCTTAAAATATCGTCAACTCGGCCGCCGCGGGTTGATTCACGTCAACGCTCCATCGGCTGGCGCCTGCGACCGTTAGCTATCAAGTAGGATGTTCTGGCGCGCGACAGGCCGCGCTCAGAACATGCGAACTGGCGGGGTCTTGAAATGCCCAATGATCTGCACACCGTCCTGAGCGGCATTCACGGATTGAAGGTCGACGCAGTCGAGAGGTCGGTTCCGGCCTGCGCGGACCATGCCTTTGCCTGGGCAGGCAAGCTGCTCGCCGTCCCTCATCCGCGCGCCCGCGCCGATTTCAGCTCGGCTCATCAACGGGCCTGGCTCGAGGCCATGAGCAATCTAAGCGCATGGAAGACGCGGCAGATCGATCTGAACCTGCCGGCATCGGAGAAGCTGCTGATTGTCGGATGGTACTTCCCGGAGCTCGCGAGCCTGCTCGGCACTGCGAAAGAAAAGCATGTGGTCGTTCTGGTATCGAATGATGCTCCCTGGCTCTCCGAGCTGAAGGACGCGGGCACCACACTGAACTTCCGGGCCGAAGGCGGTGCGTCGGCGCTCGCCGCGTACATGCGCGAAGGCCGCAACGTGTTCGCGATGATGGACAACATTCATCCGGGCACCGAGTTCATCCGCAGCCCATTCTTCGGGCGCCCCGCCAAGACCCCGGCCGCCATTCTGAGGCTTGCGATCCGCAACGGCTACACGCTGGCGCTGATAGCGCCCAGGGACAACCGTGTGGAGGTGGTGGCGACACTGCCCACCGCCGGCAAGCAGCCGGAGGATCTCGCTGCCTGGGTGAACCAGAAGATCGAACAGGAGGTCAGACGGGCGCCGGAACGCTGGCTGTCCTGGCCGACGCTCGCCTACCGCTTCCAGGCAAGCTGATTCACCAGTCAGGAGGACGCGCGCATGCCCACCACGTCGTTCAATCAGCTCGCGCAGCAGGCCGACGCACTTCACCCGCCGCAATCGCTGCACAGCCTCTTGTCCAGGCTGCGCTACCCCGGAGCGGCACCGGGAACGACCCTGCCGACGGCTTCGTTCGCCGACGCAGCTTGGCGCCTGTCGGGCCCCTCCACGACACGAATTTCATTTTTGCACTACAACATCTGGTGCCTGCGCGCGAAGATCGGACTGAAGGAGATCGTCGCCGCTGCCGGGGGAGTGGGCCACTTCGCGGCTTGTCTCGGGGTCTCGTCGGCCGAGTTCATCGGCAAGGCACTGGAGATGGTCGGGGCCGACATCGGAGATGTCTGCGACCGCATCTTCCCACCGATCGTGGAAGTCTGCGGCGTTTCCGTCAACCCGCTGAACGATGCCTGCAAGCTGGTGGGCGACTGCCTCTCGCTCGGCGGATACATCATCGAACATCTCAGTTCCGACCTCGACTGGCTGATAGGCCTCTTCTCGATCCCGGAGGAGGTCGTATTCGAGCTGCTGATGCAGATGGTCGCGCCGGTACTTGGCGTGTTCGAAGTGAGCGCCATGGAGAAGCCGGTTATCCCCGAGCGCGCCGACGAAATCGGCCGGAGGGTGTTCGCCTACGACCTCGTATCGCTGGTCGAGGCTTGGGACCAGGATACGAGGGATAAGATCCTGGCACATGGCACCGCGCAGCATGTCGAGGGACCGACCGGCTCCCTCGCCTACAAGCAGCTGCAGAGTGGGATTCTCGTACTCAGCCCGACGCGGACGATCGAGAATGGCGGCGGGCATGTCTATGCCGCGGACGGCGTGTCGCGAGTCATGCCCGGCGGATGCGAGATGAGCTACATGTTCGATTCCGACAAATGGGCGAACAAGGGGGTGCAGCTCACGCGTATCCCGGTTGGCTTTGGTGCGATCGAGCTATATTCGACGCACGTTTATGCCGGCGACGGCGGCCTTCTGTCGCCCGGCCCGACCGACGCGGAGAAGATCGACGTCAGGCGCAGGCAGATTGACGAGTTGATTGCCTTCATCAAGGCGACGCACCTTCCATCCAACGTGGCCATTGTCGCCGGAGATTTCAACATCGGCGCGGACACCGACGAATACCACAATCTGGTCGCGGCGATGGAGCAGGCCGGCTTTTATGACCTGTGGACCGTCCCGTTCGATACGATGAAAAGCGATGGTTTGACCGACCGTCACGGCGAGGGCGACGAGCCGATCTACAACGACTTCAATACCAACTGTAAGGTCTATCGCGCCAGCGAGGCATATCGGCAAGCCTACGATCCGGCCCTTGCCACGCCAACGATGTCAGACGATGTCGATTACTACTGCGACGACATGCAGCCGGACGACGCGAATCCCACCGGATCCAGGATCGACTACCTGTTCATGGAACGTGCGACTGCATTTCACGGCTTCAATCTCGACGTCTCGCGTGTGCGCCGGCGCGCTTTCAAGTCACGCATTCGCTGGGTCGTCACCCCCGGCCCGCAGGACTATCTCTCGGACCACATCGGATTGGAGACGACTTTGTTCGCCAGCCCAAGGCACTAACCCAAGGCACTAGCCCAAGGCACTAGCCCAAGGCACTAGCCCAAGGCACTAGCCCAAGGCACAACGCACTGGGTGTTCAAGAAGCGCGGCAAGAGGCTCCAAGTCACTGAATGGGTCGCTCATCGTCGACAATGCCGACCCGGCCGTCTGCGCTGCGCTCGACGGCGGGAAGCCAAGTTGAGGCGTCTTCGCACTCGACCTGGTAAACGGCAGGCCACGCTACAGCGGTCGCCCCCTCCGACGTCCGCGCCGAACTACCAACCGTGGGCCGCACCGTCGCTCCGTGGATCTGAACCTCCGGCCAGAATGCCACTCTGCGGGTCGCGCGTAATGCCGTGGGCGTGGCCGGCCATCTCGTTCCATGCGCCCCAGCGGTTGATGATGTGCCCGCGCCGCGCCAGCTCGCTGACCGTCTCCTCCGGGAAGCGGCCTTCCATGTGAAGCGTATCCCGGGCCTCGCCGAGTCCGAAGCGGCCGGAGAGGAAGCGCGGCAGCTCGATGGCCTCCTGGATGTCGAGGCCGTGATCGATCATCGCCGAATACAGCTGGAGCTGGATCTGCGGCTGCCCGTCCGCGCCCATGCAGCCGAGCACGCTCCACAGCCGGCCATCGCGCTTGGCGATCGAGGCGATCAACGTGTGCAAGGGGATCTTGCCCGGCTCGAGCCGATTGGGATGGTCGGGATCGAGCGAGAAATACGCGCTGCGATTCTGCAGCACGATTCCGGTGCGGCCGGCGACCAGGCAGGATCCGAACGCACCGTACAGGCTCTGGATCAGCGAGACCGCGTTGCCGTCGCCGTCGACCACCGCGACATAGACGGTGTCGCCGGCCAGGCTGCCATAGGAGGGAATCTGATCCCAGCGCAGCGCGCGACGAGGATCGATCAGTCCGGCGCGGCTCTCCGCATAGGCTCTGGAAATGAGCTCCTGATCCGGCACATCGACGAAGGCGGGGTCGGCGAGCACGCGGTCGCGGTCGTGATAGGCGATCTGCTTGGCCTGGACCATCAGATGCACGCGGTCGGGACCGAGCAGATCCTTCTCGTGCAGTCCGTGAGGCTCGAGCAGATTGAGCATCTCGAGCACCGAGAAGCCCTGGGTCGGCGGCGGCGTGTTGTAGATCTCGACGCCGCGGTAGCGGCCGACGAGCGGCGTGCCCCAGCCCGCCCGCTGCCGTGCCAGATCGCTGTCGCCAAAAAAGCCTCCCGCCTCGCGCGAGACGCGCGTCAGCTCGTCGGCCACCGGCCCGCCGTAGAAGCCGGCCCAGCCCGCGTCCGCGATGGCGCGCAGCGTCCGGGCGAGATCCGGATTTGCGAGCCTCGCGCCCGCCGCGGGGATTGCGCCTCCGGGCATGAACAGCGCGGCCGCCTCCGGCTGGCGACAAAGCTCGTCACGCATCAGCTCGATGAAGCTCGCCAGCCGGGCTGTGACGGGAAAGCCATCCTGCGCGTAGGCGATGGCGTTCTCGAGCACCTTGGCGAGCGGCAGGCAGCCGAAGGCGCGATGCGCCTCGGTCCAGCTGGCAACCGCGCCCGGCACCGTCAGCGTGGCCGGGATGATGCCGCGCAGCGGGATCTCGCTGATCCCTCTCTCGCGCAACGCCGGCAGCGAGGCCGATCCGGCTGCCTTGCCGCCGCCGTTCAGGAATTTGACCGCTCCGCTGCGGCCGTCATGGATCAGCCAGAAGGCGTCACCGCCGAGGCCCGTCATGTGCGGATAGACCACCGACAGCACGGCGCTGGTCGCGATCGCGGCATCGACCGCGGAGCCGCCGGCGCGCAGGATG
This sequence comes from Bradyrhizobium sp. SZCCHNR1015, assembly GCF_032489875.1. Taxonomy (NCBI): domain Bacteria; kingdom Pseudomonadati; phylum Pseudomonadota; class Alphaproteobacteria; order Hyphomicrobiales; family Nitrobacteraceae; genus Bradyrhizobium; species Bradyrhizobium sp. SZCCHNR1015. The sequence continues at coordinate 44,973 of NZ_JAUEYW010000018.1, forward strand.
TCGACCCCCGCGCTCGAAGCGAGCGCATGCGGCGAAGTCACCATTCCGCGGGGCGCAAGCGTAACCGGCCGACCGGTGCTGATGTCCATGACAGATCCTTTGACAGCCAATCAGAGGCCGGGTGGCCGGGCGAAGCCGCCCAGGGCCTGCTCGACCAATTGGGCAAACTTCAGCGTGGTGCGATCGCCGAGATACGGTCCCACGACCTGCACCCCGGCGGGGACGCTGCCGACCTTGCGGCCGGTCGGAATGGCCGTGGCCGGCAGGTTGGCGACGGTGACCAATCCGGGCCAGGCCAGATTGTCCATGTACGGAATTGTGCCGCCATCCACGGCCAGGCGACGGGTGAATTGCGCGGCGAGATCGAGCCGCTCGACATCGTGCGGGAACGCCACCGTGGGCGTCACCGGGCAGATCAGCACGTCGTAGTCGGCGAAGAAGCGACGCCAGGCGCGATAGAGCTGATGGCGCTGCTCCGCCGCGGCGAGATGCTGCGGCAAGGATTGGCTGACCGCGTCGGCGACGCGGCGCGCGTAGCTGCCCTGCTCCGCCTGCTCCCCCGCGGCGAGCAGCGCGTCGCGGGCGGGCGGCGGCAGCCCGGCCCCGATGATGCCGAACAAGGTCTGCAGGTAGAGTTGGTAGCTCGCAGCAGGATCGATCGGCGGACGCGCCTCCCTGTCGACCGTCACGCCGAGGCGAACGAGATCATCGACGAAGGCGTCGATCGCCGCCGCGTAGCCATTGTCGAGCGGATAGGACTTTGCATCGCTCCACACCGCCACGCGGAAGGCGCGGAGATCCTGATGCCGTGCGCGCGGCAGCCGCAGCTCGGCCCCTGCAGCCTCGATCTCGGACATGCCCTGGACGACGTCGAACAACAGCTCGAGATCGAACGCGCTGCGCGCCAACGGGCCGGCGACACCGAGCTCAGCAGGTGCGATATGGCCGGGCGGCGGCGGAATGTGGCCCTCGGTGCTGACGAGGCCGTAGCTCGGCTTGTGACCATAGACACCGCAGAAATGCGCGGGCACACGGATCGAGCCGCCGATGTCGCTGCCGAGCTCCAGCGACGTCAGGCCGGCTGCGAGCGCTGCGGCCGAGCCGCCGGAGGAGCCGCCGACGGTGCGCTCGCCGTCCCACGGATTGCGCGTCAGGCCGAACAGCGTGTTGCAGGACTGGTGGTCCGCCGCTCCCGCCGGCAGGTTGGTCTTGCCGAACATCACGGCGCCGGCGGCGCGGATCTTCGCCACGGCGACGGCATCTGACGGCGGGCGATAGTCGCGCAGGTCTTCGAGCCCGCAGGTCGCGGCCATGCCCGACACGGCGAAGGAATCCTTGATCGTCATCGGCAGGCCATGCAGCGGCCCGATCTGCTCGCCACGCGCCATTATCGCGTCGGCGGCGACGGCCTGACGGCGCGCGCCCTCCTCATCCAGCGCGACCACGGCGTTGCAGGATGGATTGACGCGCTTCACGCGATCGAGATGCAGGTCGAGCAATTCGCGCGCGCTGATGCGCCGCGAGGCGAGCAGCTTGCGCTGCTCCGTGGCGCTGAGAAAGCAAATCTCGTCGGGAGCCGTCGCGGTGGTCGGCATTCCGTTCACAGACATGGCGCATTATCCCATTTGTCCGGCCTTGTCGGCCAGCGGAGCAAGCGCGGGCGCGGCAGGGGCTGTCCGGCCGACGCCGAGAAAATTGAGCCCGAATCGATCGCGCAGCGGCGGCCACAGCCCGCGCGGCGACCACAACATGACGATCACGGCGACCGAACCCAGCGCGACGAGGTACCAGCCGGCGGATAGTCCGAGCTGGTCGGTGATCAGCTCGCGCAAGCCGAAGAAGATCACCGTGCCGATGATCGGCCCTTCCAGCGTGCCGATGCCGCCGATCATCACGACGAACATCATGTAGACCACCCAGTTCACGTCGAACGCCGCGGCGGGCGAGACATAGAGGTTGCCCAGGAAGGAGACCGCGCCGGCAAGCCCGCAGCCGGCGGCGGACAACACGAACACGATGAAGCGATTGCGCTGGACGTCGACGCCGACGCTCATTGCCGCCAGATCGTTGTCGCGCACGCTCATCAGGCCGAGTCCGAAGCCGGAGCGCATCAGAACAAACAGGCCGCCGATTGTCCCGAGCGCCAGCGTCCCGGCCATCCAGAACAGCGCCGGCTCGAACCAGTCGAGATCCATGAGCCGGCTCGATTTCAGCGGCAGGCCCGACGTCCCGCCAAGCCAGCCGGCCTTCATGACGAGGGCGGCAACAATCTCGGAGAACACCCACATCGCGATCGAGAAATACGCCTCGCGCAGCCGGAACAATGGCAGCGCGATGATCGCAGCGACGGTCGCGCACGCCAGCGGCGCGACCGGCAGAACCCAGTAAGGCGACAGCTCGAACGTATCGGAGATCAGGAACAGACCGTAGGCGCCGATGCCGACGAACACCTGATGACCGAACGACACCAGCCCGGCATACCCGGCCAGCAGATTCCACATCTGCGCCATCGCCAGCACCAGCAGGCACTCGGTCGCAAACCGCAAGGTGCCCTCGCCGAGCAGCCATGGGCCGGCGACGAGCAGCGCCGCCGCGATGGTCGAGGAGATCACGATTGCTCTCATCGGATCACGCCCTGCTCGCGACCAGGCCGGCGGGCCGGATCAGCAGCATCACGAAGAACAACAGATGCGCATAGAGCAGGCCCGCATTCGCGTCCCATTTCAGGCCGGCGAGCTGCGCCATGCCGAGCACGATGCCGCCGAGCAGCGCGCCCCAGAACGAACCGATGCCGCCGAGCACCACGACCTCGAAGGCGATCAGCAGGCGTTCGACGCCGGAGAACGGGGTGAAGCTCGAGCGAACCGCCAGCAGCACGCCGCCGATGGCGCCGAGCGCCAGCGACAGGCCCATGACGTAGTTGTAGACCATGTCCGGCCTGACGCCGAACAGACGGACGATGTCGCGCCGGTCCGCGGTGGCCCGCACGATGCGGCCGAACACCGTGCGCTTGAGCGCCCATTGCAGCAGCAGGAACAACAACACGGCCACGCCGAGCGTCAGCAACGGCATGACGCCGATGGTCAGCCCGAACAGACTGATGCTCGCGCGGGAGAGCTCGCCGAGCTGCAATCCCCTGACGTCTGCGCCGAAGATCTCGACCATCAGGTTGCGCAGCACGATCGAAACCCCGAAGGTCAGCAAGAGCGGCGCCAGCGGGTCCGGCGCGCGGGCCACCCGGTTCATGACAGCAGCCTGATAGAGATAGCCGACGCCGAACGCCGCGACCACAACCGGGATCAGCACGAACAGCGGATGCACCTGCGGAAACAGGCCGACGAGCATCACGGCGAGATAGGCCGCCAGCACCATGAACTCGCCATGGGCAATGTTGACCAGCCGCATCACGCCAAAAACGAGCGCAAGCCCGATGCCGAGCAGGCCGTATAGCCCGCCCAGCAGCGCCCCGTTCACCAGCGTCTCCAACCAGGCCATGTCCCCTCGCTTACATTCCGAAATAGGCTTGCGTCAGCTCGGCGAGACCGACCTCGCCTGCGCTCGCCGACAGCGACACGCGTCCCTTGAGCAGGCAGTAGATGCGGTCGCTCGCACTCGCGGCGCGCTTGACGTCCTGCTCGACGAGCACCAGCGCCGTCCCCTCGCTGCGAATGTCGGCGAACGCGCCGTAGATCTGCTCCACCATCACCGGCGCCAGGCCAAGAGAAATCTCGTCGCACAGCAGCAGGCGCGGATTGCACATCAGCGCGCGGCCGATCGCGACCATCTGCTGCTGCCCGCCGGAGAGCTGCCGCGGCATGTGGTTGCGCCGCTCCTGCAACGCCGGAAACAGGTCGTACACGCGCCGCAGGGTCCACGATCCCGGCCGCCTGCTCACCTGCCCCATCAGGAGGTTTTCCTCGATGGTCAGCGTATCGAACAGCATGCGCCCCTCGGGCACCATGCCGAGGCCGAGCCGCGCGATGCGCTCGGCCGGCATGTTCACGATGTCGCCGCCGGCGAACCGGACGCTGCCGCGCTTGCTGTCGATCAGTCCGACCAGCGCACGCAGAAAGGTGGTCTTGCCAGCGCCATTGGCGCCGACCAGCGCCACGGCTTCGCGCTCGGCGACCGTAAAGTCGAGACCAAACACCGCCTGCAGATCGGCGTGAAAGACGTCGAGGCCCGCCACCTCAAGCAATGTCATCGGCCGTGAGCCCCATGTAGATTTCCTTGACCGTCCGGCTCTCCATCACCTCCGCAGGCGGTCCATCCAGCACCTTGCGACCGAAATTCAGCACGAGGATGCGATCGGCGACGGCGCGCAGGGCGTGCGGAATGTGCTCGATCCAGATCATGGCGTGATCGGCCTTCACGCCCGCGATGATGTCGATCAGCCGCTCGACCTCCGGCTCGGTCAGTCCGGCAGCGATCTCGTCGAGCAGGATCAGGCGCGGCCTGGAGGCGAGCGCCTTGGCGAATTCGAGCCGCTTGCGGTCGATCAGCGGCAAGTTGCCGGCGACGCGATCCGCTTTGCCGGCGAGCGAGGTGCGGCCAAGCACCTCCATGGCCCAGTCGGTGGCCGCGGCGCCGTGCAGGCGGCCGCCATAGGTTGCGGCAACCAGCACGTTTTCATAGACGGACAGATGGGGGAATGGCTGCGGAATCTGGAAGGCGCGGCCGATGCCGAGCCGGGCCCGGCGATGCGGCGGCTCGGCGGTGATATCGCGGCCATCGAGCATGATCGTGCCGGCATCCGGCTTGATCAGTCCGACGATCAGGTTCAGAATCGAGCTCTTGCCGGCGCCGTTCGGACCGATCACGCCGAGGCACTCGCCGCGAGCGAGCTCGAAGTCGAGGTCATCCGCAACCCGGATGACCCCGAAATTCTTGCAGAGATTCTTTACGCGCAGCACGCGGCCATCCCTCAGGCGAGCTTCGACAGCAGTGCGAGATCGGCCTGCTTCGGGATGAACGGCGCGGTGCCATTGTGCACGATCAGGAGCTCGTAGGGCGACTTGCCGCTCTTGGTCTTGCGCCATTGCCCTCCCGACAGCGAGGTCACCGCGACGTTCTTAATCGGGCTACCCTTGAATTTGACCGGGCCGACGACGGTCTCGAGATCGAGCCCGGCGATGGCATCGCGCAGCGAAGTCTTGTCCTTGGGATCACTGTTGCGCAGCGCCGCGAAGCCGACCTCCCAGAGCGCGTGCGCATAGCCGATCGGCTGCGTCCATTGCTTGCCGGTCGTCTTCTCCCACTCGGCCGCAAGCTCGGCGGCACTCTGGCCGGTGAGCGAGGATCTGAACGGATAGGCTGGCGTCCACCACACCTCCGTCGACATGCCGTCGCCGCGGTCGCCGAGTGCATTGACCGCGCTTGGAAACAGGAAAGCCGCCGCGACGGTGCAGATCTGCGGTTTGAAGCCGGCCTGCGCGGCCTGGTTCCACAACGTGACCCAATGATTGCCGTAGGCAAAGCCCGAGACGATGTCCGCACCGGCATTCTTGAAGGTCGACACCTGATTGGAGAAGTCATCGGTTGCGATCTGGAAGCTGCCGGTCGAGACCTCCTGGAAGCCGGCCTGCCTGATGCCGGCCGGCAGGCCGAGCTTCTGATCGGAAAACGCCGTGCCTGCGGGATTGTCGATGTAGAGCGTCCCGACCTTCTTGTTGGTCTCGACCGACTGCCACATGCCGACGAAATTCTTCACGACGTCGTCGGCGCCCCAGAAGAAATGGAACGTGTAGGGGAAGCCTTTGTCGGGCGTGGATTTGCGCGGAAACATCCAGCCTTGCCAGGGCAGCATGGTCGAAATCGTCGGCACGCCGCGGGCATCCGCCAGCTCGCCGATCGGGATCTCCGCGTCGCCATCCTCGACCAGGATGAGATCGCATTTCTCGCGCAGTACGAGCTCGCTGGCCACGACCGACGCACGGTTGGGATCGGACTGATCGTCCTTGATCACGAACTCCACGGCGTAGTTCTTGCCGCCGATCTTCAGACCGTCCTTCACCAGACCCTTCATCCGCTCGTGGATCCAGGGATCCGGCTCGGCAAAGGGGGCGCGTACGCCCGAAAGGCAGCCGCACCAGCCGATCTTGATGGTACTCGACGCGGCTCCTGCAATATTCACCAGCGGCACATTGCTGGCCGCCGCCAATCCTGCCGTTCCGGCGGCCTTGAGCAGGCTGCGCCGACTGACCTTCCCGCTACCGATCTTCGTCACGACATGTCTCCTGCAAATCAAGCGTTAATGGAAAGCCGCCGGTCTCATGCAGCCGGCCGCGCAATGCTGTCGCGACTGATTTCGCCGAAACGCGCGAGCGTGTGCTCGATGGCGTGGGCGGCAATATCGCGGACGATGAACACGAGGCGGGAGCTGCGGTCGTCCGACGGCCATGACTCCAGCGCGATCGGCGGATGCAGCACATGCTGCACCGCGTGCACCACCAAGGGCCCTTGCGGCCGATCTTCGACGTTGACCAGCGCCTTGAACCGAAGCAGGTCGTCTCCCTTGAGCGCGACGACGTAGTCCAGCCAGCGCGAGAAGGCGGCCCAGCGGATCGGCTCGTTCACGACCAGACTGAAGGAAGAGATGCGCTTGCCGTACGCGTGATGATCAGGATGCGGCTGCGCGTGGGCCGCGGCGGCCGCTGCAAACCAGGCTTCGACCCGCTCCGATCGCACCTGCGGCGTGAACAGGCCGGCCTCGAATACGGCGTCCGGCGCGATCGCTCCGTGCTGCGCCACGCGGATGACGGGGGCCGTCGGATTGATGGAGCGGATCGACTGCTCCACCGCAGCGAGGGTCCCAGCTTCGGCGAGATCGGATTTTGTCAACAAGATCCGGTCGGCCATCGCGATCTGCTTGACGGCTTCTTCGTGCCTCTCGAACGAGGAGATCGCGTTGACCGCGTCGACAGTCACCACGACACCATCGATCCGATAGCGCGCGACCACGCTCGGCGCCGTCATCAACGTGTGCAGCACCGGCACCGGATCGGCAAGACCGGTGGTTTCGACCAGGATGCGCCGGACCGGCGGTAGCGCACCGCGGGCTTGACGCGACGACAGGTCGTCGAGCAGCGCGACGAGATCCTCGCGGACCGAGCAGCAGACACATCCATTGTCGAGCAGTGCGAAGCGCTCCTCGCTCGTCTCGACCAGGAGATGATCGAGGCCGACCTCGCCGAACTCGTTGATGATCGCGACCACCCCGTCCATGCCGGGCTGACGCAACAGATGGTTCAGCACAGTGGTCTTGCCGCTACCGAGAAAGCCGGTCAGAACGGTGATTGGAATGAGCGAGTCACTGCTCATGGTTTCGCTCATAGACTTTGCGCCCCTCGAAGAAGGTCATCTGCACAATCGTTTCCGCGAGCTGATCAGCAGGGATCTCGAAGAGCGGCTGGTTCAGTACGATCAAATCGGCAGACTTGCCGACCTCGATCGATCCGGTGAAGCCGCCGAGGCCCGCGGCTCGCGCGGCATCGATGGTGTAGATCTCGATCACTGTTGCCAGGTCGAGCGCCTGCTCGGGCCAGAGCGCCAGGCCGGGAAAGTCGCCCGCTGGATTGCGTCGCGTCACCATGCCTTCGATGCCGTGCCAGGGATCCGGGTTCGGGATGACCGGCCAGTCCGAGCCGCCGGCCATCAACGCACCGGCCAGCTTCAGATCGCGATTGGGCCAGAACCGCTGTGCCCGCTCCGCGCCCATCGCTGCCTTGTGCGCCTCGAGGAAGACCGTCGGAAACCAGATGATCGGCGAGAGGTCGGCCGCGACACCGAGATCGGCGAAGCGCCGGATATCGTCGGGCGCAATGTAGCTCGCATGCGCGACGTGATGGATGAGTGCCGTCGGCCCGTTGAACGAGCGCACCACCTCGATTGCATCGAGCGCCTGCGTGACGGCGGCATCGCCGGCACAGTGGATCTTGGCCGCGAGGCCGAGCTTCTCGCATTTTCCGAGCCAGCGGATCAGCTCCGGCACGGTCAGCATGGTGGTGCCGCGAAAGCAGCAGCCGCGCACGGGATCGGCCACGTAGGGTTCGTGAAAAGCGGCCGTCTTGGCGCCGGGGACGCCATCGAGAAACATTTTGGCGTAGTCGGGCTTCACGTGGGCGGAGCGATACTGATCGCGCAACGCGAACAGTTCCTCGCCCGAGGTGCCGAACATGAAGCCGGGCTCCACGATGGGCATGGCGCAGACCGCCCACGCCGACAACTCGCCGCGGTCGTCAAGCCCCTTCAGCGCGGCCAGGATCGGCTGCATGCTCGCGGCGTCGACGAAGCCGGTAACGCCGAACGAGTTCAGCACGGCGATCGAACGGGCGACCGCAGCGCGGTCCATCTCCGCGGTGTAATGGCCGACCTTCGCGAGCGCGCGCTCGATGATGCCCGAGGCTGCTTCCACCATCAGCCCGGTCAGCCTGCCACTGTCGAGATCCCGGCCGATCTCGCCGTCGACGGGGTTCTCCGTCTCCTCGGTGACACCGGCGAGCCGTAACGCCTCGGCGCTCGCCCAGCGATTGTGATAGCTGTCGTCGCGCAGCAGCACGGGGTGGCCGAGGCTCGCAGCGTTGAGCTCCGCTGCGGCGGCATCGGTGTTGAGCCTTTGCAACAGGTCGTTGCCGAACTGTCCACCGACGATCCAGCTTCCGGGAGCCGCCTTCTCCGCCGCCCCCCTCACGGCACCCGCGATTTCGCTGATCGAATGGCTCGACGAAAAGCGCAGCTCGTAGAGATCGGCCTGACCACCCATCATGATGTGGTTGTGGATGTCGACGATGCCCGGCATGGCCATACGGCCCGCAAGATCCACCACCTCGGTGTCGCTGCCGACGAAGGGTTCGATGTCGGATTCCTCGCCGACGGCGACGAAGCGCCCTGCCTTCACCGCCGCGCAGCTTGCCCAGGGACGGCCGGGATCGACAGTGTAGATCCGCCCGTTCCGGAACAGCATGTCGGCGCTAGTCTTGATCTCGCTCATTCCCCGATCCCGATTGCGCCCTGAGCTTGTTCCGCGCGTCCGCCTGTCACAATCAGCCGTTTGGTTGATGACGCAGCGAGTCCCGTACCTGCCGGACGGACGGCCGCCCCGCACACGACCACGGGCAGCTCCCGGCGACCCGTTCGCGTCGATCGGTGTCACGCCTGGCCTTCATTTGTTGATGAGTAGTCGCCGCGGCGCGCGGCTACTGCGGCGCCAACGGCTCGCGCATCAGCCCCATTGTCGTTCCGCTGCAAAGCCCGTCTCGGGAAGCGTCGCTCCCCCGTCGACCACAATGGTCTGCCCGGTGACGTAGCGGGCCTGCTCGGAGGCGAGATAAAGCATCGCGTAGGCAACGTCGTCGGCGGTCCCGATCCGTCCCATCGGAATATGGCGAGCGACCCGGGACAGATTTTCGGGAGTGCTAAAGGTCCCTCGCCCGGGCTTGGCGATGAACCCCGGCTCCACGGCGTTTGCCGTGATCCCGTCGCGCGCCAATTCGAAGGCCGTGCCTCGGATGAATGCGTTTATCGCTGCCTTTGCGGCCGAGTAGTGCGCGCCTCCCCCCATCGCCAGCCGGGCCGAAATCGACGAAGTCACCAACATTCGCCCATATTGCTGCATGCGCATGAACGGCACGGCCGCTTGGATGAGCCAGATGGCCGCGGTGAGGTTGATCGACATGGCCTGATCGAGCTTGTCTTCGTCGAGCTCCTCGATGCCGGCCCAGGGGCAGCCGCCTGCGTTGTGCACTAGAATGTCGAGCCGGCCGAAACGGCCAGCCACGTCACTCACGAGCTCGTGCAGACCGCCACGATCGAGTTTATCGAACCCCGCGACGCTCGCCGCGAGATGCCGTCCGCCCAAATCGGCCGCGAGCGATTCGGCCACATTACGCGAGCGATTGGCGATCACGACGTGAGCTCCCGCCTCCGCCAGCCGCGTCACGATCGCAGCGCCAATACCCCGGCCGCCGCCGGTCACCAGAGCAACGCGCTCCGTCAGGTCGAACGGCGACGCCACGATCAGATCACTCCTGCATCCCGGACCAGCCCGACGAAGCGCTCGAAAATCTCGCCATGCGTGTCCACATCGGCGGACGATGTTGCAGGGCAGGTCAGCAGCATTCCGTGAAACGGCGTGATCAGGATGCCCTCGTTCATGTAGTAGGCGTGCATCAACGTCTCGAGATCCGGCTGTCGTGCCGCGATCACGTCGGCTCCATTGCGCGGCGCATCAGGCATGAACATGATCTCGATGCGGGCGCCGATCTGGGTCACGTGCCAGGGCAAAGCGTTGCGGGAGATCAAGTCTCCGACCCGCGCGGCGAGGCATTCGGCATGTCCAATCATGCGTGCATAGGCTGGGGCCGTCAGCACGTCCTCCAGGACGGCACGCATCGCGGCCACCGCCAACGCGCCGCCAGCCAGCGTGCCGCCGAACCCAAGGTGCGCCGATTGTCGCTGCCGCGGATTGACCTGTGGCACGATGTGCCACAGCTGCTCGGCAACGGCCTCATCGAGACCGAGAACACCGGCCGGAATGCCGCCGGCGATTGCCTTGCCGGCGACGAGGATGTCCGGCGCAAGCCCGTGAAGCGCGGTGTAGCCGCCCGGCCCGCACGACAACGTATGCGTCTCGTCGATGATCAACACGGTGCCGGCGCGCCGCGTCGCCTCGCGCAGGGCGCGGTGGAACCCGTCGGCGACCGGGATCATGCCGAAATTCGTCATCACGGGCTCGGTGAGCACGCAGGCGACATCGCCTTCCGCAAGCGCCATCTCCATCGCCGCAACGTCGTTGAATTCGACCACCTTCGCCACGGCGTCATAGGCGACTGCATTTGGGTGAATCATGTTGCGCAGCCCGACCCGCCCGTCGCGAAGTTCGACATGCGCCTCGTCGACCCCGCCATGATAGCAGCCGGAGAACACCAGGACCTTGGCACGACCGGTGATCATGCGTGCTATCCGAATGGCCGCGCGGTTGGCATCGGTTGCCGAGGTCGTCAGGGTCCAATAGCGGGGACCGAAGCGGCGCGACAGCTCGGCGCCGACCCAAAGACTGTCCTCGGTCGGCAGCATCATCGTGGCGCCGCGCGCGATCTGCCGCGTAACCGCTCGCGTCACGGCCTCGGGCGCGTGGCCACACATCGCGCCCGTATCGCCAAGGCAGAAGTCGACATAATCGCGACCGTCGATATCCCTAAAATGGGCACCGGACGCCGCATCGACATAGACCGGAAAGCCGCCCGCCCAGCGACGCATCCAGTGCGACGGGCCGCCATACAGGAAGTGTCGCTGCCCCTCCCGCCACGCGGCCGCCGAGCGCGGATGTTCGCGCAGGAAGCGCGCCTGCTCCGCGTCGATCAGCCGGTCGAGCGCCGGATGTGCTGGCGGCGTCATAGCGCAATCCAGGCGGTTTTCCGATCGGTGTATTCGTCGAGCGCGTGCAGCGACTTGTCGCGGCCGAAGCCGGACTGCCTGAAACCTCCGAGCGGCACCGTCAGATCAGTGCCGCCATAGGTATTAACATGCACCACGCCGGCATTGATCGCGCGCACCATCCGATGCGCTGTCCGGAGCGATCCGGTCCAGACCGCGGCGGCCAGTCCGTAGACGCTCGCATTGGCGAGCCGCACCGCATCGTCCTCATCCTCGAACCGCGTCACCGCAAGCACAGGGCCGAACACCTCTTCGCGCCACAGCTGCATGCCGGGGCTCACACCGGCGAAGATTGTCGGAGCCATGTAGTAGCCGCCGCCGGTCTCATGCAGCCGCTCACCCCCACACAGCCGCTCTCCCCCCTCCTCCTCCGCCTGCCGTACGACGTCGAGATTCTTGCGCAATTGAGCATCGCTGTTGACGGCGCCTATATCGGAGCTGAGATCGAGGGGATCGCCGACCCTGAGCTTGGCTGTGACCGCGAGCAGCTCGCTCAAGAACCGGTCATAGATTCTGGACTGTACCAGCAGCCGCGAGCCGGCCACGCAAACCTGACCGGAGTTGCGGAAGACGCCGTTCGCCGACACCTTGGCGGCCTGCTTGATGTCCACGACATCGTTGAAGACCACGTTCGGCGACTTGCCGCCGAGCTCAAGATAGACTCGCTTCAGATTTGAGCGCGCCGAATACTCCAGCAGCCGTCGCCCGACTGCTCCCGACCCCGTGAACGCCAGAACGTCGACATCCATGTGCAGGGCCAGCGCCTCGCCGGCGGTGGCGCCGCGCCCGGTGACGACGTTCAGCACGCCTTCGGGCAAACCGGCTTCGCTCGCCAGCTCCGCCAGGCGCAGCAGCGTCAGCGACGCGGTCTCTGGCGGCTTCACCACCACGGAGTTTCCGGCGGCAAGCGCGGGCGCGATTTTCCAGGCGCCGATCATCAACGGAAAGTTCCATGGAACGATCACGCCGATCACGCCGAGCGGCTCGCGATGGATCAAGCCGAGCACATCGCGGCTGGTGGGCGCGATCTCGCCATAGACTTTGTCCATGGCCTCCGCGTAGTAGCGGATGGAGCCTGCTGCCGACAGCGGCTCCGCCTTGTAGGCCATGCCGATCTCGGTGCCGTTGTCGCGCACGCCGAGCACCGCGAGCTCGAGCGCATGGCGCTCGACGAGATCGGCGAATCGCAGCAGCACCGTCTTGCGCTCCGCGGGCGCCGCGCGCGACCATGCTCCGCTGTCATAGACTCGTCGCGCGGCCAGCACCGCGCGATCGATATCTTCGGCGCTGCCGTCAGCAATCGTCGTCAGCCGCCTGCCATCGATCGGGGAGATCACGTCCAAACGACTGCCGGCCGAACTCTCGGCAACGGCACCGGCGATGAAGAGCCGTTGCGCAGAGACAGCCGCTCCACGCAACGCGTCGATTTCGGATTGTAACATGAAGGAGCCCTGTAAAGAACCGGCTGATCGATCGCCACGCTGCCGAGTCCGATCGTACCTCATTCAGCCGGATGAGCCTTTTCTCGCAATCCACCGATAGGTGGATGTCATGCATTGCAACAACTTCATAGGTTGCGGGCACCACTCGGCTGCTCACGACGACAGATTGCCGCCCTCCTCGCATTCGAGACGACATTCCAAGACCATGACCAACAGATCACCTCCGCGCATCCTGCTGATCGGCACCGGCGATACCAAGGCCGACGAGCTCCTGTTCATGCAGCGCTGCATCGGCGGCGCCGGCGGCGAGGCCGTCATGATGGACATCAGCGTGCTCGGCGATCCTCCCTACGCGGCAGCGCACGACAAGCATGCCGTGGCTGCCGCTGCCGACACGACGATCGAGGCGGTGATCGCCAGCGGCGACGAGAACTCGTCGATGACCCTGATGGCACGCGGCGCGGCGCGCCTGACACGACGGTTATGCGACCAAGGTGAGATCGACGCCATGATCGCGATCGGCGGCACCATGGGCACCGACCTGGCGCTCGACGTCGCACTTGCGCTGCCGCTCGGCTTTCCCAAGCTGATCGTCTCGACGATCGCGTTCTCGCATCTGATCCCGCCGGAACGCATCGCGGCCGATCTGATGATGATCCTGTGGGCGGGCGGGCTCTATGGCCTCAACGGCACCTGCGCCGCGGTGCTGTCGCAAGGCTGCGGTGCGATCGTCGGCGCAGCCCGCAGCGCGATCAGGCCGCGGCCCGACCGGCCGATCGTGGCGCTGACGTCGCTCGGCAAGAGCTGCCTGAGCTACATGGTCGATCTGAAGCCTCAGCTCGAGGCGCGCGGCTACGAGGTCGTGGTTTTTCATACCACCGGCATGGGTGGCCGCGCGATGGAGTCGATCGCTGCGCATCGCGGATTTGCCGCGGTGCTCGATCTCAGCCTGCAGGAGGTCGCCAATCAGCTGATGGGCTCGGTGGTGAATTCCGGCTCCGATCGGCTGACGAATGCGGGCCGCAACGGCATTCCGCAGATCGTGGCGCCCGGCGCCATCGACATGGTGGACTTCCCCGCCTGGCTGCCGGTGCCGACCGAGCTCGCCGACCGCCCGTTCCACGCGCATAATCGTCTGCTCGCTTCCGCGACGTCGCGTCCCGCCGACCGGCGCCGGATCGCGCGCGCGATCGCGGCCAAGCTCTCTGCGATGAATGCGCCAGTTGCGTTTGTGCTCCCGGCCGGCGGGATCCAGCAATGGGATCAGGACGGCGAGCCGCTGCATGATCCGGAGGGCCTCGACGCCTTCGTCACGGAAATGCGCGGCGCCCTGCATCCGCCGGTCGAGCTGCATGAGATCGAGGACCACATCAACGACAAGGGCTTCGCTGCAAAGGTGCTCGCGATCTTCGATCGCTGGGTTGCCGGCGGCATCATCCCGGCCGGCGTGCCCCACGCGGAGCAGCGATGACCGCCGCCTCGTCACGTGCATTGGTTCTGGATTTCGGCGGGGTGATTTCAAAGACCCTGTTCGAAACCCACGACGCAACGGAGGCCGTGCTCGGCCTTGCCGCGGGCACGCTGACTTGGCGCGGCCCGTTCGATGAGGACAGCGATCCGCTCTGGTCGGCCATGCAACGTGGCGAGTTGTCCGAGCGCGACTATTGGGCGGCCCGAAGCCGCGAGGTCGGCAGGCTCGTCGGCGAGGACTGGCGCGACATGCAGACCTTCGTGCGCCGCGCGCGCGGCGCCGATCCGGCGCTGGTCATCCGTCCCGAAGCCGAGCGCGCCATTCGCATTGCGAGCCGCGCCGGCTGCAAGCTTGCCATTCTCTCCAACGAGCTCGACCTCTTCTATGGTGAGGACTTTCGGCACCGGCTGCCGCTGCTCGCGCATTTCGACGTCATCATCGATGCCACGCACACGGGGATCCTGAAGCCTGATCGCCGCGCCTACCTGGCGACGTGCGACGCTCTGCGGCTCGCGCCGCAAGCCTGCGTCTTCGTCGACGACCAGCAGCGCAACATCGACGGCGCGGTCGCCTGCGGCTTGTCGACCGTCTGGTTCGATGTCCGGCACCCCGAAAAATCGTATAGTCAGGCCTTGCAGATGCTTGGCCTCGTTTTCGACTGACCACCATCGGAGCACTCCATGCGCGACATCAACTTTCTCATCGAGAACAACGCCCGGCGCATCTGGCACCCGATGGCGCATCCGAAGGAGATGCGGGACCATCCGCCGCGCATCATCGCCAAGGGCGAGGGCGTCCACGTCACCGATATCCATGGCAAGTCGGTGCTCGACGCGGTCGGCGGCCTCTGGAACGTGACGCTGGGCTATAGCTGCGACCCGATCAAGCAGGCGATTGCCGATCAGCTCAGCGAGCTGCCGTATTATTCCGGCTTCCGCGGCGTGTCGACAGGCCCGGCGATCGAGCTTGCCTACGAGCTGACCGAATGGTTCAAGCCCGAAGGCATGACCCGGGCGTTCTTCACCTCGGGCGGCTCCGACTCCGTCGAGACGGCGCTGCGGCTTGCGCGGCAGTACTGGAAGATCAAGGGTCAGCGCGACCGCACCAAGTTCCTGTCGCTCAAAAAGGGCTACCATGGCACGCATTTCGGCGGCGCGTCGGTCAACGGCAACGCCAATTTCCGCCGCAACTACGAGCCGCTGCTGCCGGGCGCCCACCACATCCCCTCGCCCTGGACCTATCGCAATCCGTTCAACGAGACCGATGCGGCTAAGCTCGCGCAGCTCTGTGCCAATGCGCTGGTCGATGAGATCGAATTCCAGGGCGCGGATACCATCGCCGCCTTCATCATGGAGCCCGTGCTGGGCGCCGGCGGCGTGATCGTGCCGCATGACAGCTTCATGGGACTCGTGCGCGAGATCTGCGACCGCACCGGCATCCTGCTGATCTCGGACGAGGTCGTCACCGGATTCGGCCGCACCGGCGCCTGGTCCGGCGCACGGCTCTGGAACGTCAAGCCGGACATGATGACGATCGCGAAGGCGGTCACGTCAGGCTATTTCCCCCTGGGGGCAACCATGATCGGCGACAAGATGGCCGAGGCGTTCGAGAGCGACGAGACCAGCTTCGGCTCGATCGGCCACGGCTACACCTATTCGGGTCACCCGGTGGGTTGCGCCGCCGGCATTGCCGCGCTGGCTGAAACCAAGCGGCTGCAACTCGATGCAAAGGCCGCAGCCTCGGGCATCGTCCTCAACGACGCGCTCGCCGCGCTGAAGCAGAAGCATGACATCGTGGGAGATGTCCGCGGCAAGGGATTGATGGCCGCGCTGGAGCTGGTGGCGGATCGCGCCACGAAGAAGGCGCTCGACAAGAAGACTGTCGGCAGGATCGCCGATGCGATCTACGAGGCCGGCGTGATGGTGCGCGTCTCCGGCAGCAACATCATCCTGTCGCCGCCTCTGATCATCACCGCCGACGATGCGAGAACAATCGCTGCCGCCATCGACCACGGCCTCGCAAGCGCCTGAGCGAGAGCGGCCGCGCGCTAGTTCGGCCGCGCCATCAGCGCCACGACGGCGGATCGCGTTTCCACGCCGAGCTTCTCGAAGATGTGGATCAGGTGCGTCTTCACCGTCGCCTGGCCGATCTTCAGACATTCGCCGATCTCGCGATTGGTGCGGCCGCAGCACAGGAGCCGCACCACATCCATCTCGCGGCTGGTCAGACCGTAGCGTTGCCCGTCCTCGGACCCGGCTGGCCGGCCGACAAGGTTGAATTGAAGATACTGATGAATCTTCTGGGCGATGGCCTCAGCCCCCTCAGGAATCCGTGCATCCTTGTTCCATGCGACACTCATGCCGGCGACGATCTGGTCATCACGCCGGAAGAAGAAGTCGACCATATCGACGATCCCGCACTGATCGACGAAGGCGCGGTAGGGCGCCATCTCGTCGGGCTGTTTGCCAGACATCGTCCTGCTCAGCCGCGCGACCGCAAGAGCTCCCGCGTGACGCGGATGCTGCGGATCGAACTCGCTCATGCCCTCGAGATACTGCCGGTGAAACGGCTCCGGAATGCCCGACAACAGGAAGCGCTGGAGATTGTACCCTCCGTCGATCTCATAAAATGCTGTCGCCGATCCGTCCAATATGGACTGGGCGAAGTGCACGGCTTCGCTGGTTGCCGCGTCCGAGCGGCCCAAAAGCATCAGCATGGCCTCCCCTCCTCGATTTCACTCCATTCGGGACATCTGCCGTGTCCTCGCGCTGATGACGCTGAGACAGGCACCACACTTAGTCAAGCAATTTCCGGACCACGCCGATCATTTCGCGCCGGCCCCCTGAGCCGACGAATCCGGGTCTCAACCAATCGGTTGATTGACTGGCCAACATCCATGTCTTTCCAGCGGGTGCATAGTCCGGTTCGTGTTGCACGACGGCGCGGACGGCCGATGCATGTCCACGAACGGGCTTTCGTCGAAGGGCTCCTGGAAAAGGACACATGGCAACGCCAGCGCGGAATAGTCTGGGCCCTTCTCCACGTTTCAAACAGCAGGCATGACTGGGCTGTCTCGCGGCGACCTGGGCCCGAGCTCTGCGATCAGTCGACCTCATACTCCAGCTGGAGCCGAGCAGGCTCGCGTGCGCCGAGCTGATATCGCGCGATTGCACGGCCCGCTTGTCTCAGGGCAGCTCGGCAGCACGGTGGCACGCAACGTAATGATGTGATCCGATTGCATCCAGAACGGGGAGACGCTGCGTGCATTCGTCGATCGCCATCGGGCAGCGCTGCGCGAAACGGCAGCCGGGCGGCGGATCGACCGGGCTCGGCGGATCGCCCTTGACGAGATAGCGGCGCTTGAGGTCCTCACGCATCGGGCCGGGCGGCGCGGCGGCCGCAATCAGCGACCACGTATAGGGATGACGGGGCGCGGCGAAGATGTCGGCCGCCGGCGCCTGCTCGACGATCTTGCCGAGATACATCACCGCGACCTCATCGCAGAATTTCTGGATCAC
The DNA here is from genome assembly GCF_032489875.1 of Bradyrhizobium sp. SZCCHNR1015. Lineage (NCBI taxonomy): Bacteria > Pseudomonadati > Pseudomonadota > Alphaproteobacteria > Hyphomicrobiales > Nitrobacteraceae > Bradyrhizobium > Bradyrhizobium sp. SZCCHNR1015. The sequence goes on from NZ_JAUEYW010000018.1 coordinate 62,837, forward strand.
GCCGAGATCGTGCGAGATGAAGATGTAAGTGAGATCGCGCTCGCGCTGCAGCCGCTTCAACAGATTGAGGATCTGCGCCTGGATCGCCACGTCGAGCGCGGACACCGCCTCGTCGCAGACGATCAGGTCGGGCTCTGGCGCCATCGCCCGAGCGATGCACAAACGCTGGCGCTGGCCGCCGGAAAACTGATGCGGAAACAGGTCGGCGGCTTGCGGCGGCAATCCAACCTCGGCCAGCAGCCTGCGCACCCGCTCGTCGCGCTCGCTGCGCGTCCCGATTCCGAGCAGGTCGAGGGGCTCGCGGATCTGATCGCCCGCGCGGCGGCGCGGATTGAGCGCCGAGAACGGGTCCTGGAACACGATCTGCAGATGCCGCCGCACCTCGCGCAGCGGCTGGCCGGTGAGGCCCGCAATGTCGCGGTTGCCGAACACGATCTGGCCGGATGTCGCCGGCACCAGCCGCATCACGGCCTGCGCGGTGGTCGACTTGCCCGAGCCGCTCTCGCCGACGATGCCGAAGGTGGTGCCGCGGCGAACGCGAAAGCTGACGCCGTCGACCGCGTGCACGAAGGACGGCTTGCCATGGCGGCGGCCGGCCGGAAAATGCACGACGAGGTCGTTGACGTCGAGCAGCACCTCTTGGGCGCCTGTCCCGCGGATGGCTTCCGCCATGCTCATGCCGCGATCTCCGTCCTGCGCCAACACGACACGGCGTGCCCCGGGGCAATCGGCTCGAGCGCAGGCTGCAGCTTCGCACGGCAGATGTCGCGGGCCTGCGCGCATCTTGCGAGAAAGGCGCAATCGGCACCGCGCGCGCCGAGTGGCGGCACCATGCCGGGGATCTCGCCGAGATCGACCCAGGGCCGCGGCGGCTCGCCAAGGGCGAGGTGCGGAACACAGTTCAGCAGACCCCGCGTATAGGGATGACGCGGCGTTGTCGCGATCGCGTCCGCGGCCCCCGCCTCGATGCAGCGTCCGGCATAGAGCACCAGCATCTCGTCCGCGAGCTCTGCGACCGCGCCGAGATCGTGGGTGATCAGCAGGATCGCCGTGCCGGTGCTGCGTTGCAGCTCGGCCAGCAGGTCGAAGATCTGCGCCTGCACGGTGACGTCGAGCGCGGTGGTCGGCTCATCGGCGATCAGCAGCTTCGGCCGCCCGGCCAGCGCCATTGCGATCATCACGCGCTGGCGCATGCCTCCCGAGAGCTGGTGAGGATAGGCATCGATCCGCTGCCCGGCCGCGGGAATCTGCACGGCGCGGAGCAGCTCGATGGCGCGCGAGCGCGCCGCCGCGCGATCGAGCCCCTGGTGCCAGCGCAGCACCTCTCCGATCTGATCACCCACGGTAAACAGTGGATTGAGCGCCGTCATCGGCTCCTGGAAGATCATCGACATGGCGCTGCCGCGCAGGCTCCGCATCTCCTTCGGCGGCAACGCCAGGACGTCCCTGCCCTCCAGCACGATGCGGCCGGAGGTGATGACGAAATCCTCCGGCAGCAGCCGCATCAGGGCCAGCGCCGTCATGCTCTTGCCGCAGCCGGATTCACCGACCAGCGCCAGGGTCCGCCCCGGTGCGACCGTGAACGACAGGTTCTCGATCACCGGGACGAGGCGGCCGGCCCCGTTGCGCATGCTGACGTTGAGATCATCCACTTCGAGCAGCGCACCCATCACAACCTCCGCCGCAGACGCGGGTTGATCGCGTCGTTGAGACCGTCGCCGACCAGGCTGATCGCGAGCACCGCAAGGAAGATCGCCGCTCCCGGGAACATCACCGCCCACCAGGCATCGAGAATGTAGTTGCGGTTCTGGCCCAGCATCAGTCCCCAGCTCATGACGTTCGGGTCGCCCAGACCCAGGAAGCTCAGCCCGCCCTCGAACAGGATCGCGACACCGATCGCCAGCGTCGCCGACACGATCACCGCGGGCAGCGCATTGGGCAGCAGCACGCGCAGGATCAGGTTCGCGTTGGAGGCGCCCGCCGCGCGCGACGCCTTGACGAAATCGAGATCGCGCAGCCGCATGAACTCCGCCCGCGTCAGCCGCGCCACCGAGGTCCAGCTCACGCCGCCGATCGCGAGCGTGATCGTGGTCAGCTTCGGTCCGAACAGTGTCACCAGCACCATCGCGAACAGCAATGGCGGCAGGATCTGGAAGAACTCGGTGATCTTGACCATGGTGGCATCGATCGCACCGCCGAAAAAGCCGCCGACCGCGCCGATGACGAGCCCGATCGCGATCGTGATGAGCGCCGCGACGGCGCCGACGGCGAGCGTCGCGCGCCCACCATGGATGAGGCCGGCCAGGACGTCGCGTCCGAGATAGTCGGTGCCGAACCAGGCATCGGCATCCGGCGGCATGAACGGGGCGCCGACGAGATCGAGCGGATCGACTGGATAGAGCGATGGCCCGACCACGGCCACCAGAATGATCAGGATCAGCATGCAGGCGCCGGCGACGCCCGACGGGCTCTTCATGAACTGCCGCAGCGCCAGGCGGCCCGGCGACGCGGCGGTTCGCGCGGGCAGATCGGCCGGCAACGTCGACACCTGCGAGGTGCTCTCGATCACCGTCATCGCCGTCCTGTCCGAATTCGCGGGTCAACGAGGCGGTAGACCACGTCAGTCAGAATGTTGGCGGTCATCACCATCAGCGCAGAGAAGAACAGCACCGCCATCAGGGTCGGATAGTCGCGACGCAGGATGGAATCGAACACCAGCCGGCCCATGCCGGGCCAGCTGAACACGGTCTCGACCAGCACGGCGCCGGCGAACAGATTGCCGAACTGATGGCCGGCGACGGTGACAATCGGGATCAGCGTATTGCGCAACGCGTGTTTGCCGACGACCAGCCATTCCGGGAGCCCCTTGGCACGGGCGGTTCTGACATAGTCGGCCGACAGCGCCTCGATCATGTTCACCCGCGCCAGCCGGCTGTATTGCGCGATGAACACGAGCGCGAGCGTCAGCGAAGGCAACACCAGATGGCGGCCGACATCGAGCGCGTAGGCGAAGCCCTGCTTCGGATTCACCACGTCGGTCATGCCGACCACGGGGAGGATCGGCCACACCGAGCCAAACAGCAGCAACAACATCAACCCGGTCCAGAAGATCGGCGCGGCATAGCCCGCCAGCGAGACCACGGTGACGGCGTGGCTGAAGGGGCCGTTCGGCCGCCGCGCGCTGACCACCCCGAGCAATGTGCCGATCGCGAGCGCACCGGAAAGGGCGCACAGGGTCAGATAGAGCGTCGCCGGCAGCCGCTGCAGGATCAGGCCGAGCACGGGCTGGTTGAAGTAGTAGGAGTAGCCGAAATCGCCGACGGCGACGTTCGCGAGATAGATGGACAGCTGCTGCAACAGGCTCTGGTCGAGGCCGTATTTGGCCCGCAGTGCCGCGACGACCTCCGCCGATGCGCCGCCCATCTCGCCGGCGATCACCTGGACGGGATCGCCGGGAGCAAGATGGATCAGGCAGAAGTTGAGCACCAGCACGGCGATCAGCAGCGCGACAGCATTGATGATCTGCCGGGCCAGATGGGTGGCGAATGCCATGGTGCAGCAAGTCTCCTCGTGGCTCTCACGAAACCGGGGATAGCTCCGCCTCAGGTCTTCGGCGGCGTTTCCCAGTAGAGCTCGTCGAGCGGCGACATCATGCCCCAGATCGAGTTCGGGAGATTGCCGAGCCCCTTGGCGAAGGCATTGTAGTATGGGCTGACGTTGATGAAGTAGATCGGCACATCCGAGACGACGATCTTCTGGAACTCCGAGTACAGCGCCTTGCGCTTCTCGGGCGAGGTTTCGACCGCCGCCGCCTGCAACAGCTCGTCCACCTTGGGATTGGAGTATTGCTGCGTGTTCGACCAGATGACGCCCTTGCGGATGTTCGACGTCAGATAGGTGCGGTTGACGCCGATCACCGGGTCACCCCAGTTGTAGACGGTGTCCATGGTGAGGTCGAAATCGAAGTTCGAGACGCGCTGCGCCCAGGTCGGGAAATCCGGCGCGGCGCGCACCTCGAGATTGATGCCGACCCGCTTGAGCTGCGAGCGCAGGTACTCGGCGACGTTGCGCTGCTGCTCGTCGGCGCCCGGAATGTAGTCGATGGTCAGCGAGAAGCGCGAGCCGTCCGCCCCCTTGGCGTAGCCGGCAGCATCCAGCAGCGCGGCCGATTTGGCGTAGTCGACCTTGTAGGGTTCGACGGCGGCTTCGGCGAGCGGCGAATCCGGTGCGATTGGCCCCAGCGACGGCGTGGCCTTGCCGCCCATCAGCTTGGACACGATGAAGTCGCGATTGGCCGCATAGGCGATGGCCTGGCGCACGCGGACATCATCGAGCGGCTTCTTTTTGGTATTGAAGGCAAGCCAGTTGAGCGGGCCGACGCCCGCCATGCCCTTGTCGGTCACGACAAGGTTCGGCGACTTTTGCAGACGATCGATGTCGCGCGCGCCTGCGATGAAGGGAAACGCGTTGAAATCGCCGCGTTCCAGCGAGACGACGGCCGCATTCTGATCCGACACCAGCCTGACCACGATCTTGTCGAGCTTGGGCCGGCCAGGGATGAAGAACTTGTCGAATTTCTCCAGCGTGTAGTATTCGCCCTGCTTGTACTCGGTCAGCTTGAACGGGCCGGACCCGATCGGCCTCAGATTCGCCGGATGCGTCTTGAGGTCCTGCCCGTCGCCATAGATGTGCTTGGGCAGGATCGGCATCAGCGCCGGCGACATCGCCAGGAGCAGCGACGGGCTCGGGTGCTTCAGACGGAGGATCGCGGTCGCGGGATCAGGCGTCTCGACCTTGTCGACCGCCGCCAGCATCGTCTGGAACGGATGGTTGGCCTTGATGGCCATGATCGAAAACGCGACGTCCTCGGACGTCACGGGGTGGCCGTCGTGGAAGACGGCGTCCTTCAGCAGGTGAAGCGTGACGGAAAGCCCGTCAGCCGCGACCTCCCACGACTGCGCCAGATAGGGCTGCGGATTCCACTTGTCGTCATAGCGCAGCGGGCTCGCGAAGATCTGCGCGGTCGGCATGGCCGTCGCCATGCCCGACTGCACGGCGCCGTTGAAATGCCGCGGCACCTGCGTGGTCGCGACCACCAAGGTGTTGCCGCCGGATGACTGCGCCTGCGCCGCGGGGGATGCGGCCGTGGCCGCGACGAGACCGAGAGCTCCGAGCACAAAATGTCGTCTGATCAACATGGCTATCCCGCTTCCTGATTCACGACCGGGTGGATGATGAGAAACTGGCTGGTGGTCCAATGAGCTCTGATGTCATCGCGTCACGCTGCGGTAGACAAAGCACGGTCGAGGATTGCGTCGAGCTCGTGATCCGATGGCAGATCCGCGGTCCCCACGCCGGCGAGCGTGATCGTCTCGGCCGCCGTGGCGCCATCCTCGGCCGGCGTCAGCGACCAGTTGCGTGACACCAGTTGGAACACCTGCGCGCGGCCGTCGCCGTCGACCCGGCAAATTCCCTTCAGCCGCAGCAATTCGCGCGGCAGGGTGCGCACCGCGGCGGCCAGCCTGTCGCGGTCGAAACGCCCGGCGCGCTGATAGGTCCAGCGACGGAAGTCGTTCTCGTGGTCGACCGTCTCCGCGACCAGATCGGCGCGGAAACGCGCCGCCCGCCCCCGCCCGAAGACCGCCTGATGCACAGGCGTCAGGGTCGACAATTGTTCGATCGGCACATTCGGCCGGATGGCGCCGATGGCGGCGCACGCCGCCTTGCGCTGGCTCTCGCTGGCCAGATCGCATCTGCTCAGCAGCACCACGTCGCATTTGGCGAACTGATTGCGGATGGTCTCGCCGATGTGCCGGTCCTCGCACTGCACCGTGATGCGGGTTGCATCGGCCAGCACGACGACGCCGTCGAGCTGCAGCGACGGCTCGACCAGCGCGATCTCCGCGATGCGCCAGGGATCGCCGACGCCGCTGGCCTCGATCACCACGCGATCGAAGCGCCCGATATCGTCGAGCAGCCGCGCCAGCGTATCGAGAAAGCCCGTCCCGATGCTGCAGCAGACGCAGCCATTGGTGAGCGACATCGTCGTGCCGTCGTGGCTGCGGATCAGCGCGGCATCAACATTGATCTCGCCGAAATCGTTCACCAGCACGGCGCAGCGCTCGGTGCTAGCCGACAGCAGACGGTTGAGCAGCGTCGTCTTTCCGGCGCCGAGAAAGCCGCCGATCACGGTGAACGGAATGGGCGCGGATGCCGTCATGCGCGCGGCGCTTCCTTGACGATGCCGCCGACGACAGTGCCCCAGACCGCAACGTCCTTCAATGTCTCCGGCGTGACCGTCAATGGATCCTGCTCCAGGACCGCGAAGTCCGCGTACTTGCCGGTCTCGATACTGCCGATGAGATGATCGAGCTTGAGCGTGTAGGCTGCGCCGATCGTGATGGCACTCAGCGCCTGCTCCACGCTCAGCGCCTCGGTCTCGGCACCGAGCTTGCGGCCCGACGAGGAGACGCGGTTCACGGCGCACCACGCGGTGAACAGCGGCGACAGCGGTGTGACCGGCGCATCTGAGTGGATCGAGTAGGGAACGCCGATCCGCTGTGCCGTGCCTGTCGCATCGAGGCGGTTCGCCCGCTCTGGTCCCATCGTCAGCTCGTAGTGGGAATCGCCCCAGTAGAAGACGTGATTGGCAAACAGGTTGACGCAAAGACCGAGCGCCTTCATGCGGCGGAACTGCGCGGCGTCGGCCATCTGGCAGTGCTGCAGCGTGTGGCGATGATCCAGCCGCGGGTGAGCGGTCTGCGCCTTTTCCACGGCGTCCAGCGCAAGCTCGGTCGCCTCGTCGCCATTGGTGTGGATGTGAAGCTGGATGCCGGCCTTGTGGTAGAGCTCGACCAGGCGCGGCAGCTCCTCCGGCGCGATGTACCAGAGGCCGTTCGGCGCGCCGTTGTGATATCCAGGCCACCGTAGGCGGGCCGTGAAGCCCTGGATCGACCCGTCGACGACCAGCTTGACAATGCCGTAATGCAGCTTGTCGTTGCCGGACTCGCGCAGCGCCGCGATCTTTTCGATGGCCTTGTCCGGAGGATGCGTGGCCGAGGCCAGCGCCGGTACCAGGCGCACACCGAACTCCGCCTGCTGCGTCGCGGAGCGATAAAGGTCCAACGTGTTGTCGGTGAGATCGTTGTGCAGATCGGTGATCGTGGTGACGCCCTGCACGCAGGCCGATGACGCGTAGCGCTGCACGTCGGACATGGTCAGCAGCTCCGACAGCGGATTGCCCACCAAGCGGAACGCCCGCAGCCGGGCTGCGATACCCTGCAGTTCGCCGCTGGCCAGACCGCCGGCTCCGGCGACGACACCGGAGATGTCGGTGGCATGCAGAAGCTGCGTGCGCTCCAGCACCAGCGTGTTGACCACACTGATATGGAAGCTGGCGTGGATCACCATGATCGGCCGCGTCGTCGAGACCCGGTCCAGTGCTTCGCGCGTCAGCTTCTCACCACCGATATGCAGCGGATCGAAACCCCATGCGAACAGCGTTGCGTTCGGATCAGCCATGCCGGCTTCGGCCTCGCGGAGGCGTGCCACGATCGCATCGATGTTGGGAACGCCGGCGACCGCCCTGCCCTCCGGCGAGCGCCGTTCGAAGGCCCCGACATAGGGCAGCGACCACATCATGCCTTCCATGATGTGGCTGTGGCCCTCGACGAACCCAGGTAACAGCACCTTGTCGCGGAAGCGCGTGTCGATCCGACCATCAGGAGCGAATTGCGCGATCTCCGCTTCACTGCCAACGGCAACGATCCGCCCCTCCCGCACCGCAACGTGCGTCGCAAACGGGCGTGACGGATTCATCGTCACGATCCTGCGGGCCGCGTAGACGACGGTATCTGAGCTCACCGCGAACTCCCTCAACTTCCCAAGCCGTTGTCGAAACCTGCGGTGTCGGATGGGTCCAGGCCAGCGCCAGATGCCATGCACAAATGGAGCCAGCCCATGCGAGCCACGCCCGCAATCATTCCGCTATGGCGCGGTTTTTGCTTTAGTTTGAGCGCCTCACGGCTTCCAGGACCAAATACCTCGATGGCAAAATTCGCGCCCCTGCTGCGATCCCAAGCGACCGGACCGGCTGTTCCGATCCATGACGTGCTGTTCTGGATCTCGCTGTTCGACGGCCTGGACCGCGGCGGCACCTTCCTGCAGCTTCAGATCCGGCAGATGATCGTGACCGCGATCGAGGACGGCCGTCTGCCGCTCGGCGTCCGCATGCCGTCGAGCCGCGATCTCGCAGCCCTCCTGAAGGTATCGCGCAACACCATCGTCATCGCCTATGAGCAGCTGGTCGACCAGAACTTCCTGGTGTCGCGCGAGCGCAGCGGCTACTTCGTGGCCGGCCTGCCCAAGCACATCGGCGAAGCCCGGCAGCCTGCGACGGAGGTCTACAGCCGGCGCTGGACCGAGCGGTTCGCGCTGCAGCCGTCGGCGCTTCGCAATATCGTCAAGCCGCTCGACTGGCAGACCTATCCGTATCCCTTCATCTTCGGGCAGTTCGACCCGAGCCTGTTTCCGACCAACGACTGGCGCGAGAGCGCGCGCGCGGCGCTCAGCGTCCCCGAGATCAACAACTGGGCGCGCGACATGATCGACGGCGACGATCCGGCGCTGATCGAACAATTGCAGCGGCAGGTGCTGCCGCGCCGCGGCATTCGCGCCCGTGCCGACGAGATCATGCTCACGATCGGAGCACAGCACGCCCTCTATTTGATTGCGAAGCTGTTCCTGCAGCCCGACACCCCGATCGGCATCGAAGATCCCGGCTATCCCGACGCACGCAACATCTTCGGCATGATGACGTCGCAGGTTGTGCCGCTTCGGCTGGACGATCAGGGCCTGGTCCCTGACGAGGCGTTCGCGCGCTGCGCGCTGGCCTATGTCACGGCGAGCCACCAATGCCCGACCACGACCGCGATGTCGCGGGCGCGGCGCGAGGAGATTCTCCAGGTCGCTCGCGAGCGCGACATCGTCCTGATCGAGGATGATTATGAAAGCGATCTGATGCCGGAGGGCAGCAGCCTGCCGCCGCTGATGAGCCTGGACCGCGACCAGAGCGTGCTCTACGTGGGCAGCCTGTCGAAGGCCTTGGCCCCCGGCCTGCGGCTCGGCTACGTCGTGGCGCCTGCGCCCGTCATCCGCGAGTTGCGCGCGTTGCGCCGGCTGATGCTGCGCCATCCGCCGCTGAACAACCAGCGCGTCGCGGCCTTGTTCATCGGTCTCGGGCACTACCGCTCCCATCTGCAGCAGGTCGGCCGCGTGCTGCTCGAACGCGCCACCCTGCTCGACGCGCTGTTGCCGCAGGCGCTGCCGGGCTGCACCTGGTCGCGCGGCCCGGGCAGCACCAGCTACTGGATCACCTGCCCTGCGGGAACGGATACGATCAAGCTGTCAGAGGTCGCACGCGCCGAAGGCGTGGTCATCGAGCCCGGCGACGTGTTCTCGATCAACCCAGAGGCGACGCGCAACTGCTTCCGTCTCGGCTTCTCCTCGATCCGCACGGACCGGATCGCGCCGGGAATTGCCAAGCTGGGCCAGATCTTCACGCGGTACATGTCGTCGCAAACGACCTGAGCGGCTACAGCAGGTCGCTCAGCCCCTTGAGCGCACTACCGAGTGCGACCACCGCGAGACTTGCGATCGACACCCGACGATGCAGCGTGTCGCTGCCGCGATGAAAGCCGAGATCGCCGAGCCAGGTGCCGACCAGCATCACAGGAACGCCGAGCGCGGTCAGGACCGCAATGTGCAGGTCCAGGAGATCGAACCAGGCGAGGCTGGCGGTCGCAACGATAGAGGAGACCAGGAAGAACACCATCATCGACGCGCGGGCGGCAACCCGGTCGAATGCGCCCGCGTTGTAATAGACGATCACAGGTGGCCCGGGCATGCCTGCAAGGCCGTTGAACAGACCGGCGGCGAGGCCGACCAGCGCCGTGATCCAGCGCGCTGGCGCCGCCGTCAGCCGAAACCCCGCATTGAGCAGCACGACCGCGCCGACGGTGATCAGCGCGATGACAACGCGTGCCACTGAGGCGGATACCAGGCTCAGGACCAGCACACCGGTCGGTGAGCCGATCAGGCCTCCGAGAGTCAGCCAGCGCAGAGACGACCAGTCGCAGACCCGCGAGGCGCGCGGCAGATCGCCGAGCCCGATCAGAAGCTGCAGACAGACCGCAACCGGCACCGATTGCGTCGGCGGCATGAACAGACCGAGCAGCGGCACGGCCGTCAGCGCAAAACCGAATCCCGTGAAGCCGCGCACGAGCGCCGCGGCAAAGATCGACAGCGCCGCAGCGAGTACCAGGGCCGGGCTCGGCAGCGATGTGGCGGCGATGTCATGGACCGCGACGGCCAGTTCCTGCAGGGCCATCGTCAGCGTGGGGCGTGAGAGCACAAAGGCGGCATCATCCGGCCAGTCAGCAACTCCGCCATGGTGATGAAAGGGCCAGCCGGCGCCCTACCATCGGGCCAGTTCTGGCCGCAGAGGTCGCGCGCTCTGGTTCTAGGGCCTCCAGCCGATCGCGTGGCACATGCGAGCCAAGCTCCAGCCGCGGCGCGATGCGCAGGGACATGACATGGCCGATCTCGAAACCGTCCGCAGCGAACTGCTCGATAATCTGTTCGCCGCCTTCAACCGGCACGATGGCGCAGGCGTGATGGCCTGCATGACCGACGACATCGTGTTCGACGCGGCCGCAGGGCCCGACAGCTGCGGCCGTCGCATCAGCGGCGCAGCCGATGTACGCGCCGCGTTCGAAGCGACCTGGGGCGGCATGCCCGACGTCAGCTGGGAGTGCACGCGCCATACGGTGTTCGGCGATCGGGCCCTGTCCGAATGGATCTTCCGTGGAACTGCACCGGACGGCCGGCGCATCGAGGTGCAGGGCTGCGACCTGTTCGGCTTCCGCGGCGACAAAATCTGTACGAAGAGCGCCTTCCGCAAGGACCGCCCGCCGCAGCCGGCCACGAGCGCGAGTGCCGCGCGATGAACATGCATGCTTTGCCCACGGCTGCGTATGATCCCCATTACGACCCGCTGGTCGCCGACGGCCCGGGTCGCAACCGCGACTACGCTCCGACCTACTGGATCGCAACGGCTGGCACCCCTCCGGAGAGCGACGGTCCGATCACGACCGACACGACGGCCGATGTCGCCATCATCGGCTCGGGCTATACCGGTCTTGCCTGCGCGATCTTCCTGGCGCGCGAGCACGGCATCAAGGCGATCGTGCTCGAGGCCAACCGCGTGGCCTGGGGCTGCAGCACGCGCAATGGCGGCCAGGCACAGAATGCCTCGGGCCGCCTGACGCGCTCGCAATGGATCGAGCGCTGGGGGCTCGACGTCGCCAAGCGGATGCATGCCGAGGTGTCCGAAGGGTTCGAGGCCTTCGAGGAGCTGGTGCGATCGAGCCCTGTCGATGTCGAGCCGCAGCGCGGTGGGCACCTCTACGTCGCTCACCGCCAGCGCAATCTCGACAAGATCGCGGCGGAGTCGAAGGTGCTGAATGACGTGTTCGGCTACGCCTCGCGCGTCATCTCGCGCGAGGAATTGGCAAGCGACTTCGTCAACGAGGCCGAGGCCGTCGGCGCGGTGCACGAGCCGCTCGGAACCGGCGTGCATCCGGCCAAGCTCGCCTTCGGCTATTTGCAGATGGCGCGCGCGCTCGGCGTGCGGGTTCATACCGCAAGCCCCGTGACACGCATCGAGCAGTCCAACGGCAGATTCGTTCTGCATACGCCCGGCGGCGCCGTCAGCGTGAACGGCGTCGGCATCGCCACGGGGGCCTATACGTCGCTCGGGCTGACGCCGGAATTGTCGGGCCGCTGCATGCCGATCCTGTCGAATTCATTGGTGACGCGGCCACTCTCCGCGGCCGAGCTTGCTGCGACCGGCTTCAAGACGCGGCAGGTGATCACGGACACGCGCACCTTGCGCTTCTACTACCGGCTGCTGCCGGACGACCGGGTTCAGATCGGCAGCCGAAGCGCCATCACCGGCGCCGATGCCACGCATGACCGGCACCTCCAGCTCCTGATCGACGGCCTGCACCGCAAGTTTCCCGCACTCACGGGCATCGAGATCGATTACTCCTGGTGGGGCTGGGTCGATGTCAGCCACGACATGATGCCGCGCATCGTGCGTCCCGATCCCAAGGCGAAGCTGGTCTATGCGCTCGGCTATGGCGGCAACGGCGTATCCTATTCGGCGCAGGCTGGCCGCCGCATGGCGCAGATGCTGGCGGGCCAATCGTTCAAGGGACAGGACCTGCCGATCTTCACCTCGCCGCTGCCGACGCATCCCTTCGCGCCGTTCCGACGCATCGGCCAGCGCCTGCTCTATCGCTGGTATCACCTGCGCGACGAAGCAAGTTGAGCCCCTCAAGCTTGATGCAACATCGATCAAGCGAGATTGCGAGCAGAATTGACAGCTTTCATGGCACAGAGGCCTGCCTGATCTCCACGCGGATTGGTGTCGGATCGAAACCGTTGCAGGGATTGTTGACCTGCGGACAATTCGAGATCACGAACAACACGTCCATCTCCGCAGTGACGTCGACGTAGTTGCCGGCCGCCGAGGGGCCGTCCAGCACGGTGAAATTGCCGTTTGGGTCGATCGGCACGTTCATGAAGAAGTTCAGGTTGGAGACGATGTCGCGCTTAGTCAGGCCGTAGCGCGACAGCTCCAGGATGAAGTTCTCCCGACAGGCGTGCAGGTAGCGGGTCGCCTCGCCGAAGCGGACGGCATTGCTCTCGCACGAACAGCAGCCCGCCGAGGTGTCATGGCGGCCGCAGGTGTCGGCGGTGATCCGCGCCATCACCCGGCCGCGGTTGGAGATCAGCCGCGTCCCGAGCTCGAGATAGGCCGAGCCCTGGACACGCAACGTGTCCTGCGCGCTGTAGCGCTCCGCGGTGTCGTCGGCGACATACATCAGCGCGTCCACCGCCTGCTCGCCCTCGCTGTCGATGATACGCAGCGTCTGGCCCTTGTTCAGCACCCGTGACCAGGGCTGCTCGGCGGGAATGTCGAAGACATAGACGATGCGGTCCGGATCGGTCGGCGACATGAGCGCTCCTCAGGCGAACAGCTGATCGGTGAAGGCGTAGGCGCGCGACGCTTCCGCTGACGCCGTGCGGCAGAGGTCATCGGCCGCGGGCGGCGGCAGCCGATGCTGGATCAGGGTGATCGGCGCGCTCGCCACCGGCCGTGCCGGATCGAGCGGATGGGCGCAGTTGGAGACCGCGACGATCAGGTTCATCTCGGCGCGCAGATCGACGAAATCACCGGGTCGCTTGCGCGCGGCGTGCCAGACGAACCGCCCGGTCACGTCCGTCGTCACGGGCGCAAAGAAGGTCACGCAGGGCGGGATGTCGCGCACGCCCAGTCCGATCTTGGCAGCGGCGGAGATGAAGTTCGCCTGCGTGTTGCGCGTCACCTCGCCATAGGCCGCGAGCGTCGAGTCCGCGGTCGAGCCGCCGACCAGAAGATCGTGCGCACCTGAGGTATCCTCGATCACCGACAGCAGCACACGTCCCATGTCCGACAGGATCATCCGGCCCTTCGACAGCGCTGCGCTCCATTGCACCTTCACCGTGTCGGCACAGTTGATCCGTTCGCTCGGATCCTCGGCGCGCCATGCCAGCAACGATACGCTCGAGCGCCCGTGATCATCGATGATGCGCAACGCCTCGCCGCGCGACAGCCGCACCGTCGTGTGCCAGCCGGACGGCACCCGCTCGCTCCGGACGATCGCGCCCTCCGCGATCGGCGCGGCATCCAGCGCCGTCGGCGGCGGCAGCTGCTTCAGCTCCTGCCCGGCCGCACGCAACTCCTCATAGCGGCGGCGGTTGGCGGCGGCACGCTCCGCCTTGCTCTCTGCGCTCATGCTGATGTCACCGTGAAATGCGCCTCGACCGGCTTCCCGGCCTTGCCGTTGATCGGCAGGATGTCCTGCGGACAGGCCGAGAACGCAATCACGAGGTCCATCTCGGCGCGCAGGCGCACATGGCCGCCGGGCACGGGGCGCGGCGGCGAGGCAAAGCCGAGCGTGCCCTCCGCGTCCCACGGAATGTTCATGAAGAGGTTGAGCGGGCTCGGCACCTCCGGCGGCGTCAGGCCAAGCTCGGCCATGCCGGCGAACAGATTGTCGGTGCAATTGTCGTGATGGCCCTCGTGCCCGAGAAACGCGTAGCGATAGCGGTCGCAGGCGGCGATCAGGGTGTCGTGAATGCCGCCCGAGGTGTCCTCGATCAAGGTCAGGATCGGCCGGCGCATATTGGTGCGGAGCACGTCGCCCGGCCGCGGCACCAGATGCAGCGAATGCGCGCGCGTGTGCTCATTCGACATGAACTCGGAGAGGTCGGCGCGATTGAACGCCCAGGTGTCGACCACCTGCTCGCCATGGGTGTTGATCACGGTGACCACCTGGCCTGCCCTGACGAAGGCCGCCTTGCCGCGCCGTGCCGGAATCTCGATCGGATCCATTGACCTCTCCCTCAGGGCCTGTAGGCGACCATGTCGATCTCGACGATGCCGCCGCGCGCCAGGTCGCAGACACCGATCGTGGTCCGGCCCGGCCGGTGCGCATCGTCGAAATGGCTCGAAAAGATTGCGTTCATCGGCGCGTAGTCGCGCTTGAAGTCGGTCAGGTAGATGCGGGCAAACACGACGTTCGCGAAGCTCATGCCGCAGCCCTTCAGCACGCGCGCGAGATTGTCCATCACCTTGCGGGTCTGCGCCTCGATACCGTCGGGCAGCGGCAGCGCGTCGTCGTCGGGATCGGTCGCCAGCTGGCCGGTGACGAACAGGAACGGGCCTGCCTGCACCGCATGGCTGTAGGGCGTGACCGGCTTCGGCGCATCGGGGAGCAGATGATAGATCGGATCCATGGCGTGTCTCTCCTCGTGTCGTTTCTGGTTCATCCGGCGGCATAGCGCTGGATGAACTGGCGCGCGCGCTCGGTGTCCGGGTTGACGAAGAAGCGCTCCGGCGGCCCGGTCTCGACGACGCGGCCGCGATCGAGAAACAGGATGCGGGTGGCGGCGTCGCGGGCAAAACCCATCTCGTGGGTCACGATCACCATCGTGCGCCCTTCGCGCGCGAGCTCGCGCATCACCACCAGCACCTCGCCGACCAGCTCCGGATCGAGCGCACTGGTCGGCTCGTCGAACAAGAGAACATCCGGCTTCATCGCCAGCGCCCGCGCAATTCCGACGCGCTGCTTCTGGCCGCCGGACAGCCGCGCCGGGAACACATCGCATTTGTCGGAGAGCCCGACCTTGGCGAGCAGCGCCATCGCCTCCTCGCGCACCTCGGCCACGGAGCGCTTCTGCACCTGCACCGGCGCCTCCATGAGATTCTGAAGGACGGTCAAATGCGGCCACAGCGCGAAATGCTGAAACACCATGCCGATCCGCGTGCGAACTCGCGACAGCTCGCGATCGGACATCACGACACCGCCATTGTTGATGCCGATGCGGTCGCCATTGAGATAGATCTGTCCGGCGTCGGGCCGCTCCAGCCAGTTGATGCAACGAAGCAGGGTCGACTTGCCGGAACCTGACGGGCCGAGCACGCAGACCGTCTCGCCACGCGTCACCGTGAAGCTGATGTCGGAGAGCACCTCCAATTCGCCAAAGCGCTTGGAGATGCCGGCGACGTCGAGCACGGCCATGTCGTCGGTCATCCCAGGTTCCTTTCAGCGCCGCGCCGCCGCCAGCCGGTCGATGCCGCTGACGGCGGCTTCGATCACCAGGCAGAGGCCCCAATAGAGGACCACGGCGGTGATGAAGGCGGCGAACGGCACGTAGTGGCGCGACTGGATCGAGCTTGCGGCATGCGTCAGCTCGGGCAACGCAATGATGGTGAGAAAGGCGCTGTCCTTGACGATCTGGATCATCTGGTTGCCGATGACGGGCCCTGCCGCGAGCAGCAGCGGCGGCAGGATGATACGGCGGAACAATCGCGCCCCGGAGAAGCCGAAGGCGACACCGGCCTCAAGCGGCTCGCGCGGCTGTGCCGCCCAGGCGCCACGCAGGATCTCAGCAAGGTAAGCGGCGTGATAGACCGTCAGCGCCACCAGCCCGGAGCTCCAGTTGTCGAGCCGGATGCCGAACGAGGGCAAGCCATAGTAGACGATATAAGCGAACAGCAGGAACGGCACGCAGCGCATGCCGTCGACGAACACGCGCACGGTGAGCGCCAGCCAGCGCCGCTGCGACATCAGCGCCGGCGTCAGCACGAACGCGATCACGAGGCCTGCGATGGCCGACAGCACCGACAGGATCGTGGTATTGCCGAGCCCGCTCAGCAGCAGATCCCGCTCGCTCCAGACGATGGCGAAATCCTGGATCATGCCGCCTCGCTTGCGCGCTGGCGCTTCTCGATGAAGCGCTGCAGGGAGACGAGCGCGAACACGATCGGCGCATACATCGCGATGGCCACCAGGAACGGCGGCAGCGGCTCATAGGTCTCGGCGCCGATCCGCACCGCCGCGCGCGTGATGTCGACCACGCCCACGACCGCGAGCACGGGCGTTACCTTGATCAGCAGCGACATCTCGTTGACCAGGCCAGGAAGACTGACCCGCACGATCTGCGGCAGCACGATGCGGCGGAAGCGCAGGCTCGCATGCATGCCCACGGACTGCGCCGCCTCGTACTGCTCCTTGGGAAAATTCATCAGGGCGGCGCGCCAGACCTCGCAGTTGAACGCCGAGGTATTCATCACCAGCGCCAGGATCGCCGCCGACACCGGCCCGATTGCGATCCCGATATTGGGCAGCGCGAAGAACAACAGCAGCAGCAGGGTGACGAGCGGCGTCGCGCGCAGGACCGAGACGTAGACGGCCACGATCCGTGCGATCACCGGCACGTCGGCCCAGCGCAACAGCGCGAGACCCAATCCGATGGGAAGCCCGATCAGGATGCCGACGAAGGACAGCGTCACCGTGACCACGGCGCCCTGCAGGATGGCCAGGACTTCGGCCGTGCTCATGACCATCCATCCGCAGCGCCGCGCGGGGGCCGGCGCCCTGCACCGGCCGACCGCGCCCGCTGGAGGACCACGCGACCGTCAAGCGGACGGGCGCGCAGCGATCGCCACCCGCACATGAATTGCCCTCGCCGCGCCGTCAGAATTCCGGCTCGAACGTGACCGGCAGATCAGGGAAGGCTTCGCCGAACCACTTCTTCTGCAACTCGGCGAAGCGCCCGTTTTCCTTCTCCTTGGCGATGAAGCCGTTCAGGAATTCCACCAGCTCGGTATTGCCTTTCGCGACCGCCCAGGCCGGATACGACTTGCCGGAGACGGGCTGGCCGACCGCGAACACGTTCGGCTTCTCGGCGACCAGCGCCTTGATGTTGATGATCGTGTTGACGACGTAGTCGACGCGGCCGAGCGCGAGATCCTGATAGGCTTCCGGATAGGAGGTGTATTCGACCACCTTGCCGAGCTTGCCGCCCTCCTTCTCCAGCATGTCCTTCAGCTCAGGCAAACGACCGAGCAGCGCGCTGCCGGCCTGAACGCCGACCGTCTTGCCGCTGAGATCCTTGATCGCGTTGATGCTCTTGTCGTCCTTGCGCTTGACGTAATAGTGCGTGGCGTCGGCGATCGGGCTGGTGAAGTCGAGCGACTTCTTGCGTTCCTTGGTGATGATCGCCGCGGTGATGGCGACGTCGTATTTGCCGGTGGAGACGCCGGCCAGGATGCCGGTCCAGGGCAGGATCTGCTGCTTGATCTCGAACGGCGCATATTTGCGCAGATCCTCGATCAATTCGTTGTCGAAGCCGGTCGGCTTGCCGTCCTTGACGAACTCGAAGGGCCGGAAGTCGTCCTCGGTGGCAACGATGAGGCCCCGCTTCTTGATCTCGTCCATGCTGCCGGCCTTGGCGGTGAACGCGGCCGGCAGCGTCAGCGCGGCCGCCAGCAGGGCCAGCGCGACGCGCCGCGACGGCGCCGACAGGCGGGGAAACGAAGGCTTGGTCATCTCACATCTCCTCATATGAAACTGATCAGTCGAAGCTGAAGCCGTGCGCGCGCAGATAGGGTGGGAAGGCCGCGCCCTCCGCCTTGGCGGCCTGACGCGCCTTGTCCTCCGACCAGCCGTAGAAGTCGGCCTCGCCGAACTCGGCATTGCCGCGCTGCTGCTCCTTCGGAATCGCGTGCCGCGCATGACGCCGCCGGTCGTAGTCGTCGAGCGCTGCGGGCAGCGCATTGTCGCCGTAGCGGTCGACATGCGTGGTGATGCTGCGCGGCAGCCGCAGGCTGACATGGCCCTCCCCAGCGGGATAGCCGAGGCACAGCCCGGCGACGGGGAACACCATGTCGGGCAGTTCCAGCACCTTGGCGACCGTGTCGATCTCGTTGCGGATGACGCTGATCGGACAGGTCCCGAGACCGGCCGACTCAGCGCACAGGATCATCGTCTGCAGCGCCAGCGCGGCGTCGACCGAGGCGTTGAAAAAGCCCTCCAGGGTCCCGTTCTTGACGGGCTTGGCACGCAGTTCGCCGATCCGCTGCAGCCGCCGCGCATCGCCCAGAAACACGAAGAACGCCGGCGACACTCCGATCCAGGGCATGCTCGGAAACAGTCTGCCGATCGCCGCCCGCTTCTCCGCGTCACGCACGCGCATGATCGAGGCCTGCTGGAAATCCGACTTGGCCGAGGCGCTCAGCGCGCAGGCGACGAGCAGATCGAGCAGCCCCTCCTCCGGCATGCGGTCGCTATAGCGGCGCACCGTCTTGCGGGACAGCACGCCGTGCAAAAATGCGCTGGACTCGGCGTCGCCGCCGTCGGGCCCGCCATCTCCGAAGCGTGTCGCAATGACATCAGCATGCTCCGGCATCAGGGTGCTCCCGTCGCGTCATGCGCAACGCACCACGGCGCACGAACGCTCTTGGCCCGAGCAATGATCGGCGGGTTGCGCCGCGGCAGACATCGCATCGCTTACTCCACGCCGCGACATCGATGTCGCCGCCCCGGATTCATTTCGCCGCGGCTTCCGCGCAGCTGTCGTCGGTCATGTCAGCAAGGGACATGCCAGACGCCGCCCTGCCACGCGCAGCGCAACGTCTGCGCATCGGCGTCCACGATGGCGTCAGCGGAAATTGGGCTGGCAGATGCGCCGTTTGCGGACAAAACGCCGCAGCGCGAAAATGCGGAGCATGCTTCGTAGTTGGCGCAACGAACGCCATGGCCGGATACCGCGCTCCGATGACGCGCTGCTTTTCGGGCAGCACCATGCCCATTATCTAATCGGAGCTCATCGCAAGCCGGAGCCGTCAGTCCGGCGAGCGTGTCGCGTCGAGTCTTTGCCCCTGCGCCGCAACAATCGCTTGCATCATGGCAATGAACCGCTTCTGATCGGCCTTCGTCAGATCCGCGACCGTCGCCAGATGCGCCGCCCGTGCCGGCCGCTCGATCTTGCGCAGCAATGCCGCGCCAGACGGGGTCAAACGACAGGTCCGCGACCGTCGGTCGTGCTGTCCGACGCTGCGATCGACGAAACCCCGCGCCTGCAGCCGCTTCAGCGCGCCTGTCGTGGTGGTCCGGTCGAGGGCGATGTCCTGGGCCAGCGCCGTCTGATCGGCCGCTCCCCGTTTCGCCAGCGCCGTCAACAGGCTGTACTGCAACGGCGTGATCTCATAGGCGGCGCATTTCTCCTGGAACAGCGCGACGTGGATCTGGTGCAGCCGCCGGATCAGGTAGCCCGGACGCTCCTCGAGCGGCCAAGACGATCTATCGGCTTTAGGCTTGTTCCTTCCGGCCATCGAACGGCTCCCGCATAAGCGCTGATCACGTTGCATCAATTTGAAGCTGTCTATGGCACGGATCTTGATGTAATGCGAAGCATGCTTCGTAACTAAGTCGGCGCATCATTTGCGTTGGCTCGTTGAAGAAGGCTTTGACCGGGACGACCACGCGCCCCGGAAAGGAGACCTTGCATGTCCGTGAGCGCCTCGTTCGACCTCCTGCTGCGCGGTGGCCGCGTCATTGACCCCGCTTCCGGCATCGATGGCTTGAGAGACGTCGCCATCCGCAACGGCCGCATCGCGGCCGTCCAATCCGACATTCTGCCGACCAGCGCCAAGGACGTCATCGATGTCAGCGGCCAGCTCGTGCTTCCGGGACTGATCGACACCCACGCCCATGTCTATCAGTACGTCACCGGCCGCTTCGGCATGAACGCGGACATGGTCGGCGTGCAGTCGGGCGTCACCAGCCTGATCGACCAGGGCGGCCCGTCCTGCATGACCCTGCCCGGCTTCCGTCACTTCGTCGCAGATCAGGCGCAATCGCGCGTCTATGCCTTCCTATCGGCCTATCTGGTCGGCGGCCTCGAGGGCCACTACTATCCCGATCTCTACCGGCCGGATTGCGTCGACATCGATGCGACGGTGAAATCGGCGGTCGCCAACCGTGACATCGTTCGCGGCATCAAGGCGCATGCCGAGATCGGCGGCTTCGCGCGCTGGGGCATCCGTGTCATCGAGATGGCGGCCGAGATCGGCCGCCGCGCCGAGCTTCCCGTTTACGTCCATTTCGGTCAACTG
The DNA here is from genome assembly GCF_032489875.1 of Bradyrhizobium sp. SZCCHNR1015. Classification (NCBI taxonomy): domain Bacteria; kingdom Pseudomonadati; phylum Pseudomonadota; class Alphaproteobacteria; order Hyphomicrobiales; family Nitrobacteraceae; genus Bradyrhizobium; species Bradyrhizobium sp. SZCCHNR1015. The sequence continues at coordinate 83,406 of NZ_JAUEYW010000018.1, forward strand.
TGGGGACTGCCCGCAAGCGGCACCAATGGCGAGGATGTCGACACCATCCTGGAGCGCGTGATCCCGCTGCTGCGTCCGGGCGACGTGCTGGCGCATCCGTTCACCCGGCATCCCGGCGGCTTCGTCAACACCAAGGGCGAGGTGCATCCGGTGATCCAGGCCGCGCTCGATCGCGGGCTCAAGGTCGACGTCGGCCATGGCAGCCATTTCTCCTACCGCCTGGCACGCAAGGCGATCGACGCCGGCATCGTGCCGCATACGCTCGGCGCCGACATCCACGGCTACAACACCCATGTGCCGGCGCCCGCGGGCACCCCGGACGAGCATGCCGACGACGAGAACCATCCATTCGCGGGCCAAGCCAAGTTCAGCCTCGTGCAGGCGATGAGCTCGATGGTCGCGCTTGGCCTGACCTTGGAGCAGGTCGTGCCGATGGTGACGTCGAACCCCGCCGCCATGCTCGGCCTGTCCGATCAGATCGGCGCGCTGCGTCCAGGCATGGAGGCTGATGTGAGCGTGCTCCGCGAGCAGCAGGGCCGTTTCGTGCTGCGCGACAACGAGAAGACCGAGGTGATCGCCGAGAAGCTGCTGCAGCCGGTGTGCTGCCTGCGCGCCGGCGTCCGGCACGACGCCACGGCGCCGATCCTGCCCGCAGCGGTCGCGGCCTGACGTGACGGACGCGGCCTCGACCGCCTCGGATGCCCGCGCGCCGCGCGGTGTCGGCGCGCGCTTGCCGCGCAAGGAGGACGACCGTTTTCTGCGCGGCCGCGGTCAGTACGTCGCCGACATCAGGCTGCCGGGACTGAAGGACGTCGCCTTCGTGCGCAGCCCGATCGCGCACGCCAGGATCAAGGCGATCCACGTTCCCGCTGAATACCGCGACGTCGTGTTCACGGCCGATGACCTCACTGGCATCAACCCGATCCGCGCGGTCTCCGGCCTGCCCGGCTTCAAGATCTCCGAGCAGCCGGTGCTGGCGACCGGCAAGGTGCGCCATGTCGGCGAGCTCGTGGCGATGTGCGTCGCCCGCAGCCGCGCCGAAGCGGAGGACATCGCCGCGGCGGTCGAGCTCGACCTGGAACCGCTGCCGGCGGCGCACGACATGCGCATGGCGCGCGAGGCTGGCAGCGCGCTGGTGCACGAGCACTGGGGCGACAACGTCTTCCTGGAAACCAACTTCGAGGTCGACATATCAGCCGCGCTTGACGCGCCGATCAAGGTGACGCGCGAGATCACGACCGCACGCCAGTGCATGGCGCCGCTGGAGGGCCGCGGTGTCGTCGCGACGTTCGATCACCGGCTCGATCAGCTTACGCTGCACACCGGCTCGCAGATGCCGCACATCGTGCGCAACGGTCTGTCCGACTGCCTCGGCATCGAACAGGGCCGCATCCGCATCATCGCGCCTGACATCGGCGGCGGCTTTGGCCACAAGGGCATCCTGCTGCCCGAGGAGGTCTGCCTCAGCTGGCTCGCCATGCACAGGGGCTGGACGGTGCGCTGGCTCGAGGACCGGCGCGAACATCTGAGCGCCAGCGCGAATTGCCGCGAGCACGCCTATCGCATCACCGTCTACGCCGATCGCGACGGCCGGCTGCGCGGCATCGACTGCGTGGCCACGGTCGATTCCGGCGCCTATTCGTCCTATCCGTTTTCGGCCTGCCTCGAAGCGGCGCAGATCGCGAGCATCCTGCCAGGGCCGTATCGGATGCCGGCCTATCGCTGCCGGACCTACTCGGTCGCGACCAACAAATGCCCGATCCTGCCGTATCGCGGCGTCGCCCGCACCGGCGTCTGCTTCGCCCTCGAGCTGCTGCTCGACGCCGTCGCGACCGAGGCCGGGCTCGAACCCGGCGAGGTCCGGCTGCGCAATCTGGTGCAGCCGCAGGACATGCCGTTCGACAACATCACCAACAAGCATTTCGACAGCGGCGACTATCCCGGCGCGCTGCAGCGGGCGCTGACGGCGATCGATGTCCCCGCCGTGCGCGCACGACAGCAGCGCGGCGAGCCGGACGGCCGGCTGATCGGCACCGGCGTGTCGATCTATTGCGAGCAGGCCGCGCATGGCACCTCGGTCTATGCCGGGTGGGGCATCCCGATGGTGCCCGGCCATGAGCAGGCCACCGCGCGGCTGACGCCCGACGGCGGACTCGAGCTGCGTGTCGGCGTCCACTCCCACGGCCAGGGACTGGAGACGACGCTCGCCCAGGTCGCGCACGAGATCCTCGGCGTCGATCCCGACAAGATCCGCGTCGTGCTCGGCGACACCGCGATGACGCCCTACTCCACCGGCACCTGGGGCTCACGGTCGATGGTGATGGCCGGCGGCGCCGTGGGCACGGCCTGCGCGCAACTCGTCGCGCGCGCCACGCGCATCGGCGCCAAGCTGCTGCAGCTCGCGCCCGAGGCGGTCACGTGGCGCGAGGGCCAGGCCTGCGGGCCGAACGGCAGCGTCAGCCTCGCCGAGATCGCTCACACCTGGTACCGCCGGCCGCAGGACCTGCCCAACGACGTCGATCCGGCGGGCCTTGAGGCGACCGGCGGCTACAAGCCGGTGCGTGACAGCGGCACCTTCTCCTACGCGGCGCATGCCGTGACGGTCGCCGTCGATCCGGATCTCGGCGAGGTCGAGCTGCTCGACTACGTCGTCGTCGAGGACGGCGGCGTCCTCGTCAATCCGATGATCGTCGACGGCCAGATTCTCGGCGGCCTCGCCCAGGGCATCGGCACCGCGCTGTACGAGGAGATGCCGTTCGACGATGCCGCGCAGCCGCTGGCGACAACCTTGGCCGATTACCTGCTGCCGGGTCCGACCGAAGTCCCGGAGCCGCGCCTGTTCCACATGGAGACGCCGTCGCCCTACACGATGTTCGGCGTCAAGGGCATCGGCGAAGGCGGCGCGATCGCGCCGCCGGCGGCAATCGCCAACGCCGTCAACGACGCGCTGCGGCCGCTTGGTGCTGAAATGATGCAGTCGCCGCTGTCGCCGCGCCGGATCGTCGCGGCGGTGCTGGCAGCGAAACAGGCGAGCTCGCCGTGAAGGCCGCCTCCTTCAACTACGCGCGTCCCCAGAGCGTCAGCGACGCGGTCGGCCTGCTCGCGAAGGCCGAGGACGGCACACGGATCATGGCCGGCGGACAGTCGCTCGGTCCAATGCTCAATCTGCGTCTCGTGCAGCCGCCGCTCATCATCGACATCGCCGGCCTTGCCGAGCTTCGTTCGGTCGAGCGCGATGGCGATGCGCTCGTGATCGGCGCCTGCGTCACCCATGCCGACATCGAGGACGGCCGCCTCCCCGACGTGACCCATGGCATCTTGCCGCGGATCGCCCGTGGCATCGCCTATCGCGCCGTGCGCAATCGCGGCACCATCGGCGGCTCGCTAGGTCATGCCGACCCGGCCGCCGACTGGGTGACGACGCTCACGGCCCTCGGCGCCAGCGTGCAACTGACAGGCGCGGCGGGACGGCGTGACCTCGCCGTGACGGAGTTCATCCAGGGCGTGCTGCAGACGGCGCTGCGTCCCGGCGAGCTGGTCACCGCGATCCGCCTGCCCTCGCTGTCACCCACGGCACGCTTCGGCTACGCCAAGGCCTGTCGCAAGCCTGGAGAATTCGCCCATGCAATGGCCGCCGTGCTGATCGAGCCCGACACCGCCCGCAGCCGCATCGTCATCGGCGCCATCGACACGACACCGATCATCATCGACGATTCATCCCTGTTCGGCGGCGCGACCAGCCATCTCACCCCGCAGTTCGATCGCGCCCTCGCCGACCGCCGGCTCATCCAGGCCGGCGTGGCCGATCCGGCCGCCCGGCACATCCATGTCAGCGTGCTCGCGCGGGCGATCGCGGAGGCGGCCGCGTGAACAAGATCCAGCTCACCGTCAACGGCAGCGCGATCGAGCCAACGGTCGAACCTCGCACCCATCTCGCCGACGTCCTCCGTGATCAGCTTGACCTGACCGGGACGCATCTCGGCTGCGAGCACGGTGTCTGTGGCGCCTGCACGCTGTTGCTCGACGGCGCTCCGGCCCGTTCCTGCATCACGCTCGCCGTGGCCTGCGCTGGCGCTGCCGTGACGACGATCGAAGGCCTGGACGAGGATGAGATCGCCGCCGAGCTGCGCGTGGCTTTCACGCGCGAGCATGCCCTGCAATGCGGCTACTGCACGCCCGGCATGATCATGTCGGCGCGCGACCTCGTGCTGCGCCTCGATCACGCGGACGAACACGCCATCCGTGTCGGCCTGAGCGGCAATCTGTGCCGCTGCACCGGTTACGCCGGGATCGTACGGGCGGTCGGCGCCGTGATCGAGGCACGGCGTCAGCGAGGCATTGCAGCGGTGATCGGCGCAGGTCGAAGTTCGCTCGGTCCTGTGGGATCGCACCCGGTCGCGATCCCGACCACCGTCTCGTCGCCGCAAGCCAAGCACGAGATGGCGGCAAAGCAGAGCGCTGTGGCTGGCATGCTCGACATTCTCGACGCTCCGCCCACGAGAAGCTTCGATGCATCGCTTACGGTGAACGCCGCACCTGCCGAGGTCCTTGCGCTGTTCACAGATGTCAGAACCTTGGCTGCATGCTTTCCCGGCGCCTCCATCACGGGCATGCCAGCCGCCGATCTCATCGAGGGCGAGGTCAGGATTGCCCTTGGCCCGCTTGCTGCCGTCTTCCGCGGCGCTGCACGGATCGAGCGCAACGACGTGAGCCTGTCCGGGCGGCTCATCGGCACAGGACGTGACCGGCTGAGCCGCAGCTCGACTTCAGGACAGATCAGCTGGCGCATGGCCCCGATCGACGAGGGACGAAGAACCCGGCTCGCGCTCACGATCGGCTACAGCCTCACCGGTCCGCTGGCGCAGATCGCGCGTGACGGACTCGTGCGGGATCTGGCATCGCGCCTCACGACGACGTTCGGACAAAACTGCGAGCGGTATCTCAACGGCACGTTGAGCGTGGCTGAGAATGCTGCGCCGCAACGCCTCAACGCCGTTAGATTGCTCCTCGACGTCGCACTTTCACATCTTAGCGCACTCGCTCGCGGCATGCGAAGACAATGAGACTACCAATCGCAGCATGCGGTGCGCACGCACCGCTTGCGGTGCCAAGAGTTCGCAAGGTCTGCAATTTTAGCAGTGCCAAGTCAGCCAGTATCAAGTCACCCGAATTTAGCCGGAGCGTAGCAGGCAAATATCGCGGAGACGCGACCAACGGTACCGACATTGCGCCCTCCCGATCTGCTGACGTCCGCCACCTGCTCGATCAAGCAGATGACCTCGCGGCGGCGTCCCCTTCGTACAGTCAGATCCCAGCATGGGCATAAGGAGCTCTTGTGCGAGAGGTCATCCTTGGGAAGCCGGACCGCTCGTCAGCACGGCCACCGCGTCGGCGGCGCGGACGCCTGCACCTGTCGGGAGAACGAACATCGGATTGATCTCGGCCTCAACGATGCGCCCGTCGAGCGCGATGGCCATCGCGGCGAAATTGACGATGGCGCTGACCAGCGCCTCGACGTCGAGCTTGGCGCGCCCTCGATATCCGTCGAGCAAGGGCCAGCACCGGAGTTCCTGAACCATCTCCAGCGCGAGGTCCTGCGACAGCGAGTGCTCGGAGGACAGCAGCCGGATGACCGTGTCGTTCATGAGCTCGGCCGTGACGCCTCCCATGCCGAGCAGCAGGACCAGACCGAGCGGATCGCGGTGGCAGCCGAGGATCAGTTCCAATCCGCCGCCTTGAACCATTTCCTGCACAATGAAAGCTTCCGGCGCGCGTCCTGCTTTGGCCGTGACGACCTCCCGCATCCGATCGAGAGCATCACCGACCGTCGCGGCGTCGAGCCCGACGGCCACGCCCCCGACATCGCTCTTGTGGGTGATCGTCGACGAGAGAATCTTCAGGACGACGGGGCCACTGAACGCTTGCGCCGCCTCCCGGGCCTCGGACTCATTTGCGACGATCTTCTCGCGCACGACGGGGATGCCGAACCTTGCGAACAGCGCTTTGGCCTTGTGCTCGTCGAGCGAGCCAACCCAGTCGTGGGGAATGTCGACGGCCGGGCGCGGCTGAGGTCCTTCAAGCCGACGGAGGGGGCGTCCAACGGTCCACAGGGCATCGAGAGCAACAGTGACCGCCTCCGGCGTGCTGAAGGTCGGAACGCCCTGCGTGGTCAATCGCGACACGGCTTCAGGCGCATGCGGGCTCACATAGGCCAGCAAGGGCTTCGACCGCACGGACTTCGCATCACGGATGGCGTTGCTGATCAAGTCGGGATTGCGCACGCTCGTCGCTCCGACGATCACCACCAGTGCATCGTAGGCGGGGCTGTCCAGCAGCGTTTCGATACAGCCCTTCAGGATCGCCGGCTGCAGGCCTGCGAGGGTGACATCGATCGGATTGGTCGCGAGTGACGATGGACCATCGGGCATGAGGGCGGCGAGTTGTGCCGCAGTCCTCGCGTCCGGGTCCGGCGCTTCGAAGCTGTTCAGGCCGAAACTGTCGACGATGAGGGTCCCTGCCCCTCCGGTCGACGTCAGTATCGCGACACAGCGTCCCATCAATGGCGGCTGCGTCGCCAGTGCCGCGGGAATGTCGACGAGGTCGCCGAAGGTCTGCGCTCGGATGATGCCGAGATCGCGGAAGAAGGCATCATAGGTCCGGTCCGTGCCGGCCATCGCGCCGGTGTGCGAGGCGGCAGCGCGAGCGCCGGCTGCCGAGCGGCCGATCTTCAAGGCAACGATTGTCTTGCCCGCCTCTCTCGCCCGGCGCGCCGCGCGGCGGAACTTCCCGGGATGCCGGATGGCCTCGATGTAGAGAGCGATCACGGACGTGTCGGGATCATCGGCCAGATGGTCGACGAAGTCGGCTATTTCGAGATCCGCTTCGTTGCCGGTCGCAATCAGCTTGGAAAGGCCGACACCGTTCGCCGTCAGCCGCGACAGCAACGCACCGAGAATTCCGCCGCTCTGAGAGACCACGCTGACGGAGCCCTTCAACAGCGCGCCAGCCGACAGCGCGCCGCTCGCCGACAGCGGCACGGCGTTCGAGACGTTCACGAGACCAATCGTATTCGGTCCGAGGATGCGCATGCCGCCTGCCGCAGCAAGAAGCTGCTGCTGGCGCTTTCGTCCGTCTTCTCCGCTCTCGCCAAATCCGCCTGCCAGGACGATCGCGTATGTCGTGCCCTTGGCCGCCAGTTCGCGCACCGCCTCCACTGCGTGAGCCGAACCCAGCAGGACCATCGCAACATCAGGTGAGACCGGCAGAGTCTCGATGCTCTTGTAGCACCGAAGACCGTCGATTTCGGCTACGCGCGGGTTGACCGGGAAAATCTCGCCTTCGTACTTCTGCTGCCGCAAGAACCGGATCGGCAGACCGGACGTCTTGGTCGAGTCGGCGGAGGCGCCGACGATGGCAATGCTGCGTGGATTGAACAAAGCGTCCAGAGACATCGGCTGCGCTCGTCAGTTGCTCGACTTGGCGAGGAAGGCGAGGACCGAGTCGCGATGCTCGGTGCTGGTATAGCAGATGCCTTGCGCCTGGCTTCCGCTCGCAAAGATGTTGTTGGCCTCGGTCTCGAACGACCGGTTGAGAATGGCCTTTCCGAGCGCGATCGCGGTGCTCGAACCGGCGGAGAGTTCGCGTGCCCAATCTTGCGCATCCTGAAGCAACGTCTCGGCCGAACTCATGCGATCGACGATGCCGAGCTGGACGGCCTCGTCAGCACCGACCTGCCGACCGGTGAAGATCAATTCCTTCGCTTTCGCGAGCCCGACGCGCCGCGGCAGGAAGTACATGCCTCCGCCGTCCGGAATGAGACCGCGTAGGATGTATGACCACACGAACTTCGCAAAGGGGCTCGCGATGATGAAGTCGCACGCCATCGCCGTGTCCGCGCCGAGCCCCGCCGCCGCCCCGTTCACGGCAGCGATGGTCGGCTTGGGCATGGTGTGGAGCAACATCTGCGTCCGGTGCACCCGCTGCTGACGTGCCCATCCGTTGAATCCGACCTCGCCGGCCGGCGCCTCCATTCGCCGCTTCATGCCGGCGACGTCGCCGCCTGCACAGAACCCCCTGCCGGCCCCCGTGAGCACGAGGGCGCGAACCGATTTGTCTGCAGCGATGTCCTCGAGCACCTCGATCAGCGACGAGCGCATCTCGTCGCTCATGGCATTGCGCTTCTCGGGGCGGTTCAGCGTCACGGTTGCAATGCCGTCGCTGACAGTCTTCAGAACGATATCCGAGCCCATGGTGCCTATTCCGGTTTGATCTTGTTTTCAGTCACGACCTTGCGCCAGCGTTCGGTATCCGCCTTGACGTAGGCGTCGAGTTCGTCGGGGGTGCCGACCCGCAGCAGCAGGCCTTCGTCCTGTGCCCGCTTGAGAAAGTCCGGATCCTGTGCGGCGAACTTGACGGCCTCGAGCAGCTTGTCGATCACGGGCTTCGGCGTCTTCGCGGGCACGTAGAGCCCGTACCAGCTGTCGAACACATATCCGGGCACGGTTTCCTCGACGCTGGGAACGCCCGGCACTTGGGTCTGTCCCTTGGCGCCCGTGACGGCGATCGGCCGCAGGCTCTTGCTCGCGATGAACCCGGACACTGCGGCGCTGCTCGCGAACATCATGTCGACCTGGCCGCCGAGGACGTCCGTCAATGCGGGGCCCGCGCCCTTATAGGGAATGTGCGTCAGCTCGATATGAGCAAGATTGTTCAGAAGCTCACCCGCCAGATGCGCCGAGGTCCCGATGCCTTGCGAAGCATAGGTGTATTTCCCCGGATTTGCCTTGGCTGCCTTGATGACGTCTTCGACGGTCTTGAACGGGCTGTCCGGCTTGACGACCAGAATGTTCTGGTAGGTGCCGATGAGCGTGACCGGGGCGAACGCCTTGTCCGTATCGTACGGCAGCTTGGCGTGAAGGCTCGGATTGACCGAATGGGCGAGCGTCGCAATCAGGAGCGTATAGCCATCCGGCTGGCTTCGGGCGACGACATCAGAGCCGATGATGGTCCCCGCGCCAGCCCTGTTCTCCACAACGATCGATTGCCCGAGCTTCTCAGCCATCGGCTTCGCCAGGGTTCGCGCGATCAGATCCGTCCCGCCGCCGGGCGAAAAGGGAACGACGACCTTGATCGGTCGATCGGGATACTCGGCCCGGGCAGTCCCCGGAATTGCGCCGACGATTGCCAGACCCAGGCTCGCCAGCATCAAAACTTTACGTCCTACGCGATGATCTGCCATCTAGGGTGTCCTCCGCCACATCCGGCGTAGGCCGCCGGACCTTGTTGCGGAGGAGACTACGATGCGACGGCTCGTCCGGGACGCCCTCAATTCCACCTGTTGGAATTGGGCCGCGCGGGGCGCGCGCTCAGCTCAATTCGGAAGCCGCTGCATGCTCGAGTCGATTCAGGCAGCGGCGCTTCAGATCGAGCAGCCAGGGAGCCAGCCTGTGCGCAGCCTCGGCCAGTGGCTCGACGCTCCCGATGCTCATGTTCATGACGTGCGGCTCACTCGCGCCGTAAGGTAGCGTCGTCGCAACGGCCACGACTCCGGGCTGCCAACCGACCGCGCAATAGCCGAGCTTGTCCAGCTCGGTGAAGGATCTCTCGATCTCGCGAATGAGCCGCTTGTAGGTTTTCGGGCGCCGTCTTGCGATGGCGGCATACTCCCGTTCGCGGGCGGAGGGCTCGAGCGCCCATAGATAGGCGCGCCCCAGCGAGGTGAGTTCGACAGGGATGCGCTGGCCCGACACCACCGTCCGATGTGTCAATCGCGGGTGATAGCGGAACGACTCCAGGTAGACCATCATCTCCTGGTCCGCCGCAGCCAGCCCGACATTGACGCGACGCCGCGAAGCTTCGGTCCGCATCAGGGGTGCTACGACGGACAGCATGGGCGAGCTGAGACGCATCGCGTGCGCCAGGCTGAGGACCGCCGGGGCCAACCTGTAGACCCGGCGTCCCGGATCCCTCTGCAGCAGCCCTCCGCTCACCAGCGTCTGCGTCAACCGGCTGACCGTCGCCTTGGCGAGCCCGGTGCGTTCCGCGATCTCGGCGTTGCCGAGATCGGCGACCCCCGGCTTGAACGCCCGCAATATGGCGATGCCGCGCTCCAGCGAGCGGTTCACGCCGTCATAGCTGTGGTCTGCCGCCATTTTCTCGTGTTCCAGCAGATGGAATTCGGGTGCATCTCGACCCTAGCACGACAGCTATTCTTGATGCGAGTGGAGGAAGCCCATCACGTCTGTCCCGCCCGACTCTGAATATCGAGGCCGACCAGACGACTGAGCGCGTGTCCAGGTTCGTCACGAACGTTGGGCTCCCTCCTCATGGGACAATGTGCCGATCTCAAGCGCACGCCCCGGAGGAAACATGACGATCAATCGAGACCTGGCAAAAGGGCTGAGCCTGCTCGCCATAGCCCTGTTCTTCGGCCTGCAGGCGCGTGGCTATTCCCTGGGTACGCTGGGCCGTGCAGGACCTGGCATGTTTCCGCTGGTCGTTTCTGCCCTGCTCTTCCTCGTGGGCCTCGCGATCGTCGTGCGCACCCGCCTCGTCAGCGCCGGCAAACTTGAATTCAAGGCGAGGAACATCGCACTCGTGGCCGCCGGCCTGCTCAGCTTCGTGCTGCTCTCCGAACACGTGAACATGCTGGTCGGCCTTGTCGTCATGGTGCTCGTCACCTCCTACGCGGCCTCCGACTTCAAGCTGTCGCGCGCTCTGGCGCTGAGTGCCGTCCTTGCTTCCGTCGCGCTTGCGATGAAGCTCGGCCTCGGACTGCAGCTCCCGCTCTATTGAGGCGACACCGATGGATATCCTATCCAATCTCTCCTTCGGCTTCAGCCACGCCCTGACGCTCAACAACCTGCTGTTCTGCGCCGCCGGCTGCACCATCGGCACCCTGGTTGGTCTGCTGCCGGGGCTTGGGCCGCTGGCGACGATCAGCCTGCTGCTGCCGCTGACCTACTCCTTGCCGACCGACGGCGCGCTGATCATGCTGGCCGGAATCTATTACGGTGCCCAGTATGGCGACAATGTCAGCGCCATCACGATGAGGATGCCGCACGCATCCAGCATCATCGCCTGCATCGACGGCTATGAGATGACGCTCAAGGGCAAGACCGGCCTTGCGCTGTTTACGGCGGGCATTTCCAGCTTCATCGGCGGTACGATCGCGACGATCGTCCTGGCGTCGCTCGCGCCGCCCTTGAGCCAGCTGGCGCTGATGTTCGGCCCGACCGAATACTGCGCGCTCGTGCTGCTCGGCTTCCTCTGCGTCAGCCTCGTGACGACCGGGAGCGTTCTCGACGGCCTGTCGATGTGCCTCGTTGGCGTCCTGCTCGGCCTCGTCGGCACCGACGTCAACACCGGCACCCTCCGGTTCACGATGGGTCTTCCGCAACTGTACGACGGAATCGCGCTCGTCAGCCTGTCGCTCGGCTGCTTCGGCATCGCCGAGATCACCAAGAATCTGGACAAGGACCGGCAGACGTCGCCGTTTCGCGGAGAGATCAAGCTGATACCGAGCTGGACCGAGTTCAAGCGCATCATCCCGAGCGCGCTCCGCGGCAGCGCAGCCGGCTCGCTCCTCGGGCTGCTGCCGGGCGGCGGCCCCGTCATTGCGCAATTCGCCGCCTATGCCGTCGACAAGAAGTTCAGCAAGTACCGCGACGAGATCGGCCAGGGCGCGATCGAGGGCGTTGCCGGACAGGCGGCGGCCGACGAAGCGGCCGCACGCACGAGCTTCATTCCGCTGATGAGCATCGGCATTCCCGAGAATGCCGTGATGGCGCTGATGATGGCGGCCTTCATCATCAACGGCATCAAGCCGGGGCCCACCATGATCGCAGACCATCCCGATCTGTTCTGGGGGCTGGTTGCGAGCATGTGGATCGGAAATCTTTTCCTGGTCGTCCTGAACGTTCCGCTGGTCCGCTACTGGCTGACGGTCTTCAAGATTCCCTACAGCGCGCTCTTCCCCTCGATCCTGTTCTTCTGCTGCGTCGGCACCTACAGCGTCAACAACAGCCTCGACGACATCTACACCACGGCATTCTTCGGCGTGCTTGGCACCATCTTCTTCCGGCTCAGCCTCGATCCCGCGCCCTTGATGCTCGGCTTCATCCTTGGACCGATCCTGGAGGAGAACTTCCGGCGCGCGATGCTGCTCAGCCACGGCAGCCTCACGACGTTCGTCGAGCACCCGATCAGCGGCGGCATTCTCGGAATCGTCGCCCTGATCTTCGCCTGGCAGATCGTGTCCGGGCTTGTGGCGCGGCGCCGACCGGACAAGGGGTCAAGCGACGAGCCGCGCGGCACGACGCCATTGGTGCCGACCGCCGAGACCTTTCAGGCGCCAGGATAGAGATCAGGCGCTCAAGACCCGGATCGGCTTGCCGTCGAGCCAGGCGGCGATGTCCTCCACGGCCTGGCTGAAATAGGTCCTGTAGCTGTCGCGCGAGGCATAGCCGAGATGCGGCGTCAGCAAGGTGTTGGGCGCCGACAGGATCGGCGCATCCCGCGGCAACGGCTCGACATCGAACACGTCAAGCGCCGCACCTGCAATCCGGCCGTCCGTCAGCGCGGCAATCAAAGCGGCCTCGTCGACAAGGCCGGCGCGCGACGTATTGATCAGACAGGCCGACGGCTTCATCCGCGCCAGTTCCGCGGCGCCCACGATGTTGCGGGTCCGCTCGCTCAAGACGACATGCAGGCTGATGAAGTCCGCGCGCCGGAACAACTCGTCCTTCTCGACGAAAGCGGCGCCTCCCGCCGTTGCATCCGTCGGCGTCAAGTTCTGGCTCCAGGCGATGACATCCATGCCGAACGCCCTGCCATATCCGGCCATCTGAGCGCCGAGCCGGCCGAGCCCGAGAATGCCGAGCGTCAAACCCTTCACGGCATAGCCCATCCGCGTCTGCCAGCGTCCCTCGCGAAGCGCGCGGTCCTCCAGCACGATATTGCGCGACAGCGCCAGGAGCATTCCGAAGGCCAGCTCGGCCGTCGAGCTGCTGCCGGTATCGGTGCCGCAGACCGGGATGCCGCGCGCCGCGCAGGCGGCCACGTCGATGCCCAAATTGCGCATCCCCGCGGTGACGACCAGCTTGAGATTGGGCAGGCCGGCGACCAGCGAAGCCGGCAACTTGGTCCGCTCTCGGATGAGCATGATCACGTCGAACGGCAGCAATCGCGCCAGCAGCGCGTCCCCCGTCACATTGTCATCGAAGAACGTCGTCGTGGCACGGGGCTCGAGCGAGCTCCAGTCCGCGAGCGAGTGCGCGACATCCTGAAAGTCGTCGAGCACGGCAACGCGGACAGGTGTGACTGCTGGCATGAGATGGGCTCCGTCCCTTCGCGAGGTCATGTCGATCAGGCGATGTTTTCGTTCGAAACGATACCTAGTCCGAGCATCAAGTGGCCAGCATCACGCGAATTCCAGCAGTTGGAACGGATGCAAACAAGGCCGGGCCGTCACGGCAATCCCCGCGCGTGAGGTCGGACAGTCCGCCCAGGCGGCAGGCCCTGACGTTTTGCCTGACGATGAGCCGCTCATCGCCATCGTCGATTTGCCGAACAGCAGCTTTCCTGCACCGTCAGAGAGATCGCGGATCACCTTGCGACTGTCGACCTGATGCGGAGCATCACCCGGACGCGTGCTATACGTTTCAAACAGCGGATATGGCTGAGTCATCTCGCGGCGGTCTCCGCCCGAGTTGTTCTCTTACTTGAACCTCTCCTTCCGAAGAAGAGGCGCAGGGAAGACCGGGTATCGGCTGATACCCGCGGTCCGCGTGCAACAAGAAGCACGCGGCAGAACCACAGGTTCAGCCTAATATCCGGCCTTCCCTGCGCGACGGTTTTGCGACTTATAGGCGCTCTCCCCGGGGATCGGCTGTCTTGCCCCCGTCACCTGCGGCTCATCATCACCACCAGCTTGGCATCAGCACCGCGATGCCAGGACCACACCATTTCGCCGTCGCCTCGCTCCGTCCGTCGGCACGGGCTGTGACACCCGGCTGCAGAGCAACGCGCCCATCGCCTCCCCAGCTCGACGCTCGTGACGATCGCGAAACGTCCCTCTTCAGCGAGCCGGGATGCGCGAGAATGTGGATGTGATTTGCCCGACGACACAATTGATAAGTCTGCGACAAACTGGCACGACGGGCAGTTGGTGCATGCGGGGCATGCATGGATTGCCCGTCGGGCAGAGGATCATTCAGTCGATCGGCGACAGCGAAGGAGCGCCGAGGCGCAGCCTAAACCCTCTCCATGAGCACGCTGCTCATGGTCTACCTGCCGTTCCGGGTGCGGAGCTAACCCTCATGGTGAGGAGCGCCACATCACCGGTCGTGCCATGACGAAGAGTCTTCATGGCGGCGCGTCTCGAACCATGAGGCCTCAGCTCTGGCCTCACCCTTCGAGACGCGCGCCAAGAGGCGCGCTCCTCAGGGTGAGGAGTGAAAGTGTGATTTGACGCATCAAGCTGCTGATCGGATCAAATGCCGTCTCCCCCCTTCATGAGCAAGCCCTTCAGGGTCCACGTGCAGCTTCGGTTGCGGAGCTGCCTCTCATAGTGAGGAGTGCCGCTCGGCGCGCCTCGAACCACCTTCATCTCGTCGCGTTCACGGCAGCGCCGTAAACGGATCGCGCACGGCCACACCCAGGGGCTCGTAATGCCGGAGGTTGCGGGACAGGATGGTCAATTGATGCCGGCGAGCCGTCGCGGCGATGATGATGTCGGCAAAGCCCGGCGCATGGCCGAGCCCCCTCGCCCGGTCCGTCAACGTGCCGGCGATCCGGGCGGCCTTGATGTCGAATGGGAGAATACGGTCGCCGTAGAGATGCACCACCGTCTCCAGCCACGCGGCGATATCGGCACTCTTGCGCGTGGCGCCTTCCCGCCGCACCTTCGCGATCCCGTCCTCGATCTCCGCGACCGTCACGACCGATATGAACAGCGACGCCGATTGCGCATCCATCCAATCGACCAGCGCGGCAGGGACCGGATGTCCTAGCGCCCCCGCCGAAATGACGTTGGCATCGACGAGATACACGATGTCAGAAATCGGCGGTTCGTGCCGGAGACGGATTGCGCTCGGGCACATCATCCGCTGCCAGCGGCGCCGCCATCAACAGCCGTCCAAAGCTCGGTACGTGAGACAGCCGTTCCCACTCCTCATAGCTCAAGACGACCGCTTCGCGCTTGCCGTGACGCGTGATGACCGACGGCTTGCCCTCCACCGCCTGATCGACCACGGCGGAGAGGTTCGCCTTGGCATCACGAAGCTGAATCTCGCGCATGGTTCTGCTTGTCCAAAAAGTGACTACAGTAGTCATATAACGCAAAGGACCCGCTGCCGCAAGCCGTTAGAGCTCCTGCCCAACGTCCGCGACCAAACCTGCTCAATCAGCAAGCCTGTGGGAGCTGGAGAGTTTTGTGGACTGGCACCGTGATCCCCCGCCACGACAGCGCCGAGCGCGACCGCAAATGAGCGCCGCGCCTCGGCTACTAAGGCCCATGTAGTACACCCCGCCGCCGAACGAACTCGGACCTGGATAACACTTGGGGCAGAGTCACTGGTGTTGAAGTGCTCTCCAATTGTCGTTCCGAAACAGAAAACGAATCGCTTCATCCAGCACGAGCGCGTTCTCAACATCATTGAACTTGTGTTGGCTTCGTAGCCTGCTATCGCTTACCGATTGAAGGTAAAAAGAACCGTCGGTTCCATAGGTCTTCAGATCGGTCCACGGAACAAGTCGTGGTTTGGCCTTCCAGCCCAAAATGTTCCAGCTCCCGTCTATCCAAGCACCAGTACGGACCAGAGTGACGTTTCCGATCTTTACCGCCTCGTCACGTTCGAGCTTTTCGATCAGCTTTCGGACGAGGAGTTGACCCGAGGCTCGCCAGATTGATCCTAGTGTCGCGTCGAATGCATCATCCAATCTGTCGCGATCTGGAAATAGCTCGCTGAGCAGGTGCGCGCTCGACCAGCGTCGGCTCGAAGCCCGCGGCCTTCAGCCAATAAGCGAGCGTCGGTCCCGCGATCCCTGCCCCCGAGATCAATACGGTTCTCATCGGCAACACCCAGGTGAAGCCTTTGAACTTGGTTGCACAGCCGCTTGGAATCACGGGCAACCACGCTTGCAGCATAGCTTCTCGAACTCAGAAGATCACTTCTCCGGCCACGAACGCCAACACGATGAAGACCACGAAGATCGCGAGAGCGGCGAAGAACAGCCATTTGGCGATCCGGGCGGAGCCGGCGGCAATGCCGCTGAATCCGAGAAAGCCTGCGACGACCGAGATGACGAAGAAGATGAGCGCCCATTTCAGCATGGAGCCTCCGGAGCAAACGCGCTTGTACGCGAGAAAATAGACGACCGCTCCCCGTGCGCAGCTCTCAAGCGCTGCGGCGCCCACCAACGGCGCCGCCGCAACGCGTTCTTGCGCCGTGGTGACGGGCGCATGCGATCTGCAGCGCTACTTGCTGCTGTTGTTGGCCTTCGAGCTGCTGCCTGAGCCATCGTGACTGGCGCCGGCCGCGCTGCCCGTGGTCTGGGCCTGGTTGTCGATCTCGGTGAACATGGTCAGGGAGTGCGGCCCGATCACCATCGTGACCGGATCATTGTTGCTGTCCTTCGCGCTGACCAGGAACGAGCCGGGCACCACGTTGATGTCGGTGAAGCCCTGCTTCTGCAGCTTCTGCTTGATCTGCTGCGGCAGCGGCTGGGCCTGGTTCGACGCCTGTGCGCCTTGGGTGCCCGGTTGCGAGCTGGCGCTGGTTCCTTCCGCGAAAGCCGGAGCCTGAAGCGCCGCGAGCACCAGCAACGATGATCCGATGAGTTTGATGGACATGGAGGTCTCCTCTATGAGGTTGCACTGAGCTCATGTTGAACGGAGGCAAAGCCGGATGGTTCTCTTCCGTTCGAGGGGCTCGGTGCGCCGCCGTACCACTCGACGGTGCCACCATGAGCAAAGCCCGTCACGACCGGACATTGGGCGTCGCTCAGCCACCGCGCACTCGCGGCTCGCGATCAAGAAAGTCGGCGACATAGAAGCGCTTTCCCAGGGCGAGCAGCACAGCCGCGACGGGCGTCGCCAACGCCAGCCCCAAGGTGCCGAACATCACCCCGAACAGCAATTGCATCGAGATTGTGAATGCAGGAGGAAGAGCGACCGTCCTCTCCTGAACGCGCGGCGCGATCACATAGCTCTCGATGAACTGGATAGCGACGTAGAGAGCGGCGATCCAAAGCGCCCGCATGGGTCCGTCCGTCAGGCCGATCAGGACGGCGGGTGTCGCGGCCAGAACCGGACCGATGTTCGGAATGAAGGTCAACAGCGCAGCCAACACCGCAAGCACCAGCGGCAGCGATCCGCCGAGCGCCCATAACCCGATGCCGGTGAGAATGCCGACCACCGCCATCGACACGAATTGCGCGAGCAGCCAGGCGCGCAAGGTCTGTCCGGCCTCCGCCAGCATATCGGCCGCTCGCGGCCGCATGCTGGGAGCCACCAGCGCCACGATGCCCCTCACATAGAGTTCAGGGTTGGCGGCACTGTAGAGGCCGATGAAGACGACCACCACCGTGCTGCCGAGGAACCCCAGCGTCGTCGAGAACACGGAGGTTGCCTCTCGACCCGACGGCAGGAACCTGTCGACGTCCAGCAGACCGACGCCCCGCTGCATCCAATCGTGCGAGTCGATCATGTGCTTCGCGGCTTCGATCGCGCGCGGAAGTCCATCAAGAAGATTCTGGAACTGGTCGGCGAGCCTGGAGCCGGCGAAGGCAAGAAAGCCCGCCAAAAACGCAACGAGCGCAACGCCGAAGATGCCAAGTCCGACAGCCGGTCCGACGCCAAGCCCTTTCGCGATCCATGAGCCGCCGCTCCTCAGGAAGACGCCGAACAGGATGCCGGCAAAGACGATCAGCAGAACATCCGGAGCGAGCCACAGAAGCACCGCGGCGATCGCGCCGACCGCAAGCATGCACACGACCCTCTGCGGCATGTTTATCCTCTCTCGAACCAGCTCGATGCGCGTTTGCATTGACAACGCACACCGGAAGACACGGCGGCGACGCACGCCGCCTTTTTCTTCCGGATCGGCGGGCAAGTACGGACGCGTACCAACAACCGCTCTGCCATGGCCTCGAAAGCCGTGCTGGATTGTTGAAGAGCGATCGGCGTCAACGACCTTCTCTGAGCGGATGAGGACGCCGGTGTCGACCCAATGCACGACGACAGGAGCGAAAGATGCGCAATTTCGGCTTGGCACTGTCCCTCTCTGCAATGATGGCGATCACGCCGGTCGCCGGCACCTGTGCCGCCCCGCTGACTCCGCTGTCCGCAACCGCCAGGCCCGCGGCCCATCCGTTCGGCAGTCAAGGCGAGCTGACGGAAGTCCGCTGGCGCGGCGGTTGGGGAATCGGCGCCGGTCTGCTCGCAGGAGCGCTGATCGGCTCGGCTCTGGCCTCGCCCTACTACTACGATGCTTATCCGGCCTATGATGGCTACGGATACGCGTACGGCCCGGCTGGCTATGATCCTCGCTACGCGTATACGCCCTACTGGGGCGGGTATGGGTGGGGCGCAGGCCCCGGTTTCTATACGGCCTACAGCTACGCGCCTGCCCCGTGGGGCTACACGATGCGCCATCAATGGCGGAACAGCTATGGCTGGCAGCCGAGGCGGTGGCGGCATCACCATCACGGCGTGATTCGCACACACCATCGTTGGTGAGCACAAGTACGGGACCAATACCGCCCGGCCCGCATCAAGCAGCGCGCACCGTCCGACACCTCCCATGCTCGTCGGCGCGATCGGTGCCCGAAATCCATCCGCCTGGAGTTGGTACGGCAGCGTACCAACTTGAGCGCGCAACAGCGCATTGGACTTTGGCAGAAAGCGGAACCACACTGCCGCCTCGAGCATATGTGAGGCTGCTTGATCCGCTCGCCGAATTCCACCAAGCTGCGGGCAAATCAGATCTCGTTGCTTCATGCCCAAACAGCCCTTGGCCAAGACCATTCAGGACTTCATCCTGAATCACATTCACACTGTCGCCCAGATGGAAGCCCTGCTCTTCCTCCATTCTCACCCGCGGGAACGTTGGGTGGCCGCAGAGATGGCCAAACGGCTCTACGCCACGGAACGCGAGATCGTCGCCGCGCTGGCCGAACTTCACCGTGATGGTTTTCTCAGCGAAGCTGACGGGCACTATCAATTCGACGCATCTCCGGAGCGCGCCGAACGCGTCGCGGAACTCGCCGAGGCCTACCGTCATCAGCTCATTCCGATCACGAACCTGATCCACGGCAAGCGGCGGAGCATCAATGCGTTCTCGGACGCGTTCAAGCTGCGCAAGGACCGCTAGCATGGCCGCGGTGATCTACACTCTGTGTGCGCTGACCTGCGCCTTGTGCACCGGCCTGCTTGCGCGCGCCTATGTCCGCTTCCGATCGCGGCTTCTGCTCTGGAGCGCGATCTCGTTTCTTGGACTGACGTTCAACAACATCGCTCTGTGGGTCGACAAGATCATTCTGCCTGAAGCCGACCTCTCGCCCGTCCGCAACGCGATCGCGCTGATCGCGATGCTGGTTCTGATCTACGGCCTCGTTTGGGAGTCAGAGTAGATGGCACATCTTGGCCCGGTGCTCGGCGGCAGCGTCGCCGCCTGCTCTCTCATCGCCGCCCTGTTCTTCCTCAAGTTCTGGCGCAGAACCGGTGACCGCTTCTTCCTGTTGTTCTCGGCCGCATTCACGGTCGACGCCGGATCCCGGTTCCTGCTTGCGGCAGTTGCGGTCTCCGATACGACCGAGCCGATGTACTACGTCCCTCGGCTGGTCACTTTCGGCCTCATCCTGACGGCGATCATTCAGAAAAACGCCGGCCGCAACGCGCAAGATCCTCGCAATTCAGATTAGGAGACGCCACATATCACCTCGCACAGTGCTTCCGGGACGAAGAATGATCTGGTCCGCAGGTCAGTTCATGCGCCGCCCGGCGGCGAGATATCTCGCTTTGACCGCCGTGGCCGTCGCGATCGTCGTGGCCGGCCTTGTCATTCTCGCCTCGGTCCTGATCGAGAGCTGGTCGCGGCAGGACGTGGACCTGCGCTCGCGGCTGGTGTTTCGATCGGTCCGGGATCGGATCGTCGCCGCCGCGAACTCTCCGCAGCAGGCCGACATTGGCGCTCTGTTCGAACGCATCACCGAGGACGAACGCATTCTGGCGCTGGGGTTCTGCACACCGGACGGCGAGCTGCGCTACGCGACAAAGGACTTTCCGCGCTCCATCACCTGCCGCGCCATCGACCGGGACAAGCGCCGCACCTTCGACACGACCAGCTCAGGCCGCCGCGTCAATGTTGGAATCTTTCCGGTCAACGCTCCCCAGGCCGCCGGAGATCTGCTGGTCATTCATGATCTTGCCTATGTCGACGAGCGGGCCGCCGAGGCGCGCGTCTACGCCGGGCTTGCGCTGGGCGGAATCGCACTCGGACTGGGCCTGTTTGCCTTCGCCGTCGTATCCGCGCTGACCCGATCCTGGGCGCGGTCCATCCGAAGCATTCTGCAAGGCGCATCCGCCGGCGCCGAGGCGCCGTCTCCGTTCAGCGGCTCGCCGATCGGCCGTGCCGTGCACGCCACGCTTGCCGAGCTACGGGCCGAGCGCCGCTTCGGCAGCGACATCAACATCGACTGGTCGCCGCATACACTGCATCGGCTGCTGGTGGAGCGATTGCCGGACGCGCAGGTGGTCGTCGTCTCCAACCGCGAGCCCTACATCCACAACCGTTCGAGCGAGGGCATCGTTCTGCAAAATCCTGCCAGCGGCCTGGTGGCCGCACTCGAGCCGATCATGCGGGCGTGCGGCGGGGTCTGGATTGCGCATGGCTCCGGTTCCGCCGACCGCGACACAGTCGACCGGCATGACCGCCTGCAGGTTCCTCCCGGTGATCCCGCCTACACCCTTCGCCGGGTCTGGCTGACCGAGGAGGAGCAGACAGGCTACTACTATGGTCTCGCCAACGAAGGCCTCTGGCCGCTCTGCCACATCGCGTTCGTTCGCCCGACATTCCGGGAGACGGATTGGCTGCAATATTGCAAGGTGAACGAGCGCTTCGCCGAGACGGTCGTCCAGGAGGCCACACGCGACGATCCGATCGTCCTCGTGCAGGACTATCACTTCGCGCTGCTGCCCCGTATGATCCGTGACCGGCTGCCGAAGGCGACGATCATTACGTTCTGGCACATCCCGTGGCCGAATGCAGAAACATTCAGCATATGCCCTTGGCGCAACGCCATCATCGAGGGCCTGCTGGGCAGCACGATCCTGGGCTTTCATACGCAGCTTCATTGCAACAATTTCCTCGAGGCCGCCGACCGTTTCATGGAAAGCCGCGTCGACCGCGAGCACATGTCCGTCACCTATCGTGGTCAGGAGGTGCTGGTGAGGCCATATCCGATTTCGATCGAATGGCCGCCAGCGGCGCTTGCGAACCAGGCTCCGACGGAGTCCTGCCGCGCGTCGGTGCAACGGCGGTTCGGCCTGTCAGCAGATGTGCGGATCGCAGTGGGGATTGAGCGTTTCGACTATACGAAAGGCATTCTCGACCGGCTCAAGGCGGTGGACGATCTCTTGACCCGCCACCCCGAATGGATCGGCCGGTTCGTGTTCATCCAGGCCGCGGCACCGACACGGAGCAAGCTCGGCGCGTACAGCGCTTTGCAGGAAGAGGCCGAGACACTCGTCAACTGGATCAATGCGAAACATGAAACACGCGATTTCGCACCGATCCGTCTCGTCATCCGCCATCATGAGCCCGATGAAGTCTTCGAGCTGTTCAGGGCCGCCGATATATGCGTCGTATCGAGCCTGCATGACGGCATGAATCTGGTTGCGAAGGAATTCGTCGCCGCACGTGACGACGAACAGGGCGTGCTGATCCTGTCGACCTTCGCCGGAGCTTCCCGCGAATTGTCGGAGGCCTTGCTCGTCAACCCCTACGACACGCACGGCATGGCGGACGCGCTGCAGAATGCGTTGCAGATGCCCTCGTCCGAACAGCGCAACCGCATGCGGCTGATGCGGGAGCTCATCCGGGAGCGCAATGTCTATCGCTGGGCGGCGCAAATGCTGCTCGACGCATCCCACATTCGGCAGCGTCAACGCATCGGATCAGTCGAATTGCAGGCACAGCGATCGGCGTGATGAGGTCCTGCGCTCGGCATCCCCCCGCGACTTCAGCACGGGGCCGCTGCAGCGCGGCGAAGCAGCAGGAGCCGCGAGGTCGCAAGGGCGAATGCCATGACGCCGCTCAGCCCGACGGTGACGGCTGGCAGGCCGGCCAGACCGATCACGAGCGGGGACAGAATGGCTGCTGCCGACGCGAGGAGGAGAATGTATTCTTCCCAGACTTCGAACGCCGCCAGCGCAGCGAAGCTGGTGACGCCGATGACAGCCCCGAGCACGCCGGCCGTCTGCGTCGCGGTGTTCGGTGCCGGGCCGCCGAAGCCGAGAATCCAGGGTGACGAGAACAGGAACGCCCCGACGACAAGGCTCGCGAGGTCGCACCAGATCCCGGCCAGGAACGCTCTCCTCACCGTATGCTTGACCGGGACTCTTTCGATACGCTTCAGACCAGGCGCGTGCGCGCCTGCCCGGTGGGGCGACGCATTGCCTTCGATCGTCATTGAGCTTTCCTCCGGAGCGGAGCCACAGATCCTTGAGAGCTGCAGCACGACCGGAGCGGCGCGCGCGCCGCTCCGGTTCGTCCTTGCCTACATGCTGCTCGGATATTTGAACGATGGAGCCGCCTTCAACTGCTCCGCGGTCGTATCCATCGATGCATGCCAACGCTTGTCGTTCTGATCATATTTGATCTTGATCGCCGATGGACGCACCGCCACGTACTGGTCGCCGATCCCGAGGAAGCCGCCGACCGAGAGGATGTAGCCGTCGACACCGTTCTCGTTGAAAGCGATATCCTTGATGGTGCCGATGTTCTGCTTGGCCATGTTGAAGACGTCCAAGCCGATCACACGCGATCCGAGCCCGTCCTTGGCCGGAACGGATGTGAAGGCGCCGCCGGGAGCTGTGTCGGAGGCCGATCCAGCCGCGGAAGCTGTATTCGCGCCGACCGTCGCCACTTCAGCAGTGGCGTTCGCTCCCACGAGCACCGTGATCGGGTTGCCTGACCTGTCGTTCGCCTGGATGACGGTTGAGGCGGGCATCACCTTCACATTCGTGAAGCCGGACTGCTGGAGGTTGGCGACGATGTCCTGCCGACTGCTCTGATTTGCCGGCGGTGACTGCGATGCGGTCTCGCCGAACGTCGCGGTCGACGCGAGAGCTGTCAGCGCCAGTGCTGCCGTTATGTTTCGCATTCGATCGATCCTTTTAGGTATGTGCTTTCTTTCGGGACCTTGGGTGCGTCCATGAGGAGCCACTTCTCCTCATGGACGAGCCGCTGCTCATGGACAGGGATGGCGCTGTCCGTCGTAGCCGAGATAGGTGCCGGAGCCCGGGTCGTAGGATTTGAAGCGCTGCGAGCAGTAGGCGTCCGTCTCGGCCGCCTGTGCGCGGCTGTTGGCGATTGCTCCGCCGATGACCGCACCTGCGGCGAGACCGCCGATCGCGGGGCCCCAGCCGTAACCGCGGTGATGCCAGCCGTATCCCCGATAGCCATATCCCCGATACCCGTGATGCCAGCCGCCGCCGCGCCAACGCGCTTCAATGACATTGGACCGGTTGTCGATGCTTGCGGTTGCGACCGGGGCCTTTGGTGAGATGACGGTGGCGGCACTTGCCATCTCGCCGCTCGAGAGGATGGCGACGAGCGCGACGGCCGCGATCGGAACTGCGTTTTGGGTCCGCATGTAGTTCTCCTTCGTTTCGACTTGCGAAGGACCAATCCCGTCCATCCGTTCGGGTTCTCGCGGAGTGTACCGCTGCGTACCAGTGATGGAGTGAGGAGAGTCATGCGCGCTGGTGACGACAGCGTCGGCCCAGCGGAAGAACGCGTTCTCAGCGTCAGCGGCAATCTGTCGCGACCCCACGCCTATCTGGCGAGATCCCCGAGCCACCCTTGCGAAACGCCGTATCGGACGATGTCGGCCCTGGTGGAGAGGCCAAGCTTCTCGATCGCCCGCGCCTTGTGCGTTTCGATCGTCTTCACGCTCACGTCGAGGCGCCCGGCAATCTCCTTGTTGCTGAAGCCCTGCGCGATGAAGCGCAGCACTTCGGCTTCGCGCGGCGTCAGCTCGTGTTGGGACGCCTTGTCGGGATGCGACTCGTCGAGGCGCGCCGTCGGCAGCACCTTCTCCGCGATGGCGGGATCGAGATAGACGCCGCCCTCGGCAATGGCCCTGATCGCACGCACGAGATCTTCGGCAGCAGAGCGCTTGAGCAGATATCCACGCGCGCCAGCCTGCATCATCGGTTCGATATAGGCGCGATCTTCGTGGACCGTGAGCGCCAGCATCCGTACCGAGGGCGCCCGATCGGCAATCCTGTGGGCCAGCTCGATGCCGCCGATCACAGGCAGCGATATGTCCAGAACCGCAATATCCGGCGTCTCGCGTGCAATGACTTCGAGCGCGGTCTCAGCATCGGTCGCCTCGCCGACGACCTCCATGTCCGCGACGTGCGCGAGGAGCGCCTTCATCCCGGCCAGCACCAGAGGGTGATCATCCGCAAGCGTAATCCGGATCGTGGTCAAGAGCTCACACTCACGTTGGTCACGGGAACGGTCATGAAGAGCGTCGTTCCGTGCTTCGGCTCGGTTTCAATCGCGAGCGTCCCGCCGAGCAGAGACATTCTTTCTTCGATGAAGGAAAGACCCAACCTCTGGCTCGCAACCTCCTCGCCCTCGGGCCGGTCGGGATCAAATCCCTCACCATCGTCTTCGACGATGACGCGCAGCTCTTCGCCCCGGCGGTCGAGCACGACGCTGACCCGCCGCGCGCGCGCATGCTTTGCCACATTGGTCAACGCTTCCTGGATCGCACGATAGACGGCGCTCTCGACTTCCGGTGGAAGCCGGCCGGTGCGCCCCAACGTCTGGACGTCAGTGCTCAGTCCGTATCGTCGGCTCCATTCGGAACAGAATGCCTCCACGGCCTTGTACAATCCGAGATCGTCCAGGGCGGTGGGACGAAGGTCTGCCGCAATCTGATGAATATCACGCCCGATGTCACTTGCGAGCGACTGCAAGGAATGCAGGCGATCGAGCTGCGCCGCCTGTCCCGGCATTTGCGCAAGCGCCTGCTCGACATTCTTGAGACCGAGCAGCAGGCCGGTCACGGTCTGGCCGATCTGATCATGCAATTCCCGCGATAGACGCTTGCGCTCGTCCTCTTCCGCCTTGCCAAGACGCCGCAACAGGCGCTGGCGGTCGAGCTCCGCACGCTTGCTGTCGTCGATGTCGATCAGGACAGCGACGACGACCTCGGCGCCTGTATCCGACCGATGCGAGCTGCGGCCGTTGACGCGCAACCAGCGCCCCTGAGGGGTTGCGGTCCTGAAATCCACCGTCACCGCCTGATCGCCTTGACAGTGCAGCAGGGCAGTCTTGACCACGTTGCGGTCAGCCGGCTCGATGGCATCGACGAGTTGATCCAATGCGAGGGTGAGGTCGTCAGGGCCAGCCATGTCACGCAGCTGCAGCATCTGGAGCGCTCGCCCGGATGCGATCACCTCGCCAGTCGACACGTTCAGGCTGAAGACACCGAGATCCGCAGCATCGACCATGATGCGTCGGCGCTCTTCACTGGCCTTCAAAGCCAGCGCGGCCTGGGCTTCCTGCTCCAGACGCCGCTGCGAAATGTCGCGCGCCGTGAACCAGACGAGCGCCATGCCCAGCGCGAAGCTGACCGCACCTCCGCTGGCGAGCACGATCGCCGAACGACGCACGGGAGCATCAAGCTGGTCTGTCGGAATTCCGAGATGAACTGACCAGCCGCTGGTGCCCGGCAATTCCTTGAAGATCGAATCGACGGGAGTGCCTTCGACCGTCGTTCCCGTGTAGTTTCCCTCCGAGCCCTCCGAAATCGCCTGCCGAACGGCGGCGGCCGCGGGACGGCCGAGCTCAAATTGGTCGCCAATCGTCCGCGCGACGATGTTGCCTTTCGCGTCGACGACGACACCCACCCATCCCGGCGGAGCGCCGGCGCCTTTGAGGATCTGACTCACCGCGTCCGGCACGAGGGCGACCGTCAGGACGAATTTCAGTTCACCATGCCGTTCGACCGGCGCCCGCAGCGCGACCAACCGTTTTCCCGAGATGGGTCCGATCGGCCCGATGCCGCCGATCGCGGCCTTGCGCGTCGTCAAGATGCGTTCGAAGTTTTCACGATCCGCCGTTGCCCCCAGATCTGCCCCGATGGGCCGAAGCAGATTGAGCACCTGGTTGCCCTTGGGATCGACGAGCTCGATCGTCTCCCAGAGCGGCCTTGCCTGTTTGATCCGCAACGCCTCGATGTAGAACGAGTCGAGATCGGGAGCGTCCAGGCTCGCAGAGGTGGCGAGTGTCTCCGCGATTTCGACTTGAAGACCGAGCTCAGAGGACAGGCGGCTGACGACACGGTTGAGCGTTTCGAGCGCAGCCACACGCGAATCGGTTCGCGCCTGCCGGGCATTGAGGAAGACGACCCAACCCGCGAACAGGATCAGTGGAATGGCAGCGGCCATGACCAGGAGCACCAGGGACCGCCGAGTGGCACTCGCTTTCGTGCTGGTCACAACATCCTCTAGAACCGGGTTGTCCGAAGGGTCAGGTTTTTCCTGACGGCGTCTGACCGTCAGCCCGACTGGGATCAGCGTCGTGCACTCACCATCAATAGTCAAATGGTGATGGTCAGGACGGTCGACATGCTGAAACCCGAGACGATGCAGGAGCGCACGTGGAACGTGGGACCGCCGCGGACCATGTGGGCCGACGGAGCGCCCTGCCACAATGTGCATGAGACATGCAATGCCCTGTTGAGCAGGCTCCCGCAACGGTCCCGTCAGCTTCTGCTGGAACGTTGCGAGACGGTCGACCTCACACCGAAAATGCGTCTCCAGGATCGCGGAGTTCCCATCCAGTACGCCTACTTCATCGAATCTGGCGCTGCGTCCGTGAGCACGCGGGCCGGCGACTGCCTCCAGGTCGAAATCCAGACGCTTGGCAAGAAGGATTTTGTCGGCATTCCCCTGGTGCTCGGGATGCGGATTTCACCGCATATCTGCACGGTCCAGATGCCGGGAACCGCGCTACGCATTCCCGCCGAAGCGCTCATCCATTTAATCACCACGGATCGCGACATCGAGAAGATGTTGCTGCGCTACGTCCAGGCGACGCTCATCCAGAGTTCCCAGCTCGTGGCGTGCAACTCACGGCACAGCTTGAACCAGCGGGTCGCGCGCTGGCTGCTGGTCGCCAGAGACCGGACCGACAGCCCGGAGATCGGCATCACCCATCGCAGCATCGCCCAGGCCCTTGGCGTGCGGCGCGCCAGCATCACGGACACGTTTGCGGAGATGGAGGCGGCAGGCCTGATCCGCCGGAGCCGGAAATATATTGCGATCAGCGACGAAGTCTGCATGGCCGAGCTGAGCTGCAACTGTCACCGCGTCATACAAGCTGCCCACGAAAATTCCCTGTTCGGAAGTCCCAGTCTGCGCGGCGCGCCATGATGAACGAGCGTCCTCCGACGGCGTGACGTCTGATCCCCTGAGTGGAACCAACCCTCTCGCGAAGGCTTTCCGTGAGAACGACGGCCTGTTCGCCGGCGGGGCGGCTGGCCGGGCCAGGACACGGTCGGCCGCCGATCGTCAGAGCAGCCGCGTGCATCACGGCGCCACCCCAGAGGAGCGAGAATAATTTGGTATTTTCCCTTCTGGACCTGAGCGCAATTCTGCTGGCGCTCTCGGCACTGTTCGGCTGGCTGAATCAGAAATACAGCCCCCTGCCGCATTCGATCGGCCTGCTTCTGATGAGCGTCGTGGTCTCCGGCATTCTGGTTGCGATCGATGTGGCCGCACCGTCCCATCATCTGTTCGCGCCGCTGACGAACGCGCTGTTGCAGATCGACTTCACCTCGGTCGTGATGAACGGGATGCTCGGCTTTCTCCTGTTCGCCGGCTCACTGCACGTCGATCTGCAAAGGCTCAAGCGCCGTGCAATTCCGGTTCTCACGCTGGCGCTGTTTGGCACGGGCATATCGACCTTGGTGGTTGGTTTCGGCTTCTACGCAGCATGCACGGCCATCGGCCTGCCGATGTCGCTCGCCTGGTGCCTGGTGTTCGGCGCCCTGATCAGTCCCACCGATCCGGTGGCTGTCATGAGCACGCTCAAGAACATCAACGTCCCGCCAGACCTCGAGATCGAGATGCAGGGAGAATCGCTGTTCAACGACGGCGTCGGCATCGTTCTGTTCACCATCCTGCTCCGCTACGCCACGGGGAGCGGAGATGTCGGTGCCGTCGATATCGGCGAGATGCTGCTGCTGGAGGCGGGTGGCGGCATTCTCCTGGGGCTCGCGGGCGGCTACATCGCCTACCGGGCCATGCATGCGATCGACGATTACGCCATCGAGGTGCTGGTGTCTCTGGCGCTCGTCACCTCGGTGTATGCGGCTGCCCTGCGGCTTCATTGCAGCGCGCCGCTTGCCGTCGTCGCAGCCGGATTGCTGATCGGGGATCGTGGCCCGCGATATGCCATGAGCGAGCAGACCCAGCGCTATTTGTTCGGACTTTGGACGCTGATCGACGAGATCCTGAACTCCGTGCTCTTCCTGTTGATCGGTCTCGAGGTCCTCCTGCTCCGCTTCGGCGCACTGGCGTTGCTGGGCGCCGCGACGGCCATTCCGCTCGTGCTGGTGGGCCGCCTGACCGCAGTCAGCCTTCCACTGCTTTTCCTTGCCCGGACCAAGCTCGTCTCAGCCCACAACATCCCGTTCCTGACCTGGGCCGGCGTGCGCGGCGGCATCTCGGTGGCCCTGGCGCTGTCGCTTCCGGAAGACCCGGCCAAGGCGCCGATCCTCGCCGCGACCTATGCGGTCGTCGTCTTCAGCGTGATCGTGCAGGGATCGACACTCGGTCTCGTCGCCAGGCGGACCCTGTCTCTGCCGGCCAAGGCCGGGCGCTGAGGTTCGACCCTGCCCTGCTCACTCCCCGCCCCCAGCGCCTCGCAGGACCAGATTGGACCCTTTCGGCGCCGTACCGATCTCTGTCCAGGTGCTAGAACGCAGCCTTGCCGATCGAAGCGCCCCCGTCAACTTGGATCGTCTGGCCGGTGATGAAGGCGGCTCCGTCCGACAACAGGAACGCGATCGCCGCGGCAATCTCGCCGGGTTGCCCGAAGCGACGCATCGGAACGCCCGAGAGATAGCGGCGCTCGCCTTCGCTGCCCGGCGGGTTGTTGGCGCGGAACAGCTCCGTCTCGGTCGGTCCGGGGGAGACCGCGTTGACCGTGATGCCCGTGGTCGCCAGCTCGAGCGCCCAGCTGCGGCTAAAGCTGACCAGAGCGGCCTTTGCCGCAGCGTAGGAAGTGCGTTCGACCGAGCCGAGCACGGTGAGACTGGAGACGTTGACCACCCTCCCCCAGCCACGCTCCATCATGCCCGGTAGGAGAGCCTGCACCGTCTGCAATGCTGGATGCAGGTTGACCTGCATCACCTCGTCCAACACGGGCAACTCAATCGCACCGAGCCGCTGCGGCCGAACCAGGCCGACATTGTTGACGACGCCGTCGAAACGGAAGCGGACCACGAGCTCACGGAGCGCTTCGTCGGTCGCGCTCGTGTCAGCGAGGTCGACCGACACGAGCGTGCCTGGAAAGTCTTCTGCCGCTCCGCGCGCAAGACCCACGACGCGATGCCCGTCCCGTGCCAGACAATCCGCGAGCGCACGGCCGATGCCCTTGCTGGCACCGGTGATGAGGAATGTACGAGACATTGAGATCCTCGCAAATTGGCTTCGTCCGCAGAGCGGCGGAGACGCAGGTCAAACGGCGACCGCGGCTGCGCGCCGAAGCGCGGGCAGCATGTCCTCAGGCTCGGGACGACGGGTGTAGTCCGGGTTCACCTCGGCGTAGAGGATCAGGCCGTCAGGTGCGATGACGTAACGAGCCGGCATCGGCAGCGTCCAGCTCGGGTCGCCGTTGAAGGCCGGCAGATCATTCTTGAGGCTCTTGTAGAGATCGACGAGATAGTCGGGCAGCGCGAAGCGAAGCCCGAAAGCGGCGGCCACATCGTTGTGCGTGTCCGACAGGATCGGAAAGCCGAGCTCGTTCTGACGCACTGACTTTCGGCTGTTCGCCGCCGTCTGCGGCGAGATCGCGACCAGACTGGCGCCGAGCTTCTCGAACTCCGGCAGCGCTGCCTGGAGCGCCTGCAGCTCCATGTTGCAATAGGGGCACCAGACGCCACGATAGAAGCTCACGACCAGCGGGCCCTTGGCGAGCAGGTCCGAGGACGATACGAGCTGGCCATCTGGATCTTTCAATGAGAAGACCGGCGCCCTGTCGCCCGCCTTCAGCGCGCGCGTCGCGGCACCGCTCGCGATCAGTTCGGCCGTGGCCCGGTGCATCGTCTCGATCACCGATCGTGGCACTTGATAGGGTGGTTTGCCCGCTTCGAAATCGGCCTTGAAGGCATCGAGCTTGGACTGAAGCGTCATGATCTATCTCCGTGGATCAGGGTGAAAGGAAGCGTCAGGCGGCAGGAATGAGCGCGTTCACGCGCGTGACCGCGCGCTGCACAGCTGGCCGGCTTTCGACTTCGCCGTACCAGCGCGCGACATTGGGCGCCTGCCCAAGATCAACGCCGGCGAACTCGCGCCGCCACAGCCAGCCAAAATGAGCGATATCGGCAATCGTGAACTCGTGGCCGGCGGTGAAGGGCTGCTTGGCAAGAACGCCGTCGAGGATCGAAACTGTGCGCTTCGCTTCGTTGGAGAAGCGCTCGATCGCGATCGGCTGCGGCTCGCTCGCCAGACGCTGAAAGAAGCCCGATTGGCCGAACGCCGGGCTCAAGCCCGACGCGTGGAAGAACAATTGCTCGAAAACGCGCGCCCTCCCCTCACCCGAGGCCGGCAACAGACGACCCGTCTTCTCAGCGAGATACACCAATATGGCGGCGGACTCGGTCAGGACGATATCCCCGTCGACCAGCACCGGCACCTTGGCATTGGCGTTCAGTGCAGTGAAATTCGGCGCCTTCTGTTCGCCTTTGCGGATGTTCACGCCGTGCAGCGCGTAATCGAGCCCCAACTCTTCCAGCGCGACCGGCACCTTGATGCTGTTCGGCGTGGCGAAGGCATAGACGTCAAGCATGATCTCGTCACCTCAAGTGCAGCTGGGGCCGATGCCCAAGACCGAGGAGCCCAGTCGCGGTCGGCGTCAGCCAATCCGCTCCGGTCTCGACCAGGTTGCCTTCGGTCGGCCCGAAAGCGTGGAGAACTGATGCCCCTGTTCCGCTCGACAGGGCAGCAGGCCGTGGGCGATAACGGTTATTCCCAGGAGGAATGACGGTGGACAGATATCAAGCCATGTCGACATTCGTGCGCGTTGTCGAAACCGGCTCCTTCTCGGCTGCCGCGCGGCAACTCAATGTCGGCCAGCCCGCCGTGTCGAAAACGATTGCGCAGCTCGAGGACCGGCTCCAGGTGAGCCTGCTGATCCGCTCGACGCACGGACTAAGCCCGACCGAGGCCGGGCAGCGCTTCTATGAGCGGGCCAAGGCAGCCATCCAGGAAGCCGACGAGGCCGAGCTTGCCGCGCGCGGGGCCGGCGCGGGACTATCCGGCTGCCTGCGCGTGTCCGCGGCGACGACATTCGCCCGCCTGCATATCGTGCCGCTACTGCCACGCTTTCTTGACGAGCAACCGGACCTCGAGATCGACGTGATCCTCGACGATCGCGTCATCGACTTGGTATCCGAAGGAATCGACGTCTCGCTGCGAATGGGCGCGCTCGCCGACTCCTCGGCCATCGCACGCAAGCTGGCGACCGGCGGGCGTTCAGTGCTGGCCACGCCGGCCTACCTCGCGCGTGCTGGCGAGCCGCACAGTCCCGCGGATCTCACAGAGCATGAGGCGGTGATCTACAGCCAACTCCCCAACGTCTGGTCCTTCGCCCGTGACGGTGCCGAAGCGTCCGTTGCGGTTCATGGGCGCATCAGGGTCAGTGCGGCCGAAGGTCTGCGGGCGGCCGTGCTCGCCGACATGGGCCTGACCATCGCGTCCGACTGGATGTTCAGCCCGGAGTTGGCCAGCGGCGCCGTGCGCCGCATTTTGGCTGACTGGATGCTGCCGCCGCTCGATCTCTGGGCCGTCTTTCCAGGCCGTCTGGCTAGCGCCAAGGCGCGGGCGTTCGCAAGCTTTGTGGAAGGCGCCCTGGCCGGCAGTGCGCGATGAGGAGGATCCGTTGGAGGTTGAGCGGAACCTTCGCGGAATGGAACCATTGACAGGCGACGGACCATTGCCGTCCGTCCAGCCGGCCGCCGCGTGTCATCGCCCAGCGCAGGCTGGTCCGACCGCCCCGCCAATGAGGAGCAATGACCGCGCGATTCCGCAAGCTGCTCGACGATCTCGCAGAGACGTTCTGGCTGGTGCCGGCCTTGCTGATCCTACTCGGTATCGGCATCGCGTTTCAGGCGATCGCGATCGATCGCGGCACGATCGTGCCCGGCTGGCTGCGCGACGAATGGCTCTACACCGGCGGAGCCACCGGCGCCCGCACCCTCCTGGGCGCCATCGCATCCTCGACGATCGGCGTCGCCGGCACGGTGTTCTCGATCATGATCGCGGCGCTGTCGCTCGCGGCCGGACAGATGGGGCCGAGGCTGCTGCGGAATTTCACGCGTGACCGCGGCAACCAGGTCACGCTCGGCGTCTTCCTCGCCACCTTCTGCTACGCGCTGATCGTGCTGCGCAGCGTGCGCACGCCGGCGGAAGGGGAGTTCGTGCCGCATCTTGCGACCACGATCGGCATCGTGCTCGCGTTTCTCTCGGTCGCCAATCTGGTCTACTTCGTCGGTCACATGTCCGGACGGATCAACGTCGACACCGTCATCAGCCTCGTCAGCGAGGATGTGCAGGCGATGATAGGATCGCTCACGCGCGAAGGCAGTCAACCTGCACCGCCACCCCAGAGCTTTTGGCGACATGCCGTTCCGATCACAGATCCGCGGCAAGGCTATCTGGTCCAGCTCGACGAGAACGGACTTGCGACCTGGGCCTGCGAGCACGGCACCGCCGTCCATCTCCTGGTCCGGCCGGGCGACTACGTCTTTCCCGGAGCACCGATCGCGATCGCGACGCACCCCTGTGATGGCATTGAAGAGGCAATCCGCAATGCGGCCGCGCTCAGCCCGCAGCAGGTGACATCGGCGGATCTCCGGTTCGCGATCCGGCAGCTCGTCGAAGTTGCGGTCCGCGCGCTCTCGCCGGGGATCAACGATCCCCATACCGCGATCACCGTCCTCGGCCGCCTCGGCGCAGCGCTGTGCGAGATACAGCCGGTGAAGCTGCAGACCGGCGTCCGGATCAAGGATGGCAAGCCGTCGCTGGTCGTTCCACATCTTCGTTACGGCGAGTTGGTCGGCGCCATGTTCGACATGATCCGGCAAAACGCGACCAATGCGCCGCCGGTCCTCATCCGCATGATCGAGGTGCTGACGCAGGTGGTGAGCCGCGAGCGCGACCCGGATCGGAGCGACTGTATCCGCAAACAGGCCGACCTCGTGCTGGAGGACGCCGAGCGAAGCATCCGCACGCCGAGCGACCTCGACGCGATCCGCAGTCATCACCGCGTCTTCACTGCGATCCTGGAGAATGGTCCGCTGGGACGCTTCCGCGTCTGATCGTTGCGCGTAGACGCACATGCAGTCCTCCGCCGATTGGACCGAGGGATCAGCGACGCCGCTCCCCGCGTCGAGGCCGCGCGATCAAACGAACGACCACCGCCATGCGATCGCGTCAGCCGCAGTCACCCATGCCGCCGTCTACGACGACGAGGGCCGCGAGGACGTCGCTCGTCACCGGCGGCAACGCGATCCTCAAGGACAAGATCGGCGATCAGGTCGTCGTCCATGCCCTGCCGCGGCGATCAGGTGGCTCGTCTCTGCACGTGTCAAACAGCTGATATGGGTGGGCGATCTCGCGGCGGTTTCCGCCCGAGTCGTGCGCCTCGCATGAACCTCTTCTTCGAAGAAGAGGCGCAGGGAAGACCGGGTATCGGCTGATACCCGCGGTCCGCGTGCAGCAAACAAGCACGCGGCAGAACCACAGGTTCAGCCCAATATCCGGCCTTCCCTGCGCGACGGTTTTGCGGCTTATAGGCGCTCTCCCCGGGGACCGGCTGTCTTGCCCCCCGTCACCAGCGGATCATCATCCCGCCGGCTTGGTCTCAGCGTCGGGAGACCAGGACCACACCACTTCGCCGTCGCCTCGCTCCGTTCGTCGGCACGGGCTGTGACACCCGGCTGCAGAGCAACGCGCCCATCGCCTCTCCGGCTCGACGCTTCATGACGATCGCGAAACGTCCCTCTTCAGCGAGCCGGGATGCGCGAGAATGTGGAGGTGATTTGCCCGACGTGGCAAGGGTGGAGTGCGCGACAAACTGGCACGACGGGCAGTTGGCGCATGCGGGGCATGCGCGGATTGCCCGTCGGGCAGATGATCCGTGGACGGGGTGTCCGTGCGTGGCTTTCGCCGTCGCCACGTCGCGACCAACTTGCTCAATCGCAGCGAGGGAGCCAATGAGTTTCGTGCACTGTCACCGCGACCTGAACTGCAAGAACGACCACATCGCCTTCGCCTCGGAGACGTCCATCTTAGCCGAGGACCTGTTCCGGCGCATCGATGCCATGCCGATGCGGCATGAGCGGGGAACGAAGCCGGAGAAGCGGCACGTATCGACACTACGCTACGAGAGTTACGACGATCAGTCCCTCGGCCGACTATTACACACAAAACTGTCGATCGCTGAAGTAAACTAAATTAAGCCTTCAAACCAGTTAGATACGCCACCGGTAATACATTCTTGAATCCACCTAAGCAAAATTCATCGTGATCAGAAAGAGCACTCAACAATACAGGACGCCAGTGATTAGGATGAAACGCACCCCTTTCAACGTTCGCCTGATGCTGGAGAAACGATTTAACGCCCGTCTCGGCTTGCGCCTCAAACGCCCAGACCAAGGCAGTGGTGTGACCAGTCAAATAACTATTCAATTCTGCTCGGAACCGATCACCGAGCTTCAATCGCTTGAATTGATATGAAAGCCTAGCATAAAGCGCATCGTCAAGCCCACACCAAGGATCAATGTAGAAATCGACCAATAGTGCGGAATTATCGAGCGCTACACTAGCTCTCACAAACTGAAACTCTGGCAAGACGTCAAAATAAGGATGAAAAAAACGCTTCTCCTCCTCGGACTGATCATGGGCACCTTTTGAATGATTGCAGTCGTGACAATACGGCACGAGATTCCATACGTAGATCGCCAGCGGACGAAAAATGGATTCGGGAAGGTAATGGTCGAGATCTCTGGGCGGTGATATTCCGCAGATCGGGCAATGCGACACCCCCTTAAACAGATCCGTTCGGATGCCTGACAGCTTTCCTCGTTGTTGGGTAAACCGATAACCGTCTTTTATTGCCTGACTCAGCGCATCTTCCAGCGAATCGCCCTTCAGATCCTCATTAGGCACGCCACCCGCAGCATCATAAAGATCGTACAGCTCAAGCACCTCATCAAGTTCTTGCTCTGTAACAGGGTAGCCTTTTTGCTCTCCCGCCCAATTAAACACTTCGAGCGCCTGGACTAAGTGCTCACGCACTTTCGACCGATCGGGAAGCGGAAGAGACCTCATTCCTTCCTCTCCTTTCGGGCAAGCCCCGCCATCACATAACCTAAAGCCTGTGCGCTGAGGCCTGGTGAAAACAACTCGTTTACCTGCTCGACTGTGTCAAAATTTTCAATCAGCAGATCAAGGACGTGATGATAGTCTGTAGCCGCAGACGTTAGGCCAAATATGGTTTGCGTAAGAATCCCAGCATTTTCACCAAATGTCTCCGCCTTAGGCTGCTCAACTGAAAAACTATCCCCTGCTCTGTGGATTATTCTGACATGCTGGGCCAGGGTCTCTTGCAGGACCACAGGCGAGTGCGTCGCAACCAAAGCGAACGCATTCTTCTCTTCGAGGACGATGCGAATTGCATGCATCAAGGCTGCAACAAGTGGTGGGTGCAGATGAGTTTCTGGCTCGTCGAACAGGACCAGAGCTCGACGTGTGGCCGTAGCCACGATTGAGGCTATGACGTGAAGAGCAATTTTATGACCTGTGCTCCAGCT
This sequence comes from Bradyrhizobium sp. SZCCHNR1015, assembly GCF_032489875.1. Lineage (NCBI taxonomy): Bacteria > Pseudomonadati > Pseudomonadota > Alphaproteobacteria > Hyphomicrobiales > Nitrobacteraceae > Bradyrhizobium > Bradyrhizobium sp. SZCCHNR1015. The sequence goes on from NZ_JAUEYW010000018.1 coordinate 119,748, forward strand.
CATGAAGGACGCTTTTGGATCATCACCCAACAGCGCATAGCGACTACGGCCATCCAGATCGCTAAAGGATGCATCAGCGAGGAGTGGCGCTAGAGCTGCATCGAAGAGCGAAAGACCATCCTCGGCCTCAATTTGCGCAATTAGGCGCACAAATTCGTCGGCCAAATGCTCAACAGATTTCAATTTTGTAGAGTCGCTACGTTCGTTCCCGCGGAGCAACACTCTCCTGTCAAGATTTTTGTCTCTCTCTTGTAAAAGGGACAGCTCGTCTCGCGCCTCAGCTGCGATATCTCGAAGGCCCGCGTAGACATATCGTCCTGCTCCTCTGTCGATATCAGATGCAATCTGATCCAGATCAGTATCGTATGCGGCGGGCACGCTGAAATTATCAAACCCGCTATAAGAAATGGCAATGATTCGAGGAAAGCCTATTGAGGAAGGCTGAAACGATCCGACATCTTGTAGGACTCGGAGTTTCCGATCGGATGGAGCGGCAAAAGCAACTCTAGCGATACGCGCAAGCAGCGTACTTTTTCCCGACCCGTTCCTACCGATTACAACGACTATTCGGCGAGGTAACAACACTTGCCGCCCGCTTGGCCCAATCGAGCGTTTTCTTCCGAAATAGAAATAGGGATCCGCCGCATCAAAATCGAGATTTATCGGATCGGACCAACCAGCAGGATAGAATTGAATTGCTTCGTCAAGTTTCGCCAAGTCTGTGTATCTGTGGGCGTAAATTGCCGTAGCGTCCGCTAAGAATCCTTCGATATCGTCATTGTCTCGAAACAGAGAAACTCGCCATCCCTCTTCTTGTCGAAAATTGAGCTGAAGCTGTTTATTGGCAACCACATCACGAAGAGCATCTAATATTCCATCACGATCCTGTTCAGTAATTTCACTTAGGCGCGCATAATAATCCAGTGACGTCCCAACGGAACAGAATTGGGGACCGAGACTTTCAAATGGCTCCGAAATTTGGATGCCATCCGCCCCCGTCTGCCTCTCTCGCAGTATTTTAACCGAACCAATAAGAGTCGGTTTCGGATCGCCGTGCTCCGACTGAAAATACAGGTGATATAGGGTCTGAAATCCAAAATCGTTCCACCTGTCCTGCTTAAGCGCGAACCGCGTCTGGAGCTTCGCTGGAGAACCGCGCCCCGGCGCCAAGACGTTGATCACCATTCAAAGACCTCACAAATGTCGTGACGTGCTACGAAATTTTCCCCTCAAGGATATCGAGCGCATCCGGCACGGAGGGCGGCAGCCGGTACACGTTCAGCTCTTTTCACGACCTCAGCGCACACAAATGGGTCACACCGGGTAAACTCGGATTTTCGTTTTGATGTAAGCAATTGAAGGCATTGCGCCGTATCGGAGGAGCTTTCTACTCCCACTCAATCGTCCCCGGCGGCTTCGATGTCACGTCATACACCACCCGGTTCACGCCCTTCACCTCGTTGATGATGCGCGTCGCCGTGTTGCCGAGGAACTTCATGTCGAAGGGATAGAAGTCCGCGGTCATGCCGTCCGTCGACGTGACGGCGCGCAGGCCGACGACGTAGTCGTAGGTGCGGCCGTCGCCCATGACGCCGACGGTCTTGACGGGGAGCAGCACGGCGAAGGCTTGCCAGATGGTGTCGTAGAGGCCGGCCTTGCGGATCTCGTCGATGTAGATGGCGTCGGCCTTGCGCAGGATGTCGAGCTTGTCGACGGTGATCTCGCCGGGGCAGCGGATCGCGAGGCCGGGGCCCGGGAACGGGTGGCGGCCGACGAACACGTCGGGAAGGCCGAGCTCGCGGCCGAGCACGCGGACCTCGTCCTTGAACAATTCGCGCAGGGGCTCGACCAGCTTCATGTTCATGCGCGCCGGCAGGCCGCCGACATTGTGGTGCGACTTGATCGTCACCGAGGGGCCGCCGGTGAAGGAGACGCTCTCGATCACGTCGGGATAGAGCGTGCCCTGCGCCAGGAAGTCGGCGCCGCCGATCTTCTTCGCCTCCGCCTCGAACACGTCGATGAAGAGTCGTCCGATGGTCTTGCGCTTCTGCTCGGGGTCGGTGACCCCTGCGAGCTCGCCGAGGAAGAGTTTTGAGGCGTCCACATGCACCAGCGGGATGTTGTAGTGGTGCCGGAACAGGTCGACGACGGTCTCGGCCTCGTTGAGCCTGAGCAGGCCGTGGTCGACGAACACGCAGGTGAGCTGGTCGCCGATCGCCTCGTGGATCAGCACGGCGGCCACCGCGGAATCGACGCCGCCGGAGAGGCCGCAGATCACCTTGCCCTTGCCCACCTGGGCGCGGATCTTCTTGATCTCCTCCTCGCGGAAGGCGTGCATGGTCCAGTCGCCGCCGAGGCCGGCGATGTTGCGGACGAAGTTGCGGATCAGCTTGGCGCCGTCGGGCGTGTGCACCACTTCGGGGTGGAACATCAGGCCGTAATACTTGCGCGTCTCGTCATGGATCACGGCGAACGGCGCGTTCGGCGAGACGCCGGCGACGGAGAAGCCCGGCGGCATCTTTGTGATGCGGTCGCCATGGCTCATCCACACCTGGTGCTGCTCGCCCTTCTGCCAGACGCCGTCGAACAACAGGCTGTTGGCTTTCACCTCGACGTCGGCGCGGCCGAACTCGCGGTGGTGGCCGCCCTCGACGGTGCCGCCGAGCTGGGCGGCCATCGTCATCTGGCCGTAGCAGATGCCCATCACCGGGACGCCTGAATCGAAGATCAGCTGCGGGGCGCGCGGGGAGCCCTCTTCGTGGACGGATTCGGGGCCGCCGGAGAGGATCACGGCCTTTGGGTTCATCTGCCGGAAGGCGGCCTCCGCCTTCTGGAACGGCACGATCTCGCAATACACGCCGTCCTCGCGCACCCGGCGCGCGATCAGCTGCGTGACCTGGCTGCCGAAATCGACGATCAGGATCTTGTCATGGAGCGCGGCCACGGAGGTGTCGGTGGCGGCGGCGGTCGGGGTGTTGTTGGCTGGGGCTGTCATGGCAAGGAATTACGCCGCTGCGGGGGGACTCGCAACCCTTGGCAGCGGGGGATTCACCGCGCCGTGCAACCGTTTCACCGACACGCTTTGCAGGGCTGCCCGATGCAGCGCCCTCTCCCCTTGTGGGAGAGGGCATCACCGGCCCATCCACGCACGCGGTTGGGTGAGGGGTATCTCTCGGCGAACAGTGCTCGCGGAGGCATACCCCTCACCCGACCGAATCTGCCGAGCTGTCCTGCATGCCCTCTCCCACAAGGGGAGAGGGCTCAGTCATGGGCAGCCCGCGTCAGGCGGAGCGGCGCAGCACAGACACGAAAAACCCGTCCGTGCCGGTGCGGCGGGGGGTCATCAGCCAGCCTTCGTCCGACTTCAGCGCGGCTTCGGCGAAGGCCTCGGCCTTGTCCCAGAGAACGGTAGCGGTTTGCTCCGGCGGCTGGACCGCAAATTCCGGGTGCCGCGCCACGAACGCCCGCACCTGGTCGCCATTCTCCGGCTGCAGCACCGAGCAGGTGATGTAGCCGATGCGGCCGCCGGGCTTGACCAGACGGGCGGCGCGGTCGAGCACTTCGGCCTGGTCCTTGAGGCGGATCTCCAGGGCGCCGGGGCGCATGCGCCATTTGGCGTCGGGGTTGCGGCGCCAGGTGCCGGTGCCCGTGCAGGGGGCGTCGATCACCACCAGATCAGCCGAGGCCTTGATGTCGGCGAGCGGGTCGGCGTCGCCCTTCGGACTGCGGATCTCGGCGTTGTGGACGCCGGCGCGCGACAGCCGCTCGTGGATCGGCGCGAGCTGGCGCTTGTCGGCGTCGGTGGCGATCAGGCGGCCCTTGCCCTGCATCATCGCGGCCAGCGCCAAGGTCTTGCCGCCGGCGCCGGCGCAGAGGTCGATGACCTGCTCGCCGGGCTTGGCCGCGGTGAACAGCGCCGCGAGCTGCGAGCCCTCGTCCTGGACCTCGATCGCGCCCTTGATGAAATCCTCCTCGGCATGGATTCCGGGATTGCGCGCGTCGGCCCCGAGCGTGATGCGCAGGCCGAGCGGCGACCACGGCGTCGGCACGGCGCCGAGATGCTTGAGCGAGGCCTGAACCTTCTCGCGCTTCGCTCTCAGCGTGTTGACGCGCAAATCGAGCGGCGCGCGGCTGGCCATCGCCATGGCCTCGGCGACGCGGTCGTCGCCGAACACGGCGGCGAGATACGGGTCGAGCCAGTCGGGATAGTCGCCGGCGACCGGCGGCGGCGCGCCCTCGGTGGTGCGCGCGGCCAGCGCCTTCTCCTCGGCGGCGGTGAGCGGCGGCGGCGCGAAGCGGCTGCCGTCGCACATCGCGGCGATGGTCGGCACATCCAGGCCGCGTTCGAGCTTGAGCATGCCCAGCACCCGCGCCCGCGCGGTGTCGTCCTCCATGACATAGGCGCTGGAGGCGCGGCGGCGCAGCACGTCCCAGACCAGGCCGGCAATGGCGGCTCGGTCGCCGGAGCCGGCGAAGCGGTGGCTGGTGCCCCAATCCTTCAAGGCCTTCGCCGCCGGCGCCCGCTGGGACTCGATGGATTCGATGATGTCGATGGCGGCGGACAGCCGGGCGGCGGGGGTCATTCAGTATCCAGTCTCAGATCAGGAGAAGCATCTTCAGGGCGAAATACAGCCACATCGCCAGCAGCACCAGCGCCGAGGCGGTCCAGGCCAGCCCGCGCTTGTCTGCCCCACTGATAAAGCCGGCATTGACGAAGCGGGTGACGACGAACACCCAGGACAGCAGCACGATCACCAGATCGGCATGGCGCAGCGGCAGCGCAAGCGCGATCAGGGCATAGAACAAGGTCGGCAGGCCGAATTCATCGGCGGCATCCGTGGCTTGCGCCTTCCTCTTATTCCAGAACAGCAGCGCGAAGGTCAGTGCAACCTCGACGAAAACGGGCAGCAGCACCATGGGCAGCGACATCGACAATCCCCCCTTGGGAAAAGTGAAGGCCCGGCATGATGCCGGGCCCTCGTGGATGAACCGGTTCCCTCAGGACTCCGAATAAGGCGCTGTGGTTCCCGCTTTTTTGCGGACAGGCTGAAGAATCACATCAGGTGTGGCTCAGGCCTTGTCCGGCCCGACCCGCACCAGCTGCTTGCCGAAATTGGCGCCCTTGAGCAGGCCCATGAACGCCGCGGGCGCGTTCTCCAGGCCCTCGGTGACGTGCTCCTTGTACTTGACCTTGCCGTCGCGGACCCAGGCCGACATGTCCTTGAGGAAGTCGCCGTGGCGGGAGGCGAAGTCGGAGACGATGAAGCCGCGGATCAGGAGCCGCTTGGTCAGGACGTTGCGCATCAGCGCGCCGGCCCATTTCGGCGCCACCGACTGGGTATCGTTGTAATGGGCGATCAGGCCGCAGACCGGCATGCGCGCGAAGGCGTTGAACAGCGGGAACACTGCCTCGAACACCGCCCCGCCGACATTCTCGAAATAGACGTCGATACCCTTCGGACAGGCTTCCTTCAGCTTGGCGGCGAGATCGGGGTCGCGATGGTCGAGACAGTCGTCGAAGCCGAACTCGGATTTCACGTAGTCGCACTTGTCCTTGCCGCCGGCGATGCCGATGGCGCGGGCGCCCTTGATCCTGGCGATCTGTCCGACCGCCGAGCCGACCGCGCCGGAGGCGGCGGCGACCACCACGGTCTCGCCCGGCTTGGGCTGGCCGATGTCGAGCAGGCCCGTGTAGGCGGTCATGCCGGGCATGCCGAGCACGCCGACGGCGGTCGAGATCGGCGCGAGGCTCGGGTCGATCTTCGCAAGACCCTTGCCGTCGGAGACCGCATGCGTCTGCCAGCCGGCGCGCGCCAGCACGATGTCGCCGGCCTTGAAGCCGGGATTGTTGGAGGCCGCCACCTCGCACACCGTCCCCGCCTCCATCACGCCGCCGACCGGCACCGGCTGGGCGTAAGACGGCCCGTCGCTCATGCGCCCGCGCATGTAGGGATCGAGCGACAGCCAGATCGTGCGCAACAGCACCTCGCCGGCGCCGGGAGTCGGGATGGCGTGCTCCTCGAGGCGGAAATCAGACGGCTTGGGCTCGCCGACGGGACGGGACGCGAGCACGATGCGCTTGGCTTGGGACATGGTGTTTCCTCTTGTTTGTTGATGTGGCGTTCGGCGCCGACCCCACGGGAGCCGTCATTGCGAGCGCAAGCAGGGCCGCGCGCGCAACCCCTGGATTGCTTCCGCCGTCGCCCTTCGGGCTATGGCGGACAAGTCGTCGCTTCGCTCCTCGCAATGACGGAGAGAGCGGTGGTTGTTTACACCCCGCCCGGATAGTTCGGGCTCTCGCGGGTGATCGTCACGTCGTGGACGTGGCTTTCGCGCAAGCCCGCGCCGGTGATGCGGACGAACTCGGCCTTGCCGTGGAATTCGGCGAGATCCTTGGCGCCGACATAGCCCATCGCGGCGCGCAGGCCGCCCGCGAGCTGGTGCATGACGTTGCCGACCGGGCCCTTGTACGGCACCTGGCCCTCGATGCCTTCCGGCACGAGCTTCAAGGTGTCCTTGATGTCCTGCTGGAAGTAGCGGTCGGCCGAGCCGCGCGCCATCGCGCCGACCGAGCCCATGCCGCGATAGGCCTTGTAGGAGCGGCCCTGCCACAGGAACACCTCGCCGGGCGTCTCGTCGGTGCCGGCGAGCAGCGAGCCGACCATGGCGACGTCGGCGCCGGCGGCAAGCGCCTTGGCGAGGTCGCCGGAGAACTTGATGCCGCCGTCGGCGATGACCGGCACGTCGGCCTTCTTGGCGGCTTCCACCGCATCCATGATCGCGGTGAGCTGCGGCACGCCGACGCCGGCAACGATGCGGGTGGTGCAGATCGAGCCCGGGCCGATGCCGACCTTGACGGCATCAGCGCCGGCATCGATCAGCGCCTGCGCGCCGTCGCGGGTGGCGATGTTGCCGGCGATGACCTGCACGGCGTTGGAGATGCGCTTGATGCGGTTGACGGCTTCCAGCACGCGCGAGGAATGACCATGCGCGGTGTCGACCACGACGAGGTCGACACCGGCCTCGATCAGCTTCTCGGTGCGCTCGAAGCCGCCCTCGCCCACCGTCGTCGCCGCGGCGACACGGAGTCGGCCCTGCGCGTCCTTGCACGCGAGCGGATGCGCGACCGCCTTCTCCATGTCCTTCACGGTGATCAGGCCGACGCAGCGGTACTGGTCGTCGACCACGAGCAGCTTCTCGATGCGGTGCTTGTGCAGGATCTTCTTGGCCTCGTCCTGGCCGACGCCCTCGCGCACGGTGACGAGGTTCTCGTGCGTCATCAGCTCGGAGATCTTCTGGCGCGGATCGGTGGCGAAGCGGACGTCGCGATTGGTCAGGATGCCGACCAGCTTGCCGGGGATGCCCTTGCCGCCGCCGGTGACGACCGGAATGCCGGAGAAGCCGTAGTCCTTCATCAGCGCCAGCGCGTCGGCCAGCGTCGCCTCCGGCGAGATCGTCAGCGGGTTGACCACCATGCCGGATTCGAACTTCTTGACCTGGCGCACCTGGGCGGCCTGGCCCTCGGGATCGAAATTGCGGTGGATCACCCCGACACCGCCGGCCTGCGCCATCGCAATCGCCATGCGCGCCTCGGTGACGGTATCCATGGCGGAGGCCATGATCGGAATGTTGAGCGGGATCTCGCGCGTCACGCGCGAACGGATGTCGACCTCGGAGGGCAGCACATCGGAGAGGCCCGGCTTCAAGAGCACGTCGTCGAAGGTAAAGGCTTCGCGAAGTGTCTGGACGGTCGCCATCGTCAACTCCTTGTCTGCGGCCAGAACGGCCGCGATGCGGTTACGGATGAGCGGCGCCGCCGTCGAGACCATGCCTCGCCGTCGAATCGGTGCCCATCGGTGGGGTTGACGCGGGTCGATAGCATGGGCCTGTGACGAATCAAAGAGCCGATCCGCCATCCTCCCGCGATTGCGAAGAACGGCCCAGACCGGCCCTGATCAGGTCCGAAACGCGCAACAAAAGGTCGCGGACGCCCCGATTCCGGAGCAGAAGTTCCGCGCCTCTAGCGCCAGGCGCCCGGCGGCGGCCCATAGCGGCGGATGGCCTCGACCACCTCCCGGTGGCGCCGGTCCTCCCGCCGCATGTGCACGGCGATCAGCGCGTGCGCCGACGGCACCCGCAGCAGCACGTGGAAGAACAGGCCGAGGACGAGGCAGACCAGGCAGAGCAGCAGATTGAAGATGGCCGCGAACGGCTGCCCGTTGAGCAGCAGGCCCAGCGGCGGCACCAGGGCGGCGAGCAGATAGATCATCGGCACATCTCCAATAACGATGACGCGGCAGCGTCACGCTGCATCTAGGGGGCCATGCCAGCAGCGCAATGGCCCCGTTCGTCGCAGGGTGCTACAGCCGCGGCGCCGGCCTTCCCCGTCCCTCCCGAGATTCGATGAACAAGCAACGCGTCATTCCGCTGATCGTCGCCACCGCCCTGTTCATGGAGAACATGGACTCCACGGTGATCGCGACCTCGCTGCCGGCGATCGCCAGGGATATCGGCACCAGCCCGCTGACGCTGAAGCTCGCCATCACGTCTTATCTGCTGTCGCTGGCGGTGTTCATCCCGGCGAGCGGCTGGACCGCCGACCGGTTTGGCGCGCGGCGGGTGTTCTCCAGCGCGGTCGCGGTGTTCATGATCGGCTCGATCGGCTGCGCGCTCGCCAACTCCGTCGAGAACTTCGTGTTCGCGCGCATCCTGCAGGGCATGGGCGGCGCGATGATGACGCCGGTCGGACGTCTTGTCCTCTTGCGGTCCGTCGACAAGAGCGCGCTGGTCGGCGCGATGGCCTGGGTCACGATCCCCGCGCTGATCGGCCCGGTGATCGGGCCGCCGGTCGGCGGCTTCATCACCACCTATTTCTCCTGGCACTGGATCTTCCTGATCAACATCCCGATCGGCATCGTCGGCATCATCATGGCGCTGCGCTTCATCGATCCGATCAAGAGCGACAATCCCGAGCCGTTCGATCTCACTGGCATGGTGCTGGCCGGCATCGGCCTCGCCGGTCTCGCCTTCGGTCTCTCGGTCGCCGGTCTCAACCTGCTGCCGTGGTCGGTGGTCGCCAGTCTCGTTGCGATCGGCGCGATCTCGATGACGCTCTATGTCCGCCACTCCCGGCGAACCAATTCGCCGGTGCTCGACTTCTCGCTGCTGCGGCTGCCGACCCTGCGCGCCTCGATCGTCGGCGGCTTCATGTTTCGCCTGGGCATCGGCGCCCTGCCCTTCCTGCTGCCGCTGCTGATGCAGCTCGGCTTCGGCCTGTCGCCGTTCCAGTCCGGCCTCGTCACCTTCGGCTCCTCTGCCGGCGCAATGGGCATGAAGGCGCTGGCCGCGCGGCTCATCCGCGCCTTCGGCTTCCGCCATCTGATGACGGTCAATGCCGTCGTCAGCTCGGTCTTCCTCGCCGCCTGCGCGCTGTTCACGCCGGCGACGCCGCTGCTGCTGATCCTGATCATTCTCGTGGTCGGCGGCTTCTTCCGCTCGCTGCAGTTCACCGCGATCAACACCGTCGCCTATGCCGAGGTCGAGACCGCCCAGATGAGCCGCGCCACGACGCTCACCAGCGTCAACCAGCAGCTCGCGATCTCCGCCGGCGTCGCGGTCGGCGCGTTCTCGGTGGAGACCACGATGTGGATGCACGGCGCGAGCCAGCTCACCGCGGCGTCCTTCGCGCCCGCCTTCATCGTCGTCGCCATCACCTCGGCGCTGTCGTCGATCCTGTTCTGGCAGATGCCGGATGACGCCGGCAGCGAGATCTCGGGCCGCAAGGTCGCGGCGATCGCCAGTCGCAAGGGCGCCGAGAAGGGCGCGGAGAAGGCCGCCAGGAAGTCGGCGAGCGAGACCACGCAGGATGCGCGGGATCAGCGGCTGGGGTAGCGGACGGTTCTCCGGTCAAGGTCTCCGCCCGCCGGACTTCCAGAATTCGGCGAGGCGATCGGCCCACATCCGCGCGTGAAGCTCGGTGCCGGCGTGGCTCATGTGGCAGCTGTCGTGGCGCAGCGGAAGGCCGATCTGGTCGGTGTCCGGCCCCGGATAGACGCCGGTCGCAGGGTTCGGCACGGCGGCCTGCGCCGACCGGATGATCTCGTCGGGAACGCTGCCGCAGAGCGTCGCCGCGGCAACGAAGATCGGCGCGGTCACGTCGGCCGCGCGCAGCCCGGCCACGATCTCGAGATCGTTCCGCAAGTAGGACAGCCGTCCCGCCTCCTTCATCTTCGCGGTGACCTGCAATTGCGTGCCGTCCTCCGCGCCATTGGTCGAGAAGGCGAAGGCGTTGGACTCGCCCTGATGCCAGAGCACCGCGCTCGGCTCGAGACCCGCCTCGCGCAGGCCGGCAAGGGTCGCGAGCAGCACCTCGAAATACTTGCCGCCACGGACACGCCACTCCTCGATATACGTCCCGCCGATCGCAACGGGTGCGATCAGGATCGTCTTCGCCAGCCCGCGATCGATCAATTCGTCGCCCAGCCGCGTGGCGACGTTCTCGCCCTCACCCGGCGTTCCCAGCAAGGGATTGCGCGCCACGTAGCAGCGGCCGTCGAAGCGGTCGAAATTGTAGAACCGGTTGTGCGGCTGATAGAGCCGGCCACTCTGATCGGCCGCGCCGGTGTTGGAGATGTTCGACTGGCCCGCGGTCAGAAGCACCACCAGCCCCTCGCGCGGAATCGCGTCGCAGGCAATCGGCGTCGCCCTGGCTCGCGCAGCCTCGTCGTCCGGCACGAGACAGCGCGAGGCGCTACCGCCCGCGATGAAATCCGCATCAGAACCGTACAGCGCACGGGCCAGGTTGCGTCCCTGCAGCAGGGTCTGCACCTCCGGATCTCCGCTGGCGCCATCGATACGACGGTCGATGTCGGCAAAGGCGGCGCGCCGCGAGCGCACCTGCTCCAGCAGTGCCAGGAAGCCTGGGGCGGTCGAGATGGGTCCGACGGCGCAGGGAACGCAATTGCCGTCGCGCGATTTGGCCGAGGTGGTCGGCTGGCAGACGTCGCGGGCCGGCAGCACCTCCGCGGCTCCTGCCGTCGCAGTCAAGGAGACGACCAACCACGCTGCGAAAAGTGTGGCCACGATTACGCGTCGCATCATGCTCGGATCATTTCTTTCGTCGCCTCGGTTGACGGCCGCCCCAGGCGCCGGGCCTCTGACTTTCCCGGCCATGCGGCTGTCCCAGCCATGCGCGCCGGCACGGTCTCGTTCGAACGTGCGTCGGGAGCCCGGGTTTTCCATTATAGTCCGACTTCATGAAAGAGAGCCGAATCGACCCGCAGCCGCTCGCGGCGATGGCGATGAACTGTTGGCCGTCCGCGCTTCTCCTGGCAGCGACGGCGCTCGCCGTGCCCGCACTCGGCGGCATCGTCAGGCCGGCTTTCGTGCTCGGCTGCGCGGTCGCCGGCTGGTTCGCGTGGCGTCGCAGCCCCGCAGCCCACGTGCAGTCGGCGATCCTGATGTTCGCCTTCGCTCCTTTCGTGCGCCGCCTGGTCGACATCTCCGCGGGATTCGATTCGTCCGGCATCATGCTGAGCGGCCCGCTGCTGTTCATCATCGCGCCAGTTCCGAGTCTGGTGCTCTCGCCCTCGGACAAGGACAGGCCGGGCAATCCATGGCTCGTGGCGCCCTTCATCGTCCTCGCCTGCATCGTCTATGGCGGCGTGCTGTCGATATTCCAGAACGACTGGTTTAACGCCGCCAATGGCGGAATGAAATGGGCCGCGCCCGTGCTCTATGCGATCGCCCTGCAGCAGCGGTCGCGATCCGACGGCGCCCTGCTCGATGCAATCACGCGTGTCTTCCTGCTGGTGCTGCCGGTCACCGGCCTCTACGGCATCTGGCAATATGTCGATCCGCAAGGCTGGGATCGGTTCTGGATGGTGAATGCCAGCATCACCTCGGCCGGCTATCCGCTGCCCTACATGGTCCGCGTGTTCAGCACGATGAACGGCCCCGCCAGCTACGCGACCTTCACGGCCACCGGCCTGCTGCTGGTGGGCTTCCTGCGCCCGGGATGGCTGTCGATGGCGGCGATGGCGCCCGCAGCACTCGGCCTGTTGCTGTCGCTCTATCGTACCAGCTGGATCACGCTCGCGGTGGGCGTGCTGTTCTGCATGCTGTTCCCCGCGACGCGGCGTCGCGCCGTATCGATCACGGTCGGACTGGTCGGCGCGGTGATCGTCACCGTCATGTTCACGCCGTTCGCGGAGGTCATCACCTCCCGTCTGGAATCGCTCGGCAGCGTGTCGCAGGACAGCAGCGGCAGCGAGCGGCTGGATGAGTTCGTCACGCTGTGGAATGCGCCGAACAGCATGGTCCTGGGATCGGGCTTCACCATCACCGACGTCGGCGTCGCGGGCGCGATGCCGATCGACGGGCAGATCATCGCAAGCTGGGTGACGATGGGCATTCCGGTCGGACTGATCTGCCTCGCGGCCTATGTCTGGGTCGGGCTCGCCGCCACCGGAGCCGCGTGGCGGATGCCGACGCGCGAGGGCGCCGTGCTCGGGGCGCTCGCCATCAGTGCGCTCTTGGTTCAGCTGCCGCTGACCAGCATCTCCTCCGGCGAGGTCTCGGCGCTGTTCTGGATGCTCGTCGCGATGGCCTGTCCGCTCGACCAGACGGCCGGCGCAGCACGGCGCACCGTCGCCGCGCGGCAGCATCAGGCCGGCGCCTGATCGGACGTTGCAACGCGCGGCGTGATCGCCGCAGTCTGCGGCTTGCGGGAGGCCAGTGGTGCGAGCCCGAAGACGGCCAGCAGATTGAGCCGCCGCAGGATGGCATGCGCGATCAGAGGAAGCACCACGCCGGCCGCCGTTCCGGCCAGCAGGTAGACCCATGGCAATGGCGGGATGTGCAGCTTCAGCATGATGATCCGCACGCCCGAGCCGGCAAGGATGTGCAGCACATAGATCGTCATCGACGCCACGCCTGCGGCCGCAAGCCAGCGATGACTGGTTGGCGCGAGCAGCTTGCAGAGCCCGACCGTGCCGGCGATGCCGAGCACACAGGCCGGCAGGGAGGCGAGCCCGTTGGCGTCCATGCCGGACAGCTGGCCGCCCAGCGCCACTGCGGCCGCAAACGCAATCCCGATCACGACCGGAGAGGACCAGCCGAACGGCCGCCATTCCGCCACCACGCGGGTGCCGTAGATGCCCGCAACGTAGAACGGCAGATGATGCAGGGTGAGTGCGAGGTCAGGCCGGATCGGCAGCGCGAGGAACACGCCGAGCCCGGCCAGCGCGAGCGTGATCAAAACCGTCCGCGACGGAACCAGCACCGCGAACACATGGCAGATCATCAGCGCGTAGAGGAACCAGAACTGTGCGATCGGACGATACCATATCGCGGCGAGATCTCCGGGATGGATCGGGATGTTGGCATCCCGCGCCAGCAGCATCGTGATCCCGCCTTGGATCAACGACCACAGCACGTAGGGATAGGCGATGGTCCAGAGCTTGGAGGTGAGGAAGGAACGCGCGCCGCGCCGCAAGCTGTGCTGCACGTTCAAGCCGGCCAGGAAGAAGAACAGCGGCATGTGGAACGTATAGAGCGTGTAGTCCATCCAGCGCGCGACGGCTCCATCCGGGAAGATGCCCGGGCGCACGAGACCGCCAAGCACATGACCGTACACCACCAGGATGACGCCAAGGCCACGCGCGAAATCGATCCACGCCGTGCGCGCGGTGTCAGCCGTTGCCCTCTGCGTTCCAGCGTCCATGCCCGACATGTCCTGCTTCTGTCGCGCAGCCCGCGTCCAGTCTGCGATGCTGCGAAGTCAGCGCGCCCCAAGTCATATCGCAGCCGGCTTTGCAGCGCCGTCGGCGCCTGCAAGGACATCGGGGGTATTCTCGCGTTAGTCTTAACCAACGGATAAGCCTCCGCCGAATGGCTGCGCCTCCGCCGGGTTCGCGACCGGAACGGGGCACGAGGTGGAGACGCTCGCCATCCCGCCCGGCCGGTGGGCACGCTGCCGCCTGCGGCGGCTGCTTTGCCCACCCTACCGCTGGATCCGGAACGTCAGCGACCGACGAAGCCGCGGCGGGCCAACCCTGCGAGGGCCCCGCGCAGGCGGGCGCGGCCGGTGATGACGCCGCAAGAGGAGCTGAACAGGCGGACGACCAACTGGCGCCGCTGCGCTTCGGTCGGGTGCATGCGGAGGTGCATCGTCGTCCTGGAAACATCGCTCACCGAGGCCTCGATCCATCCGAGGCCGTCGAGATGCACCGGCAGCAGCGCCCCTGGCCGCATCGTTCCGCGGCCGCGCGACCGGGCCACGCGTGCCGACGACAGAGACAGCGCCTCGATCTTGCACGGCACGACCTCGCCGTTCTGCGCCAGCCAGCCCGCCTCGTCGCTCGGAAACAGGTCCTCGCCGCGCGGAAGCTCGAAGCAGACGAGAAACGCGATGAAGGCGATCAGCATCGCGATGCCGGCCCATAACAGATTGAAGTAGTCGATCGACGAGATCTCGCTGGCTGCATTCGGCGACACGAACGCCCAGACGATGGCCGCCGCCGAGCTCGCGGCGATCGCGCCGAAAATCGCGGCGAGCTTGCCGTGGACGCGCGGCTTGGAGCGGTCGCCGCCCTTGTCGGTCACCTTGAAGGGGCGGCCGAACGGCCGGACCAGCGCGCTGAGCAAGGTGGCAGTGACGGCAAAGCAGGTCACTGCATGGGTCGCTTCCATGAACAGCGGCAGGGTCTTGGAACGCGAGATCCAGCCCATGTAGATGATCGTCCCGAGCAGCGCCGGCACGCCGTAGCGCAGGAACGACAGATAGTCGGCCTCGAACGCCGGCAGCCCGGCGAACCAGTAGATCGGCGGCGCGATCAGAAGCAGCACCATGAACGGCTTGCAGGCCCAGTTGAGCACGCCATGCAGGAAGTGCCAGCGCTGGGTGAAGCTGTAGCCGCGGCTGCGCAGCGGGCCATCGCGCAAGAGCGCGACCTGGATCGTGCCGAGGCACCAGCGGGCGCGCTGGGTGATGTATTCGGGCACGCCTTCCGCCGAGAGGCCGAAGCTGAGCGGCTCGTTCAGCCAGACCGTGCGATGGCCGCGCTTGAGCAGCGTGTAGGTGAGGTTGAGATCCTCGGAGATCGCCGCATGCGGGAAGCCGCCGATCTCCATGAGCCGCTCGCGGCGGACGACGAAGGAGGTGCCGACACAGAACGCGCAGCCCCAGGCATCCTTGGCCGGCTGGAACACGTCGAAGAAGAAGCGCTGGTCGTCGACCCAATGGCCTGATGACAGCAGATTGTGCTGGATCGGATCGGGGTTGTAGTAGAATTGCGGCGTCTGCACGACGGCGATATCGGGCTCGGACAGCAGCAGGCCGACCGTGCGCTGGAGAAAGTCACGGCGCGGGGCGAAGTCGGCATCGAGCACCAGGATCACCGGCGCGTTCGACAGCTGCGCCGTCGCCGCAAGCGCGTTGTTGAGATTGCCGGCCTTGGCGCCCTTGTTGTCGGGCCGCGTCAGATGGCGCGCGCCGACCTCGTCGCAGAACGCGCGGAGCCGATCACGCCGGGTGTCGTCGAGCACCCAGACGGTCTTGTTGGGATGGTCGAGCGCGAGCGCGGCCAGGATCGAGCGCTCGACAATCTCCATGGGCTCGTCATAGGTGCAGATGAAGACGTCCACGGCCGGCTGCTCGCCCCGTGCCGCCAGCGCGCGCTGCGCGGCGTCGGCCTGTCCCGAGCGGTCGACGCTGCGGGTCAGAATCAGGATCGACATCAGCGTGTAGGAGATCGCCACGATCTCGAGCGTGATGAACAGCCGCGGCCACAGCGCCTGCAGGGTCAGGTCGAACACCGGCAGCGTGTCGTGCCAGCGCCATAGCGTGTAGATCAGGAGGAACGACGCTGCGGTAGCGCCGAACAGCAGGCGGTCGCGCCGGCGCGTCGGATCGAGCAGGCGAGCCATCACGAGGAGCCCGAGCAGGACTCCGAGATCGGTGGTCAACACCGAGGCGTCATTGCTGGGGAGCGGAAACATCAGGGCACCCTTGCGCCAGTGAAAGGATTCCAGCCGGTCTCGGCGAGCACGGCCCAGGCAGTGGCACCGAGATGCGGACGCTTGTAGTAGAAGAAGTCCTGAATGGTGGTCGCGCCCGTCGGATCGATCGACAGCCCCGTGGTAAGGCGCGCGTTGCGCGTCGCGTTCAGCAGTCCCGTTGCCGTGCGGTCGGCACGCAATCCTGCAAGCAGCCGCTGGCTGGCAGCGGCGTCCCCGACCATGCGATAGGCCAGCGCCGCCTGCGCGGTGCCCTCGACCCAGACGCCGTCGCGATCGCCGTTGAAGTCGAAGCCGCCGTCGACGGCGAGATGAGTTTCGGCAAAGCGCAGCGCCCTGCGCCAGTCGGGCGCATCCGTCACCGCCATCCACGGCCAGAGCTGGACGTCGAGCGCGAGCAGATTGCCGTCGGCGAGGTGGCCGTCGGGCTTGGTGCCGAGCAGGAAGTGATCGCCGCGGAACGTGCGATCGAGCAGCCGGCGCGCCGTCTGCGCGGCATCCCGATAGCGCGGCTCCGATGTGATACGAGAGAGCCACGAGGCCACGGCGTAGACATCGGCATTGTGCTCGGTCGACATCCAGCTGAGGCGCACCTGCTGCGGATCGTAACCGTGATAACCGCCGCTGAAGCCGTCCGCGCCGTTCGTTGCGTTGGCCATGATCCAGTCCATCAGGCGCCGCGCGCCGGACAGGTAACCCTCCTCACCGGTCGCCTGATGCAGCGTCAGCAGCGCCAACGCTGCCCAGGCGATGTTGCCGGTCGCGGTGCCGTCCTGCGCGGCGTCCTCGCCCCAGATCTTCTTGTGGTCGTCCCACCAGCCCGGCAGCAGCGCCGCGCCGGGGCTGACAGGACCGGCGCGATAGGCGTTACGCAGGCGGCCATCGCCGAAGCTGCGATCATGAGCGGCGGCATGCACCAGCGCGTTGCCGATCACGCGGCCCTCGTCGACGCGACCGCATGCGACCAGCGCGATGGCGGCCAGGGCGTTATCATAGGTGAACGCCGTCGTCGAAAGGCCGAGCGGCAGCCCCTCCTCGTCGGCACCCGGCTCGTAGCTGCGGATGAACGCCGCGTCACGGCCGGCGAGGCCAGGCTCGACGGCCTGCATCAGTCCCGCACACAGCGACGTCTCGGCGCGCATCGGCGATGCTCCGCCGAGCAGAGCGATCACCGCCATCGTCATGGAGAGAAGCCTCATTGTGCCGAGACCGCGCGCGCCGTCGGCAGCCACTGCTCGTCGAAGACCGGCTGCTGCGCCGGTTGCGACCGCAAGGCGGAGTCGAGCTTGCTGACACCGGCACGGCGCGTCGCTTCGTCCGGCTCAGACGGGTCCAGATCGGTCAGCGACGCAACGAGGTGGCCGAGCCGGCGCCATGTCACCGACATCGACGGCACGATGCCATTGTCGCGCGTCACGGTGACCCACTGCCCCACCGTGCAGGCCGGCGTCGCCGCGGAGGTCGGCTGCGCTGCCCGCTTCTCGTCGGCAGCGTCAGGCGTGATCATGACATAGAGCTCGCGCCGCTCGGTCTGTGGAAATGGCACGGCAAAGCGCTCGTCGACCTTGTCGCTCGTCTTCGGCAGCACGGCGCTGACGATGCCGCTATGGAACCCGCCGCCATCGATGCGCACCTTGGTGCCCGGCTTCATCGCTTCGCCCTGGCGATAGGAGAAGATCGCGACCACGAAGCGTTTGTCGCAATCGACCACCGAGGCGATCGTATCGCCGGCGCTGACGTGGCGTCCGGTGTCGGCGCCCACCGCCAGCACCTTGCCGGGACCGGGCGAGAGCACGTCCGCGGCAGCGAGCCGCGCCAGCCGCGCGCGCTCCGACTTGATCAATCCCTCGAGATCGTCGAGCACGGCCGCCTGCTGCTTCTCCTCGATCTCCATCCGCCTTGCATCGAGATCGATGTCACGGCGCTTCTGACTGAGCATGTTCAGCGCGACCAGATCCTCGCCGACATAGACGCCGGCATCGAGCGCCTTCAGCTGCGTCAGCTTCTGGTTCAGCTTGGCAGTCTGCGCATCGGTGTCGTGCAGCGCCGCCGCATATTGCTGCTCGGTCGGCTTCAGCATCTCGACGCTGGCGGCATCGCGCGCGACCATGCGGTTCTGGCGGTCGACGATGGCCTTCTTCTCGCTGCTCTGCGCGTTCGACTGCGCGACGCGGGCACGCAGCTCCTCGATCTGGGACTGCAGCTGCGCCTTCAACTGACCGGCCTGGCTCGCGATCTCCTGATCGAGCGAGCTGACATAAGCGACATCAGACTGATGCTTGGCACGCGTGGCGTCGAGCTTCTGACGCGCGTCGCCCGCCTTTTCTTCCAGCGAGATGAGCGTGGTGCGGTCGAGCCGCGGATTGGTGATCTCTGCGAGGCGGTCGCCAGACCGAACCTCGCCACCCGGCTTGGCCGTGAGCGAATCGACCTGGCCCGCGATCGGGGACGTCAGCAGCATCACCGGCGCATCGACCACGGCGCGATCGGACTGGTCGGCCACGATCGGCGGCACCACCGCGGTCAGCATCAACGCCGAAAGGATGCCGGCCACACCGAGCGCCGACACCCTGAGGATCACGGGATGGCGCGGCGGCTGGGTTGCGGTCTTTGGAGCGGCGGGACGTTGCGCGGGGGCTGGCTTGAAACCGTCATCGAAGCGATCGGTCATCGGGTCTCTTTCGGTTTGGGGTGACACGCCCCGAAAGACGCTTCCTCGGCTGATCCGGAGTTCCAGGCTCCGGTCTCGATGGCTCAACCCAAACCGGATCGCGGGCACATCGTTTCACGCCGCGCCCGATCTCCGCGCCCCCCTCCGGTCACGTTATGTTGCACTGCGATGGCGCGGTTTCCGCTTGCGGGCCGCACTCAATCCTCATTCGCCTTGAAGCGCCCGAGTCCCTTCAAGATGAACGGCGCGATCAGCGCAATCAGCGCGACCACCAGAAGCGTTGCAGAGATCGGCGACTGCAGCAGGGTCATGGGATCGCCGAGGCTGATCGCGAGCGCCCGCCGCAACTGGCTCTCGGCGATCGGTCCGAGGATCAGCCCGACCACGACCGGCGCAATCGGGAAATCGAACCGGCGCATCAGGAATCCGAGCACGCCGAAGCCGGCCAGCATCGACAGTTCCACGACCGACGGCTTTGCCGCGATCGTGCCCATGGTCGCGAACACGAGGATGCCAGCATAGAGCCAGGGTGTCGGGATCGCGAGCAGCTTCACCCACAGCCCGACCAGCGGCAGGTTGAGCACGAGCAGCATCGTGTTGGCGATGAACAGGCTCGCGATCAGGCCCCAGACCAGATCGGGCCGCTCGGCAAACAGCAGCGGTCCCGGATTGAGGCCATATTGCTGGAAGCCGGCGAGCATCATCGCGGCGGTCGCCGAGGTGGGCAGGCCGAGGGTCAGCAGCGGCACCAAGGTGCCCGCGGCAGAGGCGTTGTTGGCGGCCTCAGGGCCGGCGACGCCTTCGATCGCGCCCTTGCCGAACTGATCGGGATATTTGGTCAGCCGCCGCTCGGCCGAATAGGACAGGAAGGTTGGAATCTCGGCGCCGCCCGCCGGCAGCGCGCCGATCGGAAAGCCGAACAGCGTGCCGCGCAGCCACGGCTTCCACGACCGCTTCCAGTCCTCGCGCGTCATCCACAGCGAGCCCTTGATGGCCTCGATCTTCTCCTCGCTATGGTGACGGCGCGAGGCGACGTAGAGCGCCTCGCCGACTGCGAACAGGCCGACCGCCAACGTCGTCACCTCGACACCGTCGAGCAGTTCCGGCACGCCGAAGGCGAGCCGCGCCTGCCCCGTCAGCTTGTCGATGCCGATGAGACCGAGCGTCAGCCCGATGAACAGGCTGGTGAGGCCGCGGATCGGTGAATCGCCGAAGGTCGCGGACACCGTGACGAAGGCGACGCACATCAGCGCGAAGTAGTCCTCCGGACCGAAGCGCACGGCGATGTCGACGAGGTAAGGCGACAGGAAGGCGAGACCGATGGTGGCGATGGTGCCGGCGACGAAGGAGCCGATCGCCGAGGTCGCCAGCGCCGGGCCGCCGCGGCCGGACTTGGCCATCTTGTTGCCTTCGAGCGCGGTCGCCATCGAGGCGCTCTCGCCGGGCGTGTTGATCAGGATCGCGGTGGTCGATCCGCCATACATGCCGCCATAATAGATGCCGGCGAACATGATCAGCGAACCGCCGGGATCGAGCTTGTAGGTGACCGGCAGCAGCAGGGCGACCGTGAGCGCCGGCCCGATGCCCGGCAGCACCCCGACGGCGGTGCCGAGGAACACGCCGACCAGCGCATAGAGCAGGTTCATGGGCTGGACGGCGATCGCCATCCCATGCGCGAGCGCGGCAAAGGTGTCCATCAGAGCAGTCTTTCGAGCGGACCGGCGGGAAGGCTCAGGGTGAGGAGACGGTCGAAGGCGAGATAGATCACGGTCGTCAGCACGGCGCCGATGACGAGATCGGTGACGAAGGCGCGCCGGCCGAACGCGGCCGACGTCGTCACGAACAGCGTCGTCGTCGCGAGGATGAAGCCGCCACCGAAGCCGATGATCGCGATCAAGAGCGCAAGGCCGGCGAGGATCAGCAGCACCGCGACCGGATCGGAGCTCTCGCGCGGCGGCAGCTTGCCTCTCACGGCATCGATCAGATTGGCCAGTGCAAGAATGCCGAGCCCGATCGCGATCACGACCGGCATGACCTGCGGGCCCATGCCGTACATCGTGGTCGCCGGGATCTGATTGGCGTCGTAGACCAGCACGAGCGCAACGGCCGCGAGCAGCGCCGCAATGACGATGCCGGCCTTGTCGACGCCTCCCGAGGCGGGTGTCTCGGCGCCGGCGCGCTCCGTCGTCATGACTTGACGAGGCCGACCGACTTCAACACGTCGGTGACACGGACGTTCTCCTTTTTCAGGAAGTCGGCGAACGCATCCCCCGGAAGATAGGCGTCGTCCCAGCCCTTCTGCTTCAGGATCTCCTTCCAGGCATCCGACTTCACCATCTTCTCGACGGCGTCGCCGAGCACCTTCTTCTGCTCCGGCGTGATGGCGGGCGGCGCGACCACCGAGCGCCAATTCGCGAGCACGAGGTCGATGCCCTGCTCCTTGAAGGTCGGGATGTCGACCCCGGGAATGCGCTTCTCCGAGGACACGCCGATCGCGCGCAGCTTGCCGCTCTTGATCTGCCCGTCATACTCCGACAGGCCGGAAATGCCCGCCGTGACCTTGCCGCCGAGGATCGCCGCCAGCGACTCGCCGCCGCCCGAGAACGGGATGTAGTTGACCTTCTTGGCGTCGGCGCCGACGGCGCCGGCGAACAGCGCCGCCATCACGTGATCGACGCCGCCGGCCGAGCCGCCGGCGAAGGTGACCTTGGCGATATCGGCCTTCAGCGCCGCGGCGAGGTCCTGCGCCGTCTTGATCGGCGAGTTGGCCGGCACGACGATGACCTGGATCTCCTCGGTCAGCCGCGCGATCGGCGTGACCTGCTCCAGCGTCACCGGCGACTTGTTCATGGCGAGCGCGCCGACCATCACGAAGCCGTTCACCATCAGCTGGTTGCCGTCGCCCTTGGCGCCGGTGACGAACTGCGCGATGCCGACGGTGCCGCCGGCGCCGGCGACGTTGGTCACCTGGACGCTGCGCGCCACGCCCGACGCCACGAAGGCCTGCTGCATGGCCCGCGCGGTCTGGTCCCAGCCGCCGCCGGGCGCGGCCGGCGCCATCACCTTCAGTTCCAATTGCTGGGCAGAGACCGGTGCACCGGCCAGGAACGTCAACGCAACAGCTGCGCCGGACAGGCGCGCACAGAATGACTTCAAGGACCCCTCCACGGCCGCCCCGGCGGCTCACGTTTCTCTATCCGCGTCTCAACCCCGATCATGCGGCACCAAGACGCGCACGGCTGCACGATCGACTGCGCACGGACCGGTCAGATCAGCTCTTGGATTCTCGAGACACAGCAAAAGCTTACAGGCCCAAAGGGGGCATTCAAGGCGCTACCCTGCGACAGGATGGCGCACCTCCTTTACGCGAGGCACTTTGCCGCTCAGTGGCCTGGAGGGCTCAGCCGCAAGTCCAGACCATTCCCACCGGCGTCCGCGTCCAGCACGGGCCGAAGCTGCCGCCATTGTAATGGCCGCGATAGAAGCCGGGCTGGCCGAAATAATGCCACTCGCCGTTGTAGAGCATGTATTTCGGGGTGCCGTCGATGTACCAGTGGCGGCGGCTGCCGCGCGGCGGGCCGTTGCGCATCGCTTCCTTGTCCGCGTACAGCGGGAGGCTGTTGTTCGGCGGCTGCTTATAGCCCGGCAGGAAGCCATAGCCCTGCCAGCGATGAGCCTTGCGCTTGTGCGACGGAGCGGCCGTCGCAAGCGCGGGCACCAGCAGCAGAAGCATCACAATCGAGACGATGAAACGACGTGACATACGGGGGCCCGGGATTGCGGTGTTGGCGATCTTGAGCTTGATCACGCGATACGACAACGGCCGTTCCGTGATGAATTGTTTCAGCGATGCCGCCGGTGCTTGCCGCGCGGCGGCGGTGCCGGCGGCGCGTAGAATGGATTGAGGTCGCACATCGCCGCGCGGCCGGACGCCGTGGCGCGGCATTGCGGCAGCGACGTGTAGCTGCAGTCGATCCACTCGCCACCGCCAAACCGGCCGCCTTCATAGACCTTCATGCACACGGGATAGCGCGGATCGTAGGCCTGGGCATGAGCCGGCGCCGATATGGCCGAGCCCGCCATCAAAGCGACCGCGACAGCGCTGCAGGTCAGGACACGCATTCGGGGACCTCCGGAAGGGGTCTCGTCGGCCCAAGCCGATTCCCGAGACCGTGTTGCATCTGCTCTGTATCGCCGGCGCGGGCCGCTCGCAATGACGCCATTACAACAGGTCGGCCTGCTCTCCGCCGCGGAAACCCATCGCCAGCACGTAGCGCTCCGACGAATCCTGCCGGCTCGCGGCCGGCTTGACGTGGCGGACGCTGGCGTAATCGCGCTTGAGCTGCGCCATCAAGTCGGCATCGGCGCCGCTCTGGAACGTCTTGGCGAGAAAGCTGCCGCCCGGCTTGAGCACCTCGCTGGCGAAATGCGCGGCAAGTTCGACGAGACCGACGATACGCAGCTGGTCGGTCTTGCGATGGCCGGTGGTGTTGGCCGCCATGTCCGACATCACCACGTCGGCACGCCCGCCGAGCATGGCGCGGAGCTTTTCCGGCGCATCCTGGGCATGGAAGTCGAGCTGGGTGAAGGTGACGCCGGGGATCTCGCCCATCTCCAGCAGATCGATCGCGATCACCTTGCCCTTCCCGGCTTCGGCCCCGACCCGACGCGCCGCGATCTGGCTCCAGCCACCGGGCGCGGCGCCGAGATCGACCACCGTCATGCCGGGCTTCAGCAAATGATACTTGTCGTCGATCTCGAGCAGCTTGTAGGCCGCGCGCGAGCGGTAGCCGTCGCGCTTGGCCTTCATGACATAAGGATCGTTGAGCTGGCGCTCCAGCCAGAGTTTCGAGGACAGCTTGCGCTTGCCCCCGGTCTTGACCTGCACATGCATGCGGCCAGTGGTGTCTTTTGCCATCTTGATCTCTGAGGTCATTCCGGGACCGCCCGTCAGGGCGGGACCCGGAATCCAGAAGTTGCGGAGCGAGATTCCGGGTTCGCGCCAAACGAAAGCAGCTTCGCTGCTTTCGTCCGACCGCACCGGAATGACGTCGTCAATTCTTGCTACGCCGTCCTGAGCGCGCCGTCCTCGCGCATCATCTCGACCAGCATGCCCTCGCGCAGGCCGCGATCGGCGACGCGCAGCCGCGGCAGCGGAAACGCCAGGCGAATCGCGTCGAGAATGGCGCAGCCCGCCAGCACGAGGTCGGCGCGGTCGATGCTGATGCAGTTGTTCTCGGCGCGCTCCTGGTAGCTCATCGCCAGCAGCTTGGCGATCGTCGTCGTGATGTCGGCATCGTTGATCCAGATGCCGTCGACCCGGCGCCGATCGTAGCGCGCGAGGTTCAGATGAATGCCGCCGAGCGTCGTCACGGTGCCGGAGGTGCCGAGCAGATGCATGCCGGAGAGGTCGCCGCCATTCTCGGCCGCGAACGGCCCGACATGCTCGGCCACGGCCTCGACCATGGCGGCATAGATCTCCGGCGTCACGTCGCGACCGCCGAAGCGTTCGGCCAAGGTCACGACGCCGAGCGGGATCGACATCCAGGCCTTGATGCGCGGCTCGGCGTTGCGGTCGGCCGGATCGCGCTCGATCCTGACCAGCTCGCTGGAGCCGCCGCCGATATCGAACAGGATGGCCCCGCGCCCGCCCGGATCGAGCAGCGGCGCGCAGCCCTTGACGGCCAGCGTCGCCTCGGTCTCACGGTCGATCACCTCGAGCTCGATGCCGGTCTCGGCCACCACCCGGCTGCGGAACCCGTCGGCATTGGTGGCGGCGCGGCAGGCCTCGGTCGCGATCAGG
Source organism: Bradyrhizobium sp. SZCCHNR1015 (assembly GCF_032489875.1). Taxonomy (NCBI): domain Bacteria; kingdom Pseudomonadati; phylum Pseudomonadota; class Alphaproteobacteria; order Hyphomicrobiales; family Nitrobacteraceae; genus Bradyrhizobium; species Bradyrhizobium sp. SZCCHNR1015. Next base: position 144,239 of record NZ_JAUEYW010000018.1, read on the forward strand.
CGCAGCCGGCTGGCCTTCTTGGATTGGATCTTGTCCCGGCAGATGCTGAGGGCGGCGATGGCCCGATCCATCGCCGCATCGCTGATACAGCCGGTGGTCGAGATGCCCTCGCCCAGCCGGACGATGCGCGAGAACGAGTCGACCACGCGGAAGCTGTCGCCCGAAGGACAGGCGATCAGGAGCCGGCAATTGTTGGTTCCGAGGTCCAGGGCCGCGTAGACGCTGCTGCCATTGCTGGCGCAGGAAGGCGTCGCGACGTCCAGACCCGGACGCAAGCCGGGCTCCAGGTTCCCGCGCGGCGTGGGACTCTCCCGCAGCCGCGTGTCATTGATCATTCAAATGTCTTTCCGCTGGCCGGACCGGCCCAGATGGAAGTTCTCTTTCGCTAGACATTATCAGTGGATAGCGCCGGCGCAACAGCCCCTCCGTCAGGCGTGATGCACCATTCCTAATCAACCGTTGTCCGGCCGCGGGCGCTGCACTATCTGGGAACAGCCCGCATTTGCGACCAATCCAGCCCGTTGGGTCCTCATCCATGCAAGATCACACCTCCCCGGCCTCCCTCGAAAACGCGATCGCGCTGCAGAAATTCGGCGTCGGGCAGCCGGTCCGGCGCAAGGAGGACGACACGCTGGTGCGCGGCCACGGCAAATATACCGACGATTTCAACCTGCCCGGCCAGGCCCATGCCTGGATCGTGCGCTCCAGCCATGCCCACGGCATCATCAAGGGCATTGATACCGCGACCGCAAAGGCGATGCCCGGCGTGCTCGGGGTGTGGACCGGCGCCGACCTCGCGGCGGCCGCCTATGGCCCGTTCACCTGCGGCCTGCCGCTGAAGGGCCGGGACGGCTCACCGCTGCTGCAGACCAATCGCCCGGCGCTGGCGACCGACAAGGTGCGCTTCGTCGGCGACCCCGTCGCCTTCGTCGTGGCGGAAACCGCCGCGCAGGCCCGCGATGCGGCCGAGGCGGTCGAGCTCGATATCGAGCCCCTGCCCGCGGTCACCAATGCCGAGGAAGCCGCCAGGCCCGGCGCGCCGCTTCTCTACGACCACATCCCGAACAACGTCGCCCTCGACTACCACTATGGCGACACCGCCAAGATCGAGGAGGCCTTCGCCAAGGCGGCGCACGTCACCAAGCTCGACATCGTCAACACCCGCGTCGCCGTGGTGTCGATGGAGCCGCGCGTTGCGCTGGCGGCCTTCGACGGCAAGACCGAGCGCTTCACCTTGCAAGTGCCGACCCAGGGCGTCTCCGGCAACAAGGCAACGCTCGCCAAGATCCTCAACGTCGCGCCGGACAAGGTCCGCATCCTCACCACCAATGTCGGCGGCTCCTTCGGGATGAAGAACGTCTCCTATCCCGAATATGTCTGCATCCTGCATGCGGCCAAGGCGCTGGGCCGTCCGGTGAAGTGGCGCGACGAGCGTACCACCGCCTTCCTGTCCGACAGCCAGGGCCGCGACCAGATCATCCATGGCGAGCTGGCGCTCGACGCCGACGGCAAGTTCCTCGCTGTCAGGCTGTCCGGCTACGGCAATCTCGGCGCCTACATCATGGGCGTGGCGCCGCTGCCGCTGTCGCTCAACACCGGCAAGAACCTCGCCAGCGTCTACAAGACGCCGCTGCTCGGCGTCGACATCAAGACGGTGCTGACCAACGTCACCCTGATGGGCGCCTATCGCGGCGCCGGCCGGCCCGAGGCGAACTACTTCATGGAGCGGCTGATCGATACCGCCGCGCGCGAGATGGGCATCGACCGCCTCACCATCCGCAAGCGCAACTTCATCAAGCCGAGCCAGATGCCGTTCCCGGCGGCGTCCGGAGTCACCTATGATTCCGGCGACTTCGCCGCGGTGTTCGAGAAGGCGCTGGAGGTCTCGGACTACGCCGGCTTTGCCAGGCGCAAGCGCGAGAGCCGTAAGAACGGCAAGCTGCGCGGCATCGCGGTCGGTTCGTATCTCGAGGTGACCGCGCCGCCGTCGGGCGAGCTCGGCAAGATCACCTTCGACGCCGATGGCGGCGTGACGCTGACCACCGGCACGCTCGATTACGGCCAGGGTCACGCGACCCCGTTCTCGCAGGTGCTGTCGGCGCAGCTCGGCGTGCCCTTCGAGAAGATCCGGCTGGAGCAGAGCGATTCCGACCTCGTTCGCTTCGGCAACGGCACCGGCGGCTCGCGCTCGATCACCGCGACCGGCCAGGCGATCGTCGAGTCCTCGCAGCTCGTCATCGCCAAGGGCAAGCAGGCGGCGGCGCATCTGCTCGAGGCCTCGGAAGCCGATATCGAGTTCGCGGGCGGCCAGTTCACCATCGCCGGCACCGACCGCAGCATCGACATCATGGAGCTGGCGCGGCGCATGCGCGAGGGCAAGATGCCCGAGGGCGTGCCGGCCTCGCTCGACGTCGACCACAATTCGACCGCGACCGAGTCGACGTTTCCGAACGGCTGCCATGTCTGCGAGGTCGAGATCGAGCCCGACACCGGCGTCGCGCAGATCGTCGCCTACACCGCGATCAACGACTTCGGCACGGTGATCAACCCGATGATCGTCGCCGGCCAGCTCCATGGCGGCGTCGCGCAGGGCATCGGCCAGGCGCTGATGGAGCACCTGCGCTACGACGAGAGCGGCCAGCCGATCACGGGATCGCTGATGGACTACGCGCTGCCGCGCGCCTCCGACGTGCCGATGATGACGGTCGACAACCATCCGGTGCCGGCGAAGTCCAACCCGTTGGGCACCAAGGGCTGCGGCGAAGCCGGCTGCGCCGGCTCGATGGCATCCGTGATCAACGCGGTGATCGACGCACTGTCCGACTACGGCGTGAAGCATCTCGATATGCCGCTGACCACCGAGAAGCTCTGGCGCGCAATCCAGGACGGCAAGGCGAGGACCGCGGCGTAGAACCGTCGTCTTCGGCGCATCGCCGTCGCTTTTGCCTGATCAAGCCCGGCCCGAACGGCCGGGCTTTCGTTTGCGCAGATGGCAGAGGATCCGTTCGCACGGCGACGTTGCCGCGCGCCGGTCTCACGCTCCCTCCATACGCGATCGCCCTGCCCGCAGCGGGGGATGCCAGTCGCGATCACCGCAGCAGGCGTGCGGAAAAATCGCTGAATTGCGGCAGAACCGATGAAGTCATCCGGTTATTTTCGCCGGGATTCGTCCCTGAGTTCCATCCCTTTCGACTATCGCGAGCGTCCCGATCTTCCTTAGGTTGCTGCAACGCCGGTTGGCATCTTCAACACACGCCGGACGCCGGTGCCACGCCAAACGACGCACGACTGCGTCACGCGGTGGATGTCGGCTCAAACGAGGGAGAATGACGAGATGGCTTTCCCGACGTCGGTCAACGACCAGATCACCGATTCCGTCACCCAGGCGAATACCAAGGTGCTCGGAGATGCGCCCGCGATTGCGATGGGCAACCTCTATCAGGCCACGGCGCAGGCGCTCGCCAATGCGGCTCACAACGCGACCAATGCGCAGCAGCAGAGCTACGTGACCACGCAGGCCGCCACCACCATGGGCGTCGCCACGCTCTACTCGCTCGACACCGCCACCACCGGCGTCGCGACGGCCGACATCCTCAACACCGGCGTCAAGGGCCTGACGAGCTGACGCGCACGTCCCGTTCGACCACCCACCTGCTGAAATGACCTCCACCTGAAAGGATCGAGCCATGGCATTTCCGACCTCAGTCAACAATCAGATCACCGATTCCGTCACCCAGGCGAACACCAAGGTGCTCGGCGACGCGCCGGCGATCGCGATGGGCAACCTGTTCCAGGCAACCGCGCAGGCGCTCGCGAACGCTGCGCACAATGCCACCAATTCGCAGCAGCAGAGCTATGTGACCGCGCAGGCGGCAACGACCATGGGCGTCGCCACGCTCTACTCGCTCGACACCGCCTCCACCGGCGTCGCCACCAAGGACATCCTGTCGTCCTGACCAGGCCCGAGCGCGGGATCGGGACACTCCCCGATCTTGGCCCTCGCCTCATGATCCCAGGGAGCTGGTGAGATGGCATTTCCCACGGCAGTCAACAGTCAGATCACGGACTCCGTGACCCAGAGCAACGTCCAGGTCCTCGGTACGGCACCTGCGATCGCAATGGGCAACCTGTATCAGGCGACGGCGCAGGCGCTGGCGAATGCAGCGCACAACGCCACCCTGGCGCAGCAACAGATGTACGTCACTGCGCAGGCAGCGACGACGGCAGGCGTCGCGCTGCTCTACTCACTCGACACGGCGTCGACCGGACTGGCGACGTCGACCATCCTGAAGAGCTAGGCACCATCCGCGCGTGATGCCCGGCTGATCGAGAGACGACCCCACGCCAACAGCACTCGCAAAGGAGAGACATCATGGCATTCCCCACCGCCGTCAACAGTCAGATCACGGACTCCATCAGCCAGGTGAACACCAAGGTGCTCGGCGACGCGCCGGCCGTCGCGATGGGCAACCTGTTCATCGCCACCAGCCAGGCGCTGTCCAACGCGGCCCACAACGCGACCAACAACCAGCAGCAGTCCTACGTGACGATGCAGGCCTCGACCACGCAGGGCATCTCCACCCTGCTGACCCTCGATACCGGCACGACCGGCATCGCCACCGAAAAGGTGCTCGGCCTGGTGTAGCGGTCCGTCCACCGACGGTGCCACCCGGCTAGCCGCAGGCTTGCGTCCGGCCAAGGGAGCCGTTCGTCGTGCCAGCCGCCTCCGCATCGTTGACGGCCGTGGTCGACGGCAACGTCGTCAATGTCGGGCTCGCCCCATCGGTCGCCATGGGCATGACCTATGTGGCGATGGCCGACAGCCTCGGGCTCGCCATGGCGAACGCCGCGGCCAATCAGCAACGTGGCCAGGTCCTGGCCGGCGCGGCGCTCGCGCAGGTCCTGGCGATGATCATTGCGCAAGGGAGTTCGTGACATGAGCGATCCGGGTACGGTCAACGGCCAGATCATCGACTCGACGACCGGCGTGGTCACGCTTCTGACCGGTCAGTCTCCGTCGCAGGCCTTCGGACTGCTCGACGCCGTGATGGTCGAGACGCTCGGCATGGCCATGCACAATGCGATCGGGCGGCAGCAGGGCGCGAGCGTGATCGGCTCGGCGGCAGTGACCGCGGCGTGTGCCAAGATGCTGTCGGTGCCGCTTCCCATTGCACCGCCGCCCGCGCCGAAGCCCCCGCCGCCCGCCGTCGATCCGCTCCCCGGACCGCCGCCCAATCCGTCGCCGAGCGCAGCCGTCGCCGCCGCCTTTGCCGAAGCGGAAAGCGCGGTGACCGCGCTGAAACTGCAGGCCAGCTCGGCCTCCAGCCTGGCGCAGACCGCGCAGGCAGATCTCAACCAGATCGTCACCGACGCCGGCGGCACGACGCCCTCGACGCCGCCACCCCCGAGCAGCTCGATCGCGACCGCCTATGCGGATGCGGCGAGCGCGATCGACACGCTGAAGGCCCAGGCCGCGACCGCGAATGGCCTGGCGCAGACCGCGGAGAGCGACCTCAACAAGCTGATCACCGAGGCCGGCGGCACCCCGCCCGCTCCTCCGAAGACCTGACCAGATCCTGAGCCGAAGACCCGACGACGAGACCGCCATGATCCGGGGCGCCGCAACCAGCACCGGCCGCAGCCTTCGGATCGGTTGAGGATACGCAGATGCCCAGCAATGTCGACGCCCAGATCATCGACGTGATCAACCAGGTCCAGAAGGCGACCATGGCGCCACAGGTCGTACTCACCAGCGGCGCCGGCAAGGCCTATCAGTCGGTGGCGCAATCGGCGGCCATCGCCATCCAGGACGCGGCCGATGCGCTGCGCAACGTCTCGACCATCGCGACCACGGCCTCCGGCGTCGCCATGGCGCAGTTGCTGGCGACCGGCGAGCCGAAATACGCCGAAGCGCTGGTGACGGCGCAGAGCATGATGAAATCGGCGACCAACGACTTTGCCCAGATCGGCGCGGCCGCTTCCACGATCCTCAAGAACTTCCCGTCGGGGTGATGTGTCATGTCGGTGACGGTCGCAAACAGGCTGATCCAAGGCCGTGGCGGCCTCTCCGAGATCGGCGCGGTGGTTCTGGCGTTCATCGACGGCGGCGTGCAATGGCTCGAATGGGCGGTGCGGGCGCCGACGGCGAGCTACAGCTTCCCCGACGAAACCAGCATGATGGCCGAAATCCAGGACGGGCTGCACGGCTCGCCGCTGGCGCTGCTGCCCGGTCTGGGCCTGCAGGTCAGCCCGGTCAAGCTCCTGACCTTCAATCTCGGTGACCTGCGCGCGATTGCCAAGGCAGAGACCGGCGCGCAAGACGCCGCGACGGCGAGCCAGACCGAGAGCATCCTCAACGCCCACGGCATCCATGCGCAGTCGGATCTCGCAGCGGTCCCGGCCCTGCTCTCGCAGTTTGGCGTGGCCACGTCGCCGCTGTTCCAGTGTCTTGGCCTCAACGAGACGATCGCGCTGTGGGAGCTGATCGCGCTGCCGCAGCCGCAGGACGGCGAGCCCGACATCCGCAACGACGCGGCCGCCTTCGCCGTGCAGCAGGCCCGCACGCCCGAGGAGTTCTGCGACTACTACCGCATCTACATGGCGCTGACGGCCAAGCTGAAGACCGCCGCCAGCTCTGCCGAGCAACGCCTGTCCCAGGCCAATGGCGCGGTTCAGACGCTGCTGCCGATGATGTTCGGCGCGCTCGACTGTCCGCAGGTGCGGGGCCTGGTGCCCCCGCACGAGGTCGCCGCGGCCGTCAACAACTGGCTGCGGCAGGGACGGCGGCTCGGTTTCGCCCGGCTGTCGGAGGGCGTCTGCCGCATCATCGAGAGCACGACATTCACGCAGGAGACCGGCGCGGCGGCCCAGCAGGTCGTCACGCTGTATCTCGCCAATGCGCAGTCGTTCCTCTCGGCCAATCATCCGAAGACCGGCCGGATCAGCCAGGACGGACGCTCCTGCATCCTGCCGACGCAATCCGGCAATCTCTACGCCGAGCTCTACCTCGGCGCCGACGGCGACATCACCTTGCGCCAATTCAGGCGGATCGCGCCGCCCGCCGAAAAGAGTTGAGTCCGACACCCCATGAGGCAGGCATCATGAGCGAGCAGCCCCCGTCCCAGACCTCTCCGCCGGAGAACGAGCCCGACATCCTGCTCGACAATCCCTATGCCAGCCCGATGTTGCCTGAAGCATTCATCGAGCAGATCGAGGAGCAGTCGGCGGCTCAGTCGGCGCGCGATACCGAAATCGAAGCCGAGCTGATCGAGAGCGCCACCGACGAGGTCGTGTCGATCGAGGAGCATCTGGGCGAGATGGACGAGGCGGTGATCGAGGTGGACGAGCAGGTCGCCAGTCCCCTCTCCTCGCACTCCATCCACCAGATCGAGCATCGCCTGCTGGAGGCCTCCCGCGCGATCGCCGCGGCCCAGCAGGCGTTCAACGAAGCGGTTGGTCGCACGGCGGCCTCGATGGAGCGCAAGATGGCCGCGGCGCAGGCCGCCATGCTGTCACGCCGGGCGCAGGTCGAACCGCTGCAGCCGCCCGCGGACTACGCGCCGCCCACGGTCGAGACGGCCGAGCAGGCCGTCGCGGCCTCGATCGTCGCCACGCGCCAGGCCACCAACTTCACCGATCGTCAGCTCGCGGCGATGGCCGCCACCGGCCGCGCCATCATCGCCGAGGCCCAGCAGGCGGCCGAGCAGAGCGTCATCGCCGCCGAACGCTCGATCAGCGCCGCGCTGGCGGCGAGCCAGCCACAGAAGACGGCGGCTTCCGCCTGACGCCACGCAAACCACCTCGCTGCGGCTGCGGGTGATCCGACCTGCTGTGTCAGCGATACTCCCGAAGCGGTCGTAAGAACACCGCCTCCGGCACCGCCTATCACGCGGAAGGATCCAATCCGATGTGCTGCATCATCTTCGATCTCGCCAGCACCGGTGGCCTGGACACCCTCGCCTCGCCGGGTGCCGGCCTCCCTGGCGCGCTGCCCCAAGGCATGGGAACCCAAGGCGGCCTCTACGTGATCGTCAACGTTCCCACCAACAACAGATACATCGGGAAAGCCGGCAATCTGGCGGACCGCTTCGATGGTCGAATGCTCACCGTGAACGAGTTCGGACTGAGCACCAACAATCTCAGGGGCGTCGGCGCGTTCTGGGGTGTCGCCTACGCCTTCAACACGCCGCAACCTCCCTCGCCGCCACTGCCAGTCTTCAAGGTCGAGGCCGGCATCACCTACAACGCCCAAACGAACGATGGCCGCCTCGCCAACCTCCTCTTGCCCGGCCAATTCGCTCCGGGAACTCCACAATATGCTTTCGCCAGCGCGCTGCAGATGAACACGATGGAAACCTGCAGGGTCGCCGATCCCATCTATTCCCTTAAAGATCCAACGGTCTACATCGATTCAACGACAGTCGACGTCGAACAACTACTCATTCGATTCTTCAAGATGGCGATCGGCAGCGGCGGAACTCTCACAAACAAGCAAAAAAGTCTGAATGCGTTCGTGAATTCAACCGGCAACAGCATGATCGTTGCGGTGTCGTGGGGCGCATGCCAAGCGCTCGGATTCCCGACCAGCGGCTTCACCATCATCACGATCGCCAACGGAGGCGCGCTTTGACGATCGCCGCGGGACTACCGTCCCGACGCAGCGCGCGAGCCGTGCCGATCGACCCGGGGCGTAACGCCAACGGCAAAACGGTGAACATCAGAACTGATTCCCATTCGATTGCGCCGGGGGATGCGAAACTCGCAGGCATACGGCGCTCACATCAAACAAAGAGAAGAGGACGATCAGGATGCCAAAAGGCGACGAACCAACGATCTTCGTGACCAAGGACGACAGGCAAGTCGTCATCGCGTCAGGAGGCGAGCAGATCAGCCCCAACAGCTACGGCTTCGAGATCGAATTCTGCAGCCACAACAGCTGGGTGTTCCAATTCACTCACGTTGAAGCAGCCGACATCGAATTGACGGTTGGAGACTCGCCGGAAGCAAAAGCCGTCTGGACGATCGAGACCGATTCGGACAACGTCTTCGAACTCACGACGGGCAAGACGTGGTTTTCGACCGTCGCGGACGCCTACCTTGCCAAAGACCGACTTGCTGAATATCTCGTCGCTTCTGTATCCGGGACATCGACGCAAAAATATGTGACTTTCCTGCAATGGAAGGCGGCGCTCGCAAGCGAGGCCTTCGATACCCTCGTCAAGAATTTCTTTGGCAAAGCGTTGAAAAAAGCCGAGGCGAAGAATCGCAGCTCCACTCAAGTTCTTGTTCAACTGAACGAAAACAACATTGACGATACGACTAATGTCGGCGCGGCCCTATGGACGTTCGCCAAGAACGAGGGAAGCCCCCAAGATCCACAACCGTGGAACGATTACCTCAACAACATCCTCCTTGGGCGCAGCCAGAAAGACCCAAAAGAAGGCTTTTCTTCGCAGGTCAACATGCCCATGACCTTGCAAGGTTATTTTTTATACCAAATGGCGTGGAAACTACCTCGTGAAAATCTGCGCTTCAGCAAGGGCGTGGTACGGCCATCCTGGATCTGGTTGAACGTCATGGCCGAAGTCTATAGCGGATACATGTCATTGCTTATAAAGATCTATAAGGACGTCGGTCAGATTGATCCGGCGAAAGTTCCAGTCGAACTGAACATGACTATTGCAGAACTCAAGAAGTCCGCGTTTGTTTTCCTTGTTACGAACAAGGTGGTATGCGGTGCAATGGGCGCTCTGAGCGAGATGAATCAGCTCAAGCTCCAGGAAATCGCATACGCCGAAAAATCGACGTTGATCTTTCGGGATCCATACCCCTTTGAGGAACAGATCAATTCATATCAAGTGGACCAATTCCCGGGCTGGTGGCGCTGGTTGCCATTTCATAGCTACCTGAAGGATTTAACGGCACTCTGGTTTAAAGCTGCGCTGCTGGATGTGATCAGCAAGGAAGACTTTGATCGCACGTTTTACGGCAAACTCGGCGAAGTTCTCTTGTCGGGAGAAACGGCTGCGATTTGGCTGGACGCACTCGCAAAGTTTCAACGCGAGTACATAGAGAAGGCCGGAAAGAAACCTTACTCACGGCTCGCGACGTACGACGTCAAATCTCTCTGTAAAGCGATCAACATGGTGGAGAAAGCGCTGGGCGCAATGCTCCTGAACGCGAGCAATCCATCCACCGATCTTGCTTTCAATCTGCCGCCGCCAAATGCGCGCCCGTTTCTTGACTATTCCAGAGCACCGAAGTGGGAAGGACGCTACGACACCATGTGGTCTTCGATCAAACTACCGGGGTCCTCGCCGTCGACCGGTGATTGGACCTACCTCGTTGAGCATCGCCGGCATTAGGCGACGGAGAATGCCTTGGGTGGAAATGCGTCTTTTTCATACCAACCCTCGGCGGCGCTTACATGTTTCCAAAGCCTCTGTGAAAGAGGACAACCGCCCCCCTCACTCCGCCGCCATGCGCCGGTACTCGCGCGGGGTGCGGCCGACCTGACGGCGGAAGTATTTCTCGAAATGGCTGAGATCGGCGAAGCCGACCTGTAGCGCCACATCGGTGATCGGCTGCCGCGCATTCGTTGCCAGCAACTCCTTGGCTTTCTCGACCCGAATGCGCGACAGCATTGCCTTGCACGAGGTCTGCAGGCTGTGACGAAACAGGAAGCTCAGATGCGACTGGCTGACATGGGCCTGGCGTGCCAGGCTGCCGAGCCGGATCGGCTCGGCATAGTGATCGACGAGATACAGAAGTGCCCGGCGCAGATTGGGATGCAGGCGCGACAGCGCCGTGATGTCCTTGTTGAGCACGTGGCGAATCCAATCATCCGCTTCCGCCCCGATTTCCGGCCTCGCGGACGCTTGCTCGCGAACGGCTTCGGCCGGCGGCTTCGCCGCCGGCAACGCCGGTGACGGTGCCGCCGACGTCACCGTCACGCGCTCGGCCCGCGCGTGGAGAGCCGGGAAATAGCGCCTGATGTCCTCGGCACGGATCCTCGCACGTCCGGTCATGACCGCGAGCCGGGCGACCACGCGCTCGACCTCGAACGCGTTCTCCGGCCACGGATAGCTGCGGCACAGATCGAGCATCTCGGCGCTGATCTTGTCTTCGGCGCGATGACCATGTCCCTCGAGCGCAGCGATGACGAGCGGCTCGATGTCGTCGCAGCGCTCGCGCAGCGGCGGCACGCTGACGGGCAGAAAGTCGAGCTCGGCCAGCAATTGGCGCGAGAAGGAGCGCTCGGCCACCATGCGCGGCAGATCGCCGCCGGCCGAGGCGATCACGCGCACGCGGGTCGTGTTCGACACGTCCAGCCATTGTCCCAGGCGAGAATGCATGTGCTGCGGCAATTCGTTCTGCAGACCGGGCGCCAGCATGTCGATGTCGCTGAAGAACAGCGTGCCGCCCTCGGCCTGCCGAAACCAGTCCTGCGGCGCCCCCCGCGGCTGCGCGCAATTGACCTGCACGAACGGCAGATCGCGGCGCGGCCCGCAGCAATGGATCGCGGCGGCCAGATACGGCGTCTCGGTCCCGAACTCGCCCTGCAACAGGCACGGCAGATCGCTGTGCGACGCCTTCTCGACGAAGATCTCGAGATTTCGGACCGCCTCGCTCACACCCACCAACAGCAGCGAGCGGCCCAGGCGCTGCCGTGCCCACTCGCAGACCTCGTGGCGCTTGATCACGAAGGCGAGCTGGCGCGCGCAATCCGCCAGCGCGTCGGACAGGTCCGGCCCGCCCCGCCGCCCCTCCCAGGCCAACGTCAAACGGCCGATCCCGACGTCGGCATAGACCAGCGGCGCCGTCACGGATGGCGTCGGTTCGAGCCGCCATTCCGGCGCACGCCGCGGCTCGCGCTCGGTAGTCGCCGCACCACCGCCGTCTCTTTCGCTGAGCCAGTCCTGCACGGTTTCCGATCCGGATCGGGACAGGACGATGCGGCCGAGATCGGCGACGGCAATCTCCACAGTCGCCGCCCGCGACAGCTCCGCCAGACGCTGTGCATAGCTTGCCAGGAAATCGACGACGTTGAGATACGGCCGGCTCATCCTGGACAGATCGCGCCAGGCCTGATCGCCGCCGTCGAGTCCCCGCTGGTCTTTCATGACCCGGCTCAGCGCACGGACGCGTTGTGTCGATGATCCAACATGGCGGGCACGTTACCGCGGCTCCGACGCCGCTTCCGACCGAAGCGGCCGGCCCGATCTGCCCACCTTGTGCATCGCTTGCCAGAATTCATGGTCCCCCATGACGCAGCCCGCGGCCACGCCGCATCTCCCATGTCCGATCATTGGCCCTTCCCCCTCACAACTACGGGCCAACCAAACCATACACAATTTTAGATTGAGTGTGAATGAATTCACAAGCAGGCCATCAAATGGTCTTGATGACTGATGCGATTCGTCGCGGCTATCCGCGCTGTTCGCGTGGCTGATAGATCGCCACGTGATGGCAATGCGCGAGCGGGCGGTCGCCATTGGCGACCACCAGCGCATCGAGCTCGACGAAGCGGTGACCCTTCTTCTCGTAGTTGGCAACCACACGGCCGCGCGCGGTGATCTCGTCGGCTTCTTCGATCGCCGACAGCAGTTGCATGCGGCTGCCGACGTGAATCCAGGGGCCGAGGACGACGTTGTCGACGAGCAGCCGGTTCATCACCCGCTGCAGCATGCCGGGATGGCCGAGCCGCTCGTTGGCATAGATCGGATCGCGCTCGCGAATCTCAGAAAGATAGGCGGTGGCCGCCTGCCCTGGCCACGCGCGCGGCGCCGTGCCGAGCCAGCTGCCGACAGCGAAAGACTCCGCACTGACGAGCGGCCGCACCGCCGCGGCCGGAACATCCCGGTACTCGGCCAGCACGACATCCGGCACCGACGCGGGCAGCGAGGCGGAACCGGTGGCGCAGAGCTGCCCTCGGCTGATCACCTCAAGGGCGAGCCCGTCGGAGGTCTCGTTCGCGACGACCTCCGCGATCTCGCCGTCATAGACCGGCTTGGTGAACCGTGCCTCGATCAGCCCACGCTCCAAGAACGCCCGCCCCCAGCGTGCGACGGGCTGATGCAGCATATAGGCCAGCACCTCGACGCCGGGTACGAGACCGCCGGCGAAGCCGAATCGCCGCGCCACACTGTCGTCGTGCATCTTGTTCTCGGACTGCTTGGCCGTGTTGAACGCCTCGACCGCATAGGCCGCGATTCTGCCCGACATCCTTGCCTCCCTTTCACCGTTTTCGGGCGATGGTAGCGGCCGGAAAGGCCCTGGCAAGCGGCGCGTTTGGCTCGCAATTCCCGGCGCGATGGAGTACCAACCGGACCATTCCAACCGATGGCCCGATGACGACCGAAACCGCCCCGATCCGCATCTTTGTCGACGCCGACGCCTGCCCGGTGAAGGACGAGATCTACCGCGTTGCGATCCGGCATGGCCTGCCGGTGACCGTCGTCGCCGGTGGCTTCATCCGCGTGCCCGAGGATCCCCTGATCACGCGCGTGGCGGCCGGCAGCGCCATGGATGCCGCGGATGACTGGATCGCCGAGCGCACCGGCGCTGACGACATCGTCATCACGGCGGACATTCCGCTGGCCAGCCGCTGCGTCAAGGCCGGCAGCGCCGTGATCGCGCCGAACGGCAAGCCGTTCACGGAGGAGTCGATCGGCATGACGCTCGCCGTGCGCAACCTCATGACCGATCTGCGGTCATCGGGCGAGGTGACCGGCGGCCCGCGCTCGTTCACGCCGCGCGACCGCTCCACCTTCCTTTCCACCCTCGACACCACGATCCGCCGCCTGCAGCGCCAGCGCGCGGCGCGGACCCAGCAGCAGAGCTAACCTCATGGCGCCGCCTCTCATCCAACTCAAGGACATCCGCCTGACCTTTGGCGGTACGGCCCTGCTGCAGAGTGTCGAGCTGTCGGTCTCGCCGGGCGAGCGCGTCTGCCTGATCGGCCGCAACGGCTCCGGCAAGTCGACGCTGCTCAAGATCGCCGCCGGCCTGGTCGAATGCGACAGCGGCACCCGCTTCGTGCAGCCGGGCGCCACGGTGCGCTATCTGCCGCAGGAGCCGGATTTCTCCGGCCATGCCACCACGCTGTCCTATGTCGAGGCCGGACTCGGGCCGGGCGACGATCACTATCAGGCGCGCTATCTCGTCGAGCAGCTCGGACTGACCGGAGAAGAGGATCCCGCGCATGTTTCCGGCGGCGAGGCGCGCCGCGCGGCGCTGGCGCGCGTGCTTGCGCCCAACCCCGACATCCTGCTGCTGGACGAGCCGACCAACCACCTCGACCTCACGACCATCGAGTGGCTGGAAAACGAGCTCGACGGCCGAAGCTCGGCGCTGGTGCTGATCAGTCACGATCGTCGCTTCCTCACCAATCTGTCGCGCGCGACCGCTTGGCTCGACCGCGGCCAGATCAGGCAGATCGATCGCGGCTTTGCGGCATTCGAGGCGTGGCGCGACGAGGTGCTGGCGGAAGAAGAGCGCGAGCAGCACAAGCTCGACCGCAAGATCGTCAACGAGGAGCACTGGCTGCGCTACGGCGTCTCCGGCCGGCGCAAGCGTAACGTCAAGCGGCTCGCCAATCTGCATGCGCTCAGGCAGCAGCGCCGCGACTATCGCGGTACGGCCGGCAGCGCCAATCTCGCCGCGGCGGAAGCCGACAAGTCCGGCAAGCTGGTGATCGAGGCCAAGGGCGCATCGAAGAGCTATGGCGACCGCAGGATCGTCGACAATTTCTCCATCCGCATCCAGCGCGGCGACCGCATCGGCATCGTCGGCCCCAACGGCGCCGGCAAGACCACGCTGGTCAATCTGCTCACCGGCGGCAGCGAGCCCGACAGCGGCAGCATCAGGCTCGGCGTCAATCTGGAGACGGCGACGCTCGACCAGCACCGCGAGAGCCTCGATCCCCGGACGACGCTCGCCGACGCGCTGACGGGCGGCCGCGGCGATCACGTCATGGTGGCCGGCAAGCCGAGGCACGTCGTCGGCTACATGGAGGACTTCCTGTTCTCGCGCGAGCAGATGCGCACGCCGCTCGAAGTGCTATCGGGGGGCGAGCGCGGCCGGCTGATGCTGGCGCGCGCGCTGGCCAAGCCATCGAACCTCTTGGTGCTGGACGAGCCGACCAACGATCTCGACCTCGAGACGCTCGACGTGCTCGAGGACATGCTCGGCGACTACGAAGGCACGGTGATCCTGATCAGCCACGACCGCGACTTCCTGGACCGCGTCGTGACCTCGGTGATCGTGCCCGAGGGCAACGGCAAATGGCAGGAATATGCCGGCGGCTACAGCGACATGCTGGCGCAGCGCGGCGCCGACCTGAAGCGCGAGCACGCCAAGAAAGCTGAAGACAAGGCGGCTGAGGAGAAGAAAGAGGCGAAGCCTGTGGCGGCGGCGCCGGCGAGCGCGGCGAAGCGCAAGCTCTCCTTCAACGAGAAACACGCGCTGGAAACGTTGCCGAAGACGATCGCGAAGCTGCAAGCAGAGATCGCGCAGCAGCAGGCCGTGCTCGCGGATCCCTCTCTCTATGCCAAGGACCGCAAGAAATTCGACGCCGCCTCCCTCGCCATCGCCACGGCGCAGGCCGAGCTCACCGCCGCGGAAGACCGCTGGCTGGAGCTCGAGGTGCTGCGCGAGGAGATCGAGGGCGCGTAAGGTTCATCAATGATCTCCGTCATTGCGAGCGAAGCGAAGCGATCCAGGGCTGCAGTCGGGACTCTGGATTGCTTCGTCGCTTCGCTCCTCGCAATGACGGCAACATGGAGCAAAATGACATGACCACCCCGCTCGCCGCCAAGATCGCACGGGAGTACGGCACGCCCTGCGCCGTCATCGACATGGACAAGGTCGAGCGCAACATCGCGCGGATTCAGGCGCAATGCGCCGCTGCCGGTGTCGCCAACCGCCCGCACATCAAAACGCACAAGAGCCCGGTGCTGGCCAAGCTGCAGATCGACGCCGGCGCGCAGGGCATCACCTGCCAGAAGATCGGCGAGGCCGAGATCATGGCGGATGCCGGCATCGACAATATCCTGATCAGCTACAACCTGATCGGCGAGGAAAAGATGGCACGTCTCGGGGCGCTGCAGGCGAAAGCCGACATGACCGTTGCGGCCGACAACGCCACCGTGATCGCCGGCCTGCCGCAGGCGGCGAAGCAGTCGGGCCGCACGCTCTCGGTCGTGGTCGAATGCGACACCGGCCGCAAACGCGCCGGGGTCGAGACACCGGCGGAGGCGATCCAGCTCGCGCGCCAGATCAAAGCCTCCGAGGGACTGCGCTTCGCCGGCTTCATGCTGTATCCGACCGAGAGCGGCTGGGACGACGCGCAGCGCTTCTACGACGAGGCGCTGGCCGGCGTGCGCGCCGAGGGGCTCGAGGCGGCCATCGTCTCGACCGGCGGCTCGCCGAACCTCAAGAACCTTGGCAAGCTCAAGGGCGCGACTGAGCACCGCCCCGGCACCTACATCTACAACGACCGCATGCAGGTCGCCGCCGGCGTCGCGACCTGGGACGACTGCGCGCTGCACATCTACTCCACCGTCGTCAGCCGCGCCGCGCCCGAGCGCGGCATTCTCGATGCCGGCTCGAAGACGCTGACGACCGACACTGGCGGGCTCGACGGCCACGGCCTGATCCTGGAACACCCCGAAGCCAAGATCGCGCGCTTCGCCGAGGAACACGGCTTCCTCGATCTGTCGCGCAGCAACACCCGCCCCCATGTCGGCGACGTCGTCCGCATCGTCCCCAACCACGTCTGCGTCGTCGTCAACATGATGGACGAGGTGGTGATGGTGCGCGGCGAGGAGATTTTGGGCACGCTGCCGGTCGCGGCGCGGGGGAAGCTGCGATAGGCCCACCTCTCTCCGCCGTCATTGCGAGGAGCAAGCGAAGAAGCAATCCAGGGCTGCGCGCGCAGCCCTGAATTGCTTAGCTCCGCTTGCAATAACGGCAGTGTATGGAGTGCGTCCGCCTTCAAGCACGACCGGCTGAGGAAGTACGCCAGTCCTCCAGGGATTCGTAGATCACGGTTGTCGGCCATCGCGTATCGGCGTCGCGGCGACCGGACCATGTCAGATGAACCGCGGCAACGCGTCCGTCATTGAGCATCACGAGAACATCGTCGCAGTCGTCACGCTTGGCGATGCTCCTGACGGGCAGATTCGCCAGCGCATGACCAGGAGCAAGTTCGCGCGCAAGCTCGACTTCGAACGTCGCCCGGAGATGATCGTCCGTCAGCCAATACCAGGGCTCGGGGAGCAGGTCGGTCATTGCTGCCCCGTCCCCGTCAACCACTTCAACACGCCCTTCCCCGCAGCCACGCCAGTCGCAAACGACGCCTGCAGCAGATAGCCGCCGGTCGGCGCTTCCCAGTCCAGCATCTCTCCCGCGGCGAACACGCCGGGCAGACGCCTGAGCATGTAGTCGGCGTCGAGCTCATCGCGGGCGATGCCGCCGGCGCTGGAGATGGCGCGCGCGAGACCGGCGGTGCCGGTCAGCTTGATCGGCAGGGCGTTGATCAGTGCCGCGAGACGGTCGGGCGGTAGCGACGACAACGACAGCCCTTGCGTCTTTGCTGCCTCCTGCAGCAGGCCGATCGCGACCGGCGACAACTGCAACGCTTTGCGGAGCACATTCGAGAACGACTGCTTGCCGCGTGGAGCCGATAGCTTCTTGATCAGATCAGCGGCCGCGAGATCGGGCCGCAGCACGACGTGCAGCGTTGCTTCGCCCGTTCGCGCGATCGCCTCGCGCAGCTCGGCCGACAACGCATAGATTGCGCCGCCTTCGATGCCGTCGCGCGTGATCACCGCCTCGCCGCGCACGCTGCGCTCGCCGAACGCCAGCGCGATGCCCTTCAGCGGCTGGCCCTCGAAGCGGTCGCGGAAGATGTCGGACCAGCCGACGGTGAAGCCGCAATTGGCGGGCCGCAGCGGCGCGATCGCGACGCCCTTCGCGGCGAGGATCGGCACCCAGCCGCCATCCGAGCCGAGCCGCGGCCAGGAGGCGCCGCCGAGTGCCAGCACGCTCGCGTCGGCTGCGACGGTGTGCGGACCGTTCGGCGTCTCGAAGGTCAGATGCCCCCGGTCCTCCCAGCCGGTCCAGCGATGCCGTAGCGCGACGCGCACGCCCTGCGCATCGAGCCGGCGCAGCCACGCCCGCAGCAACGGCGAGGCTTTCATTGCGACAGGGAACACGCGGCCCGAGGAGCCGACGAAGGTCGGCTCGCCCAGCGCCTCGCACCAGCCGCGCAGTTGTTGCGGCGAGAAGGCTTGGATGGCCGGCGCAAGCCACGACGCAGCGTCGCGATAGCGCGACAGGAACAGCGGCAGCTCTTCGCTGTGGGTGAGATTGAGGCCCCCTCGCCCCGCCATCAGGAACTTGCGGGCAACCGACGGCATCGCGTCGTAGACGGTGACGGCGACGCCGCCGCCCGCCAGCACCTCGGCGGCCATGAGCCCAGCCGGGCCGGCCCCGATGACCGCAATGTGCTTTAAAGAGGACATGTCGTCAGTTTAGGCCCCCCACCGCACCAAGCCAAAGGTCGTCATGCCCGGGCTTGTCCCACGGCTGTCCGGTTCAGACAGACTGGACATGGTGCATGGCGTGGATTCTTCTGCGGTCTTGAGC
>NZ_JAUEYW010000019.1:0-144806 GCF_032489875.1 Bradyrhizobium sp. SZCCHNR1015
GGGCCACCCCAACTTGCCAAAAACCCACAACAGTTGAGCCTCGCAATATGCGGAAGCTGAACCGGACAGCCGTGGGCCTGACCCGGCCATCCATCTCTTCGGTGCTTCAGAATGTGGATGCCCGGGTCAAGCCCGGGCATGACGAGAGACCAAAGATGCTCGCCTACCGCGACTGGGGATCCTCGCGCTGCTCGATCCGGTCCTTGTTGTTGACCTGCTCGTCTTCCGGCTTCACCACGTCGATGGTCTTGCCGGACTGATTGCCCGGATTGTAGTGATACTGGCCTTCCTGCTTCTCGCCGGGCTGCTTCTGGTTCGGATTGACGGTGTCGGCCATCGGACTCTCCTCGGGACGTGCCTGTTGTCCCGACGACAACAGTCCTGCACGAGCCGGGTTCCGCGGCCCCGTGCCGCAGGCGCGCACATCTCCCGCGCGGTTGCCGTCTTACCGTTCTGTGCGCGCCATCACTTAAACCGCGAGCCGTTTTTGTCATGATCCCCCGCATCGGCTGCATGGGGCAGCCTCACGCAATAAGGGACACGGTCATGACCACCAGCCTTCGCCTTCTCGCCGCCGCTGCCATCGTCGCCGCCACCGGCCTGCTCGCGTCGGCATCGACCTCGCCGGTCCAGGCGGGATGGGAGTGGCTCGGCAACAAGGACTACGTCCGCTGCCTGCAACTGTTCTACACCGGGGACTTCCTGATGCCGGCGAACGCCACCCCGGCCCAGCGTGCGGCGAAGCACGAAGCCGGCCGCCGCTATTGCAATCGCCAGTATTACGGCCACGACTGAGCTTGGCAGCCCAGGCGCAAGGCCGGAGCGAACGTCGCCCCGGCTCCTCTTGCGCGCCGCCTCACGCCCCCGTCACGCGCCAGATGCAGTTGCCGACATCGTCGGCGACCAGCAGCGAGCCGTCCGGGCCGATGACCACGCCGACCGGGCGGCCATAGGAGAAGCTCTCGTCCGGCGCCAGGAAGCCGGACAGGATGTCGCGCGCAGGTCCCGACGGCTTGCCGTTCTCGAACGGGATGAACACGACCTTGTAGCCGGACAGCTTGCTGCGGTTCCACGAGCCGTGCTGGCCGATCACCATGCCATCCGGAAAACCCGGGAGCGTGCCTGCGGGCAGCCAGCACAGGCCGAGCGAAGCCGTGTGGCCGCCGAGCGCGTAGTCCGGCGTCAGCGCGGTCGCGACCAGCTTCGGATCCTGCGGCACGCGGTCGTCGACCGTCCTGCCCCAGTAGCAATAGGGCCAGCCATAGAAGCCGCCCTCGCGCACCGAGGTCAGGTAGTCCGGCGGCGTCTCGTCGCCGAGCCCGTCGCGCTCGTTGACGACGGTCCACAGCACCTTGGTCGACGGCTCGAACGCCAGCCCCACCGCGTTGCGCAGGCCGGCCGCGAAGATGCGGCTCGCGCCGCTCGCGATGTCCAGCTCATAGATGCAGGCACGTCCCTCCTCGACCTCGAACCCCAGCTCGGCGATGTTGGTGAGCGAGCCGACGCCGGCATAGATCTTCGTGCCGTCGGGGCTGACCAGCAGGCTGCGCGTCCAGTGCCCGCCCGGCTTGAAATTCGTCAGCCGCTGGCCCTGCGCGGTGATGCGCTCGGCGCCCGCGCTATAGGGAAAGGCTGTGATGCCGTCGGTGTTGCCGACATAGAAGGTGCCGCCGACCAGCGCCATGCCGAACGGCTGGCTGAGATTCTCCATGAACGCATTGCGGCGCTCAGCGGTGCCGTCGCCGTCGGCATCGACCAGCCGCGTGATGCGGTTGGCGCTGACGCCGAGCGCGGCGGCGCGGCGCATCGTCGCCTGCATCGCGTAGCCGAACATGTTGCGCACCGGGCTCGGCACCTGCGTCGCTTCCGCGATCAGCACGGACTTGTCCGGCATTGCATAGATCCAGCGCGGATGATCCAGCCCGGTGGCGAACGCATTCACCTTCAGCCCCGCCGCGGCTACCGGCTTCTCGCCATCGCGCCAGCCGCGCGCCGTCGGCATCTTCAAGGTCGGCAGCATCCCCTGCGGCTTCGCTAGCGGAATCTGCGGCTGCGCCCCCCACGCCGGCGCCGGCGTCTCCCCCTGCAATTTGCGCCATTGCAGCGCCGCATTGCCAACCAGCGCGACACCGCGCGCGACGATCGAGGAGAGCGTGGTCATGGGAGTCCTGTGCGGCTTGGACAAACAGTGGGTGAGGGCCATCGCGAGACGGCGAGAAGGTCAAGCGGTTATGATCTACGATGCCTGTCGTGACAACTGCGTAGGCCGCGGACGGGGGCTGCGGAAACCCGGCGGACTTCAGCCATCAAGTGAGATGCCGGGCTCCCCTCCCCCTTGCGGGGAGGGGTTGGGGGTGGGGGGCCCCACGAGCGATGTGAGACGTTCAGAAGATATCCGCCTCTCCGAGATCCGCTCGCGAGCGGCCACACTGGCGAGCTTGGCCGCAGCAGCTTCGCGCACCGCATCGATCACTGCTTGGCGGAGACGTCCGCCTGCGGCAGGCTCCTCAGGGTGAGAGAGTGCGGAGGTCGTGCGGGGCGGCAGGAACGGGATTGGTGCAAAAGCTCTCACCATGCCGGAAAAGATTCGTATTGCGATTTTCCCGAAATCATGTTCTACTCCCCGCATCCCGTCCTCATGCAGAGGGGCGTACGCGTCGTCACGATACGTAGAGGCGGGGAGTGGTGGCCGCGGGCCTGT
Source organism: Bradyrhizobium sp. SZCCHNR1015 (assembly GCF_032489875.1). NCBI lineage: Bacteria > Pseudomonadati > Pseudomonadota > Alphaproteobacteria > Hyphomicrobiales > Nitrobacteraceae > Bradyrhizobium > Bradyrhizobium sp. SZCCHNR1015. Next base: position 2,702 of record NZ_JAUEYW010000019.1, read on the forward strand.
CAGGTGCTGATGCGCTGGACGATTGGCAGCTCGCGGACGGTCAAGCCGTGTGGTCCTGGCGCCCCGACGCTGGCGCCAAGCCTGGATGACATGACGTGTCATCAGGCGACGGGGGCAAACAAGCCGGTCCCCGGGGAGAGCACGGAGCAGCCGTTAAACCCATCGCGCAGGGAGGGCCGGGTCTGTCCGGCTGAACCTGTGGTTCCTGCCCCGTGCAATTTTTCCGCACGGGGGCCACGGGCCTCAGTCGAGGTCCGGCCTTCCCTGCGCCCTCGGCATTTCCGGAGGGTTCGTTGAGATCAATCCCGGGTGCGATCGCGCCGCGGGAGGTGTTGGTGTGTCTGCGTGCATCAGGGTCGACGTGCGGTGGCGCCGAGAGAGCCGCCGACGCGCCCGACATGGCCGCGGCCGTGGCGCCGTCATCGAATTGCGCTACACTGCTGTCACACGCTGCCGGCGCGTCGGCGGCCGGGCGACAATGGACGTCAGGAGGATGGACGGCATGACGGGGGTGATCAATTCAGGCGCAGCGCGATCATCTGCGTCAGGTGTCGCTCTCAACAGCGGACTCTCCCGATGACGTCGCTCGACAGGTCCGCCTTCACGCCGCATGCCTTGCGCGAGAGCGTGCTGAACGAGGTGCATGCGCGGCCGTTCACGCCGCTGACGCAGCCGGTGCTGGTGATCCGCTTCGCCTTCATGGCGAAAGGCGACAGTCCGGCGGTCGACCGCGCCAGCCTTGCCGCGTTCTGCGCACAGCATGGCGCGCCGGCGCCGGAGCCGGGCGTCAAGCATCACCAGGTCGATCTCGGCCCGGTCAGGCTGCGCTTCGAGCAGCATTCGGAATTCGCCACGCTCACCTGGATCTGGAGCCCGCCCGCGGACTCAGGCCCGCGCCGCTTCGGGGCCATCGCGCCCGAGCTGCAGGCGCTGATCGCGGCGCTGCCGCAGGCCGGCGAGCTCTTGGTCGCGGTCAAGCTGGAGGTCGAGAACGCGGCCGATCCGGTGGCGCGCGCCGAGGAGATCTTCGACAAGAGCAGCCTCGCCATCGTGACGATCAAGGGCAGCGCCGGCGCGGTCGCCTCCGATTTCCGTCTCGACGATGACGGCTTCACCCGCATCCTGGTCTGCGCCGAAGGCCCGACCCCGGAGCGGCTCGGCGCGCTGGTGCAGCGCGTGCTGGAGCTCGAGACCTACCGCACCCTGGCGCTGCTCGGCCTGCCGGCGGCGCTGGCGCTGGCGCCGGACGTCGACCGCATCGAGCGGCGGCTGGTCGAGGTGCTCGCGGAGATGCAGGGCGCGCAATCGTTCAAGCTCAACAACCACCTGCTACGCGAGCTGACCGAGCTCGAAGCGCTGCTGGAGCGCGGCGCCACCGGCAGCCTGTTCCGGTTCGGCGCCAGCCGCGCCTATTACGACCTGGTGCAGGCCCGTCTGGCGGTGATCGAGGGCGAGCCGGTTGCGCCGTATTCGAGCTGGTCGTCGTTCCTGGCGCGGCGCACCGCGCCGGCGATGCGCACCTGCAACGCGCTGGAGGGCCGGCAGTCCAACCTGTCGCTCAAGCTGGCGCGCGCCGCCGATCTGCTGCGCACCCGCGTCAATGTCGAGCTGGAGCAGCAGAACCGCGATCTCCTGCGCTCGATGAACGAGCGCACCAAGCTGCAGTTGCGCCTGCAGAGCACGGTCGAGGGCCTGTCGGTGGCCGCGATCGGCTACTACGTCGTCAGCCTGTTCGGCTATCTCGCCAAGGGCGCGCACGACACCGGCCTGCCGGTCGAGCCGACGCTGGCCACCGCCGCCTTCGTGCCGGCCGCGATCGCGCTGATCTGGTTCACGACCCATCAGATCCGCAAGCGGCACCTCAAGGAGGATCACGAGGCGGAGAAGGCCGAGCAGGAGTGAACGGCGGGGCGGCTTGCCAGCGCGCGGCCGGACGGCTAAGCGGCGGGCTGGTCAGCAAGAGGCGATGAGACGATGAGCGGTGCGACGATCGATGTCCTGGTTCACGCGGATGGTGCGGCGACGCGGCAGCGGATCAAGCTGAGCCGCCTCGTCATCGCCGGCTGGACCGGGCGCGATCCGGTCGCCCGCGACAAGCACATCGCCGAACTGGAAGAGCTCGGCATTCCCAGGCCCGCGACGACGCCGATCTATTACGAGGTCGCGGCCAGCCGGCTGACGACGTCGGACAGCATCGAGGTCAGCGGCGGCGACTCCTCCGGCGAGGTCGAGTTCGTGCTGGTGCAGGCGGGCGGACGGCTGCTGGTCGGCGTCGGCTCCGATCATACCGACCGCAAGGTCGAGACCTACAACATCACCGTGTCCAAGCAGATGTGCGACAAGCCGGTCGCGCCCGAGCTGTGGCTGGTCGACGACGTCGCCGCGCATTGGGACCGGCTGACGCTGCGCGCGTTCGCGACCATCGACGGCGAGCGCGTGCTGTATCAGGAGGGCGCGCTGAGCGGCATGCTGGCGCCCTTCGACCTGATCGCCCGCCGTTATGGTGAGGCCGGCCTGCCCGAGGGCACCGCGATGTTCGGCGGCACCTTTGCCGCCAAGGGCGGCATCCGCCCGGCCGACCGCTTCGATTTCGAGCTGGTCGATCCCGTGCTGAACCGCGCCATCCGCCACGGCTACGCGGTCGAGCAGCTCGCCATCGCCGGCTGATCGCGATCACGTTCGTGTGCGGCGGCAGAGGTTAACGAACGGGCCGCGGCGCGTCGTCGCGGTTTGGCTCCACCGATCACGGCGCGCGCGGGCGTTGCAATCGGCAAGGGCCTGTTAAGCAAGACCGCCTAGGGTGCCCGAGTGTGCCGAAGCGGACCAAAGCTTTGTTTCGCGTTCTGGTCCGGCACACGCCTGTCACGATCTGAGGCGCGATGCGTCTTGCCGATCCTTAACTGATCCTTACTTGTTAGCAGCGGATTCGACGGGTCGGAGGAGAAGGGCGATTAACTAGAAGTTTAGGATTGGGTTTGTGCGCGTGAACGTCTCCCTTAAGGGTTTTATTAAATACCCCGGGAATTGGGAGAGTGCGATGCGCGTCGCGATCGTCCACGATTGGCTTTACGTTCTCGGCGGCGCCGAGAAGGTCCTTCAGGAGATCCTGCGCTGCTATCCCGGCGCCGACGTCTTCACGCTGTTCGACTTGCTGCGTCCCGAGGACCGCGCCAAGCTGGGATTCGAGATGTCGCGCACCAGCTTCCTGCAGAAGATGCCGCTGTTGCGGAAGTATCACCGCTCCTATCTGCCGCTGATGCCGCTCGCGATCGAGCAGCTCGACCTGTCGAGCTACGACCTGGTGATCTCCTCGAGCTGCGCGGTGGCCAAGGGCGTTCTGACCGGGCCGGAGCAGCTGCACATCGCCTATGTGCATTCGCCGATGCGCTATGCCTGGGATCTGCAGCACCAGTATCTGCAGGAGAGCGGCTACGCCACCGGCGTCAAGGGCCTGATCGCCCGCGCCTTGCTGCACAAGATGCGGATCTGGGATGCCCGCACCGCGCACGGCCCCGACGCCATCTTCACTAATTCGCAGTTCGTCGCCCGCCGCATCAAGAAGATCTACGGCCGCGACGCCAAGGTGATCTACCCGCCGGTGACGATCGCGCAGCGCGCGGCGATCCTCCCGGTCGGCAACCACTTCCTCGCCGCGAGCCGGCTGGTGCCCTACAAGCGCATCGAGCCGATCGTGCGCGCCTTCAACACCATGCCGGACCTCGAGCTGGTCGTGGCCGGTGACGGTCCGGAAGCCGCGCGGCTCAAGGCGATCGCGGGGCCGAACGTGAAGTTCGCCGGCTTCGTGCCCGACAAGCAGTTGCGCGACCTCATGACCACCGCCCGCGCCTTCGTGTTCGCGGCGGAGGAGGATTTCGGCATCATTCCGGTCGAGGCGCAGTCCGAAGGCGCACCGGTGCTGGCGCTCGGCCGCGGCGGTGCGCGCGAGTCGATCCTCACCACGGGGCCGCGCCCGACGGGCATGTTCTTCGAGTCGCCCGAGCCCGAGGCGATCGCGTCTTGCGTGCGTGCGTTTGTGGCCAAGGAGAAGTCGATCTCGCGTCTCGATTGCCGCCAGCGCGCCGGCTTCTTCTCGGCCGAGCGTTTCCGCAGCCAGTTCGTCGCGGCGGTCAACGAGGAGATCGACAGTTTCCGTGCGGGACATCAGGGCCGCGCGACGCGGCTGATTGCGTAGTGTTGGATGTGGCGCGGGTGCAGATCATGAGGCAGGCGGCTCTTGGCGAGGCCTTGTCCGGCATTGACGTCGTCGCCCGGATCTGGCGCCGCCGCGGCGTGTTCGCCATCGTGGCCGGCGCCGTCCTCGCGCTCGCCGTGGCCGCACTCGTGCTGCTGCCGGTGCGCTATCTCGCCACCGCTTCGGTGATCATCGCCGAGCAGGAGCCGGGTGCCAACACCTCGGCGGCGTGGGCGCAGAAGATCGGCGATCCCGCCGACATGGAAAGCCAGCTCCTGGTGATCCGCTCGCCGCGCCTGCTGCGTCAAATCATGTCGTCGCCCGGCGTGGTCGACGCCGTGGTTGGCGAATGCGAGCGCGGCCGTCTCATGGGCTCGGCCGATGCGTGCCAGCGCCTCAAGACCGATCCGGGCGCGTTCATCGATCATGTCGACAGCCGCTTCAGCATCGCCTCGGCCGGCCGCTCGCGCGTCATCAACATCTCCTATCAGTCGAGCAGTCCCGAGGTCGCGAAGACGCTCGCCAACGCGTTGACGCAGACCTTTCTCGAGGACCAGCGCACCGAAGGCGCCAACAGCCGCGAGGTCGCGAGCTCCTGGCTCTGGAAGGAATTGAAGCAGCTCGACCAGCAACTGCGTGAGGCCGACGACAAGATCCAGAAGTTCCGCCGCACCAAGGGTCTGATGCGTGGCGCCAATGCGCCGATCTCCTCGGAGCGGCTGACCAGCATCGGCCAGCAGCTGTCGCAGGCGGAGGCCGCGCGCGCCGACGCTGCCGCGCGGCTGCAGGAGATCAAGTCGGAGCAGGAGCGCGGGCCGACCGACGCCCCGTCGGTGCTGCAGAGCCGCACCATCGCCGACCTCAAGCAGCAACTGACGACCGTGAGCGCGCAGCTCGCCAGCGCGACCGGCGTGCTCGGGCCGAAGCATCCCTCGATCCTGGCGCTGACGCGCGAGCAGGCGATCATCCAGCAGCGGCTGGTCGCAGAGATGCAGAGCATCGCGGCGAGCGCGCAGAAGACGTACGATGCCAACACCGCGCTGGTGGCCTCGCTGAAGAAGCAGATGGACGCGGCGAAGGCGGAGGCCGGCTCGGCCACGCTGGACGAGGCCTCCATCGAGAGCATGGTGCGCGACACCGAGATCAAGCGCCAGCAATATGCCGAGCTCTACAAGAAAGCGAGCGAGCTCGAGACCGAACGGCGCGTCCTGCGCGGCAGCACGCGTCTCGTCAGCCTCGCTGAGCTGCCGAGCAAGCCGTTCTTCCCGAAGAAGATCCCCTTCCTCGCCGCCGGCATGACGCTCGCGTTGATCTTCGGTGTCGGCGCTGCGCTGCTCGCCGATAAGCTCGGCGCGCGCCTGATCAGCCCGCCCGTGCCCGTCGCTCCGGAAGCGCCGGCCGAGCAGGTCGAGACGCCCGCTGTCGACGAGGCTCCCGCCATCGTCCCTGAATTGGCCGAGCGTGTGACCGCACCGGAGGCGGCGAAGCCACCGGCAGCGCCCGAACGAGGGTCTCATCTCCCGAGCGTCGCCGACGTTTCGATCCTGGCCTGCCTGCCGCGCCTGAAGAGCCTGCGTGAGATGTCGGCGCTCGGCGCGATCCTGCAGGGCCATCAACCGCTGGCGATCCCGCGCGTCTTGCGCCTCGCCTCCGAGGACGCTGATTTTCAGCACACGCTGCATGAGCTCGTCCACGAACTCGGTTTGAAGCGGTCCGCCCGATCGCAGCGCATCGTCGTGACCTCTCCTGATGCAGCAGATGGCAAGACGACCACGACCTGTGCGCTGGCAGAGCACCTCGCGGCCGCAGGCCGGCGCGTGCTGGTCGTCGAGTGCGACGTCTCGCATCCCGCCTTTGCCGAGATCATGGCGCTGCCGGCAAACCCCGGATGGGTCGGCGCGCTGGAGCGCGGGACGCCGCTCCGGGACATGGTTCTGCCCACCGCGCATCCCTCGCTCGACGTGCTGCCGGTTGGTGAGGCGACCGGTCCGGTCGGCGACATTCTCGACGCGATCAGCCTCGACGGTCTCCTCGCTGGTCTCGATGGCTATGATGCCGTGATCGTCGACACACCATTGCCGTCGCAACGGAACGACTTCCTTGCCGGTACGGACTGGGCGATCGTCTGCGTTCGCAGCGACCGGTCGTTGATCGAGCCGGCGGTCGCGACGGTGAACAGGAGCAGGGCGCTCGGAGCCCGCGATGTCGGCATCGTCGTCACCATGACCGACGTCGAGCACCGCAGCGCGCCTGTGGTCCAGACCGCGCCCGTGGCAGCCTACGCCGGAGCCGGGTGATGTCGACCGAGCGTGTCCTGTTCGTCGATCATACCGGGCAGATCGGCGGCGCCGAGCTGATCCTGCTCGATGTCGTCCAGGGCCGCAGGGATTCCGCGGTGTTCCTGTTCGAGCCGGGCCCGCTCGGCAAGGCGCTGGCTGAGCGTCGCATGCCGGTCATCACGTCGCGCTGGGGCCGCGGCCTGGGGCAGTTCAGACGCGACAGTTCGTGGCTCAAGGCGCTGCCGCTGTTCGGCAGACTCGCGGCGATCACCGCGGAGCTCGCGCATGTCGCACGCAAGCATGACGTCCTCTATGCCAATTCGCAGAAGGCCTTTGTCCTGTCGGCCATCGCCAACATCGCGGCACGGCGGCCATTGATCTGGCATCTGCACGACATCATCAGCCCGGCTCATTTCGGCGTGCTGCAGCGTCGCATGCAGATCTTTCTCGCCAACCGCTTTGCGGCGAAGGTCGTCGTCCCCTCCGAAGCCGCCGCAGCCGCCTTCATCGCGGCCGGAGGTCGACGCTCTCTCGTCGAGGTCGTGCCCAATGGTCTCGCCGTCGAACCCGTGCCGGCGTCGCGCCAGGAGCTGAGGCAGCGGCTCGGCCTGCCGTCGGGACCGCTGGTCGGCGTGTTCAGCCGGCTCGCGCGGTGGAAGGGACAGCATGTTCTGATCGAGGCGCTGGCCGATTTGCCGGGCGTGCACGGTGTCATCGTTGGCGACGCATTGTTCGGCGAGCAGGACTACGCGGCTGAGCTGAGACGGCTCGTTGCCGATCTCGGCCTCGGCGACCGCGTTCATTTCCTGGGACATCGCAGCGACGTGCCGCTGCTGATGCAGGCGATGGACGCGATGGTGCATCCGTCGATCGATCCCGAGCCGTTCGGCCGCACCCTGGTCGAAGCGATGCTCGCCGGCGTGCCGGTGATTGCCACTGACGCCGGCGCTGCGCCGGACATCCTCGAACATGGCCGGGCCGGTCTGCTCGTGCCGCCAGGTGATGCGCGTGCGCTGTCCGAGGCTTTGGACGCGGTGCTGGCTGAACCCGAGATCCTCGCGCCACAGCTCGACTACGCGTCGCGCCGCGCGCGCACCCACTACAGTCTTGCACGCATGCTGGACTCGATCGGGCTTCTGATCCGCAATGTCGGCGCGGGAGCGGCGGTGTGAGCACGATCGTTGCATCTGCCCCGTCCTCCGAGCGGTGTACGGTCGATCTCGTCGCAGACTGCGATTCGCTCGGCCCGACCCTCGCCATTCTCGCGCCAGTGCTGCCGTGGCCGAAACTGCTCGAGGACGGACAAGTCCCTGCGCGGTGGATAGGGCCGCAGGCCGTATCGGAGGGGATCGCATGAGCGCCTCCGGTCCTTCGCTCAAGCGCTTCAGTGCGCTGCTGATCAGCGGTGCGCTGGCCAGCAAGATGCTCGGCTTCGGTCGCGAGGTGCTGATGGCGCATGTGCTGGGCGCCTCGCTCGTCGCCGACGGCTTCCGCGCCGCCATGGCGGCCGTGCTCATCCCGCTCGCGTTCCTGCAGAACGAGAGCGTGCCGGCGATCATGATCCCGATGCATCGCGAGGCGCTGCAGCGGCCCGATGCCGCGCGCAGCCTCGGTGCGCTGACGATCGTCATTGCCGTCGTCTCGAGCCTGGTGACCGCGATCATCCTGCTGCTCGGTGAGCTCTGGGTGAACGCCGTCGTCGGCGGCTTCTCGGCGGAGGGGCGCGAGCTCACCTTGCACTTCGTGCGGATGATGGCGTTCGGCATGCCGGCCTCGGCGGTGCTCAACGTGCTTGCCGCCGGCGAGATCGCGCTCGGCCGCACGCGGTTGACCAATGTCCGTGCCAGCCTGCTCAACGTCGCGGTGATCGGCGGCATCGGCCTGCTGGTTCTGACCGGCGACGCCTACATGCTCGCCTGCGCCTTCACCGTTGCTTTCAATGGCCTCGCCGCCTGGGGCCTGTTGACGCTCTGGCGCGACGGCGCGCTGAGCGTCTCCGGCCTGACCGCCGGCATGGTGATCGAGAAGGGGTTCGAATTCTTCCGCCGGCTGCGCGTCCTGCTGGCGTTGCCGCTGGCGGAGCAGGGCAACGTCTGGATCGAGCGCTTCACGGCATCGCGGCTGACGACCGGCGCCGTTGCGTCGCTGGACTACGCGCGCTCGCTGACCGAGAGCGCGCTGCTGCTGATCAGCCAGCCGCTCGGCATGGCGGTGCTGTCGCAGCACGCCCCGCGCGATCCGCGCGCGCAGACCGAGGCGCTGCTGCGGCCGCTGCTCGCGCTGACCTTGCCGGCCTCGGCGTTCCTGCTGGTCTTCTCGACCGACATCGTCCGCTTGATCTATTTCCGCGGCGCGTTCGGCGACGAGGCCCTGCTGCTGACCTCGCATGCGCTCAAGGGCATCGCCTGCGGCGTCTGGGCTGCGACCCTCGGCTGGATCCTGATCCGTCTGCTCAATGGCGCGGGGCGCAACGGCGTCGCTGCGGTCATCATCGTCTCGGCCTATCTCGCCAACATGGGCTTCAACCTGCTGATGCCGCTGTTCGATCCGTCGCCGGCGGCCGGCATGCAGCTGCTCGGCGTTGGCGAAGCGATCCGCAGCCTCGTGCTGCTGTCGGGCGTGGTGTTCGTGCTCGGCGATGCGCGAAAGCTCCTGCTCGTGATCGGCCTGGCCCTGCTGCCGACCGCATTGATGGTCGTGCTCGGCCTGATGATTCAGACTTCCGTGCCGGGCCTGCTGCCGCGCCTGTTCGCCGGCGGATTGGCGTATCTGCTCTGCCTGGCCTTTGCGATCGGCATCCTGCTGCCGGCCGTGGTGGGCACGGCGCTCCGTCATGTTCGTCGTACGTTCAAGATGAAGGGAGAGCTGAGTTGACCCTGCTGGCCCTCGCTGCCGCCAAGGCGATGATGGCATCCGGTGCCTTCGTCCTTCCTGTCGCCAAGGCCGTCGATCGTGTGCTCGGCCCGCGCGGCTGCTGTTTGACGTTCCATCGCACCGCGCCGGCAGAGCAGTGGGAGCGTCTGCCCAATCGCGACTTCTACGTCGATGTCGACTTTCTCGATCGCTTCCTCGGCTATGTCCTCGACCAGGGTTGGGATATCGTGACGATCAGTGAGGCGCTGCGCCGGGCTGCAAGCGCCGAGCCGTCCGGCCGCTACGTCAACTTCTCGATCGACGACTGCTACCGCGATACGTGCGAGCTGCTGGTGCCGGTGTTCCGCAGGCACAAGGTGCCGGTGACGCTGTTCGTGACGACCGGGATTCCCGACGGCACCTTGCCGCTGTGGGCCGCTGGCTTGGAGGATACGCTGCGGCACAGGGGCCATGTCACGGTCGACGATGAGAGGATCGCGCTGTCGAGCGACGAGCAGCGCCGCGCGGTGTTCGCGCAGGTCGTCTCGCGCTGGGATGGCCCGCAGGCCGCGGATCGTTACGCCGCGTTCTGTGCCGCCAACGCCATCGACATCGAGGCGATGCATTGGAAACATGCGATCTCCTGGGACATGCTGGAAGGGCTGGCAGCCGATCCCCTGGTCGAGATCGGAGCTCACACCGTGTCGCATGCGCGCATCTCGTCGCTGTCTTCCGAAGACGCCCTGCGCGAGCTGGCCGGCGCGCGGCTGCGATTGAACGAGCGGCTCGGCATCGACGTCCGGCACTTCGCGTTTCCCTACGGGCGCGCCGCCGATTGCGGACCGCGGGACTTTGCGCTGGCGCGGCAGGCCGGATTTGCCAGTGCTGCCACCACCCGCAAGGGCCTCGTCAAAGCCGGGCAGGATGCGTTCTCGATTCCGCGAAACACCATGAATGGCGCGCATCGGACGCTGGCGGCGATGGAGCTGCATCTCACGGGCTTCAGCGGGACTGCAGCGAAGGTGATGGGCCGTGTCTAGCAGGGGACGCTTGCGGATCGTCTCGATTGCGCATCCGGCCACCAGCAGCGAGGCCGGCCGGCTGCGCTACCGCCATCTCGCGTCCCGGCCCGACGTCGAGCTGCATCTCGTGGTGCCCGAAGTGTGGAAGGAGTTCGGCCGCACCATCACTGCGGCTCACTCCAATGAAGGGTTTCCCATCCATCGCCTCCCGATCCGGCTCCCCGATGCGGGTCCGATGAAATGGTACCTGCACTTCTATCCGGCGCTGCGCCGCCTTTTGCGCGAGCTCGATCCCGACGTGATTCACCTTTGGGAGGAGCCCTGGAGCATCGTCGCGCTGCAGGCGCAGATGCTGCGTGGCCGTGCGGCGCTCGTGCTCGAGGTCGACCAGAACATCCTGAAACGGCTGCCGCCACCATTCGAGGCGATCCGCAAATTCGTCCTCGGCCGCACCGCTCATATCCTGTCACGCAGTCCCGATGCGGCCGAGGTCGTGAGGGCGTGTGGCTATACGGGTCCGGTGACGCCGATCGGCTATGGCGTCGATCTCGCGACCTTCATGCCGGCGGATGATCGATCGAATGCGACGGCCGGCTCGCCGCTGCGGCTCGGCTATGTCGGCCGGCTGGTGGTCGAGAAGGGACTCGACGATGCGCTCGAAGCGCTCGCGCGCAGCAAGTCGGCGGCGACGCTGAGCATCATGGGCGAAGGTCCGCACGAGCCGCATCTCCGCCGGCGCGTCGCCGAACTTGGCTTGGTCGGGCGCGTCACCATCCAGGGCTGGGCTGCACCCGCTGCGGTTGCGGCTTTTCTGCGCGGCCTGGACGCATTGCTGCTGCTGACGCGCACCACGGACGCGGTGCGCGAGCAGTTCGGCCGGGTGATCATCGAGGCCCAGGCCTGTGCCATCCCGGTGATCGGATCGACCTGCGGAGCGATTCCGGATGTCGTCGGCGACGGCGGCTGGATCGTGCCGGAGCGGGACCCCGGCAGCATGTGTCGGCTCATCCATGAGCTCAGCGGCCGGCGGGCGGAGCTCGCCGTTCGCAGTGAAGCGGCCCGCGCGAACGTGCTCCGGCGCTTCACCTATGAAGCGGTCGCGGCGGCGATTGAAACGGCATGCCGTGCGGCGCATCAGTCGAGAGCCGCATCCGGCCTCGCCCGCCCACAGCGGCTGCAGACGAATTAGCTAGGCCTTCACCGGCAGCGCCATCGCTGCGTGGCCAGGCTGTCGCTTGGCGGCATCGATCTGCTTGAGCAGTTCGATGTATTGCAGTCCGATCTGGTCCCAGCCATAGGTCTGCGCGGTCGCCCGGGCGCCGTCCTGCAGCCGGCGCATCAGCGCGGGATCGGCGAAGACGGAAGCGAGCTTGGCCGCGATATCGACGGCATCGGCCGTGATGCGGAAGCCGTCGACGCCGTCGTGCAGATAATCCTCGATGCCACCGACCGGCGTTGCGAACACTGGCACTCCGCAGGCCATGGCCTCCATGCAGACCAGCGAGAAGGTCTCATAGCTCGTGGGAAGCACGAAGGCGTCGGCCGCCGAGTACAGCGCGGGCATGTCCGAGCGTGAACCGGCGAAGATCAGTCGTTGCTGGGCGTTGCGCGTCAGCCTGCGGTAGGGCGCGGGATTGTCCGAGCCGACGACCAGCAGCCAGACGTCGTCGCCGAGCCGATCGAGCGCGCCGATCGCATGCGCCAGTCCCTTGCGGTTGAATTCGTGGCCGGCGAACAGCAGCAGGCGCGCATTGTCCGGGATGCCGAACTCACGCCGGATCGCCTGGCCGCTGGCGGTGTCGCGCTTGAAGCGCGCGAGATCGATGCCGTTGGAGATGACGTGGATGCGGGCGGCCGGCACGCGGAAGAAGCGCTGCAGCTCCGCGGTGACGCGGGAGGACACCGCCACGAACGCCCGATACCGCAGGCCTCCGATCATGAACCGGTCGCGCAGCGCGACCCACAGATGCATCGGGTTGAGCATCCAGCGCCAGCTGCCGGCGGCGCGCTTCTCGGCCAGGCTCTGCGCATTGACGGCATGCACGATCAGCACGTCGCCCTTGAGACTGTCGCCGTGGCTGACGACGACGGCGTCGGGGTGCCGCGCCAGCGCCCGTGTCGCGGCCACCGTGAACAGCGGCACGACGATGGCGCGGCCGATGTGCCGGAACAGTCCGCGCGTCGGAATCCGCGCTAGCCATGGCGCGACGCGCTCGACCCTGATCGTGTGCTCGAGATTGTCCGCGACGGTGCTTGCGAGCACGACGTTCGATAAACCATTCCGGCCGAAAACGCGCGCCAGCTCGATAGCGACGGTTTCCACGCCGCCGGCATTGCTTATCTCTTGAACGACCTGGACGATCTCAAACGTCATAACGGACATCTAAGGGATCAGACATTGCGACTTCGTTCCAATCTGCTGGTCATTAGCACAGCCCTTTTAACGTTTTTCACGTCGCCATGGCCGAGCGCTGTCCGCGCCGGCGAAACGAACGCCTCGGCACTGCGGATCGACGAGCGCATCGGCGGCGGCAATCTGGTCACGCATCTGGCCGGCAGGAGCAAGCAGATCTATCAGGCGCTGCACGGCGTTGGTGCCAGGATGGGGCGAATGGACTCCTATGGCTGGCGGACGCTGGCGCGGCTGCCGACACCGCACGATTTCGATGCCGCCATGCTGGAAGCGCACAAGAACGGTATCATGCCGCTGATCCTGCTGGAGTATGAAGGCAGCTATCAGAGCCTCGATCCACCGCAGCCGATCGGGTCCTATCAGGACTGGTTCGCGGCTGGGCAGGCGATGGCAAGACGTTTCCGTCCCGGTGGCGCTTGGGGCCGCGAAAACGGTATTCCCGATTGGGGTGCTACGGTCTTCACCGCAATCAACGAGCCCGATGTGCAGGCCACGATCCCGCGCCAGGACTATCACGACGCGCTGGCCGGACTTGCCGACGGTGTTCACAGCGTCGACCCCAAGCTGCGGGTGGTTCCCGGAGGCTTCGCCACCTGCAACTCGCATGGCGATGCGACGTTGCGCGGCTACGGTCCGGCGATCGCCGATCTGCTTGAGGACGGCCGTCTCGACGGCATCGACCTGCATACCTACTACAATGACAAATGGTATCCGATGACCCACGGCCGCGAGTTCTCGGTGCAGACCTGCTTCGACCGCATCAAGCGGGCGATGGGGCTGAGCCGCGACATCAACTTCTACGCCACCGAGTTCAACGTCGCGCGCGCCGGCGCGTGGGACAGCGAGCCGGACGCGGCGAGATTGTTTCTCAATGCGATCTGGGACCAGCTCGCGGTGGTCGGCAAGGACGGCCGCTCGCCGGTATCCGTGCTGGCGTTTCCGTGGAATCTTGGCGACACGCCCGATGTCGACGGCCTGGCCTATGCGATGGCGACGGGCAAGGATCCCTGGACCCCGGAGGCGCGCAGCCTCGTGGTGAAGACGGTGCTGCAGCTCGCCGGCCACATGAAGATCGTGTCCATCGACCGGCGGCTGGCGCTGTACACGCTGCGCGGAGCCGACGCCGATCTGATCGTGTGGCAGAACATTGCCGGCTGGACCGACCAGCCGGGGCGCGCGGTCGAGCTCGACCTGCCGACATGGACGCGCAGCCTTGAGGTCTGGGGCTGGGATGGCTTGCGGCGCCGGATCGAGGCGAAGCCCGGCCGCTTCTTCGTCGACGGTCTCAATGCCGATGAAACCTACATGTTTCGCATCCCGCGGCCGTGAGCGGCAGCGCCGTTCGCGACGATCATGTCGACGCTGATCGAAGCGTGACGGGTATGGCTCGCGCATTCCATTAACTGAAAAGTAAGGCCAGCAAGACGTGGTTCACTGCCGCCAAAGCCTTTTACGATAATTGCCGCCATGACGATCCCGCCACGCGACGGTGTGCTGGACCTCTCTCGGGTGATGCTGGAATGCAGCCAATCAAAAAAGCTGAGATTGCAAACGACAGGCCGGCGCCCGCGCGGGCCGTGACCGGCGTTCGCATCCGGGAGATCGGCGCGGCGGATCTGCCGGCGGTCGCCGCACTGCTGACGCGCGGCTTCGCCTTTCGCAGTGAGGCCTATTGGTTGCGCGGACTCGAACGCCACGCGGCGCGCCCGCGGCCGGCCGGCTATCCGGCGTTCGGCTATTGTCTCGACCATGGCGGGGTCCCCGTCGGCGTCATCCTGCTGCTGTTCTCCGCGCTCCGCATCGGCGGTGAGCCGATCGTCAGGGCCAATGTCTCGAGCTGGTATGTCGAGCCGGCGTTCCGTGCCTTCAGCTCGATGCTGGTGCGCGCGGCGACGCGCGACAAGACGGTGACCTATTTCAACATCACGCCGGCCCCGCACACCTGGCCGCAGGTCGAGGCTCAGGGCTTTTCGGTCTACTGCAAGGGACAGGTCTATGCCGCGCTGGCGCTGTCACGACCGCGCCCGGATGTCCGTGTCGATGAATTCTCCGCGGACAATCTGCACGGGCTGTCTCCCGACGAGGCCGAGCTGTTGCGGCAGCATGCGGAGTGGGGATGTCTCAGTCTCGTCGCGCGTGCGGCCGATGCGGCGTATCCGTTCGTGTTTCAGAAGCACCGGGTGATGAATGCGCTGCCGGTGTATCGCCTGCTGTATTGCCGGGATGTCGCCGACCTCGTGCGGCTGGCAGGCAACATCGGCTGGCTGCTGCTGCGGCGCGGCGGCCTGCTGGTGCGGCTCGATGCCAATGCGCCCATCGCAGGGCTGGCCGGCTGGTACTCGGACAAGCGCGGACGCAAATACGCCAAAGGGCCGCATCCGCCGCGTCTCGGCGATCTCGCCTTTACCGAGGCCGCGCTGTTCGACGGCTGAGAGGTGGCAATCGATTGGTTTGCGCGGTCCCGCTGCGGAGGCCGGGATACTGGCTCGCGTGGACCATGGGACCGATGTGACGGCACGCACAGTCTGGGCTTCCGGCATGCGCCATCCTCCTGGCAACGGAGGAGGTCATCCATGTCTTACGTTTTCGAACTCGCGCTGGCGGCGATGCTGCTGTTCTTCCTGTTCCTGCCGATCACCGATCGCAGGACGGTCATGATGAAGCTCTGCATGATCATGACAGTCGCCATCCTGTTCACGGTTACGCTTGCCATGCCGCATGGCGGCGCACCCTCCGCCCAGGCCCTGCTGCTGACGGCGAACTGATGCGGCGCGGGTGAGCTTGGGCCTTGGCGCTCCCTCATGAAGTTTGGACGAGGCGATCCGGACGGCATGGCTCGCCGACCGAGCGGCCGGTGGTTGGCAGTCCGGCCCTCATCGTGTAGCACCGGCTGAACGTCACGCTACGCTCAGGGGATCCGGATGCCTGCTCTTGCCCATGCGCTGCTTGCCGCCCTGAAGGACCACGGCGCCCGCGAGATCTTCGGCATTCCCGGCGACTTCGTGCTGCCGCTGTTTAAGGTCATCGAGGAGAGCAACATCCTGCCGAGCGTCACGCTGAGCCATGAGCCGGCGGTCGGCTTCGCGGCGGATGCGGCGGCGCGCTATCATGGCGGCCTCGGCGTCGCCGTCGTCACCTATGGCGCCGGCGCCTTCAACGTCGTGAACGCGGTCGCCGGCGCCTATGCCGAACGCTCGCCGGTCGTGGTGATCGCGGGCGCGCCCGGTGCGCGTGAGCGCGTCTCCGGCTTCCTGCTGCATCATCAGGCCCGCACCGTCGACACGCAGCTCGCGGTGTTCAAGGAGATCACCTGCGATCAGGCGGTGCTGAGCGATCCGGCCACGGCGCCGGCGCAGATCGCGCGCGTGCTGCGCAGCGCCAAGGAGATGTCGCTGCCGGTGTATCTCGAATTTCCGCGCGACATGGTCGATGCCGAGGTCGAGCCGGTGGCGCCGCTGCCGCCACGGCGGGCCAGCCGCGAGGCGCTCGACGAGTGCGTCGAGGAGATCCTCGCCCGCATCGCGCAGGCAGAGCGTCCCGTGATCGTCGTCGACGTCGAAATCCGCCGCTACGGCGTCGAGGACAGGATCGCCGCGCTGGCGCGCAAGCTCCGCCTGCCGCTCGTGACGACCTTCATGGGTCGCGGCCTGCTCGACAGGGCCGACGATGTCGTCGCCGGCACCTATCTCGGCGCCGCGGGCAATCCGGCGATCACGGAGCTGGTCGAGAATGCCGATCTTGTGCTTATGCTCGGCGTCATCCTCTCGGACACCAATTTCGCGCTGTCGAACCGGGCGCCGGACCCGCGCCGCATGATCCTGGCCGCCAGCCGCGAGGTCCAGATCGGCCATCACACCTATCGCGACATGCCGCTCGGCGATCTGATCGATGCGCTGGACGAGCGCGCGGCACCGCAGGCTGCGGCTCCCGGTCTGCCGCGGCAGCGCTCGGCGTATCCGCGTGGCCTGGCTGCCGATGGCGCGCCGATCGCGCCTTCGGACATCGCGACCGCGATCAACGACATGTTCGATCGCCATGGCCGGATGCCGATGACCTCCGATATCGGCGACTGCCTGTTCACGGCGATGGAGATCGACAACACGGCGCTGGCAGCGCCGGGCTACTACGCCGGGATGGGCTTCGGCGTGCCGGCCGGCATCGGCGTGGCCGCGACCGGGCTTCGTCCGCTGATCCTGGTCGGCGACGGCGCGTTCCAGATGACCGGATGGGAGCTCGGCAATTGCCGCCGCTACGGCCTCGATCCGATCGTCGTGCTGTTCAACAATTGCAGCTGGGAGATGCTGCGCGTGTTCCAGCCGGAGTCGCGGTTCAACGATCTCGACGACTGGCACTATGCCGACATCGCCAATTCCATCGGCGGCACGGGCGAGCGCGTCGCCACCCGCGGCGAACTGGTCGCCGCGCTGGAGCGCGCGGTGCATCGTCGGGGACGGTTCTCGCTGATCGAAGTGATGCTGCCGCGCGGCAAGACCTCGGACACGCTGGCGCGCTTCGTGGCGGGCTTCAAGTCGGCGCGGGAGCGTATGGCGCAGGGCTGAGGATCGGTCCAGGGGCCGCTTCGAACGCGCGGCCGTCAACCGGTTGCCGACCGCAGCACCGTCTTGATCGCATCGCGGCCCTTCCAGGCGAAATAGGTGAGGCGGCCGCCGAACGTGCGATGGCTGCGCAGCCTGTTCGAGCCGAGCACGTGTCCGACCTCTTCGGGGAAGCGCTTGACCTCGGCCTGTACCATCTTGTCGGTATTGGCCATGATGGCGTTCAGGCGCGTCCCCCAGTCCGAGTCCTCGATGCGATCGATGCGGACCTGGATCGCATATTCGATGTCATAGATGCTGGTCAGGATTTCCTTGGCGGTCACGACGCGGTTGTTCTTCAGCGCGATCCGGAGCGCGAGCCGCTTGTCCTCCAGCTGGTCGAGCACCATCGGCACGGTCATCGCGTAGGGTGCCGCGATGACGTCGGCGATGTTCTTCGAACGCGCCGCCTTCGTCGCCAGCCGCATCACCTGCCACGGCTCCTTCAGACGCTTGGCGACGAGCGTCAACGCAAAGGGCACGGCTTCCGGCTGCTTCTTGCGCAGCGCATCGAGCAGCAGCACCATCTTCTTCACCTGCGGATCGTCGAACTCCGCGATCCGGTCCGGCAACGAATCGGCGAACTTTGCAAGTTCCTCACGGGCGCGCAGCGCCTTCATCAGCTTCACGACGTCGTCGAACACCGACGGCGATGCCGTATAGGCCTTCAGCTTGCTGCGGACCTGCTCGATGCCTTCGGCGCGCGCCAGCGTGCCTTCCAGCGACTTCGTCACCTTGGTCTGGAACGCGCTCGCCGTCTGGCGGATCTCGCGCTGCTTGTCCGCGGCGATGAGGTCCTTCATCTGTGCGTTGTAGTCGCGCGCCATGGTCGGCAGCAGATCGCGCGAGATCCATTCCCAGATCGGCGTGAGGGAGCCGCGGGCAATGCGGCCCTCATTGGCATGCTCCGGCGATCCGTCGATGAGAAGCTGCTCGACCGGCATGAAGAAGTAGCGCGACGGATTGATGGTGCGGTGGCCGCCGGCGCCGTTGTTGTTGCGGATCTCGGCGCGCAGCCGCGCCTGGAGGTCGGCGGATCCCGGCATGTCGACGCCGCTCAGCTCCAGCCGTTCGAGCTCGCTGAGCAGACAGCTTCGTGTCAGCGGTGACAACCGCTGCAGGAATTCCCAGATCCGGTCGACCGGTCCCATTGGCGTCAGGCTGTCAGCTACATGTCAAGGTCGCTCGTCTCCACGGACGGGCACGGAACGCATGGAAGCACGAAACAGTTGGTGCGAAATTAATGTCAGTAAACAATCGTAGGAATGCGCGGCGTCTTGGACAGGCGCCGCCGCGCACGCCGGGGACGGTCTTCCGAAGCCCGGCATCGCGCACCGGCTTAACTATTTCGGCTTGCAACTTTCGGGAGAAAGTATCGACGGTTGCGCGAGTTGCCGGAGAAGCCCGTATTGCTACGGGCGGCAGAATTAACCATGTTAAAGTCGCTGTGGCGCCAGAATGAGGCATGGCACAGCTGAACAACAGCCTATCCGACGATCACGTCGCACCTGCTCCCGGCGGCCTGGAGGTTAACGACCCGGGCCTCCCGGCGCCCCGGTTGCGCGCCCCGGCCCCGCTTGCGGTGGGACAGCAGGACGACCGGGGCACGCTCGCCTTGGCTCGTCAACTGAACGGTTCGCTGACCGCGCTGATGCTCTACATGGAGGAGATCAAGCAGCGCAGTGACGAGATTGCCAGGACGCCCGGCGAGCGCCGGCATGTCCAGGTGGTCGTCGACAATGCGCTGCTACAGACCGAGCGGGTCTGCGCCCTGGTCAACCAGATGTCCGGCGCGCACGGGCAGTTCGGACCGTTGTCGCGGGCGGTGCCGGCTCACGAGCAGGGCGCGGCGTCCGCGCGACCGCCCGGCCGGGCCAGCAAGTCGCTGACCCCGCGCGAACACGAGGTCCTCAAGCTGATCAGCGAAGGCCATTCGAACAAGGAGGGCGCCTTGCGCATGGGCATCAGCCCCCGCACCTTCGAGAGCCATCGCGCCGAAGCCATGCGCAAGGTCGGCGCGCGCAACACCGCCGAACTCGTCCGCGCAGCACTCCTCAACCAGATCGGATGACGACGGACGAGCGCGAATGCCGCGCTCGCGCCTTCCACCCCGCGGTGCCCCCGCAACGCAGACAACGACAATTGGCGTCCGACCGGCTCGGTCGAACGCGCTGATTGCGGACGCGGACGTCCGTGCTGTCAGAAATAATCCTCGGCGAAGGGGCGAACCCGGGAGGTCGGTCGCAGCGGCGCTTGGGCTTTGGGCGGCGTCGGCACAATCGTAATGGTCCAGCGCGGCGGGACGCTCGCTTCCTTTTCCATGACTGAACGGACGTGGCCGGTGATCGTGGATCCGCCGGATTTCACGGTCGCGGTCCGGCCGTTGAACTGCGCAATTCGGAAACGCCTGACTTCCTTCTGGTCGGCGGTTTCAAAAGTAAACATGGGACACATCTCCTATGTGACCCCAAGTCTGGCAGCTCATGATTAGTTGATTGTGAAAATCGTGAGCCGTAGAAGTACGGCGTCAACCCATTGTAAGGGAATATGAAGATCAGGTTCGGCGAATCCGCGTCGTGAACGTCTCGTTTGCCATCTCGATCGTCCGAGCCCGTCCTCGTCGCCGCGGTGCGCCGTACGGGGACGTCGCGCCGATCGGCATGCGCCATGGAGGCCTGCGGCCTCCCCGCTTCAATATTGCAGCTCCTGGGCGCGGGCGGCGGCGTAGGCGGCCTCGATGTTGTCGAGCAGCTCGGCATACTCCCTGGCGGACAGGCGCGGCGCGCTCTTCTCGAGCGCGAGTGCGTAGGTTGCGAGCCGGCGGTACCCGAAGGTGCCGGCTGCGCTCTTCAGCGAGTGCGCCTCGCGGCCGATCTTGATGCGCTCGCCGTCGAGCGTCAGCTGGCGGAGCTGCTTCAGCCGCGCATCCGTTTCGCTGAAGAACACGTCGCGGATCTCCTGTGCTGCCTCGTCGCCGATCTCGCCGACCAGCTCGGCATAGGCTTCGCGGTCCAGCGCAGCTTCGGGAGCAATTTCGGTGTCGGCGGCAACGTCGGCGGCCGCGGCATCCGGCTGAGCCGGCACCAGCGGGGCGTCCGACGCCGCGGTTTCCGGCACCGGCACCGGAACGGGCAGGGGCAGCACGCGCAGGATCGCCTCCACGAGCGCTTTCTTGCGGGCCGGCTTGACGACGAAGTCGTTCATCCCGGCTTCCCGGCAGGCTCGGATATCCTCCATGAAGGCGTTCGCCGTGAAGGCGATGATCGGCACGTTGGAGCGGCGCTCGCCTCGCGCGCGAATGGTCCGGGTCGCCTGGAAGCCGTCCATCTCCGGCATGCGGACGTCCATCAGGATCAGGTCGTAGTTGAAGCGGCTGGCGGCGGTGACGGCCTCGGCGCCGTCGCAGGCCGTGTCGGTCTGGATGTCGAAATCCTTGAGCATCTTGGTCGCAACCAGGCGGTTGGTCGGATTGTCGTCGACCACGAGGACGCGCAGCGGCCGGCCGAACGCCGCGATCCGGTTCTGCAGCGAGGCGTAGATGCCGTCGTCGTTCTGCTCTGGCACCGCGACGGTCTCGGCAATCGGCAGCGTCAGGCGGAACGAGAACGTGGATCCGCTGCCCAGCGTCGAGGTGACCTTGATGTCACCCCCCATCTGCTCGATCAGTCGCTTGCAGATCGCGAGTCCGAGTCCGGAGCCGCCGAACCGGCGGCTGATCGAATTGTCGGCCTGGACGAAGTTCGCGAACAGCGAGCTGATCTTGTCGGCGGCAATGCCGATTCCGGTATCGGTCACCGTCCATTCCACGGTCGCCTTCTCGTCATCCTGCTCGATGCAGTGCGTCGTGACGACCACTTCGCCGGACGAGGTGAACTTGACCGCGTTGGAAACCAGGTTGAGCAGGATCTGGCGAATGCGGCCGGCGTCGCCGACCAGCGCCGGCGGCACGGATGGGTCGCCGACGCTCCTCAGCTTCAGGTCCTTGGCGGAAGCCCGCGGCCCGATGATGCTGAGCGTGTTGTGGACCAGGGCCTCGGCGGAGAAGGCGATGTCCTCGAGCGAGAGCTGGCCGGATTCGAGCTTGGAGAAGTCGAGAATGTCGTTGAGGATCTCGAGCAGATTGTCGCCGGCATTGTGGATCGCCACCACCGAGCGGCGCTGCTCGGGATCGAGATTGGTTTCCAGCAGCGTCGTGGCGAGGCCGAGCACCGCGTTCATCGGCGTGCGGATCTCGTGGCTCATCATGGCGACGAAGGTGGACTTCGCCGCGTTCGCGGCCTCGGCGGCCTCGATCAGGTGCTCGTGGCGTTCCCACCAGCGGGAGATCAGGACCGCGGCCGCGAGCACGGCCATCGCGCTCACCAGCGACACGATGACCAGAAGCGTCGCCATGTCACGCCAGGCCTTCAGGACGTCGTGCTCGAATACCGACACCACGATCATCGCGGGATAGTTGGGCAGCATCTTTGCGGCCCGCAGGCGCATCTCGCCGGTTCGTGCGGAGGGCTCGCGCAGCACGCCGCCGGCCGACAGCGCGCGCTGACCGAAGCCGGAGGTCGGCTTGCCGATCTCGCTCGTGGGCGGAAAATGCGCGAGCAGCGTACCGTCCTCGCGGACCAGCGATACCGCGGCATCGAGACCCTGCGCGGTGGAGCCGAAGAAGTTCTCCAGATAGGGCACGGACATGGCGCCGAGCATCATGCCCATGAACTTGCCATTGGAATCGTCGAGCCGGCGGGCAAAATAGATGTTCCAGGTGCCGTCGCCGCGGTTCTGAACCGGTGTGCTGAGGAACGTCTGCAGCGCAGGGTCGGCCTTCAGCGCCTTGAAGTAGTCGCGGTCGGCGATGTTGACGTCCGGGATCGGCCAGTAGCGCGAGAAGTTCAGGAGCCTGCCTTGTGCGTCGATCAGCGTCACCGCATCGATCTGCGGCAGTCCCGCGATTTTCTCCTTGAGCAGGAGGTGGGTCTGATGGTCTGACGCGACATTGCGATACGTCGCAGCGTCGATAGCGCCGCCGCGCACGAGGTAATCGCGCACGCTCGTGAGCACGAGGTCGACGGACTTCACCGAACGGTCGGCGTTCTCCGCCAGCGTGAGGCTATGGCGGCTGAGATCTTCCTCGGCGTGCTGAAGCGCGTTCTCGCGCAGGTTGGTGAGGAAGAAGAGGTTGCTGCCGGCAATGACGCAGATGAGGATCAGCGCGATCGCTGCAGGCGCTCCCAGAAAGCGCTTCTTTTTGCTCATCGCCTGCTACCAGCCTGCCGCTCTGAAAGCCGCCGGCGATCGGTCTCCTGCGCGATCTGCTTGAGAGCTTGCCGGAACCGCATCAGGCCGATCGGCGTCGAGAAGGGGGGAGCTATGTCGAGCTCGAGAACCCTCGGTGCCGGAGCGGTCGCCCAGGGAGGGGTAAGGCGTGACGCAGTCGAAGTCCCTCTTGTGCAGGACGAGCGAGGCGGCGTCGACCGAGCTCACGCCCGTCGTGGCGAGGCCGGCCTGGGCTGCAATCTTTCGCAAGATGGAAAGATGCACGGCGGCATCTTCGATCACGAGGAGTTCGTTGCGCATGAATTCCCTGTCCCGTTGCCACCCTGACATGGTCATCGGCAAGCAGGATTACGTCTATCGGCCGGCTCTGACCCCCTCGTAAATTTTGGTTTCCGTACGACTACGGGGAGAGGGCGGCGATGTATGCGTCCTACCGACGTCAACCGCGCGGAGTTCGTCAGCCAAAGAGAAAGCGGCCGGACACCGGTCCGGCCGCCGCGCAGGGCATTCAAAGGGAGTTCGGCTATTCGGCCGGGCCGAACACGGCTTCCATCTTGGTCTTGAGCGTCGCAGCATTGAACGGCTTGACGATGTAGTTGCTCACGCCGGCCTTCTTGGCGGCGATGACGTTCTCGGTCTTCGACTCGGCCGTGATCATGATGAACGGGGTCTTCGACAGTTCCGGGCTGGCACGCACCTCGCGCAGCAGGTCGTAGCCGGTCATCGGCTCCATGTTCCAGTCGGAGATCACGAGGCCATACTTCTTGGCCTGCATCTTGGAGAGCGCGGCCGATCCGTCGCTGGCGTCGTCGACGTTCTCGAATCCGAGCTGCTTCAGCAGGTTGCGGATGATCCGGATCATAGTGGCGTAGTCATCGACCACCAGGATCGGCATCGACAGATCAAAGGCCATGTCATTACTCCGCGCGTCTGGTCAAAAGCCGAACACGGGCGAGATATATCAGCACGAAGATTATTCGACGCTTCTTGGAACTCGCGCTCGTCAGCACGTCGACAATTATCAGCGCCCGTTGAACAGCGCGTTAATTCCGTCCGCATCGGTGATGGGGATCATGCGATGGGCCGTAGTTGTACGGAGGCAAGGGCGTTCGGCGAGGCGCCGGCGCGCGACGGCCGGAACGACGCCTGCCTACGGCAGGCTGCGTGGCCGGACCAGATTCTCGTAGTGGGCCTTCACGGCGCCGTAGCACTCACACGCCGTCCTCTTCAGCCCGTCCAGATCGATGATCTCGATATGGCCGCGGCTATAGTGGATGAAGTCGGCCTGCTGCAGCGTGCTCGCCACCAGCGAGACGCTGTTGCGACGGGCACCGATCATCTGCGCCAGGGACTCCTGGGTGATGTAGAGCTTGTTGCCGCCTGAAAGGTCATGCGTCTGCAGCAGGCAACGGGCGAGACGCGACTCGACGGTGTGGGCGGCGTTGCAACCGGCGGTCTGCTGACACTGCACGTATATGGCGAGTGCGTGGCGCAACATCAGCGCGCGAAACGAGGGGCTCTGTTCGGCGGCTGCCCGGACCCTGTCGATGTCGACGACCGATGCAGCACCGGGAACGAGGACCGCCGCGCTGTTCAGCACCACCGGATCGCTGCCTGCGAGCAGGGACATGCTTCCGAAGAGACTATCGCGACCGATCATGGCCACCTGAACGCGCTCTCCGCGCGCGAGGTTCACGACCAGCGAGATGACACCGCGATGGGGGAAGTAGATGCGTGTCAGCTTTTCGCCGACCTCGGCGAGAACGGAGTCTTGCACCAGATCCACGGTCCGCAGATAGGGTCGGATCAGCTCGAAATCATCGTCGGACAGCGACGACAGGAAGCCGTTCGGAGAACGCAAGCTGGGGTCCAAAGCCATCTCCTGCATTGCAGTAACGAAGCCTCGCAGATCTCAATGCCCTCATGGTTCCATAGAACTGCGTCCCATCCGCTGACAAGAAGAATCGCGGGTAATATTCCCAGTAAAGACCATTCGCTCCTGCTGTGTGCGTTGTCGTGCAGACGGGCGCGAATGCGCGTTGCGGATTCAAGCCATCAACGTGTGTGCGATGTGCTGGTCTGACCGCGCGCGGTTGTATACAGTCGGCACGCATCGGCCCCCGCTCGGCTCGTGAAGGCAGCGCAGCACGCTTGCGGCGAATGTCTCGTTGCTCCGGGCGCCGCAGCTCCGCCGGGCACGGCACCACGTAGCAAGCGCCGCAATTGACAGCGGACATCTTGAAGCCAAAATCGCTAATAAGCGCGCTGATTCGTTGACGGATCTTTTTCTGTCGGATGCAACTCTCGTCGCGAGTGGAGGCATCGGCCGGTGTCCTGCGACTGGCGGTGACGAGGTTGTCGTCATGGCAGGAGCAGGAGTCCGACTGATGCTGCATCCAGCCGGGGCGCGATCGATGGTCAGCGATGAGACTGAGCGCCAAGGCTGAGCGTCAAGACGAAGCTGAACATTGCAGCGGCGTCCGTTCATTTGCGTTCCGATAGCCCCGCCGTCCTCCCCCCCAAACAGGTATTGCAGGATTCATGGCTTCTTCCACCTACCAGCGGTCCAATCAGTCGCTGCCGAGCCCGAGCGCAGACATTCCGGCTGCAGCGACGCCCGACATCCATCCAGGGATGGCCATCGTCGGTCAGGTTGCCGGTGGCCTGCTGCACGACTTCAACAACATTCTGACCGTGATCACGGGGACCATCGACATCCTCGCCGAGGCGGTCGAGGACAAGCCCGAACTGGCGGCCGTCGCGCGTCTGATCGACGAGGCTGCGACCCGGGGCGCTCGATTGACGTCGCAGCTTCTGTCGTTCGCAAGGGGCCGGCCGCCGCAGCCATGTGCGGTGGAGTTGAACGAGCTCCTGGTCGACGTCGCTCGCCTGCTTCGTCCGACATTGGGCACCGGGGTCGAGGTGACGACATCGGTGAGCGCGGACGTGCCGGCCGTCTTCGCCGATCCGGGTCAGCTGATGGCGGCACTGCTGTGTCTTGCGATCGGTGCGCGGCATCGACTGGAGCATGGCGGCCGCATCGATATCCAGGCCAGGCGCATGAGGGCCGACGGCTCGGGCGCCGGCGGCAACTCCTCCGACGTGCAGATCGTGTTGACGGCGTCAGCGAGCGCGGCGGATGCGGCTCCAGCCGATGCGGTATTCTCGGAGATCCGGCTGGTCGAGGACTTCGTCAGGCGCTCGAATGGGCGACTGGAGCTGAAGGAGCCGCACGGCCCGGCCGCCAGCGTCGAGATCGTCCTCCCGTGCGCCGACCGCGCCCCCTCCTGACCTGCCACCCTTCCCCAAGCTCTTGGTTAGCGCTGCCTTAACGGTCGCACCGCGCATTGGCGTGGGCCGGCCGCAAGGCCTGCGTTTGCACGCCATTTTACCGCGAATTCCGGCGATCTGCGCGCATTTGATCGAGCTGATTAGCGGCCAATTAGCATTAACGGCGGCAGCGGACGCCCCGAGGGGCCGTTCCGAAGTCAATTTAACGAACGGGTAGGATTCCGCGGACCAGTCTGCGCCATCGCCGACAGAACGGTGCGGCGATGTCTACTCATGTTCATCCAGAAGGGAATGACAATGTCAGGTATCGTACTCTCTGCGTCGGTTCGCCAGAACCTGCTCTCGCTCCAGTCGACGGCTCAGCTCCTCGCGACCACGCAGAACAACCTCTCCACGGGCAAGAAGGTCAACTCGGCGCTCGACAATCCGACCAACTTCTTCACCGCCCAGGGTCTCGACAACCGCGCTTCCGACATCTCCAATCTGCTCGACGGCATCGGCAACGGCGTGCAGGTGCTGCAGGCCGCCAACACCGGCATCACCTCGCTGCAGAAGCTCGTCGACAGCGCCAAGTCGATCGCCAACCAGGTGCTGCAGAGCGCGGTGGGCTACTCCACCAAGTCGAGCGTGACCTCGGCAGCTCTGACCGGCGCGACCGCCACCGACCTGCTGGGCTCCAGCTCGACGGCGGTGACCGGCTCGGTCGTGCAGAACGACAACACGACTCCGGCGGCGATCACCGGCTCGACCAAGCTGTCGGGTACGTCGGGCAGCTCGTCGAACGACCTCGCCAGCGGCATCACCTCGGGTGAGACGCTGGTCGTCAACGGCACCACCTTCACCTTCGTCACCGGCACGTCCTCGACCGGCACGAACATCGGCATCGGCGACAGCGTCAGCAACCTGCTGTCGGCGATCCAGACCCAGACCGGCGTGACGGCGTCGATCACCGCAGGTGCGATCACCCTGACGCCGCCGGCGGCGGGATTGACGCTCTCGGGCAGCAGCGGCACCTTGGCCAAGCTCGGGCTGACTGCCGTCGGCGACGGCTTGTCGGGTCAGACCTTGACGGTCGGCGCCACAGGAGGTGGCACGGCGACCAGCATCACGTTCGGCCTGGGGACAGGGCAGGTCAAGTCGCTGAACGATCTCAACGCCAAGCTCGCAGCCAACAACCTGCAGGCCACCGTTGACTCGTCCACCGGCAAGATCTCGATCACCACGACCAACGACGCGGCTTCGGCCACGATCGGCGCGATCGGTGGTACGGCGGCTGCTTCCAGCCAGTCCTTCAACGGCCTGACGGCGGCGGCTCCGGTGGCGGACGCGACTGCTCAGACGCAGCGCGCGAGCCTGGTCTCCCAGTACAACAACGTGCTGGCGCAGATCAACACGACCGCGGCTGACGCCTCGTTCAACGGCATCAACCTGCTGAACGGCGACACGCTGAAGCTGACCTTCAACGAAACCGGCAAGTCGACGCTGTCGATCACCGGTGTCACGTTCAACTCGGCGGGCCTCGGCCTCTCGACGTTGACCTCGGGCACCGACTTCCTCGACAACAACTCGGCGAACAAGGTCATCGGCGTGCTCAACTCGGCGAGCTCGACGCTGCGCAACGAGGCCTCGACGCTGGGTTCGAACCTCTCGGTCGTGCAGGTTCGTCAGGACTTCAACAAGAACCTGATCAACGTGCTGCAGACCGGTTCGTCGAACCTGACGCTGGCCGACACCAACGAGGAAGCGGCCAACAGCCAGGCGCTGTCGACCCGCCAGTCGATCGCGGTGTCCGCGCTGTCGCTCGCCAACCAGTCGCAGGCGAGCGTGCTGCAGCTGCTGCGCTAAGGCGCGGACGGCACCCACGAATATCGGAGGCGGCGGGGCTTGCCCCGCCGTTTTCGGCTCTAGACTATTCGCAAATTGACGCCGCTCGGCTGCGGCGCCGGATCAGCCGGACAGCGAGCACGAGAGCAACGTCGTGTCGACGCGAGTGCAGCCTGCCGACGACGCCGCTCCCGAGAGGAGACTCCCGAGAGGAGCCTTCTGAGAGGAGACTGGGCCATGCCCCTGCGGGTCGAGCTGAAGCCTTTCGAGCGCATCGTGATCGGCGACAGTGTCATCGTGAATTCGAACACGCGCGCCCGCTTCATCGTCGAAGGCGACGCGCCTATCCTCCGCGAGCGTGACACCGTCACCGCCGAGACCGCCGATACGCCGGCCAAGCGCCTCTACCTCTGCGTCCAGACGATGTATCTGAAGAACGACGCGATCCGTTATCGCGCGTCCTATCTCGCCTGTATGAACGAGTTGCGCAGGGCGATTCCGGAAGCCGCCGGCCAAGCCGAGATGGTGGATCGCCATGTCACGGAAGGAGCGCTGTACAAGGCGCTGAAGGAGATCAGGGCGCTGATCGAGCGAGAGGATCGCGCAGTCGCGCCGGCAGAAGCGATGCCTTGACATTCCGGCCGCGGAAAGGGGCCGGGCTCACCTCAGCCTGAGAGGTCGGTGCTACGTCCGTATTAGCACGGACGATAAAATTAACGGGACGGATAAAAGCCCCACCTAACGATGGCTTGGACGAAAGTCTGTTCAGCCGAGTCGGCGAGGGCCGGGTATCGATCCGCGCTGCTGGTGAAGGCCGGGACCGACCGTCGCTCTGACAGGATCAGCGGTCGCCCCGTGACCGCGGCGCCAATTCTTGGAAGGCCAGTTTCATGGACGATCTGTTGCGTGAGTTCCTGACGGAGACCAGCGAGAGCCTGGATACCGTCGACAATCAATTGGTGCGGTTCGAGCAGGAGCCGAACAACGCCAAGATCCTCGATAACATCTTCCGGCTGGTGCACACGATCAAGGGGACCTGCGGTTTCCTCGGCCTGCCGCGGCTCGAGGCGCTGGCGCATGCCGCCGAAACCCTGATGGGCAAATTCCGCGACGGCATGCCGGTCACCGGCGAGGCCGTGACGCTGATCCTCACCACCATCGACCGCATCAAGGACATCCTGGGACAGCTCGAGGCCAACGAGGCCGAGCCGGAGGGCGAGGATCGCGACCTCATCAGCGAGCTCGAAGCCATGGTCGAGCGCGGCATGGCGGCCATGGCCGCCGGCGAGGCCGCGCCACCGCTCGCGCCCGCGGCGCCCGAACCGCCGCCCAAGCCCGCGGTGACGCACGGCTCGCTGATCGACCAGACGCTGGAGCGTCCGCTGCGTCCGGGCGAAGTGTCGCTCGACGAGCTGGAGCGCGCCTTCCGCGAGACCGCGATCGAGATGCCGCCCGCGCATGAGAAGGCGCCTGAGCCCAAACCCGCTGCCCCGGCGCCGGTCGCCAAGGCCGGGCCTGCCAAGGCGGAAGCAGAGAAGGCCGAGCCGAAGAAGGCGGCGCGGCCGAAGGCCAATGCCGACGGCGAGGTGCACGAGAACGACAAGGTCGCCAACCAGTCGATCCGCGTCAACGTCGACACGCTCGAACATCTGATGACGATGGTCTCCGAGCTGGTGCTGACGCGCAACCAGCTGCTCGAGATCGCCCGCCGCAACGAGGACACCGAGTTCAAGGTGCCGCTGCAGCGGCTGTCCAACGTCACCGCCGAGCTGCAGGAGGGCGTCATGAAGACGCGCATGCAGCCGATCGGCAATGCCTGGCAGAAGCTGCCGCGCATCGTCCGCGACCTCGCGACCGAACTCGGCAAGCAGATCGAGCTCGAGATGCACGGCGCCGACACCGAGCTCGACCGCCAGGTGCTCGACCTGATCAAGGACCCGCTCACCCACATGGTGCGCAACTCCGCCGATCACGGCCTGGAGACGATGGCCGAGCGCGCCGCGGCCGGCAAGGCCGAGCAGGGCACGATCCGGCTCTCCGCCTATCATGAAGGCGGCCATATCATCATCTGCATCGCCGACAACGGCCGCGGCCTCAACACCGAGCGCATCAAGGCCAAGGCCCTGGCGAACGGCCTCGTCACCGAGGCCGAGCTCGAGAAGATGACGGAAGCGCAGATCCACAAGTTCATCTTCGAGCCGGGCTTCTCGACCGCGGCCGCCGTCACCTCGGTCTCGGGCCGCGGCGTCGGCATGGACGTGGTGCGCACCAACATCGACCAGATCGGCGGCACCATCGACATCAAGTCGGTGGTCGGCGAGGGCACCTCGGTCACCATCAAGATCCCGCTGACGCTCGCGATCGTCTCGGCGCTGATCGTCGAAGCCGGCGGCGACCGCTTCGCGATCCCGCAATTGTCGGTCGTCGAGCTGGTGCGCGCGCGCGCCAACTCCGAGCACCGCATCGAGCGCATCAAGGACACCGCGGTCCTGCGCCTGCGCAACAAGCTCTTGCCGCTGATGCATCTGAAGAAGCTCCTGAAGATCGACGACGGCTCGTCGACCGATCCGGAGAACGGCTTCATCGTGGTGACGCAGGTCGGCAACCAGACCTTCGGCATCGTGGTGGACTGCGTGTTCCACACCGAGGAAATCGTGGTCAAGCCGATGTCGACCAAGCTGCGTCACATCGACATGTTCTCGGGCAACACCATCCTGGGCGACGGCGCCGTGATCATGATCATCGATCCGAACGGCATTGCGAAAGCGCTCGGCGCCGCCGGCTCGGCCTCGCAGGCGGTGTCCGACGAGCACGCCGCGCATCACGCCATCGGCGGCGAGCAGCTCACCTCGCTCCTGGTGTTCCGGGCCGGGACGGCGCAACCCAAGGCGGTGCCGCTGGCGCTGGTCACGCGGCTCGAGGAGATCGCGGCCGACAAGATCGAGATCTCCAACGGCCGCTACATGGTGCAGTACCGCGACCAGCTGATGCCCTTGGTGCAGATGGAAGGCGTGTCGGTGCAGACGTCGGGCTCGCAGCCGATCCTGGTGTTCGCCGACGAGACCCGCGCGATGGGCCTTGTGGTCGACGAGATCATCGACATCGTCGAGGAGCGGCTCAACATCCAGGTCTCCGGCGCCAAGGACGGCATCCTCGGCTCGGCGGTGATCAAGGGCCAGGCGACCGAGGTGATCGACGTCGGCCACTTCCTGCCGATGGCGTTCGCCGACTGGTTCATCCGCAAGGAGATGGCCACCGAGTCGCAGACGCAGTCGGTGCTGCTGGTCGATGACTCCCCGTTCTTCCGCAACATGCTGGCGCCGGTGTTGAAGTCGGCCGGCTACAAGGTGCGCACCGCGGCCTCGGCGCTCGAGGGCCTGGCCACGCTGCGCTCCGGGCACAGCTTCGACATCGTCGTCACCGACATCGAGATGCCGGAGATGAACGGCTTCGAGTTCACCGAGGCGATCCGCGCCGACCAGAACCTGAACCAGATGCCGGTCATCGCGGTGTCGTCGCTGGTGTCGCCGGCGGCGATCGAGCGCGGCCGCCAGGCCGGGCTCTACGACTACATCGCCAAGTTCGACCGGCCCGGCCTGATCGCGGCGCTGAAGGAACAGATCGAGGAACGGGCCCGCGCCGAAGCCAACCGGCGGGCCGCGTGACAGCAAGCGGACAGGAGTAGCGTGCGATGAGCAGCAAGATCGAAACCACCGAGGGCGCCGCCGTCGAATACGTCACCGCGATGATCGGCGGCCAGCTGTTCGGCCTGCCGATCTCCCGGGTCCAGGACGTGTTCATGCCGGAGCGGGTGACGCGGGTGCCGCTGTCATCGGCGGAGATCGCAGGCGTCCTGAACCTGCGCGGCCGCATCGTGACCGTCGTCGACATGCGGGCGCGGCTCGGCCTTGCCCGCGCCGAGGACGGCAAGCCGCCGATGGCGGTCGGCGTCGATCTGCGCGGCGAGTCCTATGGTCTCCTGATCGACCAGATCGGCGAGGTGCTGCGGCTGCCCGAGGAAGGCCGGGAGGAGAACCCCGTCAACCTCGACCCGCGCATGGCGAAATTCGCCGGCGGCGTGCACCGCCTCGACGGCCAGCTGATGGTCATTCTCGACGTCGATCGCGTGCTCGAGCTCCTGCCGAAGGCAGCAATCGCTGCCTAGCCCGTCAACCGTCCCATAGGGGAGACAACAATGAAGAGCTGTCTGGTCGTGGATGACTCCAGCGTCGTGCGCAAGATCGCACGCCGTATCCTGGAGGAGCTGGGCTTTTCCGTCGTCGAGGCGGAGGATGGCGAGCGGGCGCTCGAGATCTGCACCAAGAGCCTGCCGGACGCCATTCTGCTCGACTGGAACATGCCCGTCATGGACGGTTATGATTTCCTCGGGCGCCTGCGCCGGCTGCCGGGCGGCGAAGGCCCGAAGGTGGTGTTCTGCACCACCGAGAATGACATCGATCACATCTCGCGCGCGCTCAACGCCGGCGCCAACGAATACATCATGAAGCCGTTCGACAAGGAAATCGTCGCCGCCAAATTCCAGGAAGTCGGTCTCATCCAGGCGCTGTCAGCCGAATCCGCCTGATCCCTTCGTCTGCCCAGAAGAGGCCGCCCGTGAACCAGCCCGATTATGAGTTCCTGCGCAAACTGCTTCGAGACAAATCGGGTCTCGATCTGTCTGCCGACAAGCAATATCTGATCGAGAGCCGCCTGCTTCCGCTCGCGCGCAAGGCCGGCCTGGCCAGCATCAGCGATCTCGTCCAGAAGCTGAAGGACGGGTCGAGCGCCTTGATCAGCCAGGTCGTCGAAGCGATGACGACCAACGAGACGTTCTTCTTCCGCGACAAGGTCCCGTTCGATCATTTTCGCGACGTGATCATGCCGGAGCTCCTCAAGGCGCGCGCCAACCGCAAGTCGATCCGGATCTGGTGCGCCGCTTGCTCGACCGGCCAGGAGCCGTATTCGCTGGCGATGTCGCTCAAGGAGATGGGATCTGCGCTCAGTGGATGGCGCATCGAGATCATCGCCACCGATCTCTCCCAGGAGGTGCTCGAGAAGTCCAAGGCGGGTCTCTACAGCCAGTTCGAGGTGCAGCGCGGGCTGCCGATCCAGCTTCTGGTCAAATATTTCAAGCAGGCGGGCGAACTCTGGCAGATCAATTCCGACGTGCGCGGCATGGTCCAGCATCGCCAGCTCAATCTGCTGCACGACTTCTCCCAGCTCGGCACGTTCGACGTCGTGTTCTGCCGCAACGTGCTGATCTATTTCGACCAGGACACCAAGATCAACATTTTCGGCCGGCTCGCCAAGTTGATGGAGCCGGACGGCTTCCTCGTTCTCGGCGCCGCGGAGACCGTCGTCGGCCTCACCGACGTGTTCAAGCCCCTTACGGACCGGCGTGGCCTGTATCGCCCGAGCGGGATCGTTTCCGCGGCGAAGGCGCCGGCTCCGGGAATGCCCAGGATCGCGGCCGCGGGCAACTAGATGTTTCGGCAGCCCAATAGAGCAGGACGCGAAGATGTCTGACGACAACAAAGGTACGGAGCGCGTCACCTTCAGCCGCGGCTACGATGTCTGCATCATGGGCATCGACGGGACCTGGCGCAGGGACTGCCAGCTCAACGCCATCTCGGACAACGACGCGGTGCTGACGGTCGAAGGATCGATCCAGGGATTGAACCTGAAGGAGTTCTTTCTGCTGCTGTCCTCGACGGGGCTCGCCTACCGCCGCTGCGAGCTGGTCCGGGTCAACGGCTCCGAGATGGACATCCAGTTCATCAAGGGAAAGAACAAGAAGAAGCGCGGCAACGCCTCCGCCGGCCAGGAAGCGACCGTCAACTAGTTCGCCTTCCGGCGGCACGGCGCATTGCTCGCCCGCTGCTTGAGAAGCTTCCGCGCGCGGAGCGACGAAGAGACGCGCCAGCCCGGGTCCTGCGCAAGTCCTAAGACGGGTGGCGGCTTTTCGGAGAGCCGCTTTACGTCGCCGCAGGGTCGGACGTGTATGACAATGACGTCGGTCAAATTTCCAGGGACGGCCAATGCCGGTCATGAGTTCGGAACTTGCATCCAGCCGGTCGGAGCGCGCCGATGATGGCGAGCGGCGCGCGCTGCAGCTCTTGGTCGTCGACGACGACGCCGCGCAGCGGACGCTGATCGCGCTGGCGGCCAAGCAGGCCGGCCACGCCGTGACGGTCGCGGCCACGTGCAGCGATGCGATCCGCGAGGTGCGCAACAAGCGCTTTGACTGCGTCACGCTCGATCTCATGCTCGAGGACGGCGACGGGACCGAGGTCCTCAAGGTCATCGCAGATACCCGCTTCGCCGGTTCCGTGATCGTGATCAGCGGCATGGACGCGGCCAAGCGAATTGAGGCCCGGCTGTTCGCGCGCTCGCTCGGAATCGACCTGCAGAGCCTGCCGAAGCCAGTCGATCTGGCGGCGCTGCGCATCTGCCTGGCCAATCTCGGCAAGACTGCGCTCGGCCTGCCCGTGGTTCACACCTGGGGCGGCGTCGCAGCCGAAAGTGTTGCCGCGAAGCATCGGTCCTGAGAGAGCCGCATCGGCGCAAGCCGCCGTCCGGAGTGCACAATCCTGTGCAACGTCCAAATCCCGCCGATCTCTGATCAAAACGAGGGCAAGGCCGGCTGACGCCTGTACGTCTTGTGTCAAATGCCGTGCAGATTTTCGTGGACAGAGAGCCGTGCACGCGTCTGGCGCCGAGCATGTCTGTTCGGCGTGGTGCACGTCGGCAACGCTGATGCGATCAGAGTTTGATGTCGATCATGATGCTGTCGGCGTTGATGTGTTTTGCAAGGCAGCATGCTGCTCGAGACGACTGCCTTGAGATCGTGTCCAGATCGTGGTCTCGTGAAGGCGATCACCGATCTGCAGCTACTACTTGTGGGTTAGGATCATAAACCGTACAAATACGGGTGCCCAAAGCACCCGACGAGTATGGTATCATAAGACGCGCTTTCATTGTTTCTTCTCCTTTGCAAGAGCAATCGCCCATGGCCGAACAAACAACTTCCCGCGGTGAGATTTTTGTCGTCGATGACGACCCAGCCGTGCGCGACACCCTCTCGATGGTCTTGTCGGCAGGTGGGTATGAAGTGATCTGTTTTGCGGACGGCGCCGCGCTCCTGGCGGTGGCGCGGAGCAGGACACCGGCCTGCATCCTGCTCGATGTGCACATCCCCGGAAAGTCCGGTCTCGACATTCTCAGGGAATTGCACGGCGAGGACTATCCGGCTCCGATCTTCATGATCTCAGGCCAGGGCGACATCCCGATGGCCGTGAATGCGATCAAGAACGGGGCGCTCGACTTCATCGAGAAGCCGTTCCGCGGCAGTGAGATCGTGGCCCGTCTGAACGAGGCGATTGGCGCGTTCGCGCGGCGGCAGAAGGAGAATGCCTCGCCGAAGATCGGCTCGCTGCATTTCCCCGGCCGCGAGCCGCTGACGCGGCGCGAGCGCGAGGTCCTGGAACAGTTCACGGCGGGGGCCTCGAACAAGGAGGCGGGGCGCACGCTGGGCATCAGCCCGCGCACGATCGAGGATCACCGCGCCAACATCATGAAGAAGCTCGGCGCGCGCAACGCGGCCGATCTGATCCGCATCGTGATGACGGCGTCGCGCGCCAATTGAGCCGATGGCCGGGCCGCCCGCACGTGGCCGCGCTCTGGAGCAGCGGCAATCGCAGGCGCAGGCCGCGTCGGTCAGGCCGCATTGGTCAAGCCTCGCTTTTCAAGCCTCGGTCGCGGCGAGCGCCTTGCGGATCATCCTGGCCAGCTCGGATTTGCGGTACGGTTTCGGCAACAGAAGAATTCCTTCGTCGAGCCGGCCGTGATGCACCACGGCATTCTCGGTATAGCCGGAGGTGAACAGGACCCGCTGCGTGGGACGAAGCCGCTGGATCTCGGATGCGAGCTGGCGGCCGTTCATCGTCCCCGGCATGATGATGTCGGTGAAGAGTAGATCGAACGGCTCTCCGGCATTGGTGATAGCCAGCGCTTCGGCGGCATTGGCCGCCTCCAGCGTCGCGTAGCCCAGCGCATGGAGCTGGGCGAGAACGTAGCCGCGCACCAGCCGGTCGTCCTCCACCACCAGGATTGTCTCCTGGCCGCCCTGGATCGCCGGCGCGGCGCCCGATGGCTGCGTGATCGCTTCTTCGCTGCCCGGCGGCAGGTACATCCGGATCGTGGTGCCGTGGCCCTCTTCGCTGTAGATCCTGATGTGGCCGGCCGATTGCTTCACGAAGCCGTACACCATCGACAATCCGAGCCCCGTCCCCTTGCCCGGCCCCTTCGAGGTGAAGAACGGATTGAACACCTTGTCGATGATGGCGGCGGGAATGCCGCTGCCACTGTCGCTCACCGCGATCATCGCGTAGCGACCGGGCCGCACGTCGTCGTAGAGACTTGCGTAGTTCTCGTCGAGGTCGGCCCAGCCGGTCTCCAGGATGAGCTTGCCGCCATTCAGCATCGCGTCGCGGGCATTGAGCGCGAGGTTGATGACCGCCGTGGCGAGCTGGTTCGGATCGACATGCGCCACGCAGGTCTCATCCTGGAAGACGGACTCGATCTCGATCTGCTCTCCGAGCGTCGGCCGCAGCAGCTTGGCCGTGTCGATCATCAGCGTGTTGACGTCGACCTCGCGCGGCTGCAGCGGCTGTCGGCGCGCAAAGGCGAGCAGATGCTGGGTGAGATCGGCCCCGCGCGCGGCGGCCTCGTCGATCATCCTGGTGATCGCGGCGAGCTGCGGCTCCTTGGCCACGGCAGCGGCGAGAATCTCGATCGTGCCGGTGATCACGGTGAGGATGTTGTTGAAGTCGTGTGCGATGCCGCCGGTGAGCTGGCCGATCGCCTCCATCTTCTCGGACTGGCGGATCCGCTCCTCGGTCGCGATCTTGTCGGTGAGGTCGCGGAAGAAGCCGTTCAGCACGACACCGTTGCGGGTCCTCAGCGCGGTCACGCTGAGCTCGGCCTTGAACTCGCGGCCGTCGCGCCGCTTCACCATGACCTCGCGTCGGCGGCCGCCCCCGAGCGCGCTCGCTTGTCCGGTCATCAGGATACGGCCGAGCGCGGCGCGCAGCTCCTCGCCGACATCCCCGACCGTGATCACGTCGAAGACGTCCTTGCCGATGATCTCGGCGCGCGACCAGCCGAAGATCTTCTCGGCCTGGGAGTTCCAGTTGAGAATGGCGCCGTTGTCGTCGACCTGGACGAAGGCATCGAGCGCGGTCTCGATGATGTTGCGGGCGAGCTGTTCGCTTTCCCGCAGCGTCTCCTGCGCCAGCCGGCTCTCGGTCATGTCGCGGCCGATGAAGAAGTGGCGCTGCACCGGCTCCGACCAGTTCGAGGTCCAGGACAGCGTCACCACGCGGCCGTCCTTGTGGACGTAGCGGCAGTCGGAGGTGCGCGCCCGAAGGCCGAGGCGCGAGGCACGCAGCTCCTCGCGTGCTTTGAGCAGATCGTCCGAGTGGATGAAATCCGCGCCGCTGCGGCCGATCATCTCGGCTGGCGTATAGCCGAGAATCGTCTCCACGCTCGGTGAGACCTGAATCAGGATGCCATTGCGGTCGGTGATGAGGATCAGGTCCTGCGACGTCTCGAAGATGCGCCGCCGCTCCTCGGTCTGCTGGCGCAGCGCCAGCTCGGTCCGGCGGCTCTCGGTGACGTCGCGTGCGATCTTGGAGGCGCCGATGATCTGGCCCGTCGGTGATTTGATCGGCGAGACGCTGAGCGAGACCTGGACCAGCTCACCGTCCTTGCGGATCCGCACCGTCTCGAAATGCTGGATCCGCTCGCCGCGCGCCACGCGCACGAGGAAGTCCTGGGCCTCGGGCATGCGCTCGGGCGGCACGAGGAAATCGGCAAGGCGGCCCACGGCCTCCTCGGCGGAGTAGCCCAGCATGGCCTCGGCTGCCGGATTCCAGGCGGTGATGGTGCCGTCCAGCGACAGCGTCACGATCGCGTCGTTCGACGATTCCACCGCGGCACTGTAGAGCCGTTCGCGGGCGGCGAAATGGTCGCGCGCCGCTTCGGTCAGGTAATGCTCCTGGACCTCGCGCTCGAGCTCGGCGGTCTTGGTGCGAACCTCGTCCAGCACGCGGGCGAAGGCCCGCGCCAGCACGCCGGTCTCGCCGACCGCCTCGAGCGGGATATTCACCGTCTCGCCGCGCCCCACGCCCTCGACGGCCTGGGTGAGCTGGTTGATCGGCCGCGTCAGCGAGCGCGCGACCACGAAGGCGAGCGCGGCCGCGCACAGCATTGCGATCAGGCCGACCTCGATCGCCGTCTTGCGGATGGCGAGGGCGGGCGCCATGAAGGCGGTGTTCGGGATCGTCTCGATCACCGCCACCCATTCCTGTCCCGCGAGCAGCGCCGGCGCGAAGGCGACGCCGCCGGGACGATCGGCCTCGTCGTGCAGGATCTGCGCGAAACCCTCGGCGCTGCCGGTTGCGCCTGCGAGCGTCGGAAAATCGTCCTGCCATCGCGTCGATCGGCCGCGTTTCGAGGCGAATTCCCGGTCTGATTCGGGATGGAAGAGATAGTCGCCGCGGGCGTTCACGACATAGAGCTGTGCGCCCGGGCGGGCCGCCGTGCGCAGATGCGCGAACACCGGGCGCATGTCGAGATCGACCATCAGGATCGCGAACGGCTTGCCGTCCGCCCCGAACACCGGCGTGCCGACGCACAGCATCGGCACGCCTGTCTTGGGGTCCGTCGTGTTGCCGTCGAGAATGATCGGCGACAGCCGGATGCCGCCGGGCGGCAGGCTCAGCGTCTCCTTGATGTAGTTGCGCTCGCCGCGCGTGATCAGCTCGTTCTCCGGAACGATCCGCACCGTGTTGCCCGGCCCGAGCCGGTCGACCCGGATCAGCTCGCGATAATCGTTCTCGATCCCGACCAGGCGGATCATCGCGTAGGTCTGCTTGGCCTGCAGCTCGGCGAAGTAGCGCGTTGCGACCCGCTCGCGCCACGACTGCGCCGGCAGCCCTTCGCGGGGATCGGGAGCCCCCGTCTTCAGTGTGCGTATCAATGTTGCCAGATTCGGCGAGGCGCGATAGCCGTTGATGTCGTTGCGGGCGCTGCCGACATAGTTTTCGAGCTCGGTCGCCATCAGGCGCGAATGCGACTCGATTCGATCGAGCGCGCGCGGCAACAGCGCCCGCTCGAGGCTGCGATAGCCGAGCCAGCCGACGGCGAACACCGCGATCGCGACCAGCAGGATCATCGCGATCGCCAGCCGCGTCGTCAGCGTGAGGCGCCCGCCGAACCGCGAAGCCTCGCTCGCGCGCTGCGCGCTGCTGAGCAGCAGCCCTTCGGTTCGGCCGTCAGGATTTCGGAACAGCATCTTGGCCTGGCCGGGGTCGAGTAGCCCGATCGCCTGCCGATGCCAGGCATTCGGAAACCATCGTCAGGAGGGCTGCCGGTTTGAACGGTTTGGGCAACGCGGAAACCGCTCCGAGCTTGGTGGCCATGGTAAGATAGTCGGGCTCAGACATCGAGGCCGGGGTGTGGGAACGTCCCGAGGTCATGATGATCGGAACACCCGGCGTGTGCCTGAGGATCATGCGCATCGCCTCCAGCCCGTCCATGCCCGGCATGAAGATGTCCAGGATCACCAGGTCAAAGCTCTCGCTCTTGAAGCGGACGAGCGCCTTCTGGCCGTCGCCGGCGATGCCGACGACGTGACCGGCCCGTTCGAGCACGCGCTGAATTGTCAGCTGCATGAGCGGATCGTCGTCCACGAC
The DNA here is from genome assembly GCF_032489875.1 of Bradyrhizobium sp. SZCCHNR1015. Classification (NCBI taxonomy): domain Bacteria; kingdom Pseudomonadati; phylum Pseudomonadota; class Alphaproteobacteria; order Hyphomicrobiales; family Nitrobacteraceae; genus Bradyrhizobium; species Bradyrhizobium sp. SZCCHNR1015. Next base: position 42,195 of record NZ_JAUEYW010000019.1, read on the forward strand.
CAGAATCTTCGCCACGCTCCGCATCTCCCGATTGGCTGGCAGCAAGACCAACGGTCAGTTGTAAGGTTTTGCCCAATTCGCGGCGCGCCGCAAGCGTTTCGCCGGACAAGTCACATGCAGGATGGGACGCGGGCAGACACCGCTGTTCCGGACGCGCCAATCGGGAGACAATCCGGGCGCCTTGCGTTGCGGGAGCGAGGCGTGTGCTCGAACGGCGTTCTTGCCTGCATTTGAGGCATTCGCGCCGTGGTTGTAAGGCTGGAACGCTTCACATTCGATTAATCTGGGTGATGGACGATTTGCCAGGGCTCCTGTTTTGCTCGTATCGGCGTGCCACTAGCCGCTGAGATAGTCCGGCCAGCGGCCCCGAATGGTCGCGAGGTCGCTCAGCGTGCCGGTCAGGTGCTCGCGCAGATGCGTCTGCGCGTCGTCCGGGCGGCCCGCGGCGATCGCGTCGACGATCTGCTTGTGGTGGCGCAGGATCGTCTGCGCCTTGCCGGGGGACGGCAGATGCAGCCGGCGCAGCCGGTCGATGTGACCGCTGCGGCTCCGCACCAGGGTCCACAGCTCGTGCTTGTCCGCGGCGGTGTAGAGCCGCTCGTGGAATGCGTTGTCGACCACCGTGAATGACGCGAAGTCGCCGTCCCTGGCGAAGCGCCGCTGCTGGGCGATCAGCGCGTTCAGCTCGTCGATCGGGGCCGTCGCAGGCCGCAGCGCGAGCAGGCGCACGATCTCGAGCTCCAGCGCCTGGCGCAGGAACTGCGCCTGCTGCGCCCGACCAACATCGATGCGGCTGACCAGGGTCGCGTGCTGCGGGAACACGTCGACGAGGCCTTCTTCGGCGAGGCGCATCAGCGCGTCGCGGATCGGCGTCGAGCTGAGGCCGAACTCGGCCTGCAGCGCCGGCCGCGACAATGGTGCTCCCGGTGGCAGCGCCAGGGCGATGATCTGGTCGCGCAACCGCTCGAAGACCTGCGGTGCCGCGCGCCGGCTCGGATCGAGCCGTTCGGGCGGTAGAACCGCAGCAGGCGTCGCAGGCAATGCCATGGGGTCGGACGTCCGGCTCGAATGTCGCAGGGGGAGAACAGCCCTTGTCAGAGATGCACTAATGCATTAGTGCATCTCCCCGCCGGCCGTCAAGAAGGAGCCGGCACGCGAGGAGGGATGTCCCATGTTCGAGAAGTTCGCGCGCTCGGCCGCACGAGCCGCCGGCCTGCTGGCCGCGCTGCTGGTCGCGCCGGCCTGGAATGACGCCGCGCAGGCCCAGCAGAAGACCGAAATCTCGCTGTCGCGCCAGCCCGGCATCTTCTACATGCCGAGCCACATCATCGAGAAGAACAAGCTGATCGAGAAGCATGCTGCCGCGCTCGGCGTGCCCGGCGTCACCACCAAATGGCTGACCTTCTCCGGCGGCGGCGCGCAGACCGATGCGCTGCTGTCGGGCAGCGTCGACATCCTCAACACCGGCACCGGCAATCTGCTGCTGCTGTGGGATCGCACCCGCGGTGGCGTGAAGGGCATCGTCGCGACCTCGGCGCAGCCGATGACCCTGATCAGCCGCGATCCCAACATCAAGTCGATCAAGGATTTTGGCCCCAGCGACAAGATCGCGGTGCCGACCGTGAAGGTCTCGACCCAAGCCATCGTGCTGCAGATCGCGGCCGCCGAGGCGTTCGGCGCCGATCAGTGGAACAAACTCGACGCCAACACCGTGCAGCTCGGTCACCCCGACGCCTATACGGCGCTGTCGAATCCGCAGCACGAGGTGCACAATCATTTCTCGATCCCGCCCTACACGTTCCTCGAATTGAAGAACGTGCCCGGTGCGCATGTCGTGCTGAATTCGGCCGACGTGATGGGCGGGCCGCTCAGCCAGGCGCAGTTCTTCACCACGACGAAGTTCGCCGACGCCAATCCGAAGATCATCCAGGCGGTGCGCGACGCCACCAAGGAAGCGCAGGACTTCATCCGTAGCGATACGAAAGCGGCGGTTGATATCTACAAGGAGATCACCGGCGACAAGACCTCGGTCGAGGACCTGCTTGCCTGGCTCAAGGAGCCCGGCATGATGGAATGGAATCTGGAGCCGCAGGGCACGATGAAGTTCGCCGCCCATCTCGCCAAGATCGGCACCATCAAGACCCAGCCAAAGGCCTGGACCGACTATTATCTGCCGGTCGCGCATGATCTGAAGGGCAACTGATGTCCGCGCTGCTCGACGTCGATGGCGTCACCCTCCGCTACAAGACCTCCAGCGCGGTGATCACCGCGACGGAGCGGGTCGGCTTCTCCGTCGACCGCTCCGACCGCTTCGTGCTGCTGGGGCCGTCGGGATGCGGCAAGTCGACCTTGCTGAAGGCGGTCGGCGGCTACATCAAGCCGAGCGAAGGCCGGATGCGCATCAACGGCCGCGAGATCACCGGGCCCGGCGCCGACCGCATGATGATCTTCCAGGAGTTCGACCAGCTGCTGCCCTGGAAGACCGTGCTCGCCAACGTCATGTTTCCACTGCTGACGGCGCGACGCATGCCGCGCAAGGAGGCCGAGAGCCGCGCCCGCGCCTACATCGAAAAGGTCGGGCTGACGCGCGTCGTCGATGCCTATCCGCACACGCTGTCGGGCGGCATGAAGCAGCGCGTCGCAATTGCCAGGGGCATGGCGATGGAGCCGGACATCCTGCTGATGGACGAGCCGTTCGCGGCGCTCGATGCGCTGACGCGGCGGACCTGCCAGGACGAGCTGCTGCAGCTCTGGAATGAGACCAAGTTCACGGTGCTGTTCGTGACGCATTCGATCGCGGAGGCGATCAAGATCGGCAACCGCATCCTGCTGCTGTCGCCGCATCCCGGCCGGGTCAAGGCCGAGGTCATCGATGTCGACAAGGTCTCGGCCGAGGACGGCAGCGCGGCGCGCCTGGAGAAGCAGATCCATGATCTCTTGTTCTCCGAACCCGCAACGACGCATTGAGGACGGTGCCCATGGCTGAAGCCAAGATCATCCTGCGTGATACGTCGGCCGCGAGCGCTGCGCCTGCAGATGTCGCGCGCAAGCTCGGCGTGCTCGAACTGCTGTGGAACGACGGCTTCGTGCGCAAGACCCTGATCATTGTCCTGCTCGCCGCGATCTGGCAGGCCTATGGCAGCTATCTCGACAATCCCCTGCTGTTCCCGACCTTCTCCGACACCATCGCGGCGCTGTGGGAGAAGGTCCGCGACGGCACCATTCCGATGCGCGTCTGGACCTCGCTGAAGGTGCTGTTCATGGGCTATGCCGCCGGCATCGTTCTCGCGGCGATCCTGACTGTGCTCGCGATCTCGACCCGCATCGGCACCGATTTCCTCGAGACGATCACGGCGATGTTCAATCCCTTGCCGGCGATCGCGCTGTTGCCGCTGGCCCTGATCTGGTTCGGGCTCGGCAGCGGCAGTCTCGTGTTCGTGCTGATCCATTCGGTGCTGTGGCCGGTCGCGCTCAACACCCATTCGGGCTTCAAGAGCGTGTCGAACACGCTGCGCATGGTCGGCCGCAACTATGGCCTCACCGGCTTCTCCTACGTGATCCGCATCCTGATCCCGGCGGCGTTCGGGGCCATCCTCACCGGCCTGAAGATCGGCTGGGCCTTTGCCTGGCGCACCCTGATTGCCGCGGAGCTGGTCTTCGGTGTCTCCTCTGGCCAGGGCGGTCTCGGCTGGTTCATCTTCGAGAACCGCAACCTGCTCGAAATCCCGGCGGTGTTCGCCGGCCTCCTGACCGTGATCCTGATCGGTCTCGTGGTCGAGAACCTGATCTTCCGGACCATCGAGCGCAAGACCGTCCTGACCTGGGGCACCCAATCATGACCGACCGCAAGCAACCCGATCAGCTGCGCAGCGCGCGCTGGTTCGCGCCCGACGATCTCCGCTCCTTCGGCCATCGCTCGCGCGTGATGCAGATGGGCTACGCCCAGGAGGAATGGAAGGGCCGTCCGGTCATCGCCATCGTCAACACCTGGTCCGACGCGCAGCCCTGTCACATGCACTTCAAGAGCCGCGTCGACGACGTCAAGCGCGGCGTGCTGATGGTCGGCGGCTTCCCGATCGAGCTGCCGGCGCTGTCGCTGTCGGAGTCGCTGTTGAAGCCGACCACGATGCTCTATCGCAACATGCTGGCGATGGATGTCGAGGAGCTCTTGCGCAGCCATCCCGTCGATGGCGTGGTACTGATGGGCGGCTGCGACAAGACCACGCCGGCGTTGCTGCTCGGCGCCACCAGCATGAACCTGCCGGCGATCTATCTTCCCGCGGGGCCGATGCTGCGCGGCAATTGGAAAGGCAAGACGCTCGGCTCCGGCTCCGACGCCTGGAAATACTGGGACGAGCGCCGCGCCGGCAAGCTGTCGGACGCCGACTGGAATGCGATGGAGGCGGGTATCGCCCGCAGCCACGGCACCTGCATGACCATGGGCACGGCGTCGACCATGACTGCGATCGCGGAAGCGATCGGCATGACCCTCCCGGGCGCCTCGTCGATCCCCGCCGCCGATGCCGAGCACATCCGGATGAGCTCGGAATGCGGCCGCCGCATCGTCGAGATGGTGTGGGAGGACCTGACGCCGTCGAAGATCCAGACCAAGGCCGCGTTCGAGAACGCGATCGCGGTGGCGATGGCAATGGGTTGCTCGACCAACGCCATCATCCATGTGATCGCGCAGGCGCGCCGCGCGGGTGCAGACATTGGCCTCGATGATTTCGAGGCCGCGAGCCGTAAGGTGCCGGTGCTCGCCAATGTGCGGCCGAGCGGCGACACCTATCTGATGGAGGACTTCTACTACGCCGGCGGCTTGCCGGGGCTGATGAACCGGATGACGGAGCACCTCCATCTCGACTGCCTCACCGTCAACGGCTGTACGCTCGGTGACAACATCGCTGGTGCCGGCGTCTACAACGACGATGTCATCCGTCCGCAGTCCAACCCGATCTACCGCGAGGGCGCACTCGCCGTGCTCAAGGGCAATCTTGCGCCGGACGGCTGCGTCATCAAGCCTTCGGCTTGCGAGTCACGCTTCCTCAAGCATACCGGCCCGGCGCTGGTGTTCGACGACTATCCGTCGATGAAGAAGGCGATCGACGATCCCGATCTCGATGTTACCGCTGATCATGTGCTGATCCTGCGCAATGCCGGGCCGCAGGGCGGCCCGGGCATGCCGGAATGGGGCATGCTGCCGATCCCGACCAAGCTGGTGAAGCAGGGCGTCCGCGACATGGTGCGCCTGTCGGACGCTCGCATGAGCGGCACCAGCTACGGCGCCTGCATCCTGCACGTATCGCCAGAGTCCTATATCGGCGGTCCCCTGGCGCTGGTGCGCAACGGCGATCTCATCACGCTCGACGTCGCCGCCCGCACCATCGATCTCGACGTTCCCGAGGACGAGCTGGCCCGCCGCCGTGCCGAATGGCAGCCGCCCACGCCGCGCTTCGAGCGCGGCTATGGCTGGATGTTCGCCCGCCACATCAGGCAGGCCAATGATGGCTGCGACTTCGACTTCCTGGAAACCGGCTTCGGCGCGCCGGTGGGCGAGCCGGCTATTTATTAGTTAGTGATTGTCGTTCCTAGGCAGGCGAAGCCTGAGTCTGGAACTTCGAGATTGGGATTCGAGCTATCACCGCAACAAAGGTGCGCTCCCTCCCCCCTTGTGGGGGAGGGCTGGGGAGGGGGGGAGCCCCAAGCGACACCATTGATGTGGGCCCCACCCCCAACCCCTCCCCGCAAGGGGGAGGGAGCGCAGCGAGCAAGACCAAGACATGACCAGACTCAGCACCGCCACCCGCAACAAGCTCAAGACCGTCTCGACCGCGACCGTCGCCACCGCGCTGTTCAAGCGCGGCCTGCGCATCCAGTGCATCCAGAACGTCCATCCGCTCAGCCCGGCGCAGCCGACCATGGTCGGCGAGGCCTTCACGCTGCGCTACATCCCGGCGCGCGAGGATCTCAACACGATCGAAGTGTTTCGCGACCGCGGCCATCCGCAGCGCAAGGCGGTCGAGGATTGTCCGCCCGGCGCCGTGCTGGTGATGGACAGCCGCAAGGACGCGCGCGCTGCTTCGGCCGGCGCGATCCTGGTCAGCCGGCTGCAGCAGCGCGGCGTCGCCGGCGTCGTCACCGACGGCGGCTTCCGTGATGCCGCCGACATCGCGAGACTCGGCATCCCCGCCTTCCACCAGCGCCCGAGCGCGCCGACCAATCTCACCTTGCATCATGCCATCGAGATCAATGGCCCGATCGCCTGCGGCGACGCCCCGGTGTTTCCCGGCGACGTCATCCTCGGCGATTCCGACGGCGTCATCGTCATCCCAGCCCATCTCGCCGACGAGATCGCGGACGAGACGTTCGAGATGACCGCGTTCGAGGATTTCGTTGCCGAGGAAGTTGCCAAGGGCCGCTCGATCCTCGGCCTCTATCCGGCAACCGACCCGCAGACGCCCGCCGACTTCGCGGCATGGCGCGCGAAGAACAACAGGTAGCCGCTCCAAATTCCGGTGTCGTCCCTGCGAACGCAGGGACGACACCGTTGTTGTGGCGCGAGCGTACCACAAAGCGCCGAAAATGCCCGCCCATCCAGCGAGAGCTGCAAGCCTGACATGCGGCTGAATCGCCACGTGCGCTGTTGACCGGGCGCTCCGCGCTGGTCACGGTGGCCGGCCCTCATAGCCGCTCCGTGCCCCATGCTCTCCATCGCCTCCCTCTGGATTCCCTTCACCCTGGTCGCCGCCGCCGGCCAGGTCGCGCGCAACGCGATGCAGCGGTCGCTGACGGCGAAGCTCGGCACCTGGGGTGCGACCAATATCCGCTTCCTGTTCGGCTTTCCGTTCTCGCTGGTGTTCCTGACCGTGGTGCTGCTGGCCACCGGCGACCATCTGCCATGGCCGCCTGCTGTGTTCTGGCCGTGGCTGCTGCTCGGCGCGCTCAGCCAGATCATCGCCACCGGGCTGATGCTGCTGGCGATGACCGATCGCTCGTTCGTCGTCACCACCGCCTATCTGAAGACCGAGGCGATCCAGACCGCGATCTTCGGCTTCATCTTCCTCGGTGATCCGCTCTCGCTGCCGAAGCTGGTCGCCATCCTGATCGCCACCATCGGCGTCGTTATCACCGCGCTGCGTCCCGGTGGCGAGAAGGGCTTCGCAGAGTTGAAGCCGACGGTGACCGGACTCGTCGCAGCCGCCGCGTTCGCCTTGTCGGCCGTCGGCTTCCGCGGTGCCATCATCACCGTCGACGGCGTCTCCTTCGTCACGGCGGCGTCCTACACGCTGGTCTGGGGCCTGTTCGTGCAGACGGCGCTCCTCACCGTCTATCTGCTGGCGCGCGCCCCCGGCATCCTGCGCGGGATCCTGTCGCTGTGGCGGCCGTCGATGATGGCCGGCTTCGTCGGCGCCTTCGCGTCGCAATTCTGGTTCCTGGCGTTTGCGCTGACCGCGGCCGCCAATGTCCGCACGCTGGCGCTGATCGAGGTGCTGTTCGCGCAAGGCGTGTCGTACTACTCGTTCAAGCAGCCGGTTTCGCTGCGCGAGATCGGCGGCATCGCGCTGATCGTCGCCGGGGTGGCGCTGCTGATCGCGGTGTAGTCAACCCTTGAGCGCGATCAGCACGGCACCGGCCGCGATCAGCGCGATGCCGATCCAGCCCTGGGGACTCGGTCGCTCGCCGAGAAACACGGCCCCGAACAAGGCGACCAGCACGACGCTGAGCTTGTCGATCGGCGCGACCAGCGTCGCCGGCCCGAGCTTCAGGGCGCGGAAATAGCACAGCCACGAGGCGCCGGTGCCGAGCGCCGACAGCGTCAGGAAGAGCCAGCTCTTCATCGAGATCGGGCCGGGGCTCGTCAGCTGGCCGGTCGCGAACAGGATCAGCGCCAGCGTCACCAGCACGATCGCGGTGCGGATCAGCGTGGCGAGATCGGAGTTGAGACCCTCGACGCCAACCTTGGCGAAGATGGCGGTGAGGGCCGCGAACAGAGCCGAGAGGAGGGCCCAGAGCTGCCAGGAGGAGGAGAGGGGGAACATCTCATCTCTCGGAGGAAGGTCGCAGTTGAGGTCGAGACATTTCAACCGTCATTGCTTCGCGGCGCTCGCAATGCCGGAAAGATTGCCGAGATCGTGCGCGCATCACTGCCGGCTGCCGCCGAGTGACGAGCCCCGCCGGTCAATTCCGGTCGTCGGGCAGCACCGGGATCGGCGCGACCTCGATGCCTTCCTCGATCAGTTCGCGGGCCTCGTCGAGCGAAGCCTCGCCATAGATCGGCCGGTGCTCGGTCTCGCCGTAATGCATCTTGCGCGCCTCCGTCGGGAAACGCTCGCCGACATCGTCGGCGTTCTTGACGATGTGGTCGCGCAGCTCCTTGAGCTTGGCGCGCAGCTCGCGCTCCTGCGCCATCATCAGCGACGTCGATCCGGGCGGAATGACCTCCTGGGCGGGCGTCGGTACCGGAGCAGGCGCGGCAGGCACGGGCGCCGCGTCGCGGCCCTTCTTGCTGACGATGCGCGGCGCCATGATCGCCTTCTCGATCTTGGTCGAGCCGCAGGCCGGGCATTCCACCAGCTTGCGCTTCACCTGCGAATCGTAGGCCGAGGAACTCTGGAACCAGCTTTCGAACGTGTGGTCACGCTCGCAGCGCAGCGCGTAGCGGATCATGCCGAGCCCCGCACCAGGTGCAGATAGTCCGGACCCGCGTTGGGGTCGGCGATGCCGAACCGGCGGCCGTGCTGCAGCGAAGGAATGGTCTGGCGCACGCTCTCGACCCGCGCGGGATCGATCCGCGCCATGATGACGCCGGGCTCGACGCCGCCCTCCGCGAGGATCTCGCCCCAGGGATCGATGATCAGCGAATGCCCGAAGGTCTCGCGCTTGTTCTCGTGCACGCCGCACTGGGCGGCGGCGAACACGAAGCAGCCGGTCTCGATGGCCCGGGCGCGCAGCAGAGTGTGCCAGTGCGCCTCGCCGGTCTTGCGGGTGAACGCTGAGGGCACGCTGATGAACGAGGCGCCGCTCTCGGCCAGCGCGCGATACAGCGCCGGGAAGCGCACGTCGTAGCAGATCGTCAGCCCCAGACGGCCCCAGGGCAGATCCGAGATCACGGCCGTCTCGCCCGGCTGATAATTGGCGGACTCGCGATAGCTCTCGCCGCCCGGCAGGTCGATGTCGAACATGTGGATCTTGTCGTAGCTCGCCAGCACGTTGCCGTCGGGCCCGATCAGGAACGAGCGGTTCACGGCCTTGTCTGCCGAGAAGCGCAGCGCCAGCGATCCGATGTGCAGATGGATGCCCAGCTCCTTCGCGAGCGCCTGATAGGCCTTGAGAGAGGGATCGTCCGCCTCGCTCTTGAGCTGCTCGAACAGCGCCGTCCGGTTGAGCTGCATCATGTTGCTCACTTCCGGCGTCTGGACGTACTCCGCGCCCTGCGCCACCGCTTCCCGGATCAGCCTTGTGCCCTGCTCGAGGCTCGGCTCGGGCAGGAGCGAGGTGCGCATCTGCACCATGGCGGCGGTAAAGCTGCGGTCGTTGCTCATGATGTCGCCTTGTCTCCCGCCAGCATGGCGTCGAGCCTGCCCTCGCGATCGAGCGCATAGAGATCGTCGCAGCCGCCGACATGGGTCTGGCCGATGAAGATCTGCGGAAAGGTCGAGCCCGGGCCGACACGATCATACATCTTCTGCCGAATCGTCGGATCCCTGCCCGCGTCATGCTCGGTAAAGGGAACGTTCTTGCGGGTCAGGAGCGATTTGGCGGCCGTGCAGTAGCCGCACCCCGGACGGGTATAGATTTCGATCGCAGCGGTCATGTCGCGCTCAGCTGTTTCGGAACGACAGATTATATGGGGGCGCGGGGGGCATCGACAACCCGGGCGAAGACCAGCACGCTGACCTCGGCCGCCTTGGCGCGCAGCAGAGCGCGGGCGCAGGCATCCACCGTCGCGCCGGTGGTCAGCACGTCGTCGACGATCACGATGCGGCGCCCCTGCACGTCATGCAGGCGGTCTGAAGATACCTGGAATGCGCCCTGCACATTGCTGGCGCGCTGGGCGCGCGACAAGCCGACCTGCTGCTCGGTGGCGCGGACACGGCGCAGCGTATCGCCGCTCATTCGGACGCGGCTACAGCGGGCGACCACCCGGGCAAGGGCGCCGGACTGGTTATAGCGGCGGGAAAAGCCGCGCCGCCAATGCAGGGGCACGGGGACCACGAGGTCGGCTTCGGCCAGCAGCTCACGGCCGGCGCGGGCCATCCAGCGTCCCATGATCGGCGCCAGATCGGTGCGATCCTGATATTTCAGCTGATGCACCAGGGTGCGTGCGACCTCGTCATAGCGCACCGCCGCGCGGGCGCGGGCGTAAGCCGGCGGCGCCGCGATCGCTTCCATCGACAGCAGCTCGGGGCCGGGATCGTAGACGAAGGGGATGCCGAGCTTCGGGCAATACGGCCGCTCGATGAACGATAATTTGCCCCAGCAGGCGGCGCACACGCCCTCGCCGTCGACCGGCGCGCGGCAGGCGATGCACAGTGTGGGGAGCGCGACGTCGAGTGCGAGCTTCGCGACATGCGCGAGACCGCCGTGCAGCGCGCCTACGGCTGCACGAAGTCGTCCGACGCTGATTGGAGCAAACGTCACGCCCATGTGTTGAGGCTAGCGTCGCAACCCGCGCCGCTCAAGCGGCGCATTGCCCGGCCACCAGGATCGGCGTAACCAGCCCCGATGACCCAGCCCGCGACAGCTCCCATTCTGTTCGACCGTCCCCTGCTTGCGCAGCGGCAGCGGCGGGCTGCGGGCGCGCCCGAGACGTTCCTGCTGGAGCGCGTCGCCGAGGACATCGCGGACCGCCTCGCCGCGGTGAACCGGTCGTTCGATGCGGCCGCCGATATCTGGACGCCCGGCGCCGGTTTGGCGCCACATCTCACAGGCGGTGTTGCGCAACTGGCCCATCTGGCGGCGCCCGCCACGGCGGATGAGACGCTGCCGCTGGCGCCGCAATCGCTCGATCTGGCGCTGTCGGCGCTGGCGTTCCAATTCGTCAATGACCTGCCCGGCCTGCTGGTGCAGGTTCGCCGGGCCTTGCGCCCAGATGGTCTGCTGCTTGCGGCGATGATCGGCGGCGATACGCTGACCGAGCTCCGGCAATCCTTCGCGGCCGCCGAGGCCGAATGCGAGGGCGGTGTGTCGCCGCGTGTCGTCCCGTTCGCCGATCTGCGCGATGTCGGCGGGCTGTTGCAGCGTGCCGGCTTCGCGCTGCCGGTCACCGATGTCGACCGGGTCGTGGTGCGCTATGCCAGTGCGTTCGGCCTGATGCAGGATCTCCGCCGCATGGGCGCGACCAACAGTCTGGTCGAGCGCCGCCGCACGCCGCTGCGTCGTGCGACCTTGCTGCGAATGGCCGAAATCTATGCCGAGCGCTTCGCCGATCCCGACGGCCGCATCCGCGCCACCTTCGATATCGTCTGGCTGTCCGGCTGGGCTCCGCACGAAAGCCAGCAGAAGCCGCTAAAGCCGGGATCGGCGACCGCCAGCCTGGAAGCGGCGGTGAAGCGAGTGCCCCGCGGCTAACCTTTCGCTACGATGGATGCACCCTGCCCATGCGAGCGCTGCCAGGAAGGTTTGCCCCATGTTCATCAACATCGATCACGTCGTCATCTACGTCGGCGACCAGCGAGCCGCGCTGGACTTCTACGTCGGCACGCTCGGCTTTGAACTGCGGCACTGCTCGACCGGTGGAATCCTCTATTGGGGATATCACCTGAGCGTCGGCCTGCCAGGAAGCAGCACCACCCTGCAGCTCGCATTGCGGCCGCCCGGGGATGACAGGCGCAACGCCCCTGTCATGCTCATCTGCGCGGAGCTAAGCCAGACTTATCAAGCTCTGCTTGCAAGGGGCGTCCAATTCCATAACCATCTCGTCGGCGGAATCGAGTTTGTGTCGTTCTTCGATCCGGACGGCAATGAATTCTACCTGTCCGACAACAACCGGAGCTGGATCGATGACAACGCCCTCATGCGGCTGAAAAAAGGGATTCCGGACGGGCCATGAAGCTCGTGGGCGCCTGTGCAGCTCACATCAACAGATCGATCAGATGCGGCAGCAGCGGAATGTCCGCGGGCGGCATCGGATAGTCGCGCAGCTTGTTCGGCCGCACCCAGGCCAGTTGCTGGCCCTCGCGCGCGGTCACCAGGCCTTCCCAGCGCCGGCAGATGTAGAGCGGCATCAACAGATGGAACGTCTCATAGGCGTGGCTGGCAAAGGTCAGCGGCGCGAGGCAGGCCTCGCGCACGGTGATGCCGAGCTCCTCGTCGAGCTCGCGGATCAGGCTCGCTTCGGGGCGCTCACCCGGCTCGAGCTTGCCGCCGGGAAACTCCCAGAGTCCCGCGAGCGTCTTGCCGGGCGGCCGCTGCGCCAGCAGCACACGATTGTCGGCGTCGACGAGCGCGCAGGCGACGACGAGCGTGAGTTTCAGGTCGGGCATGATCCGATCGGTTGCGAGAGGGATGCGCCGGTCCGAGAACCAGGCACGCTGTTGAGGGAATTTTAACCTAGGCCGTTTCGCGCCCCGTTTCCACGGTTGAAATAAGCCAACCTTAATGGCCGGCCGCGTATTTTCACGGGTGAACGCCGTGGCCTCCTCATGGTTTGTTAGGCATCATTCATGCGAATTCTATCTAGCCTGCTCGGCCGCCTGCGCCGCGACGTCAGCGGCAACGTCGCAGTGACGTTCGCGATCGTCTGCGTTCCGCTGATCACCGCGGTCGGCTGCGGCGTCGACTACAGCCGCGCCAACCAGATGCGCGCCAAGCTGCAGGCGGCGGTCGACGCTGCCTCGGTCGGCGCAGTGTCCCGCACCGCGCCGGCCTTCATCGCCGCGGGCACGATGACCTCGGACGGCGTGATTGCCGCCGGCAACGACGACGCGGCAAAGATCTTCAACGGCAACATGTCCGGCACGTCGGGCTATACGCTGACCAGCCTGACGCCGGAGGTGAAGAAGGCCGGCTCGGTGCTGACCGCCACCGTGTCGTTCTCGGCCACCGTGCCGATGATGTTCATGAACATCGTCGGGTTCAAGACCATGGCCCTGCAGGGCTCGTCGACGGCCAAGGCTTCGATGCCGCGATACATCGATTTCTACCTGCTGCTCGACAATTCGCCGTCGATGGGCGTGGCGGCGACGCCGGCGGACGTGACCAAGATGGTCAATGCGACCTCCGACAAATGCGCCTTCGCCTGCCACGACTACAACGACGCCAACAACTACTACAACCTCGCCAAGACGCTCAACGTCACCACCCGGATCGACGTGCTGCGCAACGCCACCCAGCAGCTGATGGACACGGCGCAGCAGACGCAGACCTATACGAACCAGTTCCGCATGGCGATCTATGATTTCGGCGCGGCGTCGAAGACGATCGGATTGCGGGCGCTGTTTTCGCTGTCGTCGAGCCTGTCCAGCGCCAAGAGCGCGGCGGGCAACATCGACCTGATGGGCGTCTACGGCAACAATGACGCCTACACGGCCGACAAGGATACGCCGTTCACCTCGGTATTCCCCGCCATCAACAACGAGATCGCGACGCCCGGCGACGGCACCACCGGCTCGCCGTTGAAATACCTGTTCTTCGTCTCCGACGGGGTCGCGGACGAGAGCAACGCGTCCTGCCTGAAGCCCAAGGCCAGCGGCAATCGCTGCCAGTCGCCGATCAATCCGGCGCTCTGCACCACGCTCAAGAACCGCGGCATCAAGATCGCCGTGCTCTATACCACCTATCTGCAGCTGCCGACCAACAGCTGGTACATGAGCTGGATCGATCCTTTCAACAAAGGACCGTTCGGTCCGTCGCCGAACAGCGAGATCGCGCAGAAGATGCAGGCCTGCGCCTCAGACGGCTTCTACTTCGAGGTCTCGCCGACCCAGGGCATCGCCGAGGCGATGAAGGCCCTGTTCCAGAAGGCGGTCGCCGACGCACGGATCGCGAGCTGATCAAAACGCCCCCCGGAAGCGCGCCGGCATTTGCGCGCTTCCTTGCCGCGGTCGGTTGCGGAATCAGGACCGGTAGTCGCCGTTGATCGCGACATACTCCTTGGTCAGGTCGCAGGTCAGCACACGGTCGCGGCCCTTGCCGAGGCCGAGCGCGACCTTGATCTGCACCTTCTGCGCCTTCATCGCCTCGGAGACTTCCGCCTCGTCATAGGACGGATCGCGCGCGCCCTTCGATGCGACGCGGATACCGTTGAACGAGATCGAGAGCTTGTCGCGGTCGGCCGGCTCGCCGGCCTTGCCGACCGCCATCACCACGCGGCCCCAGTTGGCGTCCTCGCCGGCGATCGCGGTCTTCACCAGCGGCGAGTTGGCGATCGACATCGCGATCTTGCGCGCCGACGGCTTGCTCTTGGCGCCCTCGACGATGATCTCGACCAGCTTGCGGGCGCCCTCGCCGTCGCGCGCGACCTGCTCGGCGAGGTCGGCCAGCACGGCGTTGAACGCCTTGACGAATGCTTTGGCGCGCGGATCGCTGGCGCGGCTGATCTTCGGCGCGCCCTTCGCCGCGGCGGCGCCGGTGGCGAAGGCGAGCAGGGTGTCGGAGGTCGAGGTATCGCCGTCGATCGTCACCGCGTTGAAGGTGTCCTCGACGCCGGCCTTGAGCAGCGCCTGCAGTGCGGGGGCCGTGATCGGCGCATCAGTGAAGATGAACGACAGCATTGTCGCCATGTCTGGCGCGATCATGCCGGCGCCCTTGGCCATGCCGTTGATCGTCACCCTGGCCTTGCCGAGCTTCACGGTGGCGGTCGCCACCTTCGGGAAGGTGTCGGTGGTCATGATGGCGCGCGCCGCGCCCATCCAGTCCTCAGGCGCCGCGGTGCCGGCCAACCCTTCGAGCACGCCGTCGAACTTGGTCGCATCCAGCGGCTCGCCGATCACGCCGGTCGAGGCCAGGAAGATCTCGTCCTGCTTGCAGCCGACCGCCTTGGCGGCGATCGCCGCCGTCAGCGCCGTCGACTGCTTGCCGGTCTTGCCGGTGAAGGCGTTGGCGTTGCCGGAGTTGACCACCAGCGCGCGCGCCTTGCCGCCCTTCAGCTTGGCGCGGCACCATTCGACCGGAGCGGACGGGCATTTCGACAGCGTGAACACGCCGGCCACCGTGGTGCCGGGATCGAGCAGCGCCAGCAGCACGTCGGTGCGGTTCTTGTAGCGGATGCCGGCCGCCGCAGTCGCGAGCTTGACGCCCGCAATGGCGGGCATGTCGGGGACATCGGTCGGGGCGAGCGGGGAGACGGCTGAGGACATCGGAGGGCTTCCGGCAGAGGATGAGCGGGAAGCGCTCTGTATCATCCTCGTCAACGTTGTGGGAGTGGATGTCTCCACGCCCACATCTGTCATCCCCGCGAAAGCGGGGATCCATAACCACAGGGCTCAGTTGTGAGGCGCGGTACTGGCCGCGGGCCCGTTTCCAACATCACGCGGTATGGGTCCCCGCGTTCGCGGGGACGACGCTGTTCATGACGTGAGTATGTCGCGTCTCAAGCCAAGTGGCGATGCCGCTTACTTCTTCGCCGGCTCGGCCGGCTTCGCATCGGCGGGCTTGGCATCCGCCGGCTTGGCCGCGTCGGTCGCGGCCGGCTTGTCCAGGCGCTCGATCTTGGCGGCCTCGCGCAGCTTGCCGACGTAGTCGGCCTGGGCCTTGCGGGTGACGTAGGTCTCGATCTGGCCCTTGACCTGGTCGAACTCCGGCGGCTTGCGGCTGCGCTTTTCCTCGACCTTGATGACGTGCCAGCCGAACTGGGTCTTCACCGGATCGGAGATCTTGCCCGGCTCCAGCGAGAAGGCGACGTTGGCGAATTCCGGCACCATCTGCTCCTTGGTGAAGAAGCCGAGGTCGCCGCCGTCCGAGGCGCCGGGATCCTTGGACTTCTTCTTGGCGAGCTCGGCGAAATCGGCGCCCTTGGCGAGCTCGGCCTTGACGGCCTTGGCCTCGTCCTCGGTCTCCACCAGAATGTGGCGGGCGTGGACCTCCTGTTCGCCGCCGATCTGCTTGGCGGCTTCCTCATAGACCTTCTTCATCGCGTCCGGCGTGGTCGCGGCCTTGCCCTCGGTGGCGAGCAGGCTGTCCATCAGCAGCCGGTTGCGGGTGAAGGCGAGGCGCTTCTTGAACTCCTCGGTGTCGGCGACCTTCTTGTCCTCGGCCGCCTTGGCGACCAGCTTCATGTCGATCAGGAACGACAGCACGTTCTCGTCCTTGGTCGCCGGATCCATCTGCGCGAGGCTCTGTCCGAGCTCCTCCTCGGCGAGCGTCACGTCGCTCTTGCGGATCTCGGCGCCGTTCACCTTGGCCAGCACCGGGTTGGCATCGTCGGCGGCGCGTGCGGGCGCGGCAAGCAGGGACAACGCGAGACTTCCGGCGAGAGCGGTGGCAAGGCCGAGGCGCAGGCCGGTTTTCGTAACCGGGAACGACGTGGTCATGGAAAATCCTTGTTGAAGAAGAGGGGGCTCGAGGGGGAGGCCTCAGGGCGGCCGGGACACTCGCCCAATCGCCGGGCCTTGGCAACGCGAAAAGTCTGTCAATTTCGTGAAATCGGCGACATGTTGGCGGCGACGGCCCGCCGTCGGGCGCCGTTGACAACGTTCCCCCCCAGCCATATCTCTCCCCGGTCGCTTCAAGGGCGATAGCGCTTATTTTGCTGCGTTTTTGGCCGTTGAACCCTGGTTTGCCTGTCTCCCACTCATCTGGCGGACGCCGCCCGGCGCCGAAGGTCGAGGCTGGCGCGGGTGCTGCGGTGCATCACGTCGGGAACAGCAAACCCAAACCACGAGTTACGGCTGCTACGCAGACCCCATAGAGGCAGGATTTCAGCAATGATCGGCGCGCTCGCCCGCAAGCTATTCGGCTCCGCCAACGACCGTCGCGTCAAGGGCTACCAGTCCCGTGTCAACGCCATCAACGCGCTGGAGCCGGAGCTCGCCAAGCTGACCGACGAGCAGCTCAAGGCGCGCACCGAGGAGTTCAAGACGCAGCTCGCCGACGGCAAGACCCTCGACGATATCCTGGTCCCGGCCTTCGCCACCGTCCGCGAGGCCTCCAAGCGCACCCTCGGCCAGCGCCATTTCGACGTCCAGCTGATCGGCGGCATGGTGCTGCACGAGGGCGACATCGCCGAGATGAAGACCGGCGAAGGCAAGACGCTGGTGGCGACCCTCGCGGTCTACCTCAATGCGCTGGCCGGCAAGGGCGTCCACGTCGTGACGGTGAATGATTACCTCGCCCGCCGCGACGCCGGCTGGATGAGCCAGATCTACGGCTTCCTCGGCCTGACCACCGGCGTGATCGTGCACGGCCTCGACGATGC
Organism: Bradyrhizobium sp. SZCCHNR1015; assembly: GCF_032489875.1. Taxonomy (NCBI): domain Bacteria; kingdom Pseudomonadati; phylum Pseudomonadota; class Alphaproteobacteria; order Hyphomicrobiales; family Nitrobacteraceae; genus Bradyrhizobium; species Bradyrhizobium sp. SZCCHNR1015. Next base: position 59,551 of record NZ_JAUEYW010000019.1, read on the forward strand.
CGAGCGCAAGGCGGCCTATGCGTGCGACATCACCTACGGCACCAATAACGAATACGGCTTCGACTATCTCCGCGACAACATGAAGTACCGGCTGGAGGAGATGGTCCAGCGCGGGCACTTCTTCGCCATCGTCGACGAGGTCGACTCGATCCTGATCGACGAGGCGCGCACGCCGCTGATCATCTCCGGCCCGCTCGACGATCGCTCGGAGTTCTACAACACCATCGACACCTTCGTGCCGAAGCTCGACAAGACCGACTACGAGGTCGACGAGAAGCAGCGCACGGTGACGCTCACCGAAGCCGGCATGGAGAAGATCGAGACCCTGCTGCGTGACGCCGGCCAGCTCAAGGGCGACTCGCTCTACGACGTCGAGAACGTCTCCGTCGTCCATCACATCAATCAGGCGCTGCGCGCACACACGCTGTTCACCCGCGACAAGGACTACATCGTCCGCGACGGCGAGGTCGTGATCATCGACGAATTCACCGGCCGCATGATGCCGGGCCGGCGCTATTCGGAAGGCCTGCACCAGGCGCTGGAAGCCAAGGAGCATCAGCCGGTTCAGCCCGAGAACCAGACGCTGGCCTCGATCACCTTCCAGAACTACTTCCGCATGTACGCCAAGCTCGCCGGCATGACCGGCACGGCCGCCACCGAGGCCGACGAGCTGTTCGACATCTACAAGCTCGAGGTGCTGGAGATCCCGACCAACCTGCCGGTCGCGCGTCTCGACGAGGATGACGAGGTCTATCGCACCCAGCAGGAGAAATACGCCGCAATCCTCGCCGAGATCGAGCGAGCGAATTCGCGCCTGCAGCCGGTGCTGGTCGGCACCGCCTCGATCGAGAAGTCCGAGGTGCTGGCCGCCTACCTGAAGCAGCACGGCTACAAGCAGATCGATTTCGGCAGCGAGCGCGCGCTCGACAAGCTCTATGCGGCGGCCCGTGCCGGCAAGCCCGCAAAACTGTTCGCGGTGCTGAATGCGCGCTTCCACGAGCAGGAAGCCTATATCGTGGCGGAAGCCGGCGTGCCCGGCGCGATCACGATCGCGACCAACATGGCCGGCCGCGGCACCGACATCAAGCTCGGTGGCTCCTTGGAGATGCGCATCCAGCAGGAGACCGGTGGCATTACTGATGAGGCCGAGAAGGCCGCCAAGATCGAGCAGATCAAGGCCGACATCGCCTGCTTCCGCGAGATCGTTTTGAAGGCCGAGGAGACGGTCGAGATCGAGCCGGCCAAGGGCTCGAAGCCTGCCAAGACCGTGACCAAGCCGGGCGGCCTCTACATCATCGGTTCCGAGCGCCACGAATCCCGCCGCATCGACAACCAGTTGCGCGGCCGCTCAGGCCGCCAGGGCGACCCCGGCCGCTCCAAGTTCTTCCTGTCGCTGGAAGACGATTTGATGCGGATCTTCGGGTCCGACCGGCTCGACAGCATGCTGACCCGGCTCGGCCTGAAGGAAGGCGAGGCCATCATCCATCCCTGGATCAACAAGGCGCTGGAGAAGGCGCAGCAGAAGGTCGAGGCGCGCAACTTCGACATCCGCAAGAACCTCCTGAAGTTCGACAACGTCCAGAACGACCAGCGCAAGGTGATCTTCGACCAGCGCGTCGAGCTGATGCAGGACGAGAGCGTCGTCGAAACGATCACCGACATGCGCCATGCCTTCATCGACGATCTCGTCAGCAAGCACGTGCCCGAGCATGCCTATGCCGAGCAGTGGGACGTCGCCGGCCTGAGGGAGGAGCTGAAGCGCGTGCTCGACCTCGACCTGCCGGTCGATGAATGGGCGAAGGAAGAGGGCATCGCCGACGAGGAGCTGCTCAAGCGCATCGAGACCCACGCCGATGAGCGCATGGCCGCCAAGGTTGCGCAATGGGGCCCCGACGTGATGCGCTACGTCGAGAAGACGATCCTCTTGCAGACGCTGGACCATCTCTGGCGCGAGCACCTGGTGATGCTCGATCATCTGCGCCAGGTCATCGGCTTGCGCGGCTACGGCCAGCGCGATCCGTTGCAGGAGTACAAGTCGGAAGCCTTCACGCTGTTCGAGGCCATGATCGCGCATCTGCGCGAGGCCGTCACCGCGCAGCTGATGCGGGTCGAGATCGTGCCGCCGGAGGAGCAGCAGCAGGTGCTGCCGCCGATGCAGGCGCACCACGCGGATCCCAACACCGGCGAGGACGAGATGGCCTTCGCCAACGTCTCCCTGGTGCCGTCCTCGGGCGCCGCCCCGGTCCCAGCCGAAGCGCGCAACCCGAACGACCCCACGACCTGGGGCAAGATCGGCCGCAACGAGGACTGCCCCTGCGGCTCAGGCAAGAAGTACAAGCACTGCCACGGGAAGTACGCGTAGGCGCGGGTCTGCGCGCGGCGGTCTCTCCATTGTCGTTGCGAGCGAAGCGAAGCAATCCATAGTCCCGCCCGCGACTCTGGATAGCCTCGCAGCGCTCGCAATGACGCTGTTGATCGAGCTGTGTGCCGAACCCACCGCCGTCATCCCGGCGAACGCCGGGATCCATAACCGCAGGCCGGCGTGCTTGCGCACACTGCTCGCTCCAGCATGCCGCCTCACACCTGCTGGCAGCATGGGGCTGAGATCAGCGCACGGCGACGCGCGCGTGATGCTGTGCTTACGAGCGGCCGTGCTGCGTCCAGCCCGACGTCCACTTTCGGATGCGCGCGGCGGAGCGTTGCAGGTTGCCGGCCTTGAGCTCGCCGGAGCAGACGGCGGCGGTCAGCGCGCGATTGATCTCGCGGCCGACGTCGGAGGTCTGATCCGCGTCGCTCAATTTGGTGAACATGATGATATCCGCGCCCGCCTTGACCGCGTCGATGGCGGCGGCGGCCGGCGGCTTGGCATCGAGGATGGCTTTCATGGCGAGATCGTCCGTCATCACCACGCCGTCGTAGCCGAGGTCGCGGCGCAGCAGGCGATCGATCGCATGTCCGTCGCTCTGGGTGGCAACGCCGCCCCATCGCCGGGAATTCGCCAGATGTCCGACCATGATCGCCCCGGCGAGCCCTCGCCTCATCAGCCGCCGGTACGGCTTCAACTCTGCTGGTGACCAGGTGGTTGTGACGTCGGCAATGCCGGCATGGCTGTCGGCGGTCGATGATCCATGCCCGGGAAAATGCTTGAGCACCGTCAGGATGCCTTTTTTTCGGTGCGCCTGGATGAACGCCGCCGCATAGCGCACGACGGCGTCGGAGTCGGCGCCATAGCTGCGTTGCCGCTGCCCGATGATCGGGTTCGACGGGTTGGTGTTGAGGTCCACCACCGGCGCGAGATTTATGTTGATGTGCAGCGTCGCGAGCTTTTCGGCGAGCGCGGTGTAAGCGCTTCGCGCCGCCGTGATGGAGCCGCGAGCGACCTCTGCGGCCGGCGGTGTTTCCGCAAGGCCGACATTCGATCCGAGCCGCTCGACCGTACCGCCTTCATCGTCGATGGCGATGAACGGAGGAGACGCGCATTTGCATGATCGGATCCGGTCGATCATCGCGGTGAGATCATCCGATGTTCCGACGTTGCGGCCGAGGATGACGACGCCGCCGATCAGCCCCTCCTCGAGATCGGACAGGACTTGCTGAAATCCCGGATCCGATGTCTTGGTCCCGAAGAAACCGGCCATGATCATCGGGCCGACCAGTTGCGCGGTTGCCGGTCTCTTGCTGCAGTCGGCAGCAAGGCCGGTCTGACCCGACAGCGTCAGGAATGCGGCCGCCAGGGACCGTCGACCAAATCGTCGGAGCATGGCGATCCCCGCTTGGCGGCTGTTTCGGCGACTCAGGTTCACCGGTTCAGATCACGTCGCTGACCGCAGGACTCAGATCGCCGCCAGACCGCCGACCCTTGCCCCTTCCGCAATCGTCCGCGGCGCCGCGTTCAGCTGCTCGATCGCAAAGCCGGCCGCCTTCTTGTAGCCGGCCATGAACGCGTCGCGTTCGGCCGGCGGGATCACGTCATCAATGTTCGTGAACTTGCCCCCGCAACGCTCGTCCACCAGATTGAGCAGGCCGAACGGTCCGGCGCCGCGGTTGCGCAGGATGACCTGCGAAATCGGGCCGCACAGTTTCTCGTCATAGGCCGCGAGCGCGGCCGGCGTCACGCCATGCGCCAGCAGGCAGGCGCCGAGCACGCGCGCGTCCACGATCGCCTGGCTGGCGCCGTTGGAGCCGGTCGGATACATCGCATGCGCGGCGTCGCCCATCAGCGCCACGGGGCCGTCGACCCAGGTCGAGACCGGATCGCGGTCGATCATCGGGTTCTCGTAGGCGCCGTCGGCGCCGGCGATCAGCGCGGGCACGTCGAGCCAGTCATAGGTCCAGCCGGCGAAATGATGCGCGAACTCAGCTACCGGCACCTGCCGGAACCAGCCGGTCTGCTTCCAGCCCTCGGTGTTGTCCATCGTCACTTCCGCGATCCAGTTGATCAGCGCCAGTCCGGTCTTCGGATCGGGATGCGAGATCGGATAGACCACGACGCGATGGCGGTGGGTGCCCAGCCCGACGAAGGACGAGCCGGTGCGCATCGGCTTCGCCCAGGTGACGCCGCGCCACATCACGGCGCCGCCCCAATGGATCGGCGGCTGCGTGGGATGCATCTGCGCCCGGATCGCCGAGTGGATGCCGTCGGCGCCGATCAGGAGCCGCCCGCGCTGCTCGGAGCGCGAGCCGTCGGCATGCTCGACGCGGGCCATCACCGCCCCATCGGCATTCTTGTCATATCCAGTGACGCGGCTGCCGAGCCGCACGGCGTCGCGCCCGGCACGCTCCACCAGCCGGCTGTACAGCAGCATGTGCAGCTTGCCGCGATGCACGGCATATTGCGGCCAGTCGTAGCCGGCGAGCAGGCCGCGCGGCTCGGAATAGATGTCGTTGCCGTTCAGCCCGACCAGCGCCCATTCCTTCGCGGGGACGCCGACCTGGTCGAGATCGGCAGCGCCGATGCCGAGGTCGTAGAGCTCGCGCACCGCATTGGGCTGCAAATTGATGCCGACGCCGAGCGGCCGCATCTCGCGCACGCTTTCATGGACGATGCAGGGCACGCCGATCTGCTGCAGGGTCAGCGCCGTCGCCAGGCCGCCGATGCCGCCGCCGGCGATGATGACAGGGAGGTCGGTCATGGGCATGGTCCGTCGCGCGTGAACTCGGAAAACAAGGCTCGCAAGGAGGGTCAAAGGGCATGGGGGCGCGGGCGCTGCAGCGCGCGCGGGAATCGCCTCCCCTCGATCCACGACAGGCATCGTCTGCCGGTCTGATGGGAAAAGGCCTAGTTCAGAAGGCGCGCGGAGACAAGGGGAATGGGCTCTCCGTGCAGGTATGATAGGCTGGCGCCATGTGGCGCCGATGTCTCGTATTGTCTCTGTCCCTGCTTCTCTCTTTTGCTGGGAGCCTAGCCATGGCCTTCGACATCGAGGCTCATCGCGGCGGCCGCGCTCTGTTTCCGGAGAACACGCTGCAGGCCTTTGCCGCTGCGCTGGCAATGGGTGTCGACACGCTCGAGCTCGATATCGGTGCCACTCGCGATGGCGTGCTCGTGGTCTCGCATGAGCGGCGCATCAATCCGGATCTCGCCCGCGATGCCGCCGGCAACTACGTCGCTCAGCCCGGGCCGCTGCTGATCGAGCTGCCGCTCTCGGAGGTGCAGTCCTACGACCTCGGCCAGATCCGTCCAGGCAGCGACTACGCCAGGCAGTTTCCGGAGCAGCGGGCCTTGTCGGGTGATGTTCCTCCGCCGTGCATTCCGACCCTGAAACAGCTCATCGATCTGGTGCGCAGCGCGGGCAACACGCATGTGCGCCTCAACATCGAGACCAAGCTCGATCCCCATCATCCCGAGGAGGCGCCCGATCCGGAACGCTTCGTCACGCTGCTGCTCGATCTGCTGAAGGCGGAGGCGTTCACCGACCGCGTCATGGTCCAGTCGTTCGACTGGCGCACCCTGCAGCTGGTGCAGCAGCGTGCGCCCGAGATTCCGACGGTGTATCTGACGATCCAGCGCGGCAGGTCGCCGAACGTCTCTCTCGCACAGGCCACGCATTGGACTGCCGGCTTCAACCCCGCCGATCACGGCGGCTCGCTGCCGCGCACAATCCGCGCGGCCGGCGGCAAGGTGTGGTCGCCCTATTTCGCCGATGTCACGCCCGAGCTGATCAGTGAGGCGCATGCGCTCGGCTTGCGAGCCGTCGTGTGGACGGTCAACAAGCCCGAGGACATGGCGCGGCTGATCGATATCGGAGCCGACGGCATCATCTCCGATCGTCCGGATCTGTTGCGCAAGGTGGCGGTCGAGAAGGGCGTCTTATGGCCCGCGGCATCGCCCGGCGAGCCAAAGTAGAAACGGACGGCGGCAGCCGTCCGCCTCAACAAATCCCGTGCGTGCGAGCCCGCGGTCTCAGAATCGATAGTTCACGCCGAGCGTTGCGGCGTGCATGCGGTCGCTGACCTCGAAGCCGGTGATGTTGACGACCGGGGCCGTGTTGGTCATCGTGATGCCGCGGGTGCCGAAGTCATAGTAGTTGTATTCGACATTCGCCGACCAATGCGGCGCAAAGGCCCACTCGACACCGCCTCCGACGGTCCAGCCGGGCCGCGTCGACGTCGTGCTCGGATCGACCGCATCTCCCGCCGGCAGGATGAACGGGTCCTCATTGCGCTCGCGGGTCCATGCAGCACCGCCGCCGGCATAGACCAGCCAACGCTCGCCATAGATGTAGCCGAGCCGAACCGTTGCTGAAGCCAGGACATCGTTCGTTGTGATGAATTGCGAGGGGCGGACCGCTCCGGTGATGCGGTTCCGCACTGAGCCGGGATGACTTGTTCGCAGCGTGCTCCAGGAAGCGCGGGCTTCGGCGCCGATCGCCCAGTTGGGCGCAAACTGGTAGTCGCAGCCGATCTGGCCGCCACCGACAAAGCCTGCGGCATCGTAGTCCCTTGAGACGCCGAGATCATTCGTCGTCCGATCGTCGCTGACCAGTCCGCCGAGATGGCCACCGACGAAACAGCCGGTCCAGGTGAACTTGATGGGAGCTGCCGGGGGGCTGGCCTTGAGCGGCAGATCGGCGGCGAACACAGTCGAGGCGGTGAAGGCAATCGCCGCCGTACCCAGTAGAACTCTCAGCATTCCCAGAATTCCTCAGCTTCCCGCCGAGGTGGTAACATGCAGCGGTCGAACTGCATGTAGTTCGACCGCAACATTCCGCAAAATTACCGAGCCCCCCACTTGGGGCTCTTGCTCTGCCGGTGCTCACCCCATCACCACCTCGTGCCGGATCACGAACGGCGCCAGCAGCGTGTGCACCTCGTTCTCGATCGCCTCCCGGCTCTCCGCCGGCACGTTGCGCAAGGTCACCGTGGCGAGGCTGCCGTGGCTGCCATGGGCGCCGACCTTGACGCTGCAATCGATGCCGCGGTCGGTCAGTTGCGACAGCACCTTGGTGAACACGCGCGCCGCGGCGTCCCAGCGCAGCTGCGGCTTGAACACCTTGCCGACGCCGGTCACCGGCATCGGATCGATCGGGATGATCTGCACCGGCACTGCGGCGCGCTCCGGCGTGCGCGCGCGCACCCAGTCCTCCAGCTCGCCCGGCTGCACGGCAGCACCGGGCTTGAGCTGGACATAGCCGATCGGCAGCTCGCCGGCGTAAGCGTCGGGCTGGCCGACCACCGCGGCGAAGCCGACCGAAGGATGCTGGAACAGGATCTCCTCGATCGGCGCCGGATCGATGTTGTGGCCGCCGCGGATCACGAGATCCTTGGCGCGGCCGGTGATCCACAGGAAGCCGTCGGCGTCGAGCCGGCCGAGATCGCCGGAGTTCACCCAGTGGCCGTCGACGAAGGCGCCCTTGTTGTGGACGTCGTCGAGATAGCCGGAGAACACGCCGGGCCCGGCCATGATGACGACTCCGATCTCATCCGGTGCGCAATCGCGCTCGTAACGGCCATCGGCGTCGAGCTTGACGATCCGCACCTTGGCGTAAGGCAGGGGCAGGCCGACCGAGCCGAGCCGGATCGGCTGGTCCGGATAGGCCATGGTGTGCACGCTCGCGGTCTCGGTCATGCCGTAGACTTCGATCACCGGCAGCTTGAGCTTGTCCATGATCGCCTGTCCGACCGCGACCGGAATCGCCGAGCCGCCGCCTGCGGCGTAGCGCAGGCTGGAGATGTCGGCATCGCCCTGCGGCACCGCGAGCGTCGCCGCCAGCACGGTCGGCACGCTCGATAAGGTCTCCGGCTTGAAGCGCTCGACCAGGCCCCAGATGTTGCGCACCGCATTCGGATTGCGCCAGCCGGCGCCGGAGAGCACGACGAGGCAGCCGCCCGCCGACAGCGTCTGCAGCGCCTGGGTCAGCGATCCCCCGACATGAAACAGCGGCATGCCGAACAGCAGGGTACCGCCGGGCTTGGCCTTCAGGATCAGGTTGACGCCCCAGGCCTGATAGACCTGATTGCCATGGCTGTGGCGCACCAGCTTCGGCGTGCCGGTGGTGCCGCCGGTGTGGAAATAGGCGGCGGTGTCGCTCGCCTTGATCCGCCGGCCGCTGACCAGATGATCGCTCGGCTGCGGCCCGATCAAATCGTTGAAGGCATGAATGCCGTTGGCAGGATCACCGCCGCCGCCATGCACCTGCACGATCGCCTTGAGGTGCTTGAGGCCGCCGCGCACCTTCTCCACCTTCTGCCAGATGTCGGTGCCGGGCAGGGGACCGAGCGCCACCAGCACCTTGGTCTTGGCGGCATCGAGAATCTCGGCGATCTGGTGCGGCTCGAGCAGCGGATTGACCGGGTTGGCGATGCCGGCCGCCTCGGCGCCGAACAGCGTGACGAACGCGTCCGGCACCAGAGGCAGCATGAAGCTGACGACGTCGTCGGGGCCGACGCCGAGCGCATGAAACATGTTCGCGGCCTGCGTCACCCTGGCGACGAAGTCGCGATAGGAGATCACGACCGGCGTATCGGCGGGATCGGCATTCTGCAGAAACTGGATCGCCGGCGCGTCCGGATTGGCAGACGCGCCGCATTTCAGCGCCTCATAGGTGCTCCGCGCGGCGATGCGTTCATCATACGGCGTCTGCTCGAAGGCGCGGATGTCAGCGGTGCTGGCGAATGTCGGATAGTCGCTGCCGATGGCGCGATCGAGCAGATGAATGCCCATGGCCTGTCCTCCCGGTGTCGTGTCCTCGTCCGGCCGATGCGGCCGGTGATCGCGCGCGGGCTCTGTGGCCCGTTTGTCGCGATCGCGAGAGGACAGGATGAGCGAGGATTCGTCTTGCGTCTATCCCGGTATGATGGGGACTCCGGGAGAATTGTCGCAGCAACGCTGCGCTGCAGCGTTAGTTGGGGAGAAGCGCGCTGTCGCTCACCCGGATCGAGCCCCGCCATGCGCTGTGCGATACAGCGCCCTCTCCCACAAGGGGAGGTGGCGCATTAACGCGCACCGCGAATCGATCGTTCAAGCAGCGCCTCCTCAGCTCGCCGCGTCGATCAAATTCTCGAGCAGCCGCTTCAGCTCGCCGGTGGCCTTGTCGCCATAGTTCTCCAGGATGTGCGCTTCCTGGCTGGCCGCCAGCGAGTTCAGCCGCTTGCACAGCGCCTTGCCATGGTCGCTGATGAACATCAGCACCTTGCGGCGGTCGTGGGCGTCCTGGCGACGGTAGACCAGCGAGTCGGACACCATGCGGTCGATCATCTTGGTCAGGGTCGGGTGGTTCAGCAGCACCGCGTCGGCGAGGTCGCCCATCGAGTGTCCCTCGCCGTCCGAGAGCACCTTGAGGATGCGCCACTGCTCGACGGGCACGCCTTCCGTGCTGAGGCGCGATTCCAGCTGCCGGTTGATCTCCCGGTTGGCCTGCGCGAGCAGATAGGCGAGATGTTCGGTGAGGGGGGTGTTGGGATGGGGCGGTTTGGCCACGATGAACTTCGCTTGCGGTCCCGGCTTGAATGAATGTCCGGCAGTTGCTGCCCGATCTATATGCATCCCAATTCTTGAACATTCAACATTTTCGAATAGGATATTTGCCGAACGCGTGCTGATTTTGACGGCGTATGACCGCCGGCCCACAATGGGCCAGACACGGTTGCGGCCAAGGAGTGGGTGTGCTCTCGACAGGATCTGTCACGGCCGGGCGTTTCGGTCTGCCGCCATCCCTGCTGTTCAGGAGCCCGCCCCGGCGGGCCGGCCTTCCTGCACTCGCCCCCTTCGATCCCGACCGTCTCCAGCGGCGCGGCTCCCGGAGCCGGCTGCGCATCGGCAACTTCCTCACCTTCTCCGGCTCGCCCGGCATCTGGGGGCCGGCCGCGACCAACAGCGCGCTGCTGGCGGTGTCCGAGATCAACCGCCGCGGCGGCATCCTCGGCCGCGAGATCGAATTGTCGTTCTACGATTCCGGCGGCCCTGTGGCCGAGGTGGTCGAGCGCGCCAGGGATGCCCTCGAATTCGACGATATCGACGTCGTGACGGGCTCGCATATCAGCGCGGTCAGGCTGGCGCTGCGCCGGCTCACCCGCGGCCGCATCCCCTATGTGTATACGCCGGTCTATGAAGGTGGCGAGCGCACGCCCGGCGTGATGGCGATCGGCGAGACGCCGCACAGCCAGACGCGCCCTGCCATCCACTGGCTGGCGGAGAACAAGCGCGCCCGGCGCTGGTACCTGATCGGCAGCGACTATGTCTGGCCGTGGCAGTCGCATCTTCAGACCAAGACCTACATCACCGAGGCCGGCGGCCAGGTGGTCGGCGAGGAGTTCGTGCCGGTGGGCGAGGATGATCACCAGGCGCATCTGGCGCGCATCCGCGCCGCCCGGCCCGATGTCGTGCTGGTCTCGCTGATCGGCACCGACAGCATCACCTTCAATCGCGCCTTCGGCGAGTCGGGCCTCGCCGCGACCACGCTGCGTCTCGCCGGCGCGGTGGACGAAACGGTGCTGCTCGGCATCGGCGCCGACAACACCGAGAATCTGTATACCTCTTCCGGCTATTTCAGCTGCATCGGCTCCAAGGCCAATGACGCGTTCATAAGCCGCTACACCGCCATGTTTGGCGCCCAAGCGCCGCCGGTCGGATCGGTCGGCCAGTCGAACTACGAGGGCCTGCGCTTCCTGAAGGCCGCCGCCGAGCGCGCCGGCTCGCTGTCCCTGCGACCGCTCGCTGCCGCCGGCCGCAACATCGTCTATTCCGGCGCGCGCGGCGAGGTGACGATCCGGCAGGGCCGCGCCGGCATGGCGATGCATCTCGCCGCGGCCGACGGGCTCGATTTCAAGATCATCCGAACGTTCTGAGACGTCCGCCTGCTCAGGCAGCCGCAGCGCTCTTGGCAGGCGCGCGCGCCGGCGCTGTCGGCACGTCGCGGATCATCCGGCTGATCGCCTCCTGCGGCATCGGCTTGCCGAACAGGAAGCCCTGCACGCTGCTGCAGCCCTCCTCGCGCAGGAAGGCGAGGTGCTGCTCGGTCTCGACGCCCTCGGCCAGCACGGGGATGTTGAGGCTGCGCCCGAGCAGCAGGGTCGCCTTGACGATCGCCGCGGCGTGCACGCTGGTCTCGACCGACTGGATGAAGCTCTTGTCGACCTTGATCTTGTCGAACGGAAACACCTGCAAGGTCGACAGCGACGAGTAGCCGGTGCCGAAATCGTCCATCGCCACCGTGACGCCGATAGCCTTCAGCGCCTGCATTACCTGTAGCGCGTGCTGGCGGTCGGCGATGATGCCCGTTTCTGTCAGCTCGATCTCCAGCCGCTCCGGCGCCAATCCGGTCTCGCGCAGCACCTCGGCGACGCGCTTCGGCAGGTCGTGGTTGAGCTGCATCGGCGCGACGTTGACGGCGACCTTGAACGGCTGGCTCCAGCTCGCGGCGGTGGCGCAGGCGGTGCGCAGCACCCAGTCGCCGATGTCGACGATCAGCCCGGTTTGTTCGGCCATCGGAATGAAATCGTTCGGCGGCACGCGGCCCTTCACCGGGTGATTCCAGCGCAGCAGCGCCTCGAAGCCGATGATGCCGCCGCTCTGCGTGTCGTTCTGCACCTGGTAGTGCAGCTCGAACTCGTTGCGCACCAGCGCGCGCTTGAGGTCGATGGCGAGCTCGGCGCGGCGCCGGCTGGCCTCGTCCATCGACGGCTCATAGGTGCAGATCTTGCCCTGGCCGAGACTCTTGGCGCGGTACATCGCGAGGTCGGCGCGGGTGAGCAGCTCGTCGGCGGTGAGGCCGTGGTCGGGATGCAGCGCGATGCCGATGCTGCAGCCGACCGAGAGGCTGCGTTCCTCCCACTCGACAGGCGCCAGCACCAGCGTGCGCATCCGCGCGGCGAACTTCGCCGCCTCGGTGCGCGCGAAGATCTCGCTCTTGACGGCGACGAACTCGTCGCCGCCGATCCGCGCCAGGAACTCGCCGGGCTGCAGCGTCGATGCAATACGCTGCGCGATCATCGTCAGCACCGCATCGCCCGCGGCATGGCCGTGGGCGTCGTTGATGTCCTTGAAGCGGTCGAGGTCGATCGCGAGCACCACCAGGTGCGCCGTCTCGTCGCCGTCGGTCAGCAGCGGCGCCAGCCGATGGCCGAGGCCGTTGCGGTTGGGCAGGCCGGTCAGCGGATCCTGCAACGCGAGCTGCCGATAGCCTTCGACAGCCTCCTGCGCCGCCTGCAGATCGATCATATAGGCCGAGGCGGCCATCGCCATGATCAGGCCGATGCCGGTGACGATGCTGATCAGCATCACGCTGTCGGACAGCGATTGCACGGGCGCGTCGATGCCGGCCATCGGCGCCAAGGTCAGCGCAGCCATGCCGGTGAAATGCAGGCTCAGGATCGCGAGCACCATCGCCAGCGAGCTGCCATATTTGCAGAACCGCGTGACGGGACGGGCGATGCGGTTGGCGGCGACGGCGCCGAAGCCCGTCGCCAGCGCGACCGAGAGCCAGATCGCCGGCGCGTGCCAGGTTCGGATGCCGTCGAGATTGAGCGCGCCCATGCCGGTGTAATGCATCGCGGCGATGCCCAGCCCGAACACGGCGCCGCCGGCCTCGATCAGCGGGCCGCGCCGCGTTCGCGTGGTGATGAAGAAGCCCAGCCAGGAAAACACCACGGCGAGGCCGAGCGAAGCGAACGTGAGTCCCGCCTCGAACGAACGGTTGCCGGATGCGTCATAGCCGAGGATGGCGGCAAAATGCGTCGTCCAGACCGTGCCGCCGGCGACCAGCCCGGCCAGGAACAGCAGATGGAAGCGTCGCAGGCCGGTGTTGCGGCGGACGCGCGCCAGCAGCCGCATCGACAGCAGGGAGCCGAGCACGCAGACCAGCAGCGCGGCGGCGACGTAGCGCAGATCATGATCGGCGGGCAGGCAGGACAGAATCGTCAACATCGGCAATTTACCTCACGCAGCCAGCTACGCTCCGCGGCGGGACGGGTTTTGGCGCGCGCGGAATCGCGGTTAGCGAAGCGTCAACGCGGGCAGCACCTCTGCCCGCGTTGAGTCATGCACGAGGTTGGACAGCCGATGATTAAGCCGCCGGCCGCCGGCGCTGGGTTTCGCCATGGAACCTGGGACATCGTGACGAAACTGCCAACGCCATGCACGACTCTTTGCGGAGCTGGAACACGCAGGACTATTTGCTGGCGACGTTGCCGGGCAGCGCGTAGGCCCGCACATAGTCGCCGAGCTTGGTGCCGAACGAGCCGTGCCCGCCATCGACGGTGACGACATACTGTTTGCCGCCGGCCTCGTAGGTCATCGGCGTCGACTGGCCGCCGGCCGGCAGCCGGTCCTGCCACAGCAGGCGGCCGTCCTTGACGTCGAAGGCGCGGATGTAGTCGTCCATGGTGCCGGTCAGGAAGGCGACGCCGCCCGCAGTGACCATCGGGCCGCCGAGCATCGGTACGCCCAGCTTGAACGGCAGCGGCAGCGGCGCCTGGTCGCGGATGGTACCGACGCGGTGCTGCCAGACGATCGCGTTGGTCTTGAGGTCGATGGCGGCGAGACTGCCCCAGGGCGGCGCCATGCAGGGGATGCCGAGCGGCGACAGGAAGATGCCAAGCGAGACGCCGTAGGGCGTGCCGTACATCGGCTGCACGCCGAGCTCGGTGCCCGGCGGATGCGCGGCGTTGGGTTCGGCCGGATTGTCCTTGCCGCGCGGCACCAGCCGCGACACGAACGGGATCGACTGCGGATTGGCGATCGCGATCTTCCGAACGGGATCGATGGCGATGCCGCCCCACTCGAACATGCCGAAATCGCCGGGATAGACCAGGGTGCCCTGCTCGGACGGCGGCGTGAACGGACCTTCGTAACGAAGCCGCTTGAACATGATGCGGCACGCCAACTGATCGAACATCGTCGCGCCCCACATCTGCGCGCCCGAAAGCTCCTGGCGCGGCCGGAAGCTCAGTTCGGAGAACGGCTGCGTCGGCGACAGCCGGTCGCCGGGCGCAGCACCCTGCGGCACCGGCTTCTCCGGCGCGGGGACCAGCAGATGCCCGTCGCGGCGATCGAGCACGAAGATGTTGCCGGTCTTGGCCGGCACGTAGATCGCCGGCACCACGCCGTCCTTGCCGGGCATGTCGACCAGGCTCGGCTGCGACGGCATGTCCATGTCCCACAGATCATGATGCACATTCTGGAACGACCAGCGCAATTTTCCCGTGGCGATGTCCAGCGCCACCAGCGCCGAATCATAGCGCTCGTTGTCGGCCGAGCGGTTGCCGCCCCAGATGTCCGGCGAGCTCGAGCCGAGCGGGATGTAGACCAGGCCGAGCGCCTCGTCGGCCGCGCCGACGCTCCAGCCGTTCGGCGAGCCCGGCGTGAAGTGATGCGTGGCCGACGGCATCTCGTTGGGATCGGGATTGCCGGGATCGAACGCCCACAGCAGCTTGCCCGTGTAGACGTCGAAGCCGCGGATCGCGCCCGACGGCACCTTGTTGGAGTAGTTGTCGATCACGGCGCCGGCCATGATCACGACCTTGTCGGTGACGACCGGCGGCGAGGTGCCTTCGTAGAAGCCGAGCGTGGTGATCTCGTTGCCGGCCTTGAGATCGATCTGGCCGTGCTCGCCAAAGCCCTCGCATGGCTTGCCGCTGTCGGCGTCGAGCGCAAACAGCCTTCCGTCATTGGTCGGCAGGAAGATGCGCCTGGCGCATTCCGTCGGGGCCGCCGCGCCTGACACGTCGACCGCGCCCGGCTTGGTCTCGTGATAGGCCACGCCGCGGCAGGTCATGTGCTGGAAATTCTTGTGATGTTCGATCTGTGGATCAAACTTCCAGCGCTGCTTGCCGGTGGCGGCATCGAGCGCGAACACGATCTGATGCGGCGAGCAGGTGTAGAGCAGATCGCCGATCTTCAGCGGCGTGACCTCGTTGGTGAACTCGTCGGGATCGTCGGGCCCTTTGCGGTCGCCGGTGCGGAATTCCCAGGCGAGCTTGAGAGTCTTCACATTGTCGGGTGTGATCTGCTTCAGGCTCGAGAAGCGCGTGCCGAAATTGGTCGCGCCATAGGCGGTCCAGTCCGCCTGCGCCTCGGCTGGCGCGGTATCGGTGCCGGCCGTCGCCGCCGCGGCCTGCGGCAGCGCGCCATCGGCGCCGAAACGATCGCCGCGCAGGGAGGCGCCGAGCACGACCACGGCCACCGCAAGCACGGCCACGAGCCCCCAGCGCGCCGCGCGCATGTCGCCCACCAGATGCGCCGTGATGAATGGCAGCAGCAGCCAGACGCCGAGCGGCACCAGCACGTCGCCGCGCGGCGCCAGCGACCAGAAATCCAGCCCGACCTCCCAGATCGCCCAGATCATCGTGCCCAGCAGCAGCGCCGCATAGATCCACAGCGCCGCCGCATGCCGCCGCCACAGCAGCACCGCGACGACCAGCAGCGCGAGGCCTGCGACCAGGTAATACGGTGAGCCGCCGATCGCGGCGAGCCACGCCCCGCCGGCGAGCAGCGCGAGGCCCATCAGGCCGACAACGATCGCGGTGAAGGTGAGCAGCGGCGCGCGCTGCAGATGGCGGGCTGCGGCCATTGCGCGGCTCCAGGCTGATGATGACAGGCCGCGGCGCGACGCCGCAGCCGCGTCATGAACGGCGAGGAAGGGCGGAAGTTCCTGGCCGTGCAGGGCACGGGATGGGGCCACCGCGCGGTCGCCGATCTCCCTCCCGGCACACGGCCTTTTGCGCGCCTTCCGTGGCCGGAACGGGTTGCCGCTCCATGACGAAATTAATACGATCCCATGTCGTTCACATGAAAATTGGAGTGCCCGGATGCGTGCGCAGTCGCGAGCCCTGTCGAACCCGGTCGCCCTGTGGTGGGCGATGCTGACGCTCGTCAGCCTCGCCAACATCGTGTTCTGGTTCATCCTGTACCGCCAGCTCAACGGCGGCAGCAGTTCGGCGGGGCAGGCGTCCCAGACCGGTTCGATGCTGGCGCTGTCGGCGGCCTATGTGTTCGGCTGCGCCTTCCGCTCGGTGCTGCCGCGCGCCGACGTGCAGCGCATCTGCCTGGTCGACAGTTGGCTGTCGAGCGTGTTCGTCGGCCGCACCGTGGCGACCATCGCCGAGATCGCCTTCGCGGCACAATGGGCCATCATCCTCGCGCAGCTCGGCGCCATCGCCGATGCCGAGACCGCGGTGAACATGGCCCGTATCATCGTGCCGCTGATCGTCATCGCCGAGATCTGTTCCTGGTACGCTGTCGTCACCCGGAATTTCCTCTACAACGCGATCGAGAACTCGCTGTGGGCGGTGGCCTTCCTGCTCGTCGGCATCGGGCTCGGCCGGCTGCTGCCGGAGTTCGATGGCGTGGTGCGCGGCCTGCTGATCGCGGGCCTCGTCGGCATCGCCTGCTATCTCGCCTTCCTCGTCGTGATCGATGTCCCGATGTATGTGAAGCGCTGGCGCATCGAGCGCGCCGCCGGCACGCCGCTGCTGCATCCGCTCGCCGGCCTGCGCGACTCCGCCACGCGCTGGACCGTCACCCACGAGTTCGAGCACTGGAAGGAAGAGATCGCCTGGATGTCGCTGTATTTCAGCGCCGCGGTCTGGGGCTCGCTGGCGCTGTGCGCACTCTCGGCAATGAACGATCACCTGCCGCGTGATCGCGCGCAGGCGACCGGCGCGCCGCCGGCCATCGTCCAGCAGAGCGCCGATCGGTCCTGACGCGACATCCCGCCGTGACGGTCACGGCGGGATGTCCCGCTTGCCTCAGCCATGCATCGCGAAGTGATGCGAATCGTCCATCTGGACGATGTGGCTGTAGTCGGCGTGCGGCGCATCGTGCACGGCCACCGGCGCGTGATCGAAATTCGGCGGCACGATGCCGGTGTTGCCGGGGTGGCCATGGTCGCCGAAATTGTCGACGATGATCGGGTTGTGCGACGAGCCTTCGCCGTGCAGCGGACCGGAGCCGAACCCCGAGCCCAAGCCCGAGCCCTGGCCACCCTGGGCGTTGTCGCCCGACTGCTGGATCGCCGAGGCGATCGAGTCCCAGAACCCGCCATGGCTGCCGCCCTCGGACCCGCCATGGGCCACCGCGATGCCGTCGCCGCGCAATCCGTCCTGCGCCAGCTTGAAGATATCGCCGATCGCAGCGCCGAGATCGCCATGGCTGAGGTCGTTGACCAGCGAGCCGAGGTCGTGGCCGATCGCGTCGAGCTGCTGACCCAGCGAGTGGCTCAAATCGCCCGCGGTCTGTGCCAGCCCGTTGAGGCCTTCGCCGACGAAGTGGCCGACGCCATCGACGATTCCGGTGCCGACCGCATCGGCGCCGTGCGCGATGCCGGAGATCGCCTCGCCGATCGGTCCGCCGATCAGGTGGCCGGCCGCCGACGCCGTGTCGGTGACCACGCCGATGGCCCCGTCAGCCACCGCCACGCCGGCGTCGAAGCCGCCCTTCACCACCGCGCCTGCGGCGTCGAGCGCGTCCATGCCGACCTCGCCGGCCGTTCCGACGATGGTGCCGGCCATGTCGAGCGCGCCGTGGCCGACTGCGCCCGCTGCCTCCAGCCCGGCCTCGCCGAGGCCGACCGCGGTGTGCGCGAGGTCGCCGGCGACGTCGAGGGCGCCATGCGCCACGTCGCCACCGACCTTGAGCCCGCCGTCGACGATGTCGCCGCCGATATGTTTGACGTCGTTGATGACGCCGTCGAGGTCGCCATGCACCAGGTGACCGACGCCGGACGCCACGTCGCTCACGACGTTGACGCCGGTGTGGAGGACGTCGCCGCCGACATGGACCACGGTCGACGCGACGTCGCCGACGGTGTGAAGCAGGCCGCCGCCGATCGCCTCGGCGCCGTGCCCGATCGCGCCGAGCACGCCGCCCACGGTATGGATGGCCTCGCCGCCGAGCGCGCCGATGCCGTGCACCACGCTGCCCACGGCATGCGCCGCATCGCCGGCGACGTGCTCGACCGTGTTGACCACGGCGCCCGCCGCGCCGCCGACCGCACCCGCCACATCCTTCGCGACGTCCTTCACGACATCGACGGCGGAACTGACGGCATCTCCGATATCATCCCAAAAGCTCATGACCTGCTCCTCTCGGTTGCGTCACCTCGCCTCGGGTGACGCGCCGTTTGTCGCAGATCGCGTCCGCGCGCTCCGTGCGCGACATCACGCAGGCTGAAAGGTGGCAGGGCTCCGGCGCGAAGCCTGTCGGCAAGACCAGGCCATCCACGTCCTCGGGGGCCGCGGGGAGGGACATGCGTGGATGCCGGCGCAGGTCGCGCAACTCATTAGCAGGCGCTGATCGCGGTCATTCAGGGGAGCGTCGGTGTGATGCTCAGCGGCGGTTCAGGCGTGGCCGATCCAGCCATGCCAGGTCAGCGCGGTGAAGAACGGACGGGCATCGCGAAAGCCGCCGCCGCGCAGGATCGCCTCATCGTCCTCCGGACTGAGCATGTTGACGCTGGCATCGATGGTCGCGCGCATCGTCCTCGCCTGCTCGGGGTCGGTGCCCGACGCAACGGCGTAGGCCGCGTAACGGTCCAGCCACAGGGCCCGCTCAGTCAGCTCCTTCGGCAGGCAGCTATGGGCGACCACGAACGGCGCGCCAGGGCGGAGCCGGTCGTGCACGGCGCGTACTGTCTGCAAACGCTCCGGCGCTGCCAGAAAATGCAGCGTCAGCAGGCAAGTCGCCGCGTCGAACGGGCCGGCCGGCGCGGCGTCGATGATGCCCTCGATCAGTTCGACTCGGCTCATCCGCGCGCCGAGCCTGCGTTCGGCGAGTCGCAGCATCTGCGGCGCCGGATCGACCCCGACGAAGGTCCACGATGGGTGCGCTTCGGCCAACGCATCGAGCTCGAGCCCGCCGCCCGCGCCCAGCACGAGCACCCGCGCATGGTCGGGCGCCCGCTCGGCCAGCAGAACCGCCGTCATGCGGTGCAGCCCGTCGAGACCGGGCACGAAGCGCCGTGGACCATCGGTGTAGCGCGCTACGAATTCGGGATCGGAAAACGCGCGGATGAACTGCTGAGCGCCGTCGGCAATGTCAGCCGGCATGACAAATGTCTCCCTTGCGAGGTCGCTTGCGTCGTTCGAGGCGGTCGTGGAAATCAGCGCTCAGCGCCGCCAGCGTGATGGCACCGAGACGGGACAGCAGCAACGTCTCGGCGGCCCGGATGGAGGTGTCGAGCGCGGCATTGACCGCCTGCTCGACGAGACAGTTGGGATTGTCGCTCCGATGGCCGATCGCGAACAGCGACGGACGTCCGAGCGAATCGTAGACGTCGCGCAGGGTGACGGCCGCCAGATCGCGGGCGAGCGTCCAGCCGCCGCCATGGCCTTTCTCGGAGCGCACATAGCCGCTGTCCCGGAGCCCCGCCATGATTCTGCGGATCACGACCGGGTTGGTCTGCATCATCGCTGCGAGCGCCTCGGAGGTGACCGGACCGTCGTGCTCCGCCATGTGGAGCAGGACATGGAGGATGCCGGACAACTGGCTGTTGGGTCTCATGTAACTTTTAATATGACATGATGCCCGGAACGTCAACCGGCCTGCCTTCGTGCGGCCTTGGGCGATGCTGTCGTGTCTGCCCGTCGGGCGACTCGGTCCTGCTGCTCGTCGCGAATGCGGGCGCGTTCATTCCCCCGATCCGCCGCAAAGTCTCTGGCGCGGAAAACCGGATTTCGCCTGCGCGTTCAGGCTGATTTGGGCTGTCCAGTCCCGTGAGCAAAAATATTCCGCTTCGCAATTTCGGAAATTCGTGATCTATTCATTCCATCCCGCCCCATCGACGAGGGGCGCTGCGCGGTCGTCACGAAGCGTGGAGTGCGGGATGTGATGGGCGGGCCGGTTTGCAGCGTGACTTGATCGCGCCGACGAACAACACCGGTCCGTACGGTCAAGTCGCGTGGTCCTGGCCTCCCGACGCTGAGGTCAAGCCGGCTGATGATGCCTCGTGCATCCCGCCGGTGATGGGGGCAAGACAGCCCGGTCCCCAGGGAGATCGCGAAGCAGCCGTTCAAACCGTCGCGCAGGGAGGGCCGGATCGTCCGGCTGGACCTGTGGTTCCTGCCGCCTGCATTTTTTTCGCAGGCGGGCCACGGGCCTCAGTCGAGGTCCGGCCTTCCCTGCACCCTCGGTCTTGAAGAGGGTGAGATCGATGCATCGCTCGGACGCCGAATGCGCCGCGAGAACAGAGACGCGCATCCCCAGATGCAGTTTGAGATCGTTGACCACGACGGCACCACGAACGCGGTGCTTCCCCTCCAGGGGAGGGTGGCGTCATGCGTTCGGATCGGCTCTTCCGAGCCGGCGGCGCCGACGTCCTACCTACTTGAATCCCGAAAACCGGCTGTCGAACGAGTTCGACTGCAGCACCGGGACGGCGCCGGAGACCAGCGCGGTCTGGGTCTGGGCGGGAGCCGAGGCGGTGGTGGCCGGCGCCTCGCTGGTCGCGGGCTTGAACGGCGGCCGCGCGGCAGCCTGCCGGGTCTCGGCGGGCTTGGCCGCGACCGGCTTCGGCGCTGGCTTGGTCTCGGCGGGCTTCGCCTCTGCGGTCTTGCTCGGCGCGGGCTTGGCTGTCGCCGTGCTCTCAGCCGCCGCATTGCCGCCGATCCCGACCTTGCGGGCGAGGCTCGACATGAAGCTCGGCTTCTCGGGCGCGCTGACGGCCGCCACGCGGGTCGACGGCGCGCTCACCGGCGCCTCCGCGGCACTGGCCGGCATCGCGACCTCGTCGGCGCCGGGCGCGCGCGGCGGGTTGACGTGACCGGGGATCGTGCCTGGCGCGGCCTGGAAGTTGGCGAGCGACAGGCCCGGCGCCTCGCCGGCGTCGGACAGGCCGGTGGAGGCTCCGGGCACGCGGCTGGCGAAGATCGGATTCATGCCGCCGTCGATGCCGGTGTTGAGCTTGGCGACCGGCGTGCCCTTGGCGACGAGCTTGGCATATTCCGCCTCGTCGGCCTGCTGCTTGTCGCGCACGGCGGCGGTGATCTCGTCGGGCACGACATAGGCCGGGCACTTGGCAGAGGCGTCGAACACCGGATCATGCGTCGCGCCCGGCGGCTTCTGGGCGTTGAAGACGTATTTCTTCTCGCAGAAGTCGACCTTCGGCTCCTGCCGCGTGACCTCGAAGGCGTCGTAGCCTTCCTTGATCATGCGCCAGAACGGCATGTTCGGATTGTTGCGGTGCCTCGCCATGTTCACCGGCGTCATCCGGAACGGATAGGCCTGGAACTGGAAGGCGCGCTGGCCGCCGAAGAACGACTCGCGCCCGAGCGCATAGATCTCGGCGATCTGCTCGTCGGTCATCGCGAAGCAGCCGCGCGAGGAGCAGTCGCCATGCACCATCAGCTGCGAGCCGGTGCGGCCGAGCGCCTTGTCGAACGCGTTCGGATAGCCGGTGTTGAACGACAGATAGTAGGCCGATTGCGGGTTCATCTGGCTCGGATTGATCGAGTAGAAGCCCTCCGGCGCCTGGCGGTCGCCCTCGCGCACTTTGGGTCCAAGATCGCCCGACCAGCGGCAGATCGGATAGGTCTTGAGCAGCGCGAACTTGCCCGAGCGGTCCTGCTTCCAGACCTCGAGCTCGGCCTCCTGCTTGAAGACGCGGACCAGGATCGGCGACTGCAGATCCATATCCTTCTCGCCCATCGTCGCGACGAGCTTCGGCGGTACCGGCTGGTTGGCCTTGGCGTTGGTGGCGAGTCCGACCTGATCGCTGTTGCAGCCGGTCAGCAGCGCACCGGCGGCCAACGCCGCCGAGGTCAGGAGAACCCGGACGAAAGCGCGGTTGATCAAAGCAAAGCTCCCCGCAAACCCCGCATGCCGCAACACCCCAGTCTCATCTCACCCGATCGGCCCGAAAGCTGGATAAATCACGGGTCGACCCTGCGTCATGCCGTCAAACCATTGATTAAAATTGTAGCCTTTGACCCCAGGCCTCGCAACCCGCGCTCCGGCGATGCCACCTGGCCCCGGCCGCCTTGGTCAACAACTTCTAAACAGCAGACCCCGTCGGCGGGGCCGAAATGCGGCCAAACGGCTGGAAAGACTCACAAAACCGCGAGCGCCGAGGCCCGGGCGCAAGCCCGGTCAGCCGAGCTTGCGGCCGATCTCGATGAACTTCTGCCGGCGCTGCTTGCGGATGGCGTCGGCGTCGAGGCCCTTCAGCTCGTCGAGCGCCTGGGCGATCGCCTCGCCGGTCGCCGCGATCATTGCTGCGGGATCGCGGTGGGCGCCGCCGACCGGCTCCTTGAGAATGGTGTCGACCACGCCGAAGCGGAGCATGTCCTGGGCGGTGATCTTCATGCTGTTGGCGGCTTCCTGCGCCTTGGTGCCGTCGCGCCAGAGGATCGAGGAGGCGGCTTCCGGCGAGATCACGCTGTAGATCGCGTGCTCCAGCATCAGCACCCGGTTGGCGGTGGTCAGCGCGATCGCGCCGCCCGACATGCCTTCGCCGGTGATGATCGCGATGTTCGGGACGCCGAGCGCCAGGCAGGCGTCGGTCGAGCGCGCGATCGCTTCGGCCTGGCCGCGCTCCTCGGCGCCGATGCCGGGATAGGCGCCGGCGGAATCGACCAGCGACAGCACGGGGATGCCGAAGCGCTCGGCCATCTCCATCAGCCGGACCGCCTTGCGGTAGCCTTCGGGACGGGCCATGCCGAAATTGTGTTTGAGCCGGGACTCGGTGGTGGCGCCCTTTTCCTGGCCCATCACGCAGATCGGCTCGCCGCGGAAGCGGCCGAAGCCGCCGAGCAGAGCGGCGTCCTCGCCGAACTTGCGGTCGCCGGCGAGCGGGGTGAACTCGGTGATCAGCCCGCCCACGAAGTCGGTGAAGTGCGGCCGCTGCGGATGGCGGGCCACCATGGTCTTCTGCCACGGCGTGAGCGTGGCGTAGAGCTCGGCCAGCGCCTGGCCGGCCTTCTCCTCGATCCGGCTGACCTCCTCGCCGATATCGGTGCCGGAGGCGGCCATCGCCCGGAGTTCGTCGACCTTGGAATCGAGCTCGGCAACAGGCTTTTCGAAATCGAGGTAGCTGCGCATGGGATCCGGCATGGAAGAGCTGAAGGAAGAGCGCTGGGAGACGAAATCGGTTCGGCCTTCGGACCTGAAGCCGAACGACTTCAGGAGCTTAGGGTACGATCGGTGCCCAGCCTCCAGGCATCGCGCCGGGATCGCGGGCAGGATGGCGCTCTTTCGGGGCAGACGGGCGCGAAGTCAAGCCGGCCGGGCGTCACGCCGGCGGATTTGGTTTCGGGAAGGTGTGAAGCGAGGTCAGGTCTCGGCCAGCGGGTGCAGGTCGCGGACCAGGCTCTTGAGGCGCTCCTCGACCACGTGGGTGTAGATCTGGGTGGTCGAGATGTCGGTGTGGCCGAGCAGGGTCTGCACGATGCGCAGGTCGGCACCGTTGTGCAGCAGATGGCTGGCGAAGGCGTGGCGCAGCACGTGCGGCGACACCAGCCGGGCGGGCAGGCCGCTGGCCACCGCGAGTTCCTTGAGGTCGCGGGCGAAGTGCTGGCGGGTGAGGTGGCCGCTCTCGCCGAACGAGGGAAACAGCCATTTGCCGAATGTCGCACTGGCCTTCTTCTCAGGCTTCAGCGCATCCAGGGCGGCGAGATAGTCGGCCATCGCCTGGCGCGAGGCCTGGTTCAGCGGCACCAGCCGCTCCTTGTTGCCCTTGCCGCGCACCACGATCATGCGGGCGTCGTTGCGGGCCGCGGTGCGCGGCAGCGCCACCAGCTCGGAGACGCGCAGGCCGGTCGCGTACAGCACCTCGAGCAGGCAATACAGCCGCAGCGCGCGCAGCCGCTGCGCCGGCGAGGCCTCGCCGACCTCGGAGAGCTCCTTGGCCCTGGTCAGCATCCGGTCGACATCGCCGATCGACAGCACCTTGGGCAAGGAACGGCCGCGTTTCGGGCCGGACAGGATGGCGGCGGGATCGTCGCTGCGGATGCGCTCGCTCAGCAGGAAGCGGAACAGGTGCCGCATCGCCGACAGCCGCCGCGCCACGCTGGAGGACTTGAAGCCCCTGGTATCGAGGTCGGCGAGATAGTCGCGCAACGCCTGGGTGTCGGCCGTGGCGAAGCTGTTGGCCTTGCCGCCGAGAAATTCGGAGAGATCGGTGAGGTCGCGGCGATAGGCGTCCAGCGTGTTCTGACCGGCGCCCTGCTCGGCGGCCATCATGTCGAGGAACAGGCTCATCAGCCTGGCGTCGGAGGCCTTGACCTTCATGTCGTGAAATCCGCTGCGTCCGAGGCGATCGAATCACTACGAGGTATTCGCCGGGGCACATCGAGCGGTGACTGCAAATCTGGCCGATATCGCGGCGCCCGGCCACCTCAGAGAAGCGCAAAATGCTTAATCAATGCCGTGTGGCTTTTGAGTTCGCGCTCGCGTGCCGGATCATTTCTTCTGGAACTTGTCCGGCGGGATCGTCACCGTCATCTCCCGCGATTTGGGACTGACGAAATTCGCCAGCGCGTAGATCGCGCCATAGACCACGCCGACGATGACGGCGATCACGGTCAGGAAGCGGAACAGGCTGGGCATCGGGGTCGCGCGGGCCACCAGGGAAGGAATAGTTTCATCCAACATGTTCGCACCCGGCTGGCAAGTCCGGCGCTCTCCACCGTTCGTCCGGAGGTCGGTTCTGCTTGCTCCCTCATTCCGGGGCGGCGCGCGCAGCGCGGCGAGCCCGGAATCCATCACCGCGGGACGACGTCGTCGGCGAGATGCCAACAGCCAGCCTGCCTCACACAGCATCCTGTGGGTATGGGTTCCGGGCTCGCGCTGCGCGCGCCCCGGAACGACGTCCGCGGGGAGAACCGGTTGCGTGTCGCGGAACAGGATGCCTTTGAAAGCAGCAGGGGCTGGGTTAGAAGCCTTCATATGACCGACACGTCCCAACCCGCTGCAAGCCCAGCCGCTCCGGAGGCCGCGATTCTCGCAGGCCTCGGCAAGCGGCTGATCGTGCTGGTCGGCATGATGGGTGTCGGCAAGTCGACCGTGGGCCGGCGGCTCGCGGCGCGGCTGCGGCTGCCCTTCGTCGATGCGGACACCGAGATCGAGACCGCGGCCGGCATGACCATACCGGAAATCTTCGAATCGCGCGGCGAGGACTATTTCCGGAACGGCGAGGCCCGGGTGATCGCCCGGCTGCTCGAAAACGGGCCCGGTGTGCTGGCAACCGGTGGCGGCGCCTTCATGCGCGAGGAGACGCGGCGGCGCATCCATGAGAAGGCGGTCTCTGTTTGGCTGAAGGCCGATGCCGACGTGATCATGCGCCGCGTCCGGCGGCGGGCCGACCGGCCGCTGCTGCAGACCGCCGATCCCGAAGGCACGGTCGCTCGCCTGCTCGTCGAGCGCGAGCCGGTCTACCAGCTTGCCGATCTCACGATCTGCTCGCGCGATGTGCCGCATGATCGCGTTGTCGAGGACTGCATTGAGGCGCTGCAGGCGTTCTTCTCGCCACCGGAGACCGAGGCGGGGCCGGCCGGACCGCAACCCGATCCAGTTCAACCCGATCCTCCGCACGCGATGGGCGCGCTCCGATGACAGCACCTCTGAAGCATTCCGATCCGATCATCGTCGACGTCGCGCTCGGCGAGCGCGCCTATGACATCGTCATCGGCCGCGGCGTGCTGGCTTCGCTCGGCCAGCGCATCGCGGCGCTGCGGCCGGGCGTGCGCACGGCCATCGTCACCGACCGTACCGTGGCCGCGCATTGGCTGAAGCCGACCGAGGCGATCCTGGCGGAGGCGGGCATCCCGGCGTCCACGATCGTGGTCGATGAGGGCGAGGGCTCCAAGACCTATGCCGGCCTGGAGAAGGTCAGCGAGGCGCTGATCGCTGCCAGGATCGAACGCAACGATCTGGTCGTCGCGCTCGGCGGCGGCGTGGTCGGCGATCTCGCCGGCTTCGCGGCCGCCATCCTGCGCCGCGGCGTCGATTTCGTGCAGGTGCCGACCTCGCTGCTGGCGCAGGTCGACAGCTCCGTCGGCGGCAAGACCGGCATCAATTCGCCCCAAGGCAAGAACCTGCTCGGCGCCTTCCATCAGCCGGTGCTGGTGATCGCCGACACCGCCGTGCTCGACACCCTGTCGCAGCGCCAGTTCCGCGCCGGCTATGCCGAGGTCGCCAAATACGGCCTGCTCGGAGATGCCAGCTTCTTCGCCTGGCTGGAGGCCAATCACGCCGACATCGTCAGAGGCGGCGCGGCGCGCGAGCATGCGGTCGCGACCTCGTGCCGCGCCAAGGCCGCGATCGTCGCCCGCGACGAGCGCGAGACTGGCGACCGCGCGCTGCTCAATCTCGGCCACACCTTCGGCCATGCGCTGGAGGCCGTCACCGGCTTCTCCGACCGCCTGTTCCACGGCGAGGGCGTTTCCGTCGGCATGGTGCTGGCGGCGCAGTTCTCGGCCGAGCTCGGCATGCTGCCGCCGGACGACGTCGTGCGCATCGAGCGTCACCTTGCTGCGGTCGGCCTGCCGACCCATCTGCAGGACATCGCCGGCTTTGCCCAGGAGGGGATCGGCGACGCCGACCGGCTCTTGGCCTTGATGGCGCAGGACAAGAAGGTCAAGCGCGGCAAGTTGACCTTCATCCTGATGGAAGCCATCGGCCGCGCCGTCATCGCGAACGACGTCGATCCGGCGCGGGCCCGCGACTTTCTCCAGGCCAAATTGCGCAGCAGAAGCTGATCCCGGGCTTTACGCCGTATTGAGCAGTGCCAACGGATCATCGGCTGCCTCCCTCCAGAGCGACATCGGCGTCATGGACTGGTTCACACTCTCCGTCGTCATTCTCCTCCTCGCCGCCTCCGCCTTCTTTGCGCTGAGCGAGACCGCGCTGACCGGCGCCTCTCGCGCCTCGATGCTGCGGCTGTCGAAGCAGGGCAATCGCGATGCCGACGTGGTGTCGAGCCTGTTCGACACGCGCGAACGGCTGATCGGCGCGCTGCTGCTCGGCAACAACATCGCCAATATCGGCGCCTCCGCGCTGGCGACCGGTATTTTCACCGCCTGGTTCGGTGAGGTCGGCGTGCTCTACGCGACCGGCGTGATGACCGCGCTGGTCGTGATCTTTGCCGAGGTGCTGCCGAAGACGATCGCGATCAACGCGCCGGATCGCGTCTCGCTCGCGGTCGCCAGGCCGATGCGGGCGGCGGTGATCGTGCTCGGTCCGGTGCTCGCCGTGATCGAAGCGATCGTGCGCGGGCTGATGCGGCTGATCGGCTTCAAGGTCGGGGCCAATCAGCCGATCCTGTCGCCGACCGAACGCCTGCGCGGCGCCGTCGATCTGTTGCATCATGAAGGCAAGGTCGAGAAGCAGGATCGCGACATGCTCGGCGGCCTGCTCGATCTGCGCGAATTGCAGGTGTCCGACGTCATGGTCCACCGCACCGAGATGGTGATGGTGAATGCGGACCTGCCGCAGGAAGAACTGGTGCGCGAGGTGCTCGCCACCGAATACACACGCATCCCGCTGTGGCGCGGCACGCCGGAGAACATCATCGGCGTGCTGCATGCGAAGGACCTGCTGCGTGCGATCCGCGCCGCCGAGGGCGACGTGTCGCACATCGACGTTGCTTCACTGGCGCTGCCGCCGTGGTTCGTACCCGAGATGCGGTCCGTGTCGGAACAGCTGAAGGCGTTCCGCCGGCGCAAGACGCATTTCGCGCTCGTGGTCGACGAGTATGGCGAGGTCGAAGGCATCGTCACGCTGGAGGATATTCTGGAGGAGATCGTCGGCGACATCTCCGACGAGCAGGATGTGCAGGTCGCGGGTGTGCGCGTGCAGCCGGACGGATCCGTCGTCGTCGATGGCTCAGTGCCGATCCGCGATCTCAATCGCGCGATGGACTGGACGCTGCCCGATGAGGAAGCAACGACAGTTGCCGGTCTCGTCATTCACGAGGCGCGTTCGATCCCCGAGCGCGGCCAGAGCTTCACGTTCCACGGCTTCCGGTTTCGCGTGCTGCGCCGGGAGCGCAATCGCATCACTGCGCTGCGCATCGTACCGGTGCCGCGCGGCGAAACCGAGGAGACGCGGCCGCGCCGTGCAGGCACGGCGTTCTAGCCAGAGCATGATCCGGAAAAGTGGAAGCCGGTTTTCCGAAGAGATCATGCTCAAACAAAGCGATGGGATCAAGCCTCGCCCGGCGCCTTCGCATGCAGCGCGAGCGCGTGCACCGAGCCGGCAAGTTCCGCTGCCAATGCGGCGTTGATCAGGCGGTGGCGATCGACACGGCTCTTGCCCGCGAAGGCCTGCGACACAATATACACGCGGAAATGGGTCTCACCGCTCGGCTGATGGCCCATATGGCCTTCATGCAGATGTGATTCGTCCTGAACATCGAGGCTTTCGGGCGAGAAAGCTTCGCGCAACTTTTTGATGATAGCATCTCGGGTCCGCATGGTCTCTGGAAATACGCATCAAATTATTTTTCGTCAATCGGCGGTCCCCGCCCGAGGTATTCGCAATGTCAAGACTTGAAGCTTTTCGCGTTGCGTAGTCAAAGTCCGCCATGCCGATCGATTCAAACAAATTCTTCGACTCCATCCGCATCAAGCCCAAGAAGGCGGCTGCGCGGCAGCCGGTGGTGCGCGAGGAGGCCCAGCCCTGTCAGTGGCCGGACTGCAAGAACAAGGGCTCGCATCGCGCGCCCAAGGGACGCGAGAACGCGCGCGAGTATTGGCACTTCTGTCTCGATCACGTGCGCGAGTACAACCAGTCCTATAATTTCTTCTCGGGGATGAACGCCGAGGCGGTCGCGCGCTATCAGAAGGATGCGCTGACCGGACACCGCCCGACCTGGAAGATGGGGGCCAACACGTCGGCCAAGCGCGGCACCGGCAGCGCCGAGGGCGATCTTGGCGATGCCGCCGATCCGTTCAGCGTATTCGCCGAGATCAACGGCCGCGGCAGCTGGCGTCCGGATCCCCGGTCGGCCCCCAAGGCCGAGACGCGCAAGGTGTTCAACGCCGAGCGCAAGGCGCTGCAGGTGATGGGCCTCGGTCCCGACGCGACGCTGGAAGATGTCAAGGTCAAGTACAAGGCGCTGGTGAAGCAGCACCATCCCGATGCCAATGGCGGCGACCGCTCCACCGAGGATCGCCTGATCGAGATCATCAAGGCCTACAACTACCTGAAGACGGTGGTGAAGGGCTGACGCGCGGCAGCGCGTGAGGCTGCCGCGCGTTGCGTCGAAGGTCTCAGGGCTTCGGCCCGATATAGGCCGAGCTCGGCCGGATCAACCGCCCCGTCCGCTGCTGCTCCCGCGCATGGGCGGTCCAGCCGGCGGCCCGCGCCACCGCGAAGATCGGCGTGAACGCCTGGCGCGGAATCTTCAGCGCATCGAGCAGGATGGCGGTGAAGAACTCGACATTGGTGTCGAGCGCCCGCTCCGGATTCTTCCGCCGCAGCGCCTGGCGGATGTAAGCCTCCACCTCGCTCGCAAACGGCAGGTCGGCGCCGCTGCCCGCCAGCCGCTCGATCGCGGCCTTGAGCACGTCGGCCCGCGGATCGCGCACGCGATAGATCCGATGTCCGAACCCCATCAGTCGCTCGCCGCGGCCGAGCGCCGCGTCGACCCACGGCTTGATGTTCTCGCGCGTGCCGATCGCGTTGAGCATCTCTAGCACCGGCTCCGGCGCCCCGCCATGCAGCGGGCCGGTGAGCGCGCAATAGCCGGCGGTCACCGATGCGAACAGGTCGGCCTGGGTCGAGGCGACGACGCGCGCGGCGAAGGTCGAGGCGTTCATGCCGTGATCGCTGACGGTGACGAGATACGTGTCCAGCGTCGCCACCTCGCCAGCCGCAGGCGTATCGCCGCGGACCATGCGCAGGGTGTCTGCGGCGTGGCCGGCGTCAGGATCGGGCGCAATCGGCTGTGCTCCCTGTGCGCGCTGGACCAGGGCGCCGGCGATCACCGGGCAGGCGCCGACGATCGTGGCTTCGTCGTCGAGCCCGGGCTCGGACCGCAGCGCCGCGATGGCGGCGCGGAAGCCGTCGATGATCGACAGGCCGGAGGTCGCGGCGAGCAGCTCGGGCAGCCGCGTAAAGGCGCGCGCGCGGGCCTGGCCGAGGCTGGCACGGACATCCGCCTCGCCGACGCTGCGCTTCGTCGCCGCGCTCCATAGTCGGGCAGTCACGCCCTCGAAGCCGCTGGCGGCGGCGAGGTCAGCCACACGCGCTCCGGCGATGATGAGCTCCCCCTGCTGGCCGTCGACGTGGCTGAGCACGGTCTCGGCGGCGGCGATTCCGTCGAGGCCGATGGGGGTCTTGCCGAGCTGGATGGTCATGGCGGGTCTCCTTCGAGAAATGGTCACGCTGCCAAGATCCGCCCAGTCGACAACTTGATCAATCTTGATTAAGCTGATCAATATGAAAAAAGACAGCGGTCTTTACCTATCTGCGCGCGAAGCTTCGGCTGAACTGGCGATCTCGCCGGCCACCCTCTACGCCTATGTCAGCCGCGGACTGGTCCGCTCCGAGCCGTCGCCGAATTCGCGCAGCAACCGCTATCGCGCCGAGGACATCCGGGCCCTGAAGGAGCGGCGCGCACCGGCCCCCGAGCCGCGCGCCTTCCGCAGCTTCGATGCGGACCTCCCCGTGTTCGATTCCGCCGTGTCGACAATCACCGAAGCCGGTCCGATCTATCGAGGCGTCAATTGCGTCGACCTAGCCGTGCGCGGCACGCTGGAACATGCTGCGACCCTGCTGTGGGACGTGACCGCGCTCGATCCGTTTGCGCCGGGCAACCTTCCGGCCGTGTCGGAGGAGATGGGTTTCATCGCCGATGCCGCGCGGCGCGCGGCGCCGATCGACCGGGCCATCGCGGTGCTGGCGCTGGCGACACATGCCGATCCCGCGGCGTTCAACCGCGCTCCCGATGGTCGGGCGCTGGTCGGCGCGCGCATCGTCCGGCTGGTGGTCGCAACCATGTTGAACCAGCCCGCCTCAGCCGATCCGCTGCATGTTCAGGTCGCGCGGAGCTGGGCGCCCGGACATGAACATGCGCCGGACCTGATCCGCCGCACCCTGGTGCTGCTGGCCGATCATGAGCTGAACGCGTCGACCTTCACCGTCCGCTGTGCGGCGTCGACGGGCCTCAGTCTCTACGATGCCGTCATCGCGGGTCTTGCGGCGCTCAAAGGACCGCAGCACGGCGGCGCCGGCGTCCTGGCGTCGCAACTGGTGAAGACCCTCGTTGATCGCGATGTCGCGCCGCTGATCCGCGAGCGGGTGGCGCTCGGCGAGCGCTTCGCCGGCTTCGGCCACGGCGTCTACAAGCACGGCGACCCCCGCGCCATCTCGCTGCTGGAGGCGCTGACGCGCGCCGGCGCGCCGCGCAAATTCACCCGCGAGGTGCCGGAGCGGATCGCCGAGGCGACCGGCGAGTTCGTCAATATCGACTATGCGCTGGCGGTGCTGGTGCATAGCCTGCGGCTGCCTGCCGGCAGCGAGCTGGCGCTGTTCGCGATGGCACGCTGCGTCGGCTGGCTCGCCCATGCCTGCGAGCAGCTGCAGCACGGCCGCCTGATCCGCCCACGTGCTCGCTATATCGGACCCGCACCCGGCCGCGGAGCCATGTTGGATGCGCTGTAGCGTTCTAATCCGTGACGCCAGCGGCGAGCTCAGACTCGCGCCGCTTCCGCACCAATCTGAGGACCAGCCAGACCACGATCGTGCCCGCGACAGCCGCGATGATCCAGGTGGACTTGGCGATATGGCTATGATGCGGAATCCCGCCATAACGGTGCAACAGCTGCACCGCAAAGACGCCGGGCAGGACGTGGGCGCAGGCCCACAGCGCGATGGCTGGGATGTTCACGGCGTAGAAGCGCAGCGGAGGGATGTCGAGCGCGCCGGCCGTGATCGGCACGACGGCTCGGATCGGCGCGACAAAGCGGGCGAAGAAGATCGCCAGGGTGCCGAACCGGTGGAAGAAGGCCTCGCTCTGCGCCACCAGGCGCGGATAGTTCGAGAATGGCCAGTTCGCCAGGATCTCGCGCTGCCGGCGATGGCCGACCCAGAACGCCCCGCCGTCCCCGAGCACCGCGCCCAGGACGGCCGCCGCCAGCACCCATTGCAGGGTCAGCTCGCCGCCCGGAATCAGCGCGCTCAGCGCCAGGATGATGGTCGTGCCCGGAATCACCGAGCCCACGATCGGGATCGCCTCCAGCAAGGCGGCCAGAAACAGGGTGAGATAGGCCAGTCCCGCATGCGCTGAGACAAAGGCAATGAGTGGGTCGAGCAGATGGGCCACGCGGTTCCTGTTGGTGGAGAGGGTGGGGCGGGGACTTCCCGATAAGTAGGAACCCCGGCCCCGGGTGCCACGTCGAGATTCCTGGGAAGAGCCGGTGGGCGAAAAGGTGGCACGATTCGCAGGGCAGCCTTCCGAAAACGGCCACCCATGCCTATCTCGATGATATAACGACGGAACTTTGATCAAGGCTTAGGCTTCTGCCCGCGCGTGCTCTCTGCTAGGCTGGCGTCGAAGCCCTTCAACCGCAGCCAAACATGAAATCTGGTTTCGGGAATGCCCGGGACCTCGGAGGATGAATGACGACCGCCGCTACGACCAATGCGCAGGAGATGACCGGTGTGCCCGACATGAAGGTGTCGGTGCGGCAGGTGTTCGGGATCGACAGCGACCTTGAGGTGCCGGCTTTTTCAGCGACCGACCCGCACGTTCCCGAGGTCGATGCCGATTACCGCTTCGACCGCGCCACCACGCTGGCGATCCTGGCCGGCTTCGCCAAGAACCGCCGCGTGATGGTGACCGGCTACCATGGAACGGGCAAGTCGACCCATATCGAGCAGGTCGCGGCGCGGCTCAACTGGCCGTGCGTGCGGGTCAATCTCGACAGCCACATCAGCCGTATCGACCTCGTCGGCAAGGACGCGATCGTGGTCAAGGACGGCAAGCAGGTGACCGAGTTCCGTGACGGCATCCTGCCCTGGGCACTGCAGCACAACGTCGCGCTGGTGTTCGACGAATACGACGCCGGCCGTCCGGACGTGATGTTCGTGATCCAGCGCGTGTTGGAGGTGTCGGGCCGCCTGACGCTGCTCGACCAGAACAAGGTGATCAAGCCGCACCCGGCATTCCGCCTGTTCGCGACCGCCAATACGATCGGCCTTGGCGACACCTCGGGCCTCTATCACGGCACCCAGCAGATCAACCAGGGCCAGATGGACCGCTGGTCGATCGTGACCACGCTCAACTACCTCGCCCATGACGAGGAGGTCGAGATCGTGCTGGCCAAGGCCAAGCACTATCAGAACGCGCAGGGACGCGACATCGTGAACAAGATGGTGCGGCTCGCCGACCTCACGCGCAACGCCTTCGCCAATGGCGATCTGTCGACGGTGATGAGCCCGCGCACGGTGATCACCTGGGCCGAGAACGCCGAGATCTTCGGTGACATCGGCTTCGCCTTCCGTGTGACGTTCCTCAACAAGTGCGACGAGCTCGAGCGTCCGCTGGTCGCCGAATTCTATCAGCGCTGCTTCAATGCGGAGCTGCCGGAATCCTCCATCAACGTGGCGCTGAGCTGACACAACGGCGTGGTCCCGGCCTCGGGCCGGGACCCATACGCCGCGGCCTCTCTCGTGGGGTGATGCGGGAGAGCGAGTGCGAACAAACGAACGCCGGTGGTTATCGGGCCTGGCGTTCGCCGGGACGATAGCCGCAGGAACCAGATGACCACACCGAGCAACAAGCCCCGTCCTGGCGTCAAGGAAGCACCGACCGAACCTTTCAAGAGGTCGGTCACGGGGTGCCTGCGCGCGATCGCCAGGGCGCCTGAGCTCGAAGTCTCCTTCGCGGCCGAGCGTCCCGGCCTTGCGCCGGGCAAGGCCCGGCTGCCGGAGCCGGCGCGCAAGATGACCAAGCGCGACGCCGCCGTCGTGCGCGGCCATGCCGACTCGATCGCGCTGAAGCTCGCCTGCCACGATCCGAAAATCCATCGCAAGCTGATCCCGGGCAATCCGCAGGCGCGTGGCGTGTTCGAGGCGGTCGAGCAGGCGCGTGTCGAGGCGATCGGTGCAAAACGCATGGCCGGCGTCGCCAAGAATCTCACGGCGATGCTCGATGATCACTTCCATCGCGGCAAATATGACGAGATCACCGACCGTGCCGACGCACCGCTGTCGGATGCGTTGGCCATGATGGTGCGTGAGCGCCTCACTGGCATGGCGCCGCCGAACGCGGCGCGCAAGGTGGTCGATCTCTGGCGTCCGTTCCTGGAGGACAGGATCGGCCAGCGTCTCGATGAGCTCGGCCGCTTCACCGAGGATCAGGCGAAGTTCGGCGACCTCGTGCACGATCTCTTGTCGGCGCTGGATCTCGGCGACGAGCGCAACGCCGATTCCGAAGAGGACGAGGACAACGACGACAGCCGCGACGGCGACAACGACCAGTCCGGCGCCGAGGGCTCGCCCGAATCCGACGCCGCGCAGGAGATGAGCGCAGACCAGGCGCAGACGACGTCGGACGAGATGTCGGAGAGCGCGATGGAGGCCGCCCAGGCTTCGGCGTCCGACACGCTCGACGACGGCGAGCTCGGCGACGACGAGACGCCGGGCGAGGCGACGCGTCCGAACCGCGGCGGCGCCAACGAGCCGCGCGGGCCGGAATATCACGCCTTCGCGCCGAAGTTCGACGAGGTCATTGCCGCGGAAGACCTGTGCGACCATGACGAGCTGGAGCGGCTGCGCTCCTATCTCGACAAGCAGCTCGCACATCTGCAGGGCATCGTGGCGCGGCTCGCCAACCGGCTGCAGCGCCGGCTGATGGCGCAGCAGAACCGCGCCTGGGAGTTCGATCTCGAGGAAGGCATCCTCGATCCGGCGCGGCTGTCGCGCGTGGTCATCGACCCCTATCAACCGCTGTCGTTCATGCGTGAGAAGGAAGCGACCTTCCGTGACACCGTGGTGACCCTGCTGCTCGACAATTCCGGCTCGATGCGTGGCCGACCGATCACGGTGGCCGCGACTTGCGCCGACATCCTCGCCCGCACGCTGGAGCGCTGCGGCGTCAAGGTCGAGATCCTCGGCTTCACGACGCGGGCCTGGAAGGGCGGGCAGTCGCGCGAGGCGTGGCTTGCCGCCGGCAAGCCGGCCAATCCCGGCCGCCTCAACGATCTCCGCCATATCATCTACAAGTCGGCCGATGCGCCGTGGCGGCGGGCGCGCAAGAATCTCGGCCTGATGATGCGCGAGGGGCTGTTGAAAGAGAACATCGACGGCGAGGCGCTCGA
Organism: Bradyrhizobium sp. SZCCHNR1015; assembly: GCF_032489875.1. Classification (NCBI taxonomy): domain Bacteria; kingdom Pseudomonadati; phylum Pseudomonadota; class Alphaproteobacteria; order Hyphomicrobiales; family Nitrobacteraceae; genus Bradyrhizobium; species Bradyrhizobium sp. SZCCHNR1015. The sequence continues at coordinate 95,245 of NZ_JAUEYW010000019.1, forward strand.
CTGGGCGCACAAGCGCCTGCTCGGGCGTGCCGAGCAGCGCAAGATCCTGATGATGATCTCGGACGGCGCGCCGGTCGATGACTCCACGCTGTCGGTCAATCCCGGCAACTATCTCGAGCGGCACCTGCGCCACATCATCGAGGAGATCGAGACCCGCTCGCCGGTCGAGCTGATCGCGATCGGCATCGGCCACGACGTCACCCGCTACTACCGTCGCGCGGTGACCATCGTCGATGCCGAGGAGCTCGGTGGCGCCATCACCGAGAAGCTCGCCGAATTGTTCACGGAGACCCACGCGGCACCGCAGCCTGCGCCGGGACCAAAGCGCAGGCTGCATTCGTAAGCGGCCGTCGGCCGGCTGCGTCTCCTCCGTCTTGGAGGAGGTGGGGGAGGGGGCTCCGCTGACGATGTCGCTGCAGGCGATTGCCGACCGCAGGCGCTTTCTCGCGCTGACAATCGGCGGAGTGTCGGCATTCGCATGGTCCAGGACGGCTCGCGCGCAGCTTGCGCCGGCGCCGGTCCGCGGACGCGTCACCATCGACGAGCACTCCGTCACATCGGCGGTCAAGATCGAGGTCAACGCGCGACCGCTGCCCTCGTTCGACCTCCGTGATCGGACGCATCTGCGCTTCGGGATGCTGCAATATCGCAGCGGCGTGGCGCTGACCTCGTCTTTTCCCGGCTTCGGTGGCCTGTCCGGCATCCGGCTCGATGCCAAGGGTGAACGCTTCCTCGCGGTCAGCGACAAGGGCGGCTGGTTCACCGGCCGCATTGCCTATTCCGGTCGCGAGATCGCGGGGCTCGCCGACGTCGAAGCGGCGCCGCTGCTTGGTCCGGACGGACGGCCCATCACCGATCGCGGTTGGTATGATTCCGAGTCGCTCGCGCGCGATGGAGACATCGTCTATGTCGGCCTCGAACGCGTCAACCAGCTCCTGCGCTACGACTTCGCCAAGGGTGGAACCGGCGCGCGCGGCGAGATCGTGCCGCTGCCGCCGGCCGCCAGACGGCTGCCCCACAACAAGGGACTGGAGGCGTTGGTGATCGTGCCGAAGGGCCTGCCGCTCGCCGGCACCCTGATCGCGCTGTCCGAGCGCGGTCTGGACGCGAACGGCAACCTGCTGGCCTTCCTGATCGGCGGGCCCGCCGCGGGACAGTTCAGCATCGTCCGGAGCAATGATTTCGACGTCAGCGATGCCGTGCTGCTGTCGTCAGGCGATCTGCTGGTGCTCGAACGCAAGTTCTCGCTGTTCAACGGGGTCGGCATTCGAATCCGCCGACTGACGCTCGCGCAGATCGCGCCGGGCGCGCTGGTCGATGGTCCGGCGATCTTCTCCGCCGATCTCGGCCAGGAGATCGACAATCTCGAGGGCATCGATGCGCATGTCACGCCGGACGGCGAGACCGTGCTGACGCTGGTGTCCGACGACAACTTCTCGATGATCCAGCGCACGCTGCTGCTGCAGTTCACGCTGATGGAGTGAGCAGCGATACCGCTGCGGCGGCTCGCGTTGACCGCGGCTCGTCCATGATCGACACTCGCGGCCATCGGATCATCGCGTCAACCGTCACAACCTGGAACTCAGCATGAGCGCCCTGTTCACTCCGATCAAGCTGCGCAGCCTCGAACTCGCCAACCGCATCATGGTGTCGCCGATGTGCCAGTACTCGGCCGAGAATGGCGTGGCCAATGACTGGCACTTCACCCACATCAACACGCTGGCGCTGTCGGGCGCGGCGATGTTCTGTATCGAGGCGACGCATGTCGAGCCGATCGGGCGCATCACGCCCGGCTGTCTCGGGCTGTGGGACGATGTGACGGAAGCTGCGTTGAAGCCGATCCTGGCCTCGGTTCGCAAACATTCGAAGACCGCGGTTGCGATGCAGCTCGCCCATGCCGGCCGCAAGGGCTCCAGCTACAAGCCGTGGGATGGCGGACAGCAGATTCCGCTCGCGGACGGCGGATGGCAGACGGTCGCGCCATCGGCCTTGCCGCACAAGGAGGGCGAGTTCGCGCCGGAGGCGCTCGATCTCGCGGGCCTGGCCCGCATTCGCGATGCGTTCGTTTCTGCAGCGCAACGGGCGTCGCGCCTCGGCATCGACGCGATCGAGCTCCACGGCGCGCATGGCTATCTGTTGCATCAGTTTCTGTCGCCGATCGCCAACCAGCGCACCGACAGCTATGGCGGGTCTCTGGAGAACCGCATGCGCTTTCCGCTCGAAGTTTACGATGCGGTGCGCGCCGTCTTGCCTGCGGACAAGCCGGTCGGCATGCGTGTCTCGGCCACCGACTGGGTCGACGGCGGCTGGGATCTCGAGCAGACCATCATATTTGCGCAAGAGCTGAAGCGCCGCGGCGCCGACTGGATCGACGTCTCCTCGGGCGGCGTGTCGCCGTTGCAGAAGATCGCCCTCGGACCCGGCTACCAGGTGCCGTTTGCCGCGGCCGTGAAACAGGCGACGGGGCTTCCGACCATGGCGGTCGGTCTCATCACGCAGGCGCAGCAGGCCGAGGAGATCGTGGCCTCGGGCAAGGCCGACATGGTCGCGCTGGCCCGCGGCATGCTCTATGACCCGCGCTGGGGCTGGCACGCGGCAGCGGAGCTCGGCGGACAGGTCGCCGCACCTCCGCAATATTGGCGCTCGCAGCCGTCGACGCAGAAGGAGTTGTTCGGCAAGACGACGTTCGGCGCACGCTGACGTGCAATTGATGACCGCAATGTTGCGCACCAGCGTTGCAAAATTCTGCGGTCATCATTCCGCCCGCGACACGGCTGACGATTGTCGCTGTCGGACGAAGTGCTAGACTTCGCAGACCACGTGCGGCGATGCCGACTCGTCTGGTCGTGTTTCGTCTCGCGTGACGATGAGCGCATCACAAAGATGCGCCGCAATACAAACGCGAGAGGAAAGCGCCATGGAAATCGGATACTTCACGATGCCCTCGCATCCGCCGGAGTGCGGATTGAAGGAGGGGCAGGAATGGGACCTGCAGGTCCTGCGGTGGCTCGACGAACTCGGCTATCAGGAAGCCTGGATCGGCGAGCATCACACCGCGCCCTGGGAGCCGCACCCGGCACCTGATCTCATTCTGGCGCAGGCCTTCCGTGAAACGAAGAACATCCGGCTTGGGCCGGGCGGCTTCCTTCTGCCCTATCATCACCCGGCCGAGCTCGCCAACCGCGTTGCGATGCTGGATCATCTGTCCGACGGCCGGCTCAATTTCGGCATTGCCGCATCCGGTCTGCCGAGCGACTGGGCGATGTTCAACGTCGACGGCATGAGCGGCCAGAACCGCGAGATGACGCGCGAGGCGCTGGAGATCATCCTGCGTCTGTGGACCGAGCCGGCACCGTTCACGCACAAGGGCAAATACTGGACGGTGACCAAGCCCGACGTGATGTTCGACTTCCTCAAGCCGCACATCAAGCCGGTGCAGGCGCCGCATCCGCCGATCGGCGTCGCGGGCCTGTCGAAGAACTCCGACACGCTCAAGCTCGCCGGCGAGCGCGGCTTCATCCCGATGAGCCTCAACCTCAACCCGGCCTATGTGTCGTCGCACTGGGACTCGGTCGAGGCCGGCGCGGCCAAGTCCGGGCGAAAGCCCAGCCGCAATGACTGGCGGCTGGTGCGCGAGGTGTTCGTCGCCGAGACCGACGAGGAAGCCTGGCGCTTGTCCTCCGGCGACATGATGGGGCGGATGATGGGCGAATATTTCCTGCCACTGCTCGGCCATTTCGGCTTCAAGGACTATCTGAAGCACTCACCCGAGGTGCCGGATTCCGACGTGACGGTGGACTATTGCGCCAAGCGCAACTGGATCATCGGCTCGCCGGCCACGGTGACCGAGAAGATCGAGAAGATCTGGCACGAGGTCGGCGGCTTCGGGACGCTGTGCGTGTTCGGCTTCGACTACAAGCACAAGCCGGAAGCCTGGCACAACTCGCTGCGCCTGTTGAAGCAGGAGGTGATGCCGAGATTGAGCCACCTCAATGCCGGCCTGACCAAGGCCGCCTAGTAACGTCCTAGTATCTTGGCGCCAGCATTCCCCCTCCCTTTCGGGCAATGCTGGCGTCAAAAGAAATGTAGCTAAAATTTTCGCGCGAGTGCAGCTTCAGATTTGACGTTTGGGTGACGGTCTTGCCGTTAGGACGGATCCAGGCGTCGAATCCGCTGCATGCGCGTGGCGGGTCTGACATCTGGGGGCAGGTCATGCGGTTTCGCGTCAGGAAGTTTGCCCATATCCTCGAACGCTCGGGTCTGGCTCTGGCAGGCGCCGCCTGCGGCGTCTTCGTCGGGGCCCATGTCGGCTCCAGCGTTCCGTTGCTGACCACGCAGGGCTTCCTGATCGTGATGATGCTGTCTGGGGCGCTGGGCTTCTATCTCGGCATCGACACGCCGCAACTGCCTTTTCATCCTCATGACGAGAACTCGCCGACGGAGACGAAGATCGACACGGCCGAATTTCTGAGCGCCGTCGGGACCTTCCTCGCAACCCTCACAGCGTTCTTCGCCGTTGCCATCATCATCCTGCGCGAAGATCCGCACATCGTCTGGACGTCGCTGATCATGGTCGGCTGGATCATCGGCGTGATCATGCAGATCGTTGCCGGCGCGATCGCGCGTCTGCGGCGCTGATTTTCCCTGTTCAATTTTTGGGCTGACGCTGTCGCGAGTTTCATCTTGCGGCGAACGGGTGGCGCATAGGCTCCTCGTTGAGTTCTGCTCTGCGGAACTAACTGATACTGAGCAGCGACGGCACCGTCGGCGAGCCAACTTGCCGGCCGGTGATCCGGCAAATGATCAGGCTGCATTTCGGCGCGGAGTCGCGACAAAGCCGGCGTCCATGCGCCCAGAGCAAGCGCAGCATCAAAACGCCGCATGGCGATTCCGCGCGCTTTGGCGCGCTTGATGCATCGCAGGCGGCAAGGACATTTGGGAAGCTCATCATGTTGAAACGAGTGCTGTTGGGTCTGGTCATCGGCTGCGGTCTGTCCGTGGCGCAGGCGGAGGAGCCGAAGGTCGGCGGCGTTGTCAATGCCGTCATTCAGCCCGAGCCGCCGGGCCTGATGCTGGCGATGGTCCAGAACGGCCCGACGCAGATGGTCGCCGGCAACATCTTCGAGGGCCTGCTGCGCTACAGCCCCAAGCTCGAGCCGCTGCCCGGCCTCGCCGAGAGCTGGACGATCAGCGCGGATGCCAAGGTCTACACCTTCAAGCTCAAGCCTGGCGTGACCTGGCACGACGGCAAGCCGTTCACGTCGGCCGACGTGCTGTTCTCGATCGAGATGCTGAAGCAGACGCATGCACGCGCCCGCAACAACCTCGTGATGGTCGAGAAGGTCGAGGCGCCGGACGATCTCACGGTGGTGTTCACGCTGAAGGAGCCGTTTGGCCCCTTCATCGGTATTTTCGAGGTCGGCTCGATGCCGATGGTGCCGAAGCACCTGTATGAGGGCACCGACTACAAGACCAATCCGAATAACAACGCGCCGATCGGCACCGGTCCCTTCATGTTCAAGGAATGGCAGAAGGGCTCCTTCATCCGGATGGTGAAAAATCCCAACTACCACGAGAAGGGCAAGCCCTATCTCGACGAGGTCTACTGGCAGATCATTCCCGACGCCGCGGCGCGTGCGGTTGCCTTCGAGACCGGCAAGGTCGATGTGCTGCCGGGCGGCTCGATCGAGAATTTCGACGTGCCGCGCGTCTCCAAGCTGCCGGGCGCCTGCGTCACCGGTGCCGGCTGGGAGTTTTTCTCGCCGCTGGCCTGGATGTGGCTCAACAACCGGCATCCGATCCTGGCCAACAAGAAGGTGCGCCAGGCGATCATGTATGCCATCGACCGCGACTTCGCCAAGGACGTGATCTGGAACGGCCTCGGCAAGGTGGCGACCGGTCCGTCGGCCTCGACCATCAAGTTCTATTCCGATGACGTGCCGAAATATCCGTACGATCCGGCCAAGGCCAAGGCGCTCTTGAAGGAAGCCGGCTACAAGGGCGAGAAGATCCGCATGCTGCCGCTCGCCTATGGCGAGACCTGGCAGCGCTGGGGCGAGGCGGTGAAGCAGAACCTGCAGGATGTCGGCATGAACATCGAGACGATCGCGACCGACGTGCCCGGCGGCAACCAGAAGATCATGGAGTGGGACTACGACATCGCCTTCACCTATCTCTATCAGTACGGCGATCCCGCGCTCGGCGTGTCCCGCAACTACATCACCTCGGCGATCGCCAAGGGCCAGTTGTTCAACAATGTCGAAGGCTATTCCAATCCGGAAGTGGACAAGCTGTTCGCCGAGGGCGCGACGGCGCCGACCGACGCCAAGCGCAAGGAGGCCTATGACAAGGTGCAGAAGATCCTGGCCGAGGACGTGCCGGTGGCCTGGCTGCTCGAGCTCCAGTTCCCGACCATCACCAAGTGCAAGGTGAAGAACCTGATCACCACCGGCATCGGCGTCAACGACGGCTTCCGCGACGCTTGGCTCGACAAATAGCGGTGCACTCCGGGGCGCGGCCATGATCCCCGCGCTCCGGTGCTTCGCTGTCCTCCCGAGCTGACCTTCACGGACCTTTCATGCTCTCCTTCATCGCTCAGCGCGTCGTGAAAGGCATCATCGTCCTTCTCGCCATCATCGTGCTGAATTTCTTCCTGATCCGGCTGGCGCCGGGCGATCCGGCCGTGGTCATGGCCGGCGAGGCCGGCGCCTCCGACCAGATCTTCGTGGCGCAGTTGCGCGAGAAGTTCGGCCTCGACCGTCCGCTGCCGGAGCAGCTGCTGATCTACGTCAAGGGCATCGCCAGCCTCGATCTCGGCTTCTCGTTCCGCCAGCAGGCGCCGGTCGCCAGGCTGATCGCCGAGCGGCTGCCGGCGACGCTGCTGCTGACGCTGACGGCGTTCGCGATCTCGCTCGGTCTCGGCATCCTGTTCGGTGTGCTCGCCGCGCGCTTCGCCGGCACCATCCTCGACACCGCGATCACGGTGCTCGCGCTGATCTTCTACGCAACGCCGCTGTTCTGGATCGCGCTGATCGCGATCCTGTTGTTCTCGGTCTGGGTCGATTGGCTGCCGAGCTTCGGCTATGAGACGATCGGTGCCGGCTATACGGGAGTCCGCCACGCGCTCGACGTCGCCGCGCATCTCGCCATGCCGGCTGCGACGCTCGGGCTGTTCTTCATGGCGACCTACACCCGCATGACCCGCGCTTCCATGCTCGAGGTCAAGCGGCTCGATTTCGTCAAGACCGCGCGCGCCAAGGGGCTGCGCGACGGCGTCATCCTGCGCCGCCACGTGCTGCGCAACGCGCTGCTGCCGGTGGTGACCCTGGCTGGCGTTCATGCCGGCACGCTGGTCGGCGGCGCGGTCTTGACGGAGACGGTGTTCGCATGGCCGGGCATCGGCCGGCTGATGTACGACGCGCTGATCCAGCGTGACTACAATCTCCTGCTCGGCGTGTTCGTGGTGTCCTCGGCCATGGTGCTGATCTTCAACCTCGTCACCGACCTCGTCTACCGTCTGGTCGATCCGCGCATCGAGTACGCCTCATGAGGCAGTTCTGGCGCACCATGCTGCGCAGCCCGAGCGGCGTCATCGGGCTGATCATTCTCGTGCTCGCGATCGTGATCGCGGTCGCCGGACCGCTCTACTTCCCGAACTCGCCGTGGCGCATGGTACAGCGGCCGTTCGTTCCGCCGTTCACGCTGTCCAAGGTCCCGCTCGGTACCGACGCGCTCGGGCGCGACGTGCTGGCCGGCCTGATCTTCGGGGCTCGCGTCTCGCTGCTGGTCGGGCTGGTCTCGACGCTGGTGGCGCTGATCGTCGGCGTGCCGCTCGGCGCCATCGCCGGCTATTTCGGCGGCCGTGTCGACGACGCGCTGATGCGCTTCACGGAGTTCTTCCAGACCATCCCGAGCTTCGCGCTCGCGATCGTGCTGGTGGCGATCCTGCAGCCCTCGATCTATTCGATCGTCGCCGCGATCGGCCTCGTCAGCTGGCCACCGGTGGCGCGTCTCGTCCGCGGCGAGGTGCTGAGCCTGCGCACCCGCGAATATGTCCAGGCTGCGGTCGTCACCGGCCAGAGCAATGCCTGGATCATCTGGCGCGAGATCCTGCCCAACGCGCTGTCGCCTGTCATCGTGCTGGCCTCGCTGATGGTCGCGACCGCGATCCTGCTGGAATCCTCGCTGTCGTTCCTCGGGCTCGGCGATCCCAACCTGATCTCCTGGGGCTACATGGTCGGCGCCGGCCGCACCGTCATTCGCCAAGCGTGGTGGATCACGGTGTTTCCCGGCGTCGCGATCCTGCTGTCGGTGCTCGGCCTCAATTTGATCGGCGAGGGCCTGAACGATGCGCTCAATCCGCGCCTGTCGCGCGAGGGCAGGTGAGCGAATGGCAAATCCCGTCGTTGCCATCAGGAACCTGCGCATCGCCTTGCCCAAAGGCGCCGAGCGCACCCACGCGGTCGACGGCGTCTCGTTCGATCTCACCGCCGGCAGGATCGTCTGCGTGGTCGGCGAATCCGGCTCGGGCAAGTCGATGTGCGCGCACGCGCTGCTCGGGCTGCTGCCCGATACGGTGAACGTCGAGAGCGGCGAGATCCGCTTCGAAGGGCACGACCTGCTTGCCGTCGATGAGGACGGCTGGCGCGATCTGCGCGGTCGCCGCATCGCCATGGTGTTCCAGGAGCCGATGACCGCGCTCAATCCCTTGATGCGCATCGGTGACCAACTGATGGAGGTGTTCGAGGCGCATGATCTGCTGAGCCCCCGCGAGCGCCGCGCCAAGGCGCTGGCGCTGGTGCGCGAGGTCGGGCTGCCCGATCCCGAGCGGATCATCCGCGCCTATCCGCATCAGCTCTCCGGCGGCCAACGCCAGCGCGCGATGATCGCAATGGCGCTGGCGCTCGAGCCGGCGGTGCTGGTCGCTGACGAGCCGACCACCGCGCTCGACGTGACGACCCAGGCGCAGATCCTCAAGCTGATCCGTAGCCTCCAGGCCAGCCACAACATGGCGGTGATGTTCATCACCCATGATTTCGGCGTCGTCGCCGACATCGCCGACCAGGTGGTCGTGTTGCGCCATGGCAAGGTGGTGGAGGAAGGCGCGGCCGAGTCCGTGCTGGGCAATCCGCAGCACGACTACACCAAGGCGCTGCTCGCCGCGGTGCCCTCTTTCGATCCGCCGCCGCGGCAATCCCGCGAGGACGTTCCGAAGGCGATCGACGTGATCGGCCTCGACAAGACCTATGTGACGCCGACCGGCTGGTTCCGCCCGAAGCGCGAGACGCGCGCTGCGCATGCGGTCAATTTCGCGATCCATCAGGGCGAGACGCTCGGCCTCGTCGGCGAGTCCGGCTCGGGAAAGTCGTCCGTCGCGCGTCTCGTGATGCGGCTGATCGAGGCCGATCGCGGCACGGTGCGGATCGGCGACGTCGATCTCACGGCGCTGGAGGGCGGCGCCTTGCGTGCGCAGCGTCATCGCATCCAAATGATCTTCCAGGATCCGTTCGCCTCGCTCAACCCGCGCCGCAAGGTCGGCCGCATCATCGCCGACGGCATGGTCGCGCGCGGCACGCCGCTCGATGCCGCGCTGAAGCGCGCCCAGGAGCTGCTCGGCATGGTCGGGCTCGACGCGGGCGCGATCGGCCGCTATCCGCACGAATTCTCCGGCGGCCAGCGTCAGCGCATCGGCATCGCGCGCGCGCTCGCGCTCGATCCGGAGATCATCGTCGCGGACGAAGCGGTGTCGGCGCTCGACGTGTCCGTCCAGGCGCAGGTGCTGCGGCTGCTGGAAGATTTGAAGGCGCGCCTTGGTCTGTCGATGCTGTTCATCACGCATGACCTGCGGGTGGCCGCGCAGATCTGCGACCGGATCGCCGTCATGCAGAAGGGCGAGATCGTCGAGCTGAAGCCGACCGCCGCGCTGTTCGCCAATCCCGAACACGCCTATACGCGCGAGCTGCTCGCTGCCGTTCCCGGCCGCAAGCACGGAATGGCGTGATTGTGCGTAAACCGACCGCCGGTCGGAACCATGGCGCATCGTGCCGGGCCGGGTTCAATTACTTGCAACATCTTCGGCGTATTTGGATTATAATAGCATTGGACCCCGATGGGGCCGCAGGGTGGTCGCCCGAGCTGTTGCGCGCCAAGACAGCGGGCGCGTGCTCCCTCTACCCGAGGCCGTCATTGAACCGTGCCCATGCTGCGCCAGTCTCGACAGGATGTAGCAGCGGCGTTCACCATCCCAACGAGGACTCTCATCATGTCGGAGCGCAAGCCAACGGCCGCCGTGCGCGAGGCTCAAAAAGCCTTCAAGCCGGCCGAGCCGACGAGAAGCGATTATGAAAAGGCACAGGCCGCTTTCGATCAGAATCGCGAGCGACTGAAGGCCGAGCGCTTGGCGCGTGAAGCGGCCGACGGCGCCGGCAAACAGCCGAAGAAGCTGGCGTGAACCGCCAGCCTCTTCCCGTCGATTTCGGCGGGCATGCCGTCGCTCGCTCAGCTGCGCGGGGGCGTAGCGTTAAGCTGGTCCTGCGGCCGTTCACGATCGGTGCGCGTCGAGGTCGTTGAGGGAAGCGCGCCCGGCCGCGCTGCAGGTACCTTCTTGACCGGCGCCGGCAGCAAGCCTTCGCGGATGGCCTGCTTGCGCGCGACTTTGCGTTGGCGCCTGATCGCATCGGATTTCTCGCGCGTCTTGCGCTCCGATGGCTTCTCGTAGGATCTACGGCGCTTCATCTCGCGGAATACGCCTTCGCGCTGCATCTTCCGCTTCAGGATGCGCAACGCCTTCTCGACGTCGTTGTCACGAACAAGAACCTGCAAAAGTGTCCTCCTTGTCTTCATCTCTATCGATGAAATTCGGTTGGCGAAGCCGATCGGCGCTGCGGCGGGGAGAGCGGCGCGCTCAGCTGAGCGGCACCAATGAAACGTGTTGCTCACAATGTGATGAGGCACGATGCGTGCGAGACACGGTGATCCCCTTCGTCGGAAGGCGGGAGCACGAGTGTCTCTCAGCCATCGATGGCCAGGCCGTTACCGATGGTGCTGTGAAGATAAGGGCAATCTGCTGATATTGCCAGCGCGAGCCGACTCAACGGTTCCGGCCCTCGGCAAACTATATTCGCCGCGCGGCCTTGTAATCCCCCAGAAAATCTCTACCTTGAGGTAGTTCGATTAGCCGCTGTGCCTTTCTGAATGTGCCTGTGGGCTATTTCCAAAAGTCATCGCTCAGTTGAATGAGATCGCGTGATGGTCGCGCGATGAATGATTTGGAGATAGACATGCAGGGTACCGTCAAGTGGTTCAATGGCCAGAAGGGCTTTGGTTTCATTCAGCCGCAGGATGGCGGGAACGACGTGTTCGTTCACATCAGCGCGGTTGAACGCGCTGGTCTCGCCGGTCTGGCTGAGGGCCAGAAAGTCAGTTTTGAGGTCAAGACGGACAAGATGCGCGGTAAAACCAGCGCAGAAAATCTCGCGCTGGTCTGATCGCACTGATCTGACGTCTCTGACGTCTTAGGTCATTTCACGGATGTACTGAAATGGCCGGTTTGCCCGCTCGATCCTGTATTGAGCGGGCTTTCTGCGTCTCGACGGTAACCCGCATCTCCGGAAGGATCAGTCGATGGCCACCAAGAAGATGTCAGAGCGCTCCCCCGAAAGCATTGCGCGGTCAGAGCGCCAGCGCGTCGCCGCCGAGGACGGGGCGAAGGCGCGCGCCGAATGGGATCAGCGCGCGACGGCGGTCCGCAAGAACATGGAGCGGCTGCGCGTGTTGCGGCTCGCCAAGGAAGCAGAAGCTGCGCAAGCGGGTTCTGATGCGGCGCCTGCGCCGAAGCGGCGCAAGAAGGTCGTTCGCTAGGGCTGCTTCATCTCGCCTTCCGGCGTCGGGTGCCCGGTGGAATTGTCGGAACTTCGTTGCCGGTGCTCGAACAGACGGGCGATCCATGCCTGATTACTACGCCCCAACCGTGTCCCGCGTACAGACCCGACCTTCGTACCGAGGAGGCTGACGTGGCCAAGCCGACCGCTACAGACGTTCGCATTGCCAAGGATGAGACGCAGCGTGGAGCCCAGACGATCGCATTCGCGCTCGCAATCGGCGCCACACGGCAGGTCTGTCATCTCGAGACCTGCTTCTGCACGCGCAACCAGGCGTTCGCCTATCTGCAACGGAACCGCACGGCGTTCGAGCAGATGGCGCGCGAGCAGTTTGCCCGTGGCGAGGTGACCGACGGCGTCATCCATCTGCGCATGATCTGAGGCGATCCGCCACACGCGGGCCTCCGAAGGCCGTGCTCGACGCGCAACGCGCTGTTGCTGCTACTCCGCCTTCTGTTTGACCGGAAGCGGAATGCGCTCATAGGACGCGGGCAGGTTGACGGGGCGATAGTCCTTCGATTCCGCGATCCGCATCAGCACGCTCTCATGAACGAAGGCGCCGTCGGGGATGAAGCGCGGTTCGCCATTCGGAATGTAGAAGCCGAAATGCGCCTTGCGTTCCGGCCATTCCTTGTACGTCGCGCTCTTCGGCAGCCATTCGAGCACCCGCCAGGCCGCTGTCATCGAATCGTGCAGCGGTCCCTGGACGCTCGGCGCCACATAGGAGAACGGACTGTTCTTGCGCTGCACGCCCCAGGCGAGCTGATTCACCGTGCGCGGATTGACCGTCAGCCCGGCCTCGACCGCCTCGTCGATCATCCACAGCAGCGGATATTTCGAAGCCGCCGACCGGACCTCGGGATAGCCGCCGCCGACGTCGGAATGCACGCCGGCGAACCACACCTGTTTGGCGTCCTGCGGTCGCGCCTGCGCCTTGTTGAAGCGGTTCGGCGTGAAGGTCTGCGGCATGCCCCACGGCTTCAGCCGGAACATGCAGCGGCGCTCGTCGATCGCCGCAGCCTGGCGGAAGATCTTCACGCTCGGGTTCTCGATCGTGAAGGCGAGCTCCTCGAGGCTCGGCAGCGCGAACAGCCGGTCGGTGCGCGGCACGATCACGCTCGCCACCGTGTCCCACACGCCGACGAAATGGATTGTCGGCCAGCGCGCCGAGGTGATCCGCGCGAACTGCGCGGCGTGGTCGTCGCGGCTCTCCGGGATCGGCCCGTCCTCCTCGGTGCTCTCGAGCTCCTTGGTGATGCCGCGCCCGGCCTTCGGATTGTCCGAGGAGTACTTCTTGTAGGCGATCACGCCCGGGCCGACGAGATTGATCTGACCCGGCGAGATCAGCCCGATCTTGTGGATCAGCCCGGCCAGCACGCGCACGGTGTAGGCGCCCCGCGAGAAGCCGAACAGAAAGATGCGGTCGCCGTCCTCGTAATGCGTGGCCAGGAAGGAGTAGGCGTTGATGACGTTGTCGTCGAGGCCGTAGCCGGTCGCGAGCCCCAGCACCATGTTGAAATTGGCCTTGAAGCGGTGCCAGGTGTCGGGCTGGGTCAGCGTGCCGACGCCGGGATCGTAGAATACGGCCTGATGCGGTGTCGTCTTGTCGGTCTTGCGCAGGCAGCGATAGAGCTTGAGTACGTTCGAGATGTTCTCGCTGATCTCGTTGCCGGTGCCGTCGCAGCAGATGACAATATTCTTCATGGCAAAGGAATGTCCGCAATAATGCTACCGCAACGAGTGTAGAGCATCCGGCTGGTGTTGGGGAGGTCGGTTCCCTATGGCACTTCGTCTGGGTCGCTGTTGCGCGCGGCGCGGCCGACATGGCGGAGTGACTGCTGGACGCCGTTGTACGAACGGATGGTCACCCGACCTGTCCTGCCGCCCCGCGCCGGCTGCCTTGTCCAGAGTTGTCAGTTGGTCACGGCATCCGCAAGCAAAACGGCCGGATCTCTCGACCCGGCCGTTTCGACATCTCGTTCAGCTCGAAGCCCCGCTCGTGACGCGTCCGGCTTCTGCATCAATCTTGAATTTCGGTTGGCTCTCTCAGCTCGCCTTCGCGACCGGGGCAGCGTCCGCCGCCTTCTTCTCGATGGCGCGCTTCAGCTCCAGCGCGCGCGGCGACAGGGTCGCGGCGTTGGCCTTGAGCAGATAGGCGTCGAGGCCGCCATTGTGGTCGACGCTCTTGAGCGCGTTAGTCGAAACGCGCAGGCGCACGTTGCGGCCGAGTGCATCCGAGATGAAGGTCACGTTGCACAGGTTCGGCAGGAAGCGCCGCTTGGTCTTGATGTTGGAGTGGCTGACCTTGTGGCCAACCTGGGGACCCTTGGCCGTCAGTTCACAGCGCCGCGACATGGCAATAAATCCTCTCTCATCCCCGCACCCTTCGTCCGCCTATGTCGGCGGGCCGCGGGGGTCCAAAACTCGTCCAGCTCGTCTCTGGGAGATGCGGTCCTATAGGGGGGATGCGGCTTTTCGTCAAGGTTTTGAAGGCCGCAGCAAATACAGGGAGCCGGGCCGGCGAACCCGGAGGACGCGACCCATGCCTCCTCCTGGTCGGGCCGAAATCGCCGACCAGCAGAAAAGCAGGCGTGTAATCAATAGTATAGCCGGCAGTTTAGACCATATAAAGGGCGCATTCGGACGTGATGGATGGATATCCCGCGAACGGTCCGGAATGGCGGCATGCTGGCGCGGTCGGAGGTTCGCGGCTCGGTTCCGGCAGCGCTGCGGACGACGGTTCTGAGTGCTGTTCAGGCGCAAAGCGCTGGACAAACCGCCATTGTCGGACGGTTCGCGTTGTTTGAAGGCGTTTTTGGCTTAAGTAGCAAGGACGGCGCGTCGGATCGGTCCGGCGCTCAGGCAGGCGGATCGGCAGGATCATTCGTCACGTGACCATCATCTCGGTTCCCTCATTTCTCTCGGGCCGCCTGGCCGCGGCCGGGGCAGCGCTCTGCCTGTTGTTGCTGGCGCAAGGCGCCCAGGCGCAGGCTCGGTTGGACGCTCAATACGAGGCTTCCCTGGCCGGCATCCCCGTCGGCAAGGGCACCTGGGCGGTCGAGATCGGGGATGATCAGTATGGTGCTGCGGCTCAGGGCGGCACCGCCGGCCTGCTCAAGAGCTTCTCGCAAGGATCAGGCACGGGCTCGGTGCAGGGACGCGTCGTCAACGGCGCCCTGGTCGGCCAGAGCTACCAGGCCTCGACCTCCACGGGAAAGAAATCGGAGCAGATCCGCATCAATCTGCAGAACGGCACCGTGAAGGACTTCGCCATCGAGCCGGCGCCTCCAGTCGATCCCGACCGCATTCCGGTGACGGATGCCCACAAGCGCGGCGTGCTCGATCCGATGACGGCCTCTCTGGTGCGGGTGCCGGGCAATGGCGAACTGCTGTCGCCGGACTCCTGCCGCGGCGCTGCGCCCGTGTTCGACGGCCGCATGCGCTACGAGCTCAAGCTCGACTACAAGCGCATGGAGAACGTCAAGGCTGACAAGGGCTATCGCGGTCCGGCGCTGGTCTGCGCGATCTACTTCACGCCGGTCGCGGGCTACATCCCGGACCGGCCGGTCATCAAATATCTGGCTCAGGCCCGCAACATGGAGATCTTCTTCGTGCCGATCGCCGGCACCCGCGTGCTGGTGCCGTTCAAGATGGTGATCCCGACCCCGCTGGGGACCGCGATGCTGGAGGCGACGTCGTTCATCACCCAGGCGGCGCCGCACGTCGCCAAGACCCAGTAGCGCCTCGTATCGCTGCTCCTCCACATCCGAATCTCGTCGCTGTGGCACGGCCCCGTCAGCGGCTGAGCCGCAACAGCGGCCGTGGCGTGAAGGTCTGGCGGCATGCCGTCCGCTCTCGCTTGAATGCGATGGAGATTCCGCGTGGACCTCCGATTTGCCGGTCCCCGTATGGATGCTGTCTGCTGCGCGTGAATCCGTTTGACTCTTCCCTGATTCTGATTCGACTCGGGACGCCCTGAAATGCGCGCCAGTTCCATCGCGAAAGCGTTGCTTGTGGAGCCCGCGAAAACTTGATCTAGTGCTGGCTTGATCGCAGAACGCGAGATGTTGCGGTGAACGAAGCCTGAAAGCCGACAGAGTCAGCGATTCCTTCGCGATTCGTTCTCAAGGCGTTCCGAAGCTTAAGCTGCGGCACTATATGCGTCACAATGTGAGACAGGGGTCAGCATCTCAGCCTCTCCAGACACACGACAATTCCGCATCCGTCGCGCGTGAACGACGCGCTTCCAACGCCGGCTTCGAGACCCACATTTAACGAATGGCTTTTTCGTCCTCTTCGGCTGCCTCGCCTTTCGAGCGCACGTCCGACCGTGCTCCCGGAAGCGGCGTCACCGCCGTGCTCGGCCCCACCAACACCGGCAAGACGCATCTGGCGATCGAGCGCATGCTCGCGCATTCCTCCGGCATCATCGGACTGCCGCTGCGGCTGCTCGCGCGCGAGGTCTACAACAAGATCGCCGATCGCGTCGGCAGCGAGGCCGTCGCGCTGATCACCGGCGAGGAGAAGATCAAGCCGAAGAACCCGCGCTATTGGGTGTCGACGGTCGAGGCGATGCCCAGGGATCTCGACGTGTCGTTCCTGGCCGTCGACGAGATCCAGATCGCGTCCGATCTCGAGCGCGGCCATGTCTTCACCGACCGCATCCTCAATCGCCGCGGGCGCGACGAGACGCTGCTGCTCGGGGCTGCGACGATGCGCCCCATCATCGAGCGGCTGTTGCCCGGTGCGTCGATGGTGACACGGCCACGATTGTCGCAGCTCGAATTCGCCGGCGACCGGAAGATCACGCGGCAGCCGCGCCGGACCGCCATCGTGGCGTTCTCGGCTGACGAGGTGTACGCCATCGCCGAGCTGATCCGCCGCCAGCATGGCGGCGCCGCTGTGGTGCTGGGATCGCTGTCGCCGCGCACGCGCAACGCGCAGGTGGCGATGTTCCAGAACGGCGACGTCGACTATCTCGTCGCCACCGATGCGATCGGCATGGGGCTCAATCTCGACGTCGATCACGTCGCCTTCGCATCCGACCGCAAATATGACGGCTATCAGTTCCGCCGGCTCACGCCGTCGGAGTTTGCCCAGATCGCCGGCCGTGCCGGACGCGCGACGCGTAACGGCACGTTCGGCACCACCGGACGTTGTGCGCCGTTCGAGCCCGAGCTGGTCAATGCGCTCCAGAACCACACCTTCGATACCGTGAAGGTGCTGCAATGGCGCAACTCCAGGCTTGATTTCGCGTCCTTGAGCGCGCTCCAGGTCTCCCTGGCGATTACGCCGGGGCATGACGCGCTGACGCGCGCGCCGACCGCGGAGGATCTGCGCGTGCTCGATCATGCCGCGCGCGATGCCGAGGTGCGCGACATGGCGCATGGCGCTGAAGCGGTCGAGCGTCTCTGGGAAACCTGCCAGATTCCCGACTATCGCAGGCTGTCGCCGGCTGCCCATGCGGAGCTGGTGACCACCGTGTTCGGCTTCCTGATGCAGAAGGGGCGTATTCCGGACGCCTGGTACGCGGCCCAGGTCGATCAGGCCGACCGCGTCGATGGCGACATCGATACGCTGTCGGGGCGGATTGCACAGATTCGCACCTGGACCTTCGTGGCCAACCGGCCCGACTGGCTGCGCGACCCTGATTATTGGCAGGGGATTACCCGCGAACTCGAAAATAAATTGTCAGACGCCCTTCATGAACGGCTCACGGAGCGTTTCGTTGATCGTCGTACCAGTGTATTGATGCGGCGCCTGCGGGAGAACAGTGTTTTGAATACGGAAATCGGCAAGACCGGCGAAGTGATCGTTGAAGGGCACGCGATCGGCCGCCTGGATGGATTCACCTTCGCGCCCGACGCCGCCGAAGCCGGCTCGGAGGCCAAGGCCTTGCAGGCTGCTGCCCAGAAGGCGCTGGCCGGCGAGATCGAGGCGCGCGCCGAGAAGCTGTCCGGCGCGCCCGACGAGCACATCGTGCTCACCGCCGACGGCACGATGCGCTGGACCGGCGACGCGGTCGCCAAGCTGGTCGCGGCCGACGACGCGCTGCATCCGCGCCTGCGCATCATCGCCGACGAGCGGCTGACGGGTGCTGCGCGAGACAAAGTCCAGGCGCGGCTCGATCTGTGGCTGAAGACGCATATCGAGAAGCTGCTCGGCCCGCTGTTCGAGCTGTCCAAGGCCGAGGACATCACCGGCATCGGCCGCGGCATCGCGTTCCAGCTCGTGGAGGCGCTCGGCGTCATCGAGCGCGCCAAGATCGCCGCCGAGATGAAGGATCTCGACCAGCCGTCGCGCGCCACCTTGCGCAAATATGGCGTGCGCTTCGGGGCCTATCACATCTACGTCCCGGCACTGCTCAAGCCGGCGGCGCGCGCGCTCGCCGCGCTGCTGTGGGCCGAGAAGCAGGGCAATGTCGACATGTCCGCGCTGACCGGCGCCCAGCATCTGGCGAGCTCGGGCCGTACCTCGTTCCCGGTCGACAAGGCGCTGCCGCGCGATGCCTATCGCGTGCTCGGCTATAAGCAGGCCGGCGAGCGCGCCGTGCGCGTCGACATCCTGGAGCGGCTGGCGGACCTGATTCGTCCCGCCCTGGCCTGGCGCGACAATGCGCCGGGCGAGAAGCCGGCCGGCGCCTTCGACGGCCGCGGCTTCGTGGTGACGCAGGCGATGACCTCGCTCACCGGCTCGGCCGGCGAGGACTTCGCCTCCATCCTGCGCGCGCTCGGCTATCGCATGGAGAAGCGTCCGCCGCTGCCGCCCAAGCCGATTGAGAAGCCCGTCGAGGCTGCTGCCATCGCGGAAGCTGCTGCTGCCGAAGCCGCTCCGGCAGATGCGCAGGCTGTGCCGGGCGAGGACCTCGCAGTTGTCGCCGGCGAGCCGGCCGACGAGCAGGTTCCCACCGTCGCGGAGGCCGCCGTCGCTCCGGTGACCGAGCAGGCCGTCGCCGTGCCCGCGATGGTCGGTGAGGAGCAGCCGGAAACCACGTCGGGATCGGCCCTGGCATCGCTGCCGACCGTCGATTTCGTCACGCCGGATGTGGCGGACGCCGCTTCCATGGCCGAGACGGCTGCCGACAGCGTCGTCGCCGAGGCGGAAACCGCCGTCGCTGCGGATGCGCCGCAGCCAGAAGCCGCGGAGGCCGTTGCGAACGAGGCAACAAGCATCGGCGACGCTTCGGCTGAAGCTGCCGCGGCGGAAACTGCTGCTGGATCGACCGCCACCGAGGCTTCTCCCGCCGAGGCCTCGCCTGCTGCCGAGCCCGTCCTGGTCGAGGTCTGGCGGCCGGGCGGGCGGTCGGAGGAGCGCAGGCCGCGCCACGACCATCATCATCGCGGCCGGCCCAACCGTCCGCAGCATGAGCGCGGGCAGGGGGGCGGCGGCGGTCAGGCATCGGCCGGGACCGCTCCGGCCGAGGGCGGCGAGGCGCGCGAGCGCCATCACCGCGGCCATGGCCGGCGCGACCGGATGAAAGAGTTCGGCAAGGACTTCCGCAAGGGCCCGCCGGAGGCGGGTGCGGCGCCAGCCGAGGGCGCATCGGCGCCGGCGCGCGAGGATCGCGGGCCGCGCCGCGATCATGATGCCAAGGGGCGCGACCAGAACCGGGATCGCAACAAGGGCGGCAAGTTCGGGGGCGACCGCGAGGGGCGCGGTGGCCGCGACTTCGGCAAGGGCGGCCGCGACAAGCGCGACAGCGGCCCGGCGCTGCGGCCCTACGCATCGAGCAGCGGCGGCGGCCGGGATCGCGACCGTCCGGTCGATCCCAATTCGCCGTTTGCCAAGCTTGCTGCGCTCAAGGAGCAGCTCGCGGGGAACAACCGCAAGGACTGAGCGGCAAGATCGGTTGGCAAGATTGGTTGGAAGGACAACGCCGACGTCCGACACCCCGTCAGAGCGCCAGCGCATCGACAAATGGCTGTGGCATGCGCGGCTGGTGAAGGCGCGCACCAGCGCCGCGGCGCTGGTGTCGTCGGGGCATGTCCGGGTCAATGGTGTGCGCGAGACCTCGCCGGGCCATGGGGTGAAGACCGGTGATGTGCTGACCATCGCGCTCGATCGCAGCGTGCGCGTGCTCAAGGTGACCGGCTTTGCCGCGCGTCGCGGCGACGCCGCGTCCGTGCGCGGGCTCTACGACGACCTCGAAGGTCGCGGCCGAAGTTGATTGGTTGCGCCGGCGCAATTCCAATTCAGTTCTTCGCCCCGCTTCACTTGCGGCACACCACGTCCTGCGCTAGTCCAAGCCAGCCGATTTGTCGATCCGTTCCGGAGCCCTGGATGACTTACGTCGTCACCGAAAACTGTATCAAATGCAAATACACCGATTGCGTTGAGGTCTGCCCGGTAGACTGCTTCTACGAGGGCGACAACATGCTGGTGATCCATCCGGACGAATGCATCGATTGCGGCGTGTGCGAGCCGGAATGCCCGGCCGACGCGATCAAGCCGGATACCGAGCCGGGGCTGGAGAAATGGCTGGGCGTGAACGCCGAATATGCCAAGTCCTGGCCCAATATCACGCAGAAGAAGGACCCGCCGGCCGATGCCAAGGAGCACGACGGCGAGGACGGAAAATTCGAGAAATATTTTTCATCGAAGCCGGGCGCCGGAGACTGACGGGTCACCTCTGCGCTGGCGCGAGAGCGGCGCCGGCAATTCTGCCGCTGGCCGTGGCTGATTGGAATCGCCACGCGGAAACAATGGCCTAGAACGAGATTGCGGCGAGCGGGAACCGCCGCATGAGTTGTTCTATTCCGGCACGCTTCACTTAACCCTAACTTCGTGGACCCGTCACAATACCGCCCCTGCGGCCTCTAAATCATTGATTTTTGCGGTAAATGTGCTATATATAGCACATTCTCAGAGCCGAACCCGGCCATGCGTACCTTTTTTTGGCCGCCCTTTTAGGTTCCCGCAACATCAAACAGGGGCGTGGCAGTTCCGCGCGCAGGCTGTGTCACAGAAAACGCGTAAAAAGAGTGCTTCCAAGAGTACAAAAAAAGCCGCCGCGGCCAGCCGCAGCGTTTCCAAGGGCCGTGCCCGGGCTCCTGTAAAGGAGATTCGGGCTGCCGCGAAGGCCTCGGCTGCCAAGTCCACCAAGAACAAAAGAAGCGCAATGCCTGAAAAGACTGCCAAGACTGCCGCGAAAGCATCCGCCGCGAAGACCACTCTTGCAAAGGACTCTGTTGCCAAGGCTGCGCCCGCCAAGGCCGCCGCTGCGCCCAAGGCTGCCACCAAGACCGCCATTCCTGCGGCTGCTGCCCCTGTTGCCAAGCCCGCCGTCGCCGCCAAGCCGGCTGCTCCCGTCGCGGCCGCGCCGCGCGTCGAGGAGAAGAAGCTGCCGACCCAGCGCCAGGGCTTCAAGACCAACGAATTCGTCGTCTATCCGGCTCACGGCGTCGGCCAGATCCTGGCCATCGAGGAGCAGGAGATCGCGGGTGCGAAGCTCGAGCTGTTCGTCATCAACTTCATCAAGGACAAGATGACGCTGCGCGTGCCGACCGCCAAGGTCGCCAATGTCGGCATGCGCAAGCTGTCCGACCCGGCGCTGGTCAAGAAGGCGCTGGAGACCCTGAAGGGCCGCGCCCGCGTCAAGCGCACGATGTGGTCGCGCCGCGCCCAGGAGTACGAAGCGAAGATCAATTCGGGCGACATCGTCGCCATCGCCGAGGTCGTGCGCGACCTGTATCGCTCGGAGTCGCAGCCGGAGCAGTCCTACAGCGAACGCCAGCTCTATGAAGCGGCGCTCGACCGGCTGTCGCGCGAGATCGCGGTCGTGCAGCACTCGACCGAGACCGAGGCCGTCAAGGAGATCGAGACGCAGCTCGCCAAGAGCCCGCGCCGCGGCGCCAAGACCGAAGCCGATGCGGTCGCCGAGGGCGATGCGGAAGGCGAGGGTGATGACATCGACGGCGACGACACCGCCGTGGCCGACGAGGCCGCCTGATCGACCGTTCAAGCGTTTTCGAATTAGTTGCTTACGAAAGCCCGGCCGCAAGGTCGGGCTTTTTGTTTGCCTGGCTCAAAGGGGACGCTGTCGAGACCGGCAAGTCCCCGGCACGGCACCCGCACGCAGCTCACGCAACAGCTTCGACTTTGGCCTGTGCCGCCTTGATGTCTTGCACCGGCGGACGGCCGAACAGGCGACGATATTCGCGCGTGAACTGCGGCACGCTTTCGTAACCCACGGCGAACGCCGCACTGCTCGCGCTGATGCCTTCGGCCAACATCAGCCGGCGCGCCTCGATCAGCCGAAGCTGCTTGTGGAATTGCAGCGGCGACAGGGAGGTGTGTCTGCGGAAGTGCTGGTGGAAGGCGGACAGGCTCATACCCGCGACAGCCGCGAGCCGCTCGACCGGCAGGGTGTGGGTGAACTCGGCGCGCAACAGGGCTACCGCACGGGCGATGCGCTGGGCGTGGCTGTCGGGGCCGCCGAGCCGGCGGATCGCCGCGCCGTGCCGGCCGGCGAGCAGCCAATAATGCATCTCGCGCAAGAGTTGAGCCTGCAGCACCTGCAATCCGGCAGGACGATCGAGCAAGCGCATCAGGCGTAGCGCCGCGTCCGTCACTTCCGCGTCGGTCGGCTCGACCCGGACGGCAAGACCGTCCGTCGCCGTCGTGCCGTCCATCTGCAGGATCAGCTCCGCGATCAGCGCCGAATCGAGCTCCAGCACCAGCGACAGATAGGGCGCCGCGCGGCTCGCGCGCGTGATCTGGCTGACGGTCGGCACGTCGGCGGTGATGATCAGCGAATCACCTGCGGAAAACGTCAGTCCCTGCAGCCCCATCGTGACCTGCTTGCTGCCCTGCACAACCTGGCACACCAGCGGCCGCGAGATGGCGTAGACGAGCTCGCTCGGTGCGGTCGCGCGCACCGTCGTGAGTCCGGGGATCGGGGTCCTGGCAATCCCGGCTGTATCGGCGTGGACAGCGGCATAGCGGCTGACGGCATTGAGCAGGCTGGTCATGTCCGCAACTTAGCCCGCTCTCGCTCTCCACACACCCCGATTTGGAGGATCAGGCAAGGAACGGCGCGGTTCCGGCAACTCCGCCGGTGGTCGGTGTCCAATATCCGACCAGTCAAACCCGACCGGAGAAAAATCATGACCAGGATCGCACTCGTGACCGGCGCCAGCCGCGGGCTCGGCCGTAGCGCGGCACGTCATATTGCCCAACGCGGCAGTGACCTCATCCTCACCTATCAGAACCGGGCCGAGGACGCGGCGGCCGTCGTCGAAGAGATCGAGGCGATGGGCCGCAAGGCGCTGGCCTTCCAGCTCGACACCGGTGATGTCGCCACCTTTGCGCCGTTTGCGGAGACGCTGCGCGGAGCGCTGCGCCGGACTTGGCAGCGCGACACGTTCGACCACCTCGTTAACAACGCCGGCCATGGCGACCATGCGTTGATCGCCGACACAACGGAGGCGCAGTTCGACCGACTGGTCGATGTTCACTTCAAGGGCGTCTATTTCCTGACCCAGGCGCTGCTGCCGCTACTCGCCGATGGCGGCCGCATCGTCAATCTGTCGTCCGGCCTGACGCGGGTCTCGTTTCCAGGTTATGCGGCCTATGCGGCCGCGAAAGGTGCAGTGGAGGTTCTCTCCCTCTATCTGGCGAAGGAGCTGGGCAGCCGCGGCATCGCGGTGAACACCGTGGCGCCAGGGGCGATCGAAACCGACTTCGGCGGCGGTGCGGTGCGCGACAATCCCGAGATCAACAGGGTGTTCGCCAGCATGACTGCGCTCGGCCGCGTCGGCGTGCCCGACGATATCGGCCCGATGATCGCGAGCCTGCTGTCCGAGGACAACCGCTGGATCAATGCGCAGCGAATCGAAGTCTCCGGCGGCCAGGCGATCTGATCGAGCCCGCAAGCAGGAGATTGCCGTGAGCGCCATGACTGGACAGTTGAGAACGATCGATCGTCTGTACGTGTTCGATGCCGGCAAGGCGATCGCGCCGGATCGGTCCGTCTACACGCCGGGCAAATGGCAGGGCGAGCCGGTGACGCTGAGCTGCCATGCCTATCTGCTGCAGCGACGGGGCGAATGGATCCTGTGGGACACCGGGATCGACCAGAGGCTGGCCGATGCGCCGGAAGGCCGGATCATCGCCCACGGCATCAGAGGCCTCGTCGCTAAGCCTCTCACTGCTCAGCTTGCCGAAATCGGCCTCGCGCCGGCCGATGTCGCGATGGTGCTGCTGTCCCATGCCCATTTCGATCACATCGGCAATGCCAGGCTGTTCCGCGATGCGCGCTGGTACATCCAGCGGCGGGAGCACGCGGCGATGTTCGGCAAGGACTTCAGCACCTTCGGCTACGCGCCATTGCTCTACGATTGCCTCCGGCAAGCCCGCCTCGAATTGATGGACGGGGATGTCGATCTGTTCGGTGACGGTTCGGTGCGCGTCATCTCAACGCCTGGCCATACGCCGGGCCACTGCTCGCTGCTGGTGCGGCTCGCCGGCTCCGGGGCGGTCCTGCTATCGGGCGACGCCGCGCATGACCGCTACAACATGGCGCATCGCTGCGTGCCTACGATGAATGCAAGCGCCGAGGCGACCCTGACATCAATGGAGCGGATCGCCGCCATCGTCGATGCAGAGCGCGCGCAGCTGTGGCTCAACCATGATACGGCGCAGTCGGCGGGGCTTGCGCACGCGCCGGCGTATTTCGACTAGGGGGCGTTCACTCGTCCGTCCGCCCCTCGACCGATCAGCCGAGCTGCTCGAGCGAGCGGCAGCCCTGAGGGTTTGCTCAGGGGGAAATCGCGCTCACTCCACCACGATCTTGACGCGGTCGCGGACCTTGACCTGGGCGCGGGCGTCGAGGCCGTTCAGCACGCGGAAGCGCTCGACCGGGCGGTCGACGCCGGTCATGCGGTGCGCCAGCGATTCGACCGTGTCGCCGGGCTGCACGGTGATCACCTTGATGCGCAGCGGCCGCGCCGACTGGATCTCCTCCAGGCTGAGCCGGCGGAACGAGTTCACCGTCTCCCGCGCATTGCGCTCGCTCTCGGTGGTCTTCTGCCGCGAGGCGAAGATGAAGCGGTAGACGTCGCTGCCGACGCGCAGCGCATAGACCTTGAACTGCCAGGGATCGCCGCTCGCCGTCGTGGAGGCCGCCGGGAAGCCGTTGATCGTCAGCTCCTCGGTCGCCGACTTGTCGACGTTCTCCATCCAGCCGGAGTTCAGATAGTCGCCGAGCGTCTGCTGCGCCGGCACGCGCACGACGTCGAAGCGCATCGCCTGGGCGCCGCCCTCGCGTACGCCGATCACCGCCTGCGCGGTGTTGTCGAGCGTGAAGTTCTCCGGCGCCTGGAAGGTGAAGCCGAGCTTCGGATGCAGGAAGCGCCGGCCGCGCACGAAGCCCTCGCTCGGGTCCTCGCCATAGACGATGTTGTCGACTGCAGCCAAGTAGGTCTCGCGGTCATGCTCCCTGGCCTCGGGGGAGACGTATTGCTTGGCGATGGCGGCGGCGTTCTGCACCCGCTCCGGCGTCGCCGGATGCGACGACAGGAAGTCCTGCGCGCGCGGGTCGATCGCGACCTTGCCGGCCTTCAACTCTGCGTTGCGCTCCATCGAGGTCAGGAAGCGCGCCGCGCCGTAGGGATCGAACTTGGCCTTGGCGGAGATGCCGACGCCGATGCCGTCGGCCTCGAACTCCTGGGTGCGCGAGAAGCTCGCCATCGTCAGCTTGGTCTTGGCGAGCGCCAGCGCCGTCAGGTCCGGATCGTTGCCCATGTCGGAGACGACGCGGGTCACGACCGCA
Source organism: Bradyrhizobium sp. SZCCHNR1015 (assembly GCF_032489875.1). Lineage (NCBI taxonomy): Bacteria > Pseudomonadati > Pseudomonadota > Alphaproteobacteria > Hyphomicrobiales > Nitrobacteraceae > Bradyrhizobium > Bradyrhizobium sp. SZCCHNR1015. Next base: position 120,895 of record NZ_JAUEYW010000019.1, read on the forward strand.
GCCTGCCGCGCCTGGTCCTCGCGGATCGCAGCATGGCGCGCCAGCACATGCGCCATCTCGTGGCTGAGCACCGAGGACAATTCGGAGGTGTCGTTGGCGAGCGCAATCAGCCCGCGCGTCACGTAGAGCTGGCCGGTCGGCAGCGCAAAGGCGTTGACCGCACCGGAGTTCAGGATCGTGACCTTGTAGCCCTGGTCGGGGCGATCGGACACGGCCACCAGCCGGTCGACGATCTTGGAGATCAGGCCCTCGAGCTGGGGATCCTCATAGGCACCGCCATAGGTTGCAAGAATGCGCTCGTGCTCGCGATCGCTTGCCGGCGTCGTCTGCACCATCGCCGGCTTCGGCCGCGGCGTCGGCAACGGCGCCGTCGCCTGCTGCAACTTGCCCATGTCGCTGCAACCGGCCAGCGCCAGCCCCAGGCACAGCAGCGCCGGTGCGATCCGCGAACCGCAGTTCATCACCGTCATGCGCTTTCGAACAGACAGGTTCACGTCGCTACTCATGTACCTCAGCGGTCAATTCCCGCTTAAAATCTCGATCTGGGTGGTCTGCGTCAGTTCCAGTCTCGGACCCGCATGCGCTTCAATCCAACCGCGCACGCGAACCTGCCGATTCGCAAGTGATTTGACGTCGATGCCGGCGCCTTCCAATACCGCCATCATACGCTTTGGAATAATCACCGCGAAGCCCCGTGTCCAGTTACGAGCGAAGTTCAGATAAGTTGTTGTCCCCGTCTGTCGTACGGACAACACCTTCCCTTCGACAACCGTAAATAGCCCTACGCGAGACAAAATATCGTCTGGACTTTCCGTGTTTTTTATGACGGTCCCAATCTTCCAGAGACCGCGCCCGGCGCTGCGTGCCTCGGCTTCCGCCGCGCCCAGGCTGAGGGCGCAATCCCGGTCGGGCAGGTCGATCCCGCGCAGCACGGCGCCCTGCCGCAGCAGCTCGCTTTGCACCGGCTGGTCCGCGCCGGCCACGAAGACGAAGGCGCGCTGCCGGCCGTAGCGGTCGGGGGTATCGTCCTCACCGCGGAGCGCGACGTCGCGGTCGCGCAGCAGCGCGCCCAGCGCATCCACCGACGTCGCGCGATGCTCCTCCGGCGGCACCTCGATGCCGGCGAGCCTGACCTCGCGACCGTCATCGAGACGGAAGCCGCGTGCATCGATGATCTCGCTGACGTGGCCTTCGCCGAGCTCCGCGAACATGCACGGTGTGGCGTGACTCGCCGACGTCATTGCGATGACCGCCACGCTCGCACCGAGCGCAACCAGCCTTCGTCCGCTCTGCATTCCGCGCACTCTCGCCATGCTGCATCATCGCACGAAATTTCCATTCCACTGAGCGGAAAGCGGCGACCGGCGACGCTTTGCCGAGCGTGCTGAGCGCTTGCCGCATGCGAATACGTGCGCCATGATGCGAACTATCAAAGAGGCCGTCGCCATGTAGCGACGTGCCCGGCAGGGAGGATATCGATGAGCAGAACCATCCGCGGCGCGGCGGCGTCGTTGTTCATGCTGGCGTCGGCGCTGACGTTGTCCGGAGGCGTGGCGCATGCGCAGAGCAAGCCGCCGCTGAAGATCGGCGGCATTCTCGACATGTCGAGCCTCTACGCCGACATCACCGGTCCGGGCAGCGAGACCGCGGCGAAGATGGCGGTGGAGGATTTCGGCGGCGAGGTGCTCGGCCGCAAGATCGAGGTGATCGCGGCCGACCATCTCAACAAGGCCGATCTCGCCGCCAACATCGCCCGCGACATGCTCGACAACCAGGGCGTCGAGATGATCTGGGATGTCGCCGCCTCCGCCACCGCGCTGGCCGCCGGCGAGATCGCCAAGGCGCGCAACAAGATCATCATCTTCAACGGTCCCGGCTCTGTCAGGCTCTCCAACGAGGCCTGCGGCCCCTACACCGTGCACTACGTGTTCGACACCTTCGCGCAGGCCAACGTCACCGGCCTGGCGGCGGTGAAGTCCGGCCTCGACAGCTGGTTCTTCCTGACCGCCGACTACGCGTTCGGCCAGGATCTGGAAAAGGACACCACCGCCGTGGTGGTGAAGTCGGGCGGCAAGGTGCTCGGCAGCGTGCGTCATCCGCTCAACACCTCGGACTTCTCCTCCTTCCTGCTGCAGGCGCAGGCCTCGAAGGCCAAGGTGATCGGGCTTGCCAATGCCGGCGGCGACACCATCAACGCGATCAAGCAGGCCGCGGAGTTCGGCCTCACCAAGGGCGGGCAGAAGCTGTCGCCGCTGCTCGCCTTCGTCTCCGACATCGACAGCGTCGGGCTGGAGACGGCGCAGGGGCTGCTGGTCGCGGAAGCGTTCTACTGGGATCTCAACGACGACACCCGCGCCTTCACCAAGCGCTTCATGGAGCGCACCAAGCGCGTGCCGACCTCGGCCCAGGCCGGCGTCTACTCCTCGGTGACGCACTATCTGAAGGCGGTGAAGGCTGCGGGTACGACCGACGCGGACGCCGTGATGAAGCTGATGAAGGCGACGCCGATCAACGACATGTTCGCCAAGGGCGGCCGCATCCGCGAGGACGGCCGCATGGTGCATGACATGTATCTGTTCGAGGTCAAGAAGCCGTCGGAGTCGAAGGCCAAGTCCGACGACTACAAGCTGCTCGCGACCGTGTCGGGCAACGAGGCGTTCCAGCCGCTGGAAGCGTCGCGCTGCCCGCTGGTGAAGAAGTAACGGCCGAACGGCCGTCATTCCGGGGCGCGCGTGAGCGCGAACCCGGAATCTCGATGTGAGACAATCAGCTCTGGATTCCGGGTTCGACGCTCGCGCGTCGCCCCGGAATGACGAGACCATCACGAGCAACAGCGGAGCGGCTACCATGACCACCAACACCACCGTCTTGCAGCATCTCGAGTCCGGCCTGCTCACGATCACGATGAACCGGCCGGAGCGGCGCAACGCGCTGAACAGCGACCTGACCAAGGGCCTGGTCGAGGCGGCGCATCGCGCGGCCGATGATCCGGAGGTGCGCGCCGTGCTGCTCAAGGGCGCCGGCGGCACGTTCTGCGTCGGCGGCGACGTCAAGGCGATGGCCGAAGCCAAGACCGCGCCCTCGTTCGAGACCAAGGTGACGACCCTGCGCGAGCGCATGGAGGTGTCGCGGCTGCTGCACCAGATGCAGAAGCCGGTGGTGGCGCAGATCGACGGCGCCGCCGCCGGCGCCGGCCTGTCGATCGCGCTGGCCTGCGATCTGCGGGTGGCCGGCGAGTCGGCCAAGATCACGACGGCCTTCGCCAAGGTCGGGCTGTCGGGCGATTTCGGCGGCACCTACTTCCTCACGCAACTGCTCGGCAGCGCCAAGGCGCGGGAACTGTATCTGACCTCGCCGGTCCTGACGGCGCAGGAGGCGCTCGCCCTGGGCATGGTCACCAAGGTCGTGCCCGACGCCGAGGTCGAAGCCGCCACGCGCGCGCTGGCGATGTCGCTGGCGCAGGGGCCGAGCGTGACGCTCGGCTACATCAAGCGCAACATCAACAATGCCGAGACGATGACGCTCGAGGCCTGCTTCGACGCCGAGGCGATGCATCACTCGCGCTGCAGCGACACCGAGGACCACAGGGAGGCGGCGAAAGCCTTCGTCGAGAAGCGCGCGCCGCTGTTCCAGGGGCGGTAGCGTCGCTCGCAATGACGCTGCTGAAGCCGCTGGCCTGTGTGAACAGGTAAAGCCTCGAGGAGGACCGCATGCCTTACCTCCACCTGCGCCAGATCTGTCTCGTCGCACGCAGCCTCGAGCCGGTCGTCTCGGACATCGCTGCGATCATGGGCCTGGAGATCTGCTATCGCGACCCGCATGTCGGCAAATATGGGCTGGAGAACGCGCTGCTGCCGGTCGGGCCGATCCTGCTCGAGGTGATCGCGCCGACCCGCGAGGACACCGCGGCCGGACGCTTCCTCGACAAGACCGGCGGCCGCGGCGGCTACATGGCGATCTTCGCCTGCGATGATCCCGATGGCCGCGCGTCCCGAGCCAATGCGATGGGCGTGCGCACCGCCAACGTGATCGATCATCCGCCCTATCACGGCGTGCAACTACATCCCCGCGACTGCCGCGCCGCCTTCATCGAGCTCAATCACACCGCGGGCAGCGACGATGTGCTCGGCGCCTATCCGCCCGCTGGGCCGGATTGGACGCGCGCGATTCGCAGCGACGTGACGACGGCGATGACCGAGGTGGTGCTGCAGAGCCCCGAGCCGGCCGCGCTCGCCGGGCATTGGGGGCGCATTCTCGATGTGGTGCCGTCTGCCCGAGATGGTGTTCAGCAGTTGAAATTGCCGAACGCCGGTATTCGTGTCGAACCCGGCGAGCGCGAGCTCATGAACGGCCTGACGTTCCGCGTCGCCGATGCTGCGCGTGTGGCCGACGCTGCGCGCGCCCGTGGCTATGCAGTTTCAGGCGGCTGTTTCACAATTGGCGGCGTTGCCTTCGCGTTGCAGGGGGCGGTCGCCAACTAGTCGATCGGCATGGCCGGGACGAGCCCGGCCATGCCGACGTTCGAAGCTCGCGGTTCGTCACCGCCCCTTGAAGTTCGCGAAGCGCCGCTCCTCGGTGGCCTTGACGCCTTCCTTGAAATCCTCGGTCGCGCGCAGCCGGGTCTGTTCGGCGAGCTCGTGCTCGGTTGCGGCCATCACACGGTCGGCGAGATTGGCGCGCATCGTCGCGCGGGTCGACAGCAGGCCGAGCGGCGAGCATTCGGCGATCTCGGCGGCGAGCTTCATCGCGGCCGTCCGCACCTGGTCCTGCGGCACGCATTCATTGGCGAGGCCGATTCTGAGCGCCTCCTCGCCGGTGACGCGGCGGCTGGTGTAGAACATCAGCTCCGCGTTGTTCTTGCCGACCAGCTCCGGCAGCGTCACCGTCAGCCCGAAGCCGGGATGGAAGCCGAGCTTGGTGAAATTGGCCGAGAAACGCGCCTCCGGACAGGTGACGCGGAAGTCGGCCGAGACGGCGAGGCCGAGCCCGCCGCCGATGGCGGCGCCGTGCACCGCGGCGACCACCGGCTTCTTGCAGCGGAAGATCCGCACCGCCTGCATGTAGAGATGGTTGATCGCCCCGAGGCTGTCGGCCGGATCGCCTTTGGCGCCGGCCGCTTCCTGCGCCTGGCGCGCCGGATCGGTGAAGTTGGCGCCGGCGCAGAACGCCTTGCCTTGCGCCGCCAGCACCGAGGCGCGGATCTCGATGTCGCGGTCGAAGCCTTCCAGCGCATCGGCGATCTGGTTGATCAGTGAAATGTCGAAGAAGTTGAGCGGCGGCCGGCGAATCTCGATCAGGCCGACATGGCCGTGGATCTCGACGCCGATGTCAGGGAAGTGGGTCATGGTGGGGTCTCCTGATTAATTACCTAATGCAGCGGTACGGCCGGTGCACCCTCTCCCCTTGTGGGAGAGGGTGGATCGCCGACGCGAAAGCGACGGCGAGCCGGGTGAGGGGTTCTCTCGGCAGTTGGCCGTGCGGATGGAGACCCCTCACCCGCCTCCGATGCTTCGCATCTCCGGCACCCTCTCCCACAAGGGGAGAGGGTGCACCGAGCAAGCCGAATTGGCTCCTACAATCACCGCAACCCCAGCCCGCGCGCGATGATGCCGCGTAGCACCTCGGTGGTGCCGCCCTGGATGGTCAGCTTCGGCGCGGTCTGCATCGCGAAGGTCAGCTGGCTCTCCAAGGTCTCGCGATTTCCTGCGTTGTCCTCGACGAACGCGGCGAGGTCGCGGACGCGGTGCGGCAGCTGCTGCTCCCAGACCGTGCCGACGTCCTTGACGATCGAGGCCTCGACCACCGGCTCCTTGCCGGCCTGCAGCATGCCGGCGACCGACACCGACATCCGCCGCATCGTGTGCAGCTGCGCCACCAGGCGACCGATGCCCTCCGCGCTGCGCGTGTCGGGGTTGGGACCGACCGCGCGCACCAGCTCGGTCAGCACATAGTAGGTTTCGAGGAAACGCTCGGGCCCCGAGCGCTCATAGGCGAGCTCGGAGGTGGCCTGCTTCCAGGCGCCGTCGATCTCGCCGAGCTGATGATCGTCCGGCACGAAGGCGTCGGTGAAGACGACCTCGTTGAACTCCTTCTGCCCGGTGATCTGCCCAATCGGGTTCACCTTGATTCCCGGTGATTTCATGTTCACCAGGAACTGCGTCAGGCCATGACGACGGTTCTCCTTGGTGGCCGGCGACGTGCGGAAGATCGCGATCATGTAGTCGGCCATGTGCGCCGACGTGGTCCAGATCTTCGAGCCGTTGATCAGCCAGCCGCCGTCCGTCCTGGTCGCGCGCGTCTTGGCGGCGAACAGGTCGGAGCCCGAGTTCGGCTCGCTCATGCCGATCGCGAAGCACAGCTCGCCGCGGCAGATGCGCGGCAGGATGTCCATCTTGATATGCTCGGGCGCGTAGCGCAGCAGGATCGGCCCGCTCTGCCGGTCGGCGACGAAGAAGCGCCTGACAGGCGCGTTGGCAACCCGCATCTCCTCGGTCACGACGTAGCGCTCCAGGAACGAGCGCTCGTGGCCGCCATATTGCTTCGGCCAGGTCATGCCGATCCAGCCGCGCGCGCCGACGCGGGCCGCAAACTCACGTGCGTCGGCATCCTCTCGCTTGGGCTGGTACGGGTTGAAGGTGCCGGCCGCGATCTCATCAGCGAGGAAGGCGCGCACCTCCTTGCGCAGCTCCTCGCATTCCCTCGGCAGGCGGATCGGATCGAAACGAAGTGCGGTCATGCGGCAATCCTCTTCGTCGTCAGCGCGAGGCGACCAGCGGCCACAGCTCATCGGCGCCGTGTGCGGCGACGCGCTTACCGAGCTCGACGGCCCAATGGCTCTCGGAGCCGAAATCGTCGCGCCAGCCCAGCGCGCGCAAGGAGAAGCGATGCAGGATGTGCTCGGTGGTGAAGCCGATGGCGCCGTGCACCTGATGCGCGATCGCCGCGCCCTTCTCGGCGGCCTCGGCGCAGCGGATCTTGGCCGCGGCGGCTTCGAGAAACACCGCGTCGTCGAACGCGGCGGCCCGCGCGATCGCATCCGCGGCCGATGTCGCGGCCGCGCTCGCGGCGGCGCTCTCACCGGCCAGCCGTGCGAGATTGTGCTGCACCGCCTGGAATTTGCCGATCGGCTTCTCGAAGGCGACGCGCTCACCCGCATAGTTGACGCTGATCGCGAGCAGCCGATCCAGCGCGCCGGCGATCTGCAGTCCGCGGGCAACGCCGCCCATCAGCATCAATGTCGTGGCGTCGAAGCCGGCCGGCGCCGGCCGGCATGCCAGCGGCGTGATCTTGTCGAACGTCACCGTGTCGCTGGGATCGTTGGCGAGGTTGAGGCCCGCGTCGATGCGCAGCCGCGCGGTCTCGACCAGCGCGATCGACACGCCGTCGCCGCCTTGCGCGAGCACGGCAACATGCTGCGCGGCTCTGGCGAACGGCACGCCGCGGGCATGGCCGGACAAGGTGCCGTCAGCGTCGAGCGTGATCCGGTCTCTCGGATGAGCCGGCGCGATCGTCATGGCGCCGTCGGGCGAGGCAATGCCGCCTTGTTGCAGCAGCCAGCCTGCGAGCAGCGTCTCGGCCAGCGGCACCGCAATCGCAAAACGGCCGGCGGCATTGATGATCTCGAAGCCGTCGGCGAGGTCAGTGCCGGCGCCGCCGAACTCCTCGCCCACCCAGGCGAGCGTCAGGCCGGCCTCGCTCAGCGCCTGCCACAGCGGCGCCGTCCAGCGGCCGTCCTTGTCGTGGTTGATCGTCTGCGGGTCGGCGAGATCGGCGAAGATCTTCTCCGCGGTCGCAACGACGATGTTCTCAGCTTCCGCCACAGCGCTCCTCGCCCTCGTTATCGTCGGTCTCGGCGCGCCATGTCCTGCGCGCGCCGGCGATGTCTTGCCGGCATGATGGGCGCAAGCGATGGCCCTGACAAGCGTAGCGCGCTGCAGGGCCCCGTCCGCTCGCCGCATGGAGGCGAGCGATTTCCGCGCTGCGGAGATTTTGCCGATTTTGCAGATGCAGCGATGTTGGCTAAGAAGAAGCAAGGTAACAGGCAAAGGCAAACAGGGAGGTGCGGAATGGCTGAAGGTCTGTGCGCGGTCGTGACGGGGTCGGCGTCCGGCCTCGGAGCCGCGACCGCGTTGCTGCTGGCGAAGGCCGGCATGTGCATCGTCGTGAACTATTCGAACAGCAAGAGTGAAGCCGAGCAGACCGCTGATCTCTGCCGCAAGGAAGGAGTCGAGGTCGTCGTCATTCAAGGCGACGTGTCGCGCGACGAGGATTGCCGCAAGATCGTCGCCGCCGCCGCGGCCTGGGGCCGGCTGGATGCCCTCGTCAACAATGCCGGCACCACCAAGCACGTCCCGCACGATCAGCTCGACGGCCTTTCGGCGGAGGATTTCCAGCGCATCTTCGCGGTCAACACCATCGGCCCCTTCCAGATGGTGCGCGCCGCACGGCCGCTGCTGGAAGCAGCGGCCAAGGCGACGGCGCGTGCGTCCGCGGTCGTCAACGTCTCGTCGGTGGCCGGCATCAGCGGCGTCGGCTCGTCGGTTGCCTATGCCGCCAGCAAGGGCGCGCTGAACACGATGACGCTGTCGCTGGCGCGCGCCCTGGCGCCAGATATCCGCATCAACACCGTCTGCCCCGGCTACATCGATACGCCGTGGTTCACCAAGGGCCGCGGCGAGGCCGGCGCCAAGCAGGTGCGCGATGCGGTGGTGGCGCGGGTGCCGCTGCGCGCGGCTTCGTCCGCCGAGGATATCGCGCAGCTCGTGGCGTTCCTGGCGAGCCCGGCGTCAGGCCACATGACCGGCGAGATCGTGCGCATGGATGCGGGGATGCATCTGTTGGGGTGACGCCGTTTCTTGGGGCGACGCCGTCGTGGTGAACAGCCGACGCGACGGCGCAGTCCAGACCTTGTTGGTGCTGGATTGCGTCGCCGCCTGGCTGGCAATGACTTGGAGTGAGAGCGCTTGGAGCGAGCGCGCTAGCGATTGAAATCGCGGATCGTGCCGCTGGCGACCAGCCTGTTCCAGATGAACAGCACCACCACGGCGCCGATCGTCGCGGTGATGAAGCCGGCGCCCTGGTTCGGACCATAGTGCCCGATCGCCTGTCCCACCGCGGTGGCGAGGAATGCGCCGACGATGCCGAGCACGGCGGTCAGGATGAAGCCGGAGGGGTTGTTCGGTCCCGGCGACAGAAGCCGGGCGAGGAAGCCGGCGACCAGCCCGACAATCAAAATATAGAGCATGACATGATCCTTGCCTGAAGGTCGCGCTCAGATCCGGCTCGCCAACTCGTGCTCGGTCGGCAGCCGCCCGTCCGGCGTGAGCTGATCGACCACCTTCGGCAGGTACTGGCTCAGCCCGTTCAACAGCTCGTCGCGCGACAGCCCGCTCTGCGCGGTGAGCTGATCGATCTGGTCGGCGCCGAGCGCATTGGCGAGGTCGCCGGGCGAGATCGGCTTGTTCTCGCCGGGGGAGACCCAGGAGTTCGCGGTGTCGCCATGGCCCTTGTCCTGCAACTGGCGCAGCAGATCGCCGAGCCCGCCGGACAAGACGCTGCCGGCGGCGCCGCCGGCGAGCAGGCCGCCGAGTCCGCCAGCGATGATGTTGCCGAGGCCGCCGCTCAATCCGCCACCAAGCGCACCGCCGAGCGGGCCGCCTTGATTCCCGGTCGGCTGAGACGGCGGGACCGGCGCGGGCGCCGCGTTCGGCTGCTGCCCATTCTGCGAGAAATGCTTCACCGCTTTCCACGCCAGCAAAGCGAGGATCGCCATCGTCATTGGCGACATGCCGCCGCTCTTCTGCGTGGCCGGATGACTTGGCCCATTCGGGCCGTTCTGCATGCCGTTGAGGATATCGAGTAGACCCATGACCTGCCTCCTGCGCCCCACGCCGACAAAGCTATTGGCTTGCACGGAGCGTTACAAGCCGCGGTCAGAAGGGTCGCACAGGGGAACGTGTCGCGCGCGGCTCAGTTCCGGGCTTCGGCCCGTTTCGGCGCCTTGGCTCCGGGCGGTGCGGCAGCAGTCTGGCTCGGGCCGGTGAACATCCGCTTCAGCTCGTCGAGCTTCTCCGACAGGACCGGAAAGTTGCACGAGAACGAATCGCGCCGCCAGCCATCCTTGGCGCATTGCGCTGCCTTGATGCGGGCGCGTGCCTCCACGTTCGACGCCGGCGGTGGCAAGCCGCCCTGCGCGGTCGCGGCCGGCGGCTTGCTCGGCCGTTGCGGCGGCGGCGCCGGCATGGCCGGCTTCGGCGGCTCGATCGCGGCCCGCGCCGTCATGTCCCGGAGCGAGGGCTGGAGGTCCTGCGTCTGCGGCCGCGACATCATTGCCGAGCTCATATTGGCGTGGCGCTGGCGCTCGAGGTATTGCGTATACTGCTGGTCGATGAACTTCTGCTCTTCGGCCGTGGGATTGGGCCCGGCGATGTCGAAGCTGCGGTCCTGCATGAAGTCGTAGTAGACATAGCCGCCGCCCGGCTTCCGTCTCCCGGCAAATTTGGCGTTGCATTGCGCCAGCGCCGCGGTCTTCTCCTCCTTGGAGGCGGACTTCTCGGCGGCGTCGGCGCACTCCTCGAAATCCGTCGGGGAGCGGCTCCACCATTCCGCATGCGCGCGTTGAGGTTGCACCGCAGGCAGGCAGGTGATCGCTGCAAAGACCAGAATTGGCAAGTGGGGTCGGTACACGAACGGCAATCCTCAGCGGCTCCCCGCCTCAGATGACGGGAGATTGTCGCCAATTTGCGGCGATGTGTGACTCCAATGCTGCGTAATTTGCGACTTTCTTCTTTATCTGCCGTGGTTCCGTGATCTCGTTGCCACAGTCGGGTCGGCAATGACGGCGGCGCCGTTCGTGAATCGCACCTTGCTGTGGCGCCGGAACGATACGCAGCTTTTTTCCACCATTTTCATCCCGCCGTAGTTGACGAAACTAATCTTGACGATGGAAAGATTGGTGTTGACTGGACCGCACAAGCGCTCCTATGAATATCTTGACACTGGAAAGATAGATTGCGCCGCCCGGCGCGGAGGAGGCTGCGATGAAGGTGTTCCTCACGGTCAAGCTGGCGCTGCTGCCGTTCGTCGTGTTCTGGACCCTGCTGGCCTGGCATCAGCCGGCATGGGCGGTGTGGTCCGCGCTGGCCCTGGCGCTGGCCGCCAATGTCTGGCGCGCCTCCCGTAGCGAGCTCGCGCTGCTGGAACTCGGAAGCCTCGCCCTTTTCGTCGTGCTGGCGATCGCCAACGACGTCGCGCCGAATTGGACGGCCGGCAATGCCCTGTGGCTGTCCTTCGCTGGGCTCGGCCTCATCAGCTTCGCTTCGCTCGCCGTCGGCCGCCCCTGGACCGGGGATTATTCCCGGTCGGCCTATGCCGACAGCGCCTCGACGCCCCAATTCCATTTGATCAACATGCTGATGACCGGGCTCTGGGGCATCCTGTTCCTCGTGCTCGGCCTGTGCCGCTGGGCCGGCGTCGCCTCCTGGATCACGGCGGTGATCGTCATCGGTGGCGCGCTAGTCTCGATCTTCGGGCCGCGCTTCGCGATTCGCCAGGCCTTGCTGCGCATGCGGGCCGCGCGCGAGGAGTGCCATTGGCCGGCGCCGGGCTTCGCCTCCGCGGCCGAGACCGATTGCGATGTCGCGGTGATCGGCGCTGGAATCGGCGGGCTGACGGCCGCGGCCCTGCTCGCGGAGTCCGGGCTGAAGGTGAAGGTGTTCGACCACCACGTCGTGCCCGGCGGCTTCTGCCACACTTATCTTCGCAAGGCGCACCACGACAACAAGCCGGTGCAGTATCGCTTCGATGCCGGGCCGCACGATTTCTCCGGCGTCTGGCCCGGCGGGCCGGTCGACGGCGTGCTGCGCCGGCTCGGCGTCGCCGACCGTATCCAATGGCGGCGGGTCACCCACTCCTACCGTCTCGCCGGCCGGCGCATCGAGGTGCCGGAGGACTGGCGCGCCTATGTCCGGCTGCTTTGCGAAATGTTTCCTGCCAGCGCGGACGGGCTGACCCGGCTGTTCGACACCATCCATGCCATCTTCGAGAGCATGTATGCGACGGGGCAGGGCCGCAGCGGCATTCCCGGCATGCCCGCCACATTGGAGGAGATGCTGGCCTTCCCGCGCAAGCATCCGCAGGCGTACCGCTGGATGAACCGCCCGTTCGACGAGCTCGTCGCCGCCCACGTCTCCGATCCCGAGCTGATCGCCACTCTCAATGCGCTGTCGGGCTATCTCGGCGACGGCAGCGAGACGCTGAGCTGCGCGCAGATGGTCCCGATCTTCGGCTACTATTTCAAGGGCGGCTTCTATCCGGTCGGCGGCTCCGGCCACCTCGCGGACGTGCTCGCAGAGGCGGTCACCGCCCGGGGCGGCGAGGTGCATCTGAAATCCAGGGTCACCCGCATCCTGGTCGAGCAGGGCCGCGCCGCCGGCGTCGTGCTCGGCAATGGCCGCACGGTCCGCGCGCAGGCGGTGGTCTCGAATGCCGATCTCGGCCGCACCTTCACCGAGCTTCTGAAGGCCGACGATCTGCCCGCCGGCTTTCGCGAGCGCGCCCGCACCCTCGCGCCGGCGACGTCGTGCTTCTCGGTGCATCTCGGCCTCGACATCGTGCCGGACGTCGCGCCCGCCACCCATCTCGACTCCCCGATGGGGATCGGCCTCGCGGTAATGTCCAAGCTCGATCCGTCGGCGGCGCCGGAAGGCCATGCGACGATGACGATCATCACCCTCGTTCCTCACGAACAGGCCAAGAGCTGGTTTCCCGACGAGGGCGGCGACGACTGGAAGGCGTGGCGGCGCTCGCCGGACTACGAGGCGCGCAAGCAGCAGCTCGGCGATGCCATGGTCGCCGCCGCCGAGACCATCATTCCCGGCCTGTCGCAGCATATCGTCTACCGCACCGACGCCAGCCCCGTGACCTATGCGCGCTACGACCTCGCCAGTGCGGGCGCGATCTATGGCGTGGCCCGGTCGGGACGGCTGAAGGGCGCCAAGGCGCCGGTGCGCAATCTCGTCATCGCCGGCGGCGGCAATGCCGGAGCCGGCGTCGAGGCCGTGGTGATCTCGGGCGCGGAGGCGGCCGAGGCGCTCGTGCCCGGCCTGCTGGCGCGCGTATCAGATGTCGCATCGGACGCAATGACAGCGCCGCCGAAGGCGGCATGAATGCGGCGCTCAGGGCGTGTAGAGATAGCGCAGCAGGGTGCGACCGACGGTCTCCAGGCTCTGCGCCGAGCACTGCTCGATCGTGTCCTGCGTGGTGTTGAAATAGGGCTCGTAGTCGAAGTCGATGACGAGGAAGCTCGGAATGCCGGCCTGCTGCAGCGCCGTGTGGTCGTCGCTGATCGGATAGGCCGTGGGCTCCGGCGAGAACGCCTGCGGCGCGATCCGGCTGCCGATGCTCCAGAACTTCTTGACCTCGGGCAGCGCCGAGGCCAGCGACGACGGCTCCGGCTGCAGCTTGAGATCCTTGTCGCAGACCATGTCGAAATCGACCGCCTTCTCCGGCTTGTGCGTCGGATAATAGGTCTTCAGGTTGGCCGCGAAATGCGGCGAGCCCAGCGGACGCCAGGTCGGATCGCCGGCGCCGAGCGATTTCGGTCCCTCCTCACCGTCGAAGAAGATCATGTCGATGCCGACGTCGGGCCGCGGCGACAGCGACAGCACGCGTGCGGTCTCGAGCAGCAGCGCCACCGCCGAGGCCGAGTTGTTGGCGCCGGGCATCGGCGCATCCGGTGACTTCGGATCGCGGTAGGCCTTGATGATGCTGTCGTAATGGGTCGCGACGATGATGCGCCGCGGGTTCTGCACCTGGAAGCGGGCGATGATGTTGGTGAGCGGGATCGCCTTGCCGTCATCGCCCTTGGCGGTGAAGCTCTGCGTGAGCACCGCCTCCGCCGCGCTCTTGGCCATCGCATCCTTGATGTAGTCGATGGTCTTCTGATGTCCCGGCTCGCCCATCGAGCGCGGCGTGAAGCGCAAGAGATCGGCGATGACGGACATCGCGCGCTGGCCGTCCCACAACTCGATCTTTGCGTCCGCGGCGTGGGCGGCCGGCGACGTCAGCAGCAACGCGGCCGTTGTCGCGGTGGCGGCGAGGCGGGGCCAGAACTCGGTCATCCGAAAAGCTCTTCAACGATGTCAGGACGGCTTCTTGCCGAAGGGAATGAACAGGATGCCGGCGCAGCCAGCCAGCACCACGGCGAAATAATAGGTGATGGCGCGCGAGCCGATGGTCGGAATCAGTGCGAACGTCGTGACCAGCGTGCCGACGACGTTGCCGATGGTCGAGACGCCGTAGACCAGGCCGGCGACACGGCCGGCCTCGCCGGCCGAGCGCGTCAGCAGGCTGACGGCGATCGGCGAGAAGGTGCCGAGCAGGGTCAGCGGCACCAGCAGCAGCGCGGTCGAGGCCATCAGCGTCGCCATCGGCCCGTCGCCGATGCTGTCGAGGATGTCGGCCATCACGGTATCGGCGGTCGCCGGCACCAGCGCCATGTAGGCGGCGGCGATCAGGATCATGGTGCCGATGGTGCGCGTCGACGGTTGCCGGTCGACGATGGCGCTGCCGGCGAAATAGCCGATCGCGAGCGCGCACAGCACGGTCGAGATCAGGCTCGCCCAGGCGCCGATGCCGCTGCCGAAATACGGGTTGAGGTAGCGGCTGCCGAGCATCTCGAAGCCCATCAGCACGCAGCCGACCAGGAACGAGCAGACATAGATCGCCAGCATGCCGGCGCGGGACACGTGCTCGCTCATGGCAGCTTCTTGTTGTGGCGCTCGATGCTCTTCAGCGCCTCCACCGGCGCGAAGTCGTCGGTCAGCACCTTGGCCTTGGCGTCGATCACCTGGCCGTTGTCGATGTCGATGCGCTTGCGCTGCGCCAGCATGTCGGCGAGCTTGTAGCGGAAGCCGAACTCCTTGTCGCGCTCCTGCGCGATGGCGGCGAGATCCTCGGGCTTCCGCTCGTCGCCGGGATAGGCGACCATGACGATGTTGCCGCCGGCCTCGTAGAAGTCGACCTGCGGGAACACGCTGTGAATGGTCTTCACCGCGGCGTCGAACAGCATGGTCGAGGGCTCGACGTTCTGCGCCACCACGCCGCCCTCGGCGAGATGGTCCTTGACGAGCTGGTAGAATTCCTTGGTCAGCAGGTGGAAGGGCACGAACGGCCCGCGATAGGCGTCGATCAGGATGATGTCGTAGCGGTCCTTGGATTCCTGCACGAACAGCCGGCCGTCGCGGTTGGCGACGTGGAAGTTCGGCTCCTCCTTGATGTCGAAATATTTCTTGGCGAGCTCCAGCACCGTCGGATCGAGCTCGACCGACGTCACCTGCACCTTGGGCAGGAAGCGGTGCAGGTACCACGCGGTGCGGCCGCCGCCGAAGCCGATCTCGAGAATGGAGCTGACATTCTTGGCGTACATCACGCTCGCGGTCATGAAGCGGGTATAGTCGACCGGCAGGTCGAGCTCGTCGCGGGTGTTGTAGACGCTCTCGGTATAGATGCGGCGGTTGTGACCGAACGTCATGCTGCGGTAGGGCGCCTGCTCATAGACATAGATGTTGTTGTAGAGCGACTCCTTGGACTCCAGCAGATTGCGGGTGTCCTGCGCGCTTGCGGCGGCGATGGAGAGGAAGCTTGCGAGCGCGCCTGAAATGACCGACCGGATGAGCATCGACTTGTCTGTTTCCCTCGGCTGAAATGGGCAGGCGCGCTTGAATCAAGTCGGATCTCGCGGCGCCGGCCGGCTGGCCCGGCCACGAGATGCGCTCAGGCACGACCAATACGGCAATCCCGAGGCCGGGTTCCGGATCGGCGCCGTTCTCTTAGACCATCGGCTGCCGTCCGGATAGTCAAACCGCCCCTCCCAAACGGGGGTGTGATCGGTCGGCGCCGCCTCAACCGGGATCGCGCGGCCGCGTTCCCACCGTCTTCCCATCGCAGGACCCGAGCGTCGTTGTGCCACGGCCGGCTGTCCGGTCCAGGCATTGACCGGAGAGGCTTCCGGTCGGTGGCCGGGTCTGCTATGGAGGCAGCGAAGCAGGTGCACTTCGGTGCAGGCTCCGGTCCCGTAGCTCAGCTGGATAGAGCGGCGGTTTCCTAAACCGTAGGTCGCATGTTCGAGTCATGCCGGGATCGCCATCTGCCGCAGCCTTGCGCGCGCAGACCTCTCCAGATCAAACCTATTGCGTGCTTGATCAGGCCCGACCGGGAATCGGGTGGAGCGCGTCGCTGCCATCGAGGACCTTCTCCGGGTGAGACGGCGGCCTGAGCCCCGTCCACGCGGCGCGCAGTCGCCGCCGAGACGCATCACCCTGGAGAGTTTTCCATGCATACGACCATCGAGCCGGGCATTCTTTATTTCGGGACGCCGGTCGTCCTCATCAGCACGGTCAACGAGGACGGCGGCTTCAATCTCGCGCCGATGTCGTCGGCATTCTGGCTCGGCTGGCGCTGCATGCTGGGCCTCGCGGCGGGATCGAAGACGCCGCAGAACATGCGCCGCACCGGCGAGTGCGTGCTGAACCTGGCGTCGGTCGATCTCGCCGCCGCGGTCGATCGCCTGGCGCTGACCACGGGATCGGACCCGGTGCCGGCGATGAAGCAGCGCAAGGGCTACCGCCATGAGCCGGACAAGTTCGCCGCGGCCGGCCTCACTGCGGTCAGGTCCGAAACGGTCGCCGCGCCGCGCGTCGCCGAATGTCCGGTGCAGCTCGAAGCGCGGGTCGAAGCGGTGCATGGCATCGCCGATGACGACGCGCTGCTGAAGGGGCACATCCTGTGCTTCGAGGTCCGCGTCCAGCGCGTTCATGTCGACGGCGCCCTCCTGGTGGACGGCGCGCGCGACCGCATCGATCCCGACAAATGGCGGCCGCTGATCATGAGCTTCCAGCAGTTCTATGGCCTCGGCCCGCGCCTTCACGATTCGCGGCTGGGCACCATCCCAGAGGCGGCCTATCGCACGCCCGATGTCGAGCGCGCGCGCAAGGCGCCGACGCGGATGGAGGCGGCGGCCGGCTGAGCCGGCTCGGCCTCGAGTCTCGCCTGGAATCACCCGGCCGCCCGTTCAAGCTTGCATCCGGGTGCAAGAGGTCAAGGACATCATGGGGGCTGGGGCTGTCGACCGGCTGCTGATCGAGGCGGCTGATCACTACAATGCGGGGCGCGCCGGACCGGCCAAGGCCCTGTGCAGCGACATCCTCCAGGCGGTGCCGGATCATCTGCCGGCGCTGCATCTGTCCGCGATCCTCGCCTTCGCCGACGGCCGCATGGCCGAGGGCGCGGAGCTGCTCGGGTGCGTCTTCGCCCGCGATCCCCACCATGCGCCGGCCTATGTCACGCTCGGCGATGCGCTCGCGGTGAAGGGCGAGCGCAACGGCGCCGCCGATGCGTTCGCGCGCGCAGCGGCGTTGCGGCCGCTCGATGCGGCGATCCACAGCAGGCTCGGCAGCGCGCTGCTGGAGTTGTCGCGCTTCGCCGAGGCCGAAGCCGCCTATCGCCACGCGCTGACGCTCGATCCTGCGCTCGCGCATGCGCGCTGGAATCTCGCGCTGGCCCTGACGCGCCAGGGCCGCCTCGTGGAGGCGGAAGCTGTCTATCGCGCGCTGCTCGAACGCGACCCGGCCTACCCCGAGGCGTGGCGGGCGCTGGCGCATGTGCTCGCCGACCAGGCAGACTATGCGGCGGCGGTGCCGGCCTATCAGCATGCGCTCGCCGTCCATCCGGCCGATGCCGGCCTGCATCTCAGCCTTGGCGATGTGCTCTACAGGCAGCGCGCCTTTGCCGAGGCCGCGATCCATTATCGTCGGGCCTGCGATCTCGCGCCCGGCGATGCCAATGCTGCACGGCTGCTCGGGCACGCGCTGCATGAGGCCGACCGCCCGGCCGAGGCCGTCGAGGCCTATCGGCGCGCCGCCGTGCTCGATCCCACCGATGTGGTCGTGCTCAGCAATCTCGCGGCCTGCCTGTGCGGGACCGGCCAGCTTGATGCGGCGATGGCCGCCTGCGAGCACGCGCTGGCCTTGCTGCCCGATCACGCCCCGGCGCACACCAATCTGGGCATCATCCACGAGATGCGCGGCGAGACCATCGAGGCCGTCGCGGCGCATCGCCGTGCCGTGGCCTCCGATTCCGGTTACGCCAAGGGCCACGCCAATCTCGCGGTGGCGCTGCGCAACGCCGGCGACATCGACGCCGCGCTGGCCACCTCGCACCGCGCGGTCGCGCTGGCGCCCGACGATGCGCTGGCGCGCTACAATCACGCGCATTTCCTGCTGATGTGCGGCGACCTCGTGAACGGCTTTGCCGAGCACCGCTGGGGCCGCGACTGCCCGGATCTGTCCGCGGGCATGCCGCGCTTCGACGCACCGGAATGGCAGGGCGAGCCGCTCGACGGACGCACGCTGCTGCTGTTCGCCGAATACGGCATCGGCGATGCGCTGCAGTTCGTGCGCTATGTCGATCGCGTCAGGATGATGGGTGGTCCGATCGTGCTGCAGGTGCAGCCGGCGATCGCGCCGTTGCTGCGCTGTCTGGAGGGCGTGACCGTGGTGCCGCGCGGCGCGCCGCTGCCGCCGGTCGACCTGCAGGCGCCGCTGATGGATCTGCCGCGCATCTTCGGCACCACGCTGGAGACGATCCCGGCCAAGGTGCCGTACCTCGCGGCCGATCCGATCAAGACGGCTGCGTGGCGCAACGTGCTCGGCCGCGCGCCGTCGTTGAAAGTCGGCGTCGTCTGGGCCGGCAATCCCAGGCACAAGGGCGACCGCCAGCGCTCGCTGACCGCGCAGGCGGTGCTGCCGCGGCTGGTGATGCCGGGCGTGCAGCTCTATTCCTTGCAGAAGGAGCCGCGGCCGGGCGATGCGCTAGGGCTCGCCGAGCTTGGCACCGACGTCATCGATCTCGCGCCGCTGCTGAGCGACTTCGCCGAGACCGCGGCCGCCGTCGCCGCACTCGATCTCGTCATCTCCGTCGACACGTCGGTGGCGCATCTCGCCGGCGCGCTCGGCCGCCCGATCTGGGTCCTGTTGCCTTACGCGCTCGACTGGCGCTGGCTGCGCGACCGCGCCGACAGCCCGTGGTATCCGACCATGCGGCTGTTCCGCCAGGACAAGCCGATGGCCTGGGACGGGGTGCTGGCGCGCACGGCCAGGGAGCTTGCGCGGCTGGCGGCAGGTGAGCGCGGGCTGCTGTCGCCCGGGCCGGGTATGAGGCCGAGAGCGGACGTCGAAGGCTTATGAGGCCCGACGCCTATCGCGTGGCCATGCGTGCGAGACCGGTCTGATCCGTGCGCGTGGACGGAAACGACAATCGCCACAAGCTGAACAGCATCGGGAGTTGGAAAACGAAGCTGATCGCCGCAGCGCCTGCCAGCACCTCGAAACGTTGCGCCTCGATCAGAGCCTTGGCGCTCGGTACCACGTGGACCAGGCCGTCGGCGACGTAGACAAGCGCAACGACCCGCCAGATGTTGGCGGAGAGCAAGCCCATCCTGAAGGCGTGATCAAACAGCGCGAGCAACCCGCCGAGCGCGAGCGTCGAGCTCACCATGTGGGCCGGTGTATCGTAGAAGCCGGAGTCCAAGGCGGCCTGGACGAACCAGAGTCCGTAAACCACCGCGATGATCTTCAGCACCATCAGTTCGTTCCCAGGCTTATGCGATTGTCGTCTGCCTCCGGGCAGCCGATCGGATTGCGCCCCCTTGATCGGAGCAGGCGCGCGCGACGTCGAGCTTATGCTGCGTGTCACGAAGGCTCTCTTAATCGGCTCGCTTGGATTGTCCTGAACGAGCCGTTTCGCGCGCGCCTTTGATCCAGGTCCCGTGATGCAGGGCCAGGCGCGGTTGTGGGCTTGGTGAAGGACCGCGGAGGCAGCCTACTGCTCCGCCAGCAACTCCCGCACCCTCGGCACCACCACCTTGCCATACAGCTCGATGCTCCGCATCAGCCTGGCATGTGGCAGCGGCCCCGCCGAATATTTCAATTGGAAGCGCGACAGGCCGAGCGCCTTGATCGTCGCGGCGATCTTCCGCGCCACGGTCTCCGGCGAGCCGACATAGAGCGAGCCGTGATCGGCCTCCTGGACGAACTCGTCACGGCCCATCGGCGGCCAGCCCCGCTCGCGGCCGATGCGGTCGCGCATGGTCTTGTAGTCCGGCCACAGCTCCTCGCGCGCCTGGTCGTCGGTGTCGGCGACATAGCCTGGCGAGTGCACGCCGATCGGCTTCGTCTCGCGGCCGAACTGCTTGATCGCGCGATGGTACAGCTCGACATAGGGCGCGAACCGTGTGGGATCGCCGCCGATGATCGCGAGCATCAGCGGCAGCTCGTAATGCGCCGCGCGCACCACGGACTCCGGACTGCCGCCGACGCCGATCCAGGCCTTCAGCCGGCCGTGCTCGACCGGAGGGTAGACCAGCTGCTCGCGCAGCGGCGGCCGCAGATTGCCCTGCCAGGTCAGCGGCTGCTGCGGCAGCAGGCTGACGAACAGATCGAGCTTCTCCTCGAACAGCGCCTCGTAGTCCTTGAGATCGAAGCCGAACAGCGGGAAGGACTCGGTGAAGGAGCCGCGGCCGAGGATGACCTCGGCGCGGCCGTTCGAGACGGCGTCCAGCGTCGAAAATCGCTGGAACACGCGGATCGGATCGTCCGAGCTCAGCACTGTCACCGCCGAGCCGAGCCTGATGCGCGAGGTCCGCGCCGCGATCGCGGCCAGCGCCACTTCGGGCGCCGAGATCGCGAAATCGCCGCGATGGTGCTCGCCGAGCCCGATGAAATCGAGCCCGAGCTCATCGGCCAGCACCGCCTCCTCGACGACGTCGCGGATCACCTGGGCGTGCGAGGCCATGTCGCCATCGGTGCCGCGGGTGACGTCGCCGAACGTGTCCAGGCCGAATTCGATCTGTGTGGTCATGTCTCATTCCATTGCGTCGGGCCGTCATACGGCGTCCCGCTGTCAGCTGGAAGGGGCGGAACCGGATTGCAAGCGGCTGGGACGAAACACAGGGTTTCGATGTTGCGGCAACGACAGAATCCCCTGTGGAGAGCTCGCCTGTTGGCTTCAGGCACGTCATGCCCGGCCATGACGGTGGAGAGAGGGGGGAGAAGGCGGCCCCGGCCGCCGTCCGCGTGAAGGTCAAGGCGGCAAAAAATAATTCTTTCGTTTTTCCAGAAAGTGTGCTCTATTGCATCCATCCTGCCTCATCGATGAGGGGCGTACGCGCGGTCGTCACGAGACGCGAGGCGGGGATGCGGTGGCCGTAGCGGGTCGCAGCGCGGTTTCGCGCCGACGAACGATCCGATGCGGACAGTCAAGTCGCGTGGTCCTGGCCTCCCGATGCTGAGGTCAAGCCGGACGGCGGTGCGGAAGCGCAGCGCGCCGACGATGGGGGCAAGACAGCCGGTCCCCAGGGAGATCGCGAAGCAGCTGTAAAACCATCGCGCAGGGAAGGCCGGGATGTTCCAGCCGAACCTGTGGTTCCTGCCGCCTGCATTTTTTTCGCAGGCGGGCCATGGGGGCGGCGAGCTCCCGGTCTTCCCTGCGCCCTCATGTTTCGGAGGGCGAACGATCCGGACAAGGCTCGGGCTTGCGCGGCCGCGAGAGCGCAAACGCATGACCTCGGCCGATGCGATGGCCGGCCGCGCCTGTTGTGCGGTCATGCCATGCCAAAAAATGGGCGTGTGGCCCGGCCGCGCATCACCTAGGCTCCGATCATCGATCACACGGGATGACGCACATGGCGACCGGCAGCGACTATCAGATCTTCGAGGCAGGCGACGTCGTGCTGCAATCGGGCGTGACGTTCCCGTCGCTGCGGCTCGCCTACAAGACTTACGGCACGCTGAACGCGGCCAAGGACAACGTCATCCTCTATCCGACCTCGTTCGGCGCGCAGCACGTCGACACCGAGTGGCTGGTCGCGCCCGGCGGCGCGCTCGATCCGAGCAGCTACTTCATCATCATTCCCAACCTGTTCGGCAATGGGCTGTCGTCGTCGCCCTCGAATACGCGCGAACTGTTCGGCGACGCGCCGTTCCCGTCGATCAACTATCACGACGCGGTCGCGGTGCAGCGCCGGCTCGTGGAGGAGCAGTTCGGGATCAGCCGGATCGCGCTGGTCTATGGCTGGTCGATGGGCGGCATGCAGGCCTATCACTGGGCCGCGCGCCATCCGGACATGGTGGAGCGCGCGGCCGTGGTGTGCGGCAGCGCGCGCTGCTCGCCCTACAACCATCTGTTCCTCGACGCGGTGAAGGCAGCGCTGATGGCCGATCCTGCGTTCCAGAACGGCCGATTCGTGGAGAAGCCGGCGGCCGGCCTGCGCGCGATGGGGCGGATCTACGCGGGCTGGGCGATGTCCTATGAGTTCTACCGCGACGAGGTCTGGCGCGAGCAGGGTTTTGCCTCGCAGGAGGATTATCTCGCCGCGACCTGGGACACCGCCTTCGCGCATCGCGATGCCGACAATCTGCTGGCGCAGATCGCGATCTGGCAGGGCGGCGACATCAGCGCCTGCGCCCCGTTCGGCGGCGATCTCGATCGCGCACTCGGCGCGATCACCGCGCGGATGCTGCTGATGCCGGGCCGGACCGACCGCTATTTCGATTGGCGCGACAACGAGCGCGAGCTGCCGAAGCTGGTCAACGCCCGTTCCGCTGTGCTGCGGCCGATCCCCTCGATCCACGGCCACCGGGCCGGCAATCCCGTCCGCATCCCGGCCGATCACGACTTCATCAAGGCCAACGTTTCCGCGCTTCTCCAGAGCTGACACCCGAGTTCGACATGACCGACGTGCCCACCGACGAATTCGCGCCCCGCCCGAAGCTGCTGACGCCGGCGACGTTGCAGCAGCTCTGCACGCGCTCCAACCTGCAGGGCGCGCTGCGCACGCTCGGCCATTACGGCGCGATCATCGGCGTGGGTGTGCTGATCGGAGCGATTGCATCGATGCATGGGGTGCTGTGGGCGCTGCCCTTGCTGCCGGTGCAGGGCGTGCTGATCGCGTTCCTGTTCATGGCGGTGCACGAGACCGCGCACAAGACCGCGTTTGACAGCCGCAGGCTCAATCTCGCGATCGGCAACCTCTCCGGCTTCCTGATCGGACTGCCCTATGAATATTACTGCTTGTTCCACTGGGAGCATCATCGCCACACCCAGGATCCCCTGCGCGACCCGGAGCTGATCGTCGGCCCCAAGCCGCGCTCGGAGACGCAGCTTGCGATCGCCTATTCCGGCCTGGTCCAGGTGGCCGGCCGTCTGAGGCTGCTGCTGAAGCATGCGGTGACCGGCGAGGTGACGGTGCCCTGGGTCCCCGCCGGCCGCCGCGCCGCCATCGTGCGCGAGGCGCGCGCCTACGTCGCAGGCTACGCGCTGCTCTTGATCGGCTCGTTCGCGCTGCACAGCGCGTTATTGCTGTGGATCTGGGTGCTGCCGCTGCTGCTGGGACAGATGGTCCTGCGGCCTTATCTCTACGCCGAGCACACCGGCTGCGATCATGCCAAGAGTGCCTTCCAGAACACCCGCACCACCTTCACCACGCAGGTCGTGCATTGGCTCGCCTGGAACATGCCCTATCACGTCGAGCACCACGCCTATCCGGCGGTGCCGTTCCACGCGCTGCCGAAGCTGCATGCGATCGTCGACGGCGAGATCAAGTATCGCGGGCAGGGCTACGTCGCCGTGACGCGGCAGACCTGGGCCTGGTTTCGCGATCAGTTTGATGGAACGAAGTTCGGAAGCAAATGAGTTTGTGCCCGACCTATCGCCGCGCAGACGGTGCACCCTCTCCCCTTGTGGGAGAGGGTGGCCTGATCGAGCAACGCTCGATCATGCCGGGTGAGGGGTCTCTCTCATTGGCGCTAACTTACCAAATTAACGCTTGGTATTCTCGTTTTCTTGGCGGCTCTCGG
>NZ_JAUEYW010000020.1:0-122596 GCF_032489875.1 Bradyrhizobium sp. SZCCHNR1015
GGCTGTACCTGTGGTACCTGCCGCCTGCATTCTTTTGAGCAGGCGGGCCACGGGCCTCAGCCGAGGTCCGGCCTTCCCCGCGCCCTCTCGTTTCAGGGCGACATGACGAATGCATCACCTGGGCGTTGCGCGCCACGGGAGCGTGAGATCGTGTCTCGCCGGAGGATCTGCGTGGCATGATGGATTGTCGACCCATCCGGTCGCGTCCGCCATGAGGCGAATCTGAAACGGCCATCGAGAGCGCAAGGAAATGACGACTCTATTTTGATTTGAATCAAATCATACATTCTACTTGTGATTTCAAATACCCGAGCGGTTGGACGGCGGGGGAGGCGAGATGGCGACCATTCCAGTTGAGCAGGCACGCTCGGTTGCGATGTTCCACGCCGCTTCGAAAAGCGCTCCGGATATCGCCGATCGACAAATGGCGCGGTTTTTCGGCTCGGACCTCGATCCAAACCCGATCATTATTTTTGATCTGACCGGCACGCCGGCATTCTATGATTTCAGCTTCTATCAACAGGCTCTACTCGTCGGCGTCATCAGGTGCACGGCGGACACGAGGCTGCAATCCGCAGCCTGGGCATTCGAGCCGCCGTCGCGGCAGCTGTCCGACACGAACGCACTCAAGATCGCGACGGAAGCGATGAACAAGATCGCGCCGGACGCAACCCTCGTCAGCCATTCCTTCGTCGCATATTCGTACGCAAAGATCGGCGTTCGCGTTTCCTACGTCAAGGATGGTCACCCCGCATCGTTCATCGTCGACTACTATGATCGATCGGTTCTCACGCAGACCGATCTCGCTCCGAGTCCGCCGCCGGTCGATTTGCTGGATAGCATCGACGGGCTCATTCCCCACTCGATCTTGGACTCTCAGAAGCTCGGTTTTCTCGACGTGTCGGAGCCAGAGCCGCTACGTGGCCAGAGCGAGCGAGAAATGATTCGCAGCATCGTGTCTGGGATTCTGCCGGAAAGCGGTGATCTGCCGGACATCAAGTTTGACGATTCCGACTATAAGACGCTGCAGGCCTACTTTGCTGCGACGCCGCCGGCGATCGCATCCTCGATCCTGCCGGTTCCTCTCTTTGCGCAGATTACGCCTGTCTATTGCGCGGTCGCATCCGCGCAGATGATCCTGGCGTATTTCGGATTCACGGCGACACCCGAGCAAATTGCCGAACAGATGAAGCCTGGCCCCAAGGGCGCCACCAACAAAGCCCAAGTCTCGGCGTATCAGTTTTTTGCGGGAGGGCGATTGGCGCCGACCTTTGATCAAGCTCCGAGTTTCGATCACGCCCTCGACGCGTTGCAGAAATTCATTCCGTTCAAGAGCGGTCTCCCGGGCCATGCGCGTGTCTGCCGCGGCTGGAAGCAATATTCCTTCGTATCGTCTCTCACCGGAAATGTGACGGGAACTGAGCACTATTTTCTGATCAATGATCCATATCCCGTGGGCGAGGGCAGCATTCGCTGGGAGAACCTCAAGAATCACAACTACGCCAATGCGATCAGCTTCAGCCGAATGGGAGGCACATGATGCCGTGTCCGGATTTGCGCGTGAGCAAGTACTGCATCTGGACGCCTGTGGACGGCGCGGTATTCGGCCTGCATGGCTACACCGGGGGCATGGTCCTCGTTTCGCAGGATCTGTTCGAGTCGTTGACCGAGAGAGGCTCGCTCGACCTGATACGTCAGAGATATCAGGACGAGTTTGATGCCTTATGGCTGCGCGGCTTCATCACGAGCCTTACCCCCTTGGAGGAGCGAGAGGCGGTGGTGGAGATCTCCAGATCCCTGCAGGCACGTCGCCGGCAACTACATTTCGTTATCGCGCCAACCTTTGACTGCAATTTCCGCTGCAGTTACTGTTTTGAGCGGGAGCTGCAGAACGACATCGATCGCCGACCAAACCCGCTTTCGCAGATCGATCGTGCGACCAGCGATCGACCTGGTGCCGACTCGGGCGCTTGTTTCATGGGCCACGGCGACAAGGTGAGCATGTCGCGAGACGATGTCGATGCGGTGTTTGCCGGCATCGATGATCTGATCGAGCAGTCGGAGACCAAACAATGGTCCAGGAACATCACCTTGTTCGGCGGAGAGCCGTTGTGGGTTTCCAATCTTCCGGTCATCGAACGCGCCGTCGAGCTCGGCAGCTCGCGAGGCTTCCGCTTCTCGGCGGTTACCAACGGCTATGACGTCGATCGGTTCATGGACGTCATCGGGGTCGACGCAATCCATTCACTCAACATCTCGGTCGATGGCACGCGGGCGATCCATGACAAGCAACGATTCCTGACCAATGGCGGAGGGACCTTTGACAGGATCATGGACAATATCGATCTGGTCCTGAGGGAGCGGCCCGGCGTTCGCGTCGTTGTGCGCTTCAATTTCAGCCGCGCCAATTTCCACGAGCTCAGACCGTTGCACAAATTGTTCGGTTCGCGCGGCTTCCTGCAGAATCCGAATTTCGATCTCAATGCAAACATCATCTACGACAAGGCCAATGGTCGGAAGACACTGCGGTCCGATCGCGAGCTATTGGATATCGTGCTGGCGCAGGCGCCGAAAACGAATGTGTCGCTGGATTGCTTCAATGCGGGCGTCGCGGGCCGGATCGTGAGCGCGATCCGGAAGCGGGAAGAATTCCGGTTCTCCGGTTCTTATTGTGCGGCCAATGCGGGAATGTACATCTTCGCACCCGACGGCGGCCTCTACAAATGTTGGGAAGACATTGGCGCAGCTCGCTCGCTGGTCGGCAGCTATCGAGAGCGGCCGGTGGTGCTCAATGGCAGAGACGATCAGTGGAAGGGGCGCCAACTTGAAGGCATGGCAAAATGCCAGTCATGCCGTTTTGCGCTCATCTGTAGCGGCGGGTGCGCCCAGCATGCTCACCAGCAGATTGGAAGCATGAACGATAAATACTGCGACAATTTCGACAAGCGATATGCCGTTTCGGTGGCCAAGGTTGGCGACGAGATTCGTAAACTGGTCGTATGTGCGTAGCAAGGTGGAGAGAGGATCAAGTCATGTCTGACATCAAGATGCCCGAAGACAAGCTGGACGTCTTCAAGCTGATGACGACCCAGCACATCAAGGTTCTGAACCAGAAGGGAGCGAACCTGAAATACGAGAAGCTGACGGTCGGCCAGCTTCTCGAGATGCTCGGCTTCAAGCGACCGGAAGCCGGGGCAACCGATGCGATCTCGGTCGACGAGGAGCCCGAGGGTTGGCTTTGCGGAGCCGACAGCGTCTGCGGCTTGAACAAGTCCGCGTGAGGGGCTCCGGCGAAGCCAATCGTCGGACCGCATGATCGGCAGCCATCACCTCGGCCAGGCGCGCGTCATTGCATCTGGCCGCGGTGTGCTGCGCGAAACACTGACGGATCCGGAAGAAGTGCGATCGTTGGCGGAAGCTTGGACGGTGACACGGTCCTGCCAATACAGGTGGTCACGCTTGAGCGGTTCTGTGGCCGCAACATTCTTGCTTAAGGCAGGTTGATCTTGCTCAAAGCTGCTCCTCGCGCCCGTGGTCCAATAAGTTTGACACGGGAGAGGAGCCGGAAATGCAAACACCAGTTCAAATTGAATTTGAAGGGATCCGCGTGTCCGCCGAAATCCGGGCTGTCGTCGAGCAACATGTCGCGGAACTGGAGAGCCGCTTTGGCCGGATCACTGCGGCTCGCATCATGGTCAAAGGTCCGGGCGGTCATCACCAAACCGGCGGTCAATATCTGGTGAGCGTCCGGCTGGCGCTGCCTGACGGTCGGGAGGTCCACGTTGGACGTACCCCGAAGCTGGATGAACGGTACGACGACTTGACCTTCGCCGTGGACAACGCATTCAAACGCGCGCGTCGACAACTGCAGGACCGGGCGCGACTGATGCGCGGCGACGTCAAGACGCATGAGCCTCAACCGATCGGAACCGTTGCGCGTATCGATCCAAGCGGCCAGTTCGGCTTTCTGGAAGCCGCGGACGGCCACGAAGTCTATTTCAACTGCAATAGCGTCGTTGATGGTGGATCAAGCATCGTGCCCGGCGCCCGCGTCAGCTACGTTGAAGAGATCGGAGAGAAGGGACCGCAGGCGAGCACGGTCAGAATGCTCGGGAAACATGGGCTGCGGGCTTAGCTCGGCGGCTGAGTGGGGACGCGGACGACGGGCAGGTTTGACGTTGGAGGTAACCGATGATTGGTGATCGCCTGCGCTTGTTCTGTCTTCATGGCACGGAGGTGCTTGGCGAAAAAGTTGCTCATGCGCTTGGATGCCGTCTCGCCGCTGTCGAAGAACGCAGCTTCGAGGACGGCGAACACAAGGTGCGGCCGCTGGAGGTTGTCGCCGGCTGCGACGTCTACGTTCTGCATAGCCTCCATGGCGGTCCTGACGAGAGTCCGAACGACAAGCTGTGCCGGCTGCTGTTCCTCGTCGGGGCATTGAAGGATGCCGGTGCCGCGCGGGTGACGGCGGTCACACCGTATCTGTGCTATGCGCGAAAAGATCGTCGCACCAAGGCCAATGACCCGGTCACGATCCGTTATCTTGCGACCATGTTCGAGGCGATCGGTGTTGACGCGGTGGTGACCCTCGAAGTTCACAACGAGGCCGCGTTCGAGAACGCGTTCCGTTGCCCATCGGTCGCGTTGAGCACGGCGCCGCTCTTGATCGGCAGGATCAAGGCGATCGCGGCGGATCGGCCGATTGCCGTGGTTTCGCCGGATCTCGGAGGCGGCAAGCGAGCGGACCTGCTTCGCGAGGTTCTTGGGAAGGCGCTCGGCCGTCCGATCGGCAAGGCGTTCGTGGAGAAGCATCGCAGCTCCGGTGTCGTTTCGGGCGATTTGTTCGCCGGGGAGGTGGCGAACTCGCTGTGCGTGATCGTGGACGATCTCATCAGCAGCGGTGGAACCCTGGTGCGGGCGGCGAAGGCGGCCCGTGCCCATGGAGCCGAAGAGGTGATAGCTTGCGTCGCGCACGGCCTGTTCATGCCGGGCGCGGCAACGACGCTCGCCGATCCTGCGATCGACCGCATCATTGCGACCGACAGCGTGCCGCCGTTCAGGCTTCCGGCGGGAGCGGTTCGCGACAAGCTCGAGATCGTCTCGGCGGCGCCCCTTCTTGGAGAGACCATTCGTCGGCTGCACTACAACGAGCCGCTGACGGAGCTGCTTCCGTATCAGGATTGATCCCTGCAATTCAAATTCTGGCTCTCGCCATGAGCTGCCGCTCGAGCTGCGCTGCGTCCGCCTTGGCAAGTTTGAGATAGGTGCGCGTCAGCCGCGGCCATTTCTCCGGCGTCCGTGGATGGGCGTCGGCGAGATGAGCGATGGATAGCCTGGCGCGCAGCATGGCCCGGCCAATCCGATAGAACAAGAACAGTCCGCTGGCCGGGTCATCATTGAGCTGGACGGCCAGATGCCGCCGAAGCCTCTCAGCGACCCACAGTCCTCCCAATCGGGCGCATTCCAAGTGCAGAAAGGCAATTTCGTCCAGAGCATCCGATGTCCGCAAGCAGGCATTGAACTCCAGGCAATCGATGATGGGGAAGGGAGGGCTCAACCAGATATGTTCCGGCCGCAGATCGCCATGGCCGTCAAGGACGTGCCGGTGATGCACCCGCTGCGCCAGCAGCTCGGTCCGCCGCCGCAGGAAACGGCATTGCAGGTCGGCAATGCGCTCGATGGTGCCGCGGGGCAGGTCGAAGGCCGGCTCGAGCAAACCTCGCCGATCCGCGAGAACTGCCTGTTGCAGGGTCACCATGTAGCTCTCCGGATTGATCATGATCCGGCGCGCATGCGAATAGAAGCGGCTCAAACGACTGGCCAGGCCATCGATCTGGGCCTGGGAGACCTTGCGATCGCGAAGCCCGGCTTCGAGCGTCTGGCCTTCGTCGAGCCGGCGCATGACGACGAGCCAATCAACGATGTGTCCGCCGCCTCCGATGGCGTAGCCACCCGGTGCAGCCGTCAGCGGCACCACGCCGTGATAGACATCGGGCGCCAGCCTTCGGTTCAGCGAAACCTCAGCGCGGCAGGCGTCTGCGCGGCGCTCAAGGCTGGAGAAATCGAGATATGGAAAATGAACCGGCTTCTTGAGCTTGTAGACGCGCTCGTCAACCATGAAGACCCAGGACATGTGGGTCTCCCGCGTGATCACGGCGTCGGGCGTCGGGACATAGCTGTCCGGCCGGCTGAGAAACGCCACCTTGCGAGCAAGAGCTGTCGCGCCGTTATTCTCAGCGTCATCGTCCCAGGGTTCATTCTTCCATCCGGGCATATGATGCCTATCGCCAATCGCGGCTGTCGGCAGCTTGATACGGATCAATAGCAGTGGCTGTCCGGCTCATATCCTGCGCCTCTTCCGCGTGAGGTCTGCCATGCTGTTCCAGAACCGAACCGATGCCGGCCGGCAACTCGCCGAGGCGCTGCTCAAATACAAGGGGCGGCACCCGGTCGTTCTTGCGCTGCCACGGGGCGGCGTGCCGGTTGCGGCGGAAGTCGCAGCAGCCCTCGATGCGCCACTCGATCTGCTGCTGGTCCGCAAGATCGGGCTGCCGGGGCAGCCGGAGCTCGCAATGGGTGCCATCGCGGATGGGGAGGGCATGACCACCATTCGTAACCAGGACGTGATCGAGCTGTCCGGCGTCACTTCAGAAGAGTTTGAGGTCGTCTGCAAAAAGGAACGTGCTGAGATCGAACGGCGTCGCGAGCGCTATCTGGGCGATCGGGCTCGTGCCGAAGTCAAGGGGCAGGTCGCGATCATCGTCGATGACGGCGTTGCGACAGGCGCAACCACCCTTGCTGCCATCAAGGCTGTTCGGAAGCAGGAACCGAAAGAGCTCGTGCTTGCGGTCCCGGTCGCGCCGCTGGACACCATCAGGAAATTGCATGCGGAAGTCGATGCGGTCGTCTGTCTGCATGAGCCTCAGGAGTTTGGCGCGATCGGCTATTTCTATCGCGACTTTCATCAGGTCGGCGACGACGAGGTGATTGCCACTTTGAGACAGTTTCCATCAAACAGATCCATGCCCGCTTCCTGACGAGCCGGCGGTCTAATGATCGTGGGGCAGCGGTTCCCAGCGGTCGCCGACCTTCACGTAGGATCGCTTCACCGCCGCCCAGGCTATGCGGTGAGCAATCTCCTCCTGCCGTTCGTCTTCCGCATGGGAGGCAAAGGCGTGGTTGAACGCTTCGCGATAAATGTCCTGCGCGTGCGATGGGAGGTGAGCGCGAACAGGAGGGGGAAGATCGATATTTGTGCGATAGGGCATGGCTGGTGCCTCGGACGTAAACTGCCGCGCCTTGCTCGGGACGCCGCGGCGTTTCCACCAGAAAGGATAGACGCAACTTGCTTCCGCCTCTTGACCGGCGTCAAACAGGAAATGCGCATAAATCGACAGGATGACCGACGTCATGTGAGCGCCGAGGAACATCGATGGACCCGTCACCGAGCGCGCTGCTAACCGATCTGTATCAGATGACCATGATCGAGGCGTATCTTGAATCGGGCCAGACTGATACAGCCGTGTTTGAGTTCTTTGTACGCAAGCTGCCGCCGCAGCGCAGCTTCCTGATGGCGGCCGGACTGGAGCAGGCGCTCGACTTCCTGCAAAACATGCGGTTCTCGCAAGACGAACTCGGCTGGCTTGAGCGAACTGACAGGTTCAGCAAGTCGTTGATCGACTATCTCGCCAATTTCCGCTTCACCGGCGAGGTCCACGCGATGCCGGAAGGCACCGTGTTCTTCGGCAATGAACCGATCCTTAGGGTTACAGCTCCTTTGCCGGAGGCGCAGCTTGTCGAGACGCGCCTGATCAACACCCTGCATTTTCAGACACTGATTGCCTCCAAGGCCGCGCGCATGGTCTTACTCGCGCCAGACAAGCTCCTGATCGACTTCGGCTTGCGTCGCGCCCATGGTGCCGAGGCAGGGCTGCTGGCTGCCCGCGCGAGCTATGTCGCGGGA
Source organism: Bradyrhizobium sp. SZCCHNR1015 (assembly GCF_032489875.1). Classification (NCBI taxonomy): domain Bacteria; kingdom Pseudomonadati; phylum Pseudomonadota; class Alphaproteobacteria; order Hyphomicrobiales; family Nitrobacteraceae; genus Bradyrhizobium; species Bradyrhizobium sp. SZCCHNR1015. The sequence goes on from NZ_JAUEYW010000020.1 coordinate 7,964, forward strand.
TTTTCCGGCACGGCAACCCTCCTGGCCGAGAAGTCATTCGGCATTCCGACCTATGGAACCATGGCGCATTCGTTCGTTCAATCCTTTGATGACGAAGCTGCAGCATTCGAAGCGTTTGCGCGCGCCCGGCCGAAGAATCTCGTCCTGCTGATCGACACTTATGACACCGAGGCGGCCGCGAGGAAGGTCGTCATGCTGGCGCCCCGATTGAAGGAGCTTGGAATTGCCGTCAGCGCCGTGCGGATTGACAGCGGGGATCTGTCTGCGCTCGCCAGGAACGTGCGCTGCATTCTGGATGCCGGCGGACTCCACGACACCGGCATCTTTGTCAGTGGCGGAATAGAGGAGGGCACCCTGATTGCCTTCGCTCGGGACGCGGCGCCGATCGACGGTATCGGCATCGGCACGGGCCTCGTCACGTCGTCCGATGCGCCAGCACTCGACTGTGCCTATAAGTTGCAGGAGTATGCGGGCTTGCCGCGCCGCAAGCGCTCGCCGGGAAAGGCCACCTGGCCCGGCCGCAAGCAGGTTTGGCGCCGGTATGACAGCGATGGCCGTATGCTCGCCGACATTCTTTCGACCGAAGAGGACCAACAGGAGGGGGAAACGCTGATCCAAGTTGTGATGCTCGGCGGACGCCCTGTCGCCTCTCGACCTTCACTTCACGACATCCGGGCTCACGCGCGCCGGCAACTGGATCAACTGCCGCCGGAGCTGAGAACCGCCAAGTCGGCTGCGCACTATCCGGTGCAGATTTCAAGCCGTCTTGAACAGCTGGCAGCTGTCGCCGACCGGATAGGCTCGCGTCCCTGAATTCTGATCTGCATCAAGGGAAACAGCTCGATCCGTCTCTAGCCTGTCGAGCGACGGAGGTGCATCGATGCCGGTACAGAATGCCGAAATTGCAGAGATGTTCGACCAGACCGCCGAACTTCTCGAGATCAAGGGCGGCAATCCGTTTCGTTCGCGGGCCTATCGCAATGCTGCGCGGGTGATCGAGCGCCTTCCCAAGAGCATCACCAACCTCTTGAAGGCGGGCGAGGATCTTTCCGAGCTGCCAGGTATCGGCAAGGATCTGGCAGGAAAGATCGAAACGATCGTCGCGACCCATCATTTCGATGTGCTGGACAAACTCAAGCGTGAACTGCCCGGCGATCTCGGTGAGATTGCGGCGCTCCCGGGCCTGGGTCCGAAGCGCGTCAAACTGCTCTACGACAAGCTGGGCGTGCGGTCACTTGAGGACCTCAGGCGCGCGGTGAAGTCGGGTCGGCTGAGAGAGCTTCGAGGCTTCGGTGCCAAGAGCGAGGAAAAGCTCGCCGCGGCGCTGGCCAAGCCTCGCGCCGAGAGGCGCTTCAGATTATCCGAGGCCGAAGCCGAAGCGGAAGCACTCCTCAGCCATCTGAGGCCGAACGCGAGCAACGGACGGGTGATCGTCGCCGGAAGCTACCGCCGCAGGCGCGACACCGTCGGCGATCTTGATATCCTGATGGTGGCGCGTGACGGCCACGCCGCCGGCGAGAGACTCTCTCGATATGACAATGTCGCTGATGTGCTTGCTCATGGCGATACGCGGACGGCGGTGGTGCTGCGCTCCGGGCTGCACGTCGACCTGCGCGTTGTTCCTGAGGCAAGCTACGGCGCCGCGCTGATGTATTTCACCGGATCCAAGGCGCACAACATCTCCTTGCGCGGACTCGCTAACGACCACGGCTGGAAGCTGAACGAATACGGCCTTTTCGCCGGTAAACGGCGCATCGCCGGAGCAACCGAGGAGGAGATCTACGGCAAGCTCCGGCTGCCCCTGATTCCGCCCGAGATGCGCGAGGATCGCGGCGAGATCGCGCTCGCAAAGGCAAAGAAGCTCCCGAAACTGATTACGCTGTCCGATATTCGAGGCGACCTGCACGTCCATTCCAAATGGACCGACGGCACCGCCGCGATCGCCGAGATGGCGGCTGCCGCCAAGGCAAGGGGCTATGCCTATATGGCTCTGACCGACCATAGCCAACACGTCACTGTCGCCCATGGTCTCGATGCCGGACGTCTGTCGCGTCAGATCGACGAGATCGATCGTTTGAACGACCGGCTGGATGGCTTTACGGTGCTGAAAGGTGCTGAAGTCGATATTCTGGCGGATGGACGGCTTGATCTGCCTGACAAGATCCTGTCGCGGCTCGATCTGGTCGTTGCTTCCGTTCACTACAAGTTCGAGCTCTCGCGCAAGATGCAGACCGAGCGCATCATCCGGGCGATGGACAATCGCCATGTCTCGATTATCGGTCATCCGACCGGACGGTTGATCGGGGACCGCGAGCCTTACGAGATCGACATGGAAGCCGTCATTGCGGCGGCGCGCGAGCGCGGCTGTCATCTCGAACTCAACGCCGACCCGGACCGGCTCGATCTCAACGATATCCATGCTCATGCCGCCAAGTCCGCGGGCGTCAAGCTGGCAATCTCGACGGACGCACATTCGACGGCTGGATTCGCCAACATGCGTTTCGGCGTCGATCAGGCGCGCCGAGGCTGGCTCGAAGCAGCGGACGTCATCAACACCCAACCCTTGTCGCGGGCGAAGAAGATGCTGAAGCGCTAGCCGCATTGTTTGATCCTTCGCAACGTTGCGCACGCGATGTTGCGTTCTGTTAGGTAACAGCGCAGGAGGAATGAAATGAGCTTCGAGAAGAAGATTGGCACGGTTGCGACCGCGGCTGTCCTGACCCTCGCGCTGCTTGCACCCACGGGGGCCGACGCTCGCAACGGGCGCGTTGCCGCAGGAATCGTCGGCGGCCTGGCTGCCGGCGCACTGTTCGGCGCGGCCCTCAGCGGCGGCTATTGGGGGCCGTATCCCTATTACGGCTATCCGGGGCCAGTCTATTACGACCCACCGGCACCGTATTGGGGGCCAGGTCCGTTTTGGGGACCGTACGGATACGGCGACTGCCATGTCCGGGCGGTCCGGCACAGGCGGCACGTGCACTACGTGCGGGTCTGCTATTGAATTCGCTTGCACTCGAGCAACGTGCAGGGCTGTCATGTTGCTGCGTCTCATGCGGACGAAGGACACGTGATTGGCTGTCGCGTGCTGGATGACGTGCAACGGGCGACGGTATGCGGATCGGTCAAGCCGGGCCGGTGCCGATCACTTGCGGAGAGTCGGACGCATGTCAGGGCGTTTCAAGGTTCGGGCTCTGGGCCTCCTGGTCGGGCTGCTCTCGTGTTGGCCGACAAACGTGGACGCCGCGAACCTCAGCAAGGCAGCGCAACGAGGCAGGGCCATCCTGCAGGAAAAATGCGGGCGCTGTCATGCGATCAGATCGGTTGGCGAAAGCCCGCTCGAGAATGCTCCGCCGATGCGCGATATCTACGCCCGGTTCAATCGGCGCGAGTTGCAGGCGGAGCTGTCGGAAGGCATGGTGTCGAGGCACAGGGATATGCCGCAAATTGAATTTTCCGACGAGGACGTTTACGCGATCATGAGCTACCTCTACGTTCTTGCAGTCAGGAAATGAATGCTCGTTGCCCAGGAAAGTGTTGATCCCTGCACATCGAAGTTCACGTGGTCGGGCTGCGTGGGTCCATTCGACGGTCTGACGGCATCGCCACTGGTCTGGCGGCACGCAGCTGGACCGGTATGAAGGCTTCCCGTCGGTGGGCGCTCGGCGGACGTGGCCAGATGCCCGGATTATGATTTCAATTCGCGGATCTGCGCCGGCAGATGGTGCATCAGTTTCTCAAATTCACCGGGATCGAGCTTCTCCCACGCGATCTCGAACACCCCGCGAATGACGCTCAGCGGCTCGATGGGAAATTGCTGGGGCAGCTCCATTGCGACGTGATCAGCAAAGTCGCTGGCATGTCGCTCCTTGGTCGGCGTTCCCGCCGCATGCCAGTTCTCGTAGTAAATCCCGCGCAGGAGGATCGGCAGCTGGGCGCCAAGCTTGGTCGCCACCTCCGGAGGTACGCGATCGCGCAACGCATGCAGAACAGCCCGGAGCGCGTTGTAGGCCTGTTGACGGCTGCCGAGTTCCAGCTGCTCCTCGATCGCCTTGAGCCAGAGATTCGTCTCCTGAATGGTGTGATCCAGCGCGGTAACACCTGTTACGCCCATGATGCGTTCTCCTAGATTGGCACATCAGAATAGCGGCATCCCGGATCGACGGCGTCACCGAAATCACGTCCATTGTCATGATCCGGTGAGCACGGATGCCGGCCTCGATTCAATGCGACAGCAGGGTCGGGATCGTCATTGTCTTCAGCATTTCACGGGTGACGCCGCCGAAAATGCCTTCCTGCAGGCGGGAATGCCCATATGCCCCCATCACCAGCATGTCGAGACTTTCGTCGGCGGCCAGGGACAGGATGGACGGCTGAATCTCGGAATGCTCCGCCGTGAGCTCAAGCAGCGTTGTCGTAAGTCCGGCACGAGCCATGTGTTCGGTCAATTTTCGCGCTGAAGCCTCGGTGGGAGCAACCTGCGCCTCATTGATCGAAATCGTGACCAGCGCTTCTGCCTGAGAGAGAAACGGTGTTGCGTCCTTGAAAGCGCGGGCGGCAAGGCGGCTTCCATCCCAGCAGATGCCGATACGGTTGGCCTTGAAAGTGCCGCGGAAAATATGCGGCACGAACAGGACGGGTCCGCCCGCCTGGAGCAGGATCTCGGTCGCAGTCCTATTGTCGTGACTGTCCTGTGTTGCGTCCGTCTGCAGGACCACCGTCAGCTCATAGAGCCTGGCCGCAGCGCCGAGCGCGGACGCGGCTTCACCGGGCAGGTCCTCGACCGAGCGGCTTGTGTGAGAGATGTTTGCATTCCGGGCTTCCGTCTCGAAAATGGCGAGTGCGGCCGCGCTGCGTTGGGCGGCGCGCTGCCGCTCCATTTCGAAGATCTCTGAAGCGACGACCGCTGCGCCGGCGCCTCCATCGACCACATACGCGCTACCGGGCGAGATGTATCCGACTGCAATCGCATCGAGATGGGCGTCGAACCGGGCAGCCAACGAGACTGCGGCAGAAACGACAGGCTGCGGTGGCCGCTCGGTCGGAATGTAGACGAGAATGTCGTTGATCTTGATCATGACGACCTCCCTCCGGGACCAAATCCATACTCTCAGTCGGATGAAGCGGCATGTTGACTTGAATCAACAGTCAATGACCGGCCGTCACTCACCGGTCCCGCAAAGTTGTTGCTCCGCTCGGGGGGCACAGCCCCGTCTTCATGGCTCAGCGTCACGCCGGCATTTCCGATTCCGCTAGCCGTTCGCGCTTTGGCTCCGCGATTTCGGTCATCGTCGCCTCGGTGAGCAGGAGGATGCCGGCAACCGATACCGCGTTCTCGAGGGCTGTCCGAACGACCTTCGCGGGATCGACAATGCCGGCCTCGACCAGGTCGACATATTGCTTGCGCGCGGCGTCAAACCCGAAATTGCCGACGCCACTCAGCATGCGCGCCACGACCACGCCGCCATCCGTTGCCGAGTTCTCAGCAATTTGGCGAGCGGGGGCCTCGAGCGCGCGCTTCAAGATCTGTACACCGGTCTTTTCGTCGCCATCGCAGAGTGCTTCCTCCTTGCCGACGGCTTCGACGCATCGAAGCAAGGCAAGCCCGCCGCCTGGCACGATACCTTCTGCAACGGCCGCCTTTGTCGAACTGATGGCGTCGTCGAGCGCCTCTTTTCGTGATTTCATCTCGGCTTCAGTCGGCGCTCCGACACGGATAACGGCAACCCCGCCCGACAGCTTGGCGAGCCGCTCCTCAAGCTTCTCCTTGTCGTACTCGCTGGTCGTTTTCTCGATCTCGCGGCGAAGTTGTTGCATCCGCGCATCGATCTGGCTGCGTTCGCCTTTGCTGCCGATCAGCGTGGTGTTTTCCTTGTCGGCAACCACACGGGCGACATGCCCCAGCTGCTGCAAAGTAGCGTTTTCAAGCTTCGAACCAAGATCGTCGGAGACGACCTGGGCGCCGGTGAGGATTGCAATATCCTGCAACATGGCCTTGCGTCGCTCACCAAAGCCGGGCGCCTTGACGGCGCAGCCTTTCAGCACGCCGCGAAGCTGATTAACGATGAGCGTGGCCAACGCCTCGCCTTCGATGTCTTCGGCGATGATCAGGAGCGGTTGTGCCGATTTTGCGATCTGTTCGAGCAGCGGGATAATGTCGCGCAGAGCGCTGATCTTGTGGTCGCACAACAGGATGAGCGGCTCTTCGAGAACCGCTTCCATGCGATCGGCATCGGTCACGAAGTAGGGCGACAGGAAGCCGCGGTCGAATTTCATCCCTTCGACCACGTCGAGCGACGTTTCGATGGTCTTGGATTCCTCCACCGAGATCACTCCATCGCTTCCGACTTTCTCGAGCGCATCGGCGACCAGCGCGCCAATGGACGGATCATTATGAGCCGAGATGGTGGCGACCTGAGCTCTTTCCGCCTTTGTCCTGACGGGTCGCGCCATTGCATGGAGGGCCGCTATCGTCGCGCGGGCAGCGCGGTCGAGGCCCCGTTTCAGATCGATGGCACTGGCGCCGGCGACGACGTTCCTGACGCCATCGGCAAGAATCGCATGTGCCAGGATCGTGGAGGTGCTTGTTCCGTCGCCAACGAGATCGCCGGTCTTCTCCGCGGCCTGACGCAGCACCTGCGCTCCGAGATTCTCCTCCGGATCCTTGAGGTCGAATTCCTTGGCGATCGTGACGCCATCGTTGCATACGATCGGGGTGCCCCAGCTCTTCTGGATCAGTACTGATTTTGATTTCGGGCCGAGCGTCACCCGCACTGCGTCCGCAAGCAGCGAGGCTCCGCGCAGGATCTTCTCGCGGGCCGCGGAATGAAACAGCACCTGCTTGTGAGGCATCAATCGCTCCTCAGAAGGACGGCTTTCATCAGACCAAAATAGAAGTGACGCCGTTTTGAACGCTTGATCCTGATCAAGCCTAGGCCTGGGAGCGGCTCGCCGGCTGGACGCCGAGCGGCCTTGCATTGCCCCCAGAGCAAGCCTAGCTTGTTGCAAGCCTTGGTAGAAATCAGCTTTGCTGCGGCAACGCGCCGCGCAGCTCTCGCTGCGAAATTCATTGGGAGCGGGACGTGCGCTCTATTCCAATTCCTCGGCTCAATGGGCCTTTTTGGACCATCGTCCTTCAACTGGCGACATGCTTGCTTCCCGGCCTGGCGTGGGGCGACGCTCCCAGCAAGCCGGCGTTGACGGTTGTTCTCGAGCGCAATGAAATCCTCGCCGGCCAGACGATGAGCTTCGGCATATGGATTGAGAATGCCACCGAAGCCAGGATCATTGACGCGGGTCTTAGCTTGTTTGGTCCTCCGTTTTTGAGGATCGGAAGCCTCGGGCCAGACGGCACATGCGCCGTAAAAGACACCATCGGTCTCGGCACTGTTGAGCCCGGTTCGACTTTGGTGCGCAGCAGAATGTGCCTCAAAGCCGATTCCAGCATCGAAGAGCGCGACGAGAACCTGGCGTTCAGTGTCAGTTATTCGCTCCAAAACGTGAAGGACAGCAGAACGACCGCCGGCGCATTGGTAGCGGAAAAGAAGATGAGCATCGGCCTTTTTGGGACTGAGAGCGTCGGCGGTGTTTCGCTCCGCCTCGCGTCGTACGTCATTCCCGGCACGTTCTTCTTGATGATTTTGCGGCTATTCGCACCCAAGGAGTCAAAAATCGAACTCGGCGCGACCGAGTCCGTTACACTCAGCATTTTTATCTCGACTCTTTTGTTCCTTGGGACGGCGTATCTCATTCCTTCCTTGCAGCTGCGTTTTGCGGGGATCGGATCAACCGTGAGCGCGATCGCGTTTCTCGCGCTGTGTGGCACTGCAATTGTGCTTGGCGGAGTCTTGGCTGCCGTCCTGCAAGGTATTTCAAGGATCGGCGCTCGGGAGCGCAATGCGCGCATTGTCCAAGAAAACGATGGGGTCGGCCCGATAATTCAGAAAGCTGTGCGTGCGGCCGGGGGCAAATTCGATCCGGTTATGATGATCGCGGATGGCAGGCAATACTTCGGCTCGCTTGTCGTGCCTGCGAGCAATGGTGGCAGGATTCTGCTCGGCTGGTTTCAGCTGAAGGCCCCTGATGCGAAGTGCCGATCGGAACTGAAAGAATGGTTTGATAAAGATGAGTTCGTCAAACCGATTGAAGCAGCAGCCCGATGGGGAGTCGAACCGACCATGTTCGATCCGATCAAGGAATCAAAGGCCGGCAATCTGGAGCCGACCGAATTTCTCTGGATGTACTTTGACGAAAAGGCTGCGCGGTTGCCCGCCGGGCGCGAGGATCTTGCACAAATGAAACCGCTCACCTTGACCTGAACAGCCGGCCAGGACCGGCCTTGCGGCCGGTCCCAGGAGATCGCTGCCGCCTTGCTCGCCTGGTCGGTAAGCACTGGCGGCATATTTGGGCAGTCGCCCAGCTGTACAGCTCGGTGAGACTAGCGCGCATAGCGCGAGAAGACAATGGTTTGCGGATGACCGGTGAAGCGAGATGCCGGGGATGCTGCGCTTGTGAGGTAATCGATCTTGTGAGGAAATCGACAATGGCGCGCGTTGTCTATTGTGTTTTTGACGTCCACCTCTGGTCGCAGCCGTTCGTTGCGGCCGATTTTGATCCACGGGTTCACTTCCTTTGGTCCGCTCGTGAATATCGTGAGATGCGCAGCCAGGGGGCCAAGATTGAGCTCGCGAACCTTGTCCTTCTTCCACTGAACGATGAATTCGACCTGCGCCGGAATCACTTCTGGCCGCGCTATCAGGCGGTCGCCAGCAATATCGCGGGGACCATAACCTCGTTTGGAGATGCCTGCGATCTTGTGTGGCCTCTGCGCTGCAGGCCCCGGAATCTCGATTTAACGCTCAACGAGGCCGTGTGGCACACCGCAGGGAAAGTGCGGTCAACGATGTGGCTTTGGCCGTTCGGCTGGTCTTCCATGCTCGAGATCGACCTTCCCGCAGACGATGAGTTTGACGGCCTGCTGGATATTGGAGTCTCGTTGCGTGAGAAGGACCCGGCTCCTTTGCTTCTGAAGGGAAAGGCGGTCGGGGTATCCGGCGCGCTTGCTCATCTCTCCCAACTCGTCAGGCAGGATCTGTGCACGCCGGCCGCACAGGGAAGGGCGATGGAAACGACCCGCCTTCCGCGCTACGTAGTCTGCGCGCTCGAACTGTCGAAAGGATTTCAGATCCGTGAGAACATTCCTGTCGCGGATCAGATGCTGTTGATCGGGGCTGTGCGCGGACAGCAGCTCGACCTCACCAAGTTTCTCAGCAATCGTCCGCTATTTACTCGGCTCGGCTACGGCAATTTTGCCGTTACCGATTTCGATGCGGGGACCGCAATCGTGCAGCGGCATTGGCAGGACCGGCCGGGCACAAAGCTCGAAAGCAATCATTGCTTCTACGTCAACACACGGAACTTTTTCTCGATTTTTCTGACACTTCATCGAATGATCTCCTACTTCACCGTGAAGTCAAAGGACGATGCAAGGGCGGTGGCGGCTGCATCAGTGCTTGCGTCCTTACCTGCCGAGTATCAAAACAAGCTCTGCTCGGATTTCGCCTCAAAATACGCGCCGCTGCACGGTGTTTCTGTTGCCGGTAACAAGAATCCCGCTCTGCCAGCTTCTTGAGGCAACAGTGCAGTATTCGCTACGCTGATCGTTCAGGGGATCGCAGGTCAATGTGCGGGAACATACGAGGCGGTCTTGGGCCAGGTGCGCCGCCGGGTGCCGCCCACGACTGCGTCCTGTTCGACGTGTCGAGATGCTACGCGGCTCGCAGATGCAGGTGGGGATTGGGCGCAGAGCCCGCTCTTGGCGCTCGCGCCGCGCCACACGGCGGCGACGTGGCTTATGCAGCGGCGCGGGGTTCGTGGCAGGCCGCAGGCTTTCTCGGAATGTCGGTCAAGGTGCTGCTCGACACCTTCGGCCATCATCTCGCGGATTACGTGCGCGAGGCCGCGGCCGCGAATGCCTCGAAGGATCGCAAGCAGAACCTATCGGTGGTCGAAACGGTGGTTCACTTCGAAAAACACTTGGCGCGTAAGCCGTAACTCTTGAGCTCATTGGTGGGCCCGGCAGGACTCGAACCTGCAACCAGACCGTTATGAGCGGTCGGCTCTAACCATTGAGCTACAGGCCCCCGCGACGCTGAGGTCTTGCCGGCGGCGGGCAGGAGCGGGCCTGTCCGGCGCGGCATCGGAACCCCAACGACGGCTCGGGCTCCGTTTACAGCCTGGCCAGCCATCCGGCAATGCCGCTGCCCGATTGTTTTGGCGCGGCTCCGTCGCACGGTCCCGTCCAGGCCCGCCGCGACGCTAGTCCACCGAAACCCCGGCGAATTCCACCACCTTGCGCCACTTCTCGGTCTCGTCGACGACCAGCTTGCCGAACTCCGCCGGTGTCATCGCGCGCGGGATGCCGCCGGTCTCGGTGAGCCGCGCCACCAGCTTGGGGTCCTTCAGCGCCTCGCCGACGGCCTTGTTGAGGATCTCGATGATCTCGGGCGGCGTGCCCTTGGGCGCCGAGATGCCGTAGAAGCCGACCGATTCGTAGCCGGGCACGGTCTCGGCGATCGCGGGCACGTCCGGCACCGTCGGCCAGCGCTGCGGCGAGGTGACGCCGAGCGCGCGGACGCTGCCGCCGCGCGACTGTTCCAGCGCCGTCGGGAGGTTGTCGAAGATCAACTGCACCTTGTTGGAGATGATGTCGGGAAAGGCCAGCGCCGAGCCGCGATAGGGCACATGCAGCATGTCGCATTTGGTCATCGCCTTGAACAGCTCGGCCGCCATGTGCACCGAGGTGCCGTTGCCCGAGGAGGCGAAGGCGATCTTGCCCGGGTTGGCCTTGCAGTAGTCGATGAACTCCTTGACGGTCTTGGCCGGCACGTCGTTGCTCACCACCAGCATGTTGGTGAGCTGCATGATGCTGGCGACCGGCACGGTGTCGCGGATGAAGTCATAAGGCAGCTTCTTGTAGAGCGAGGTGCTGATCGCGTTGTTGGGCGCGACGAACAGCAGCGTGTAGCCGTCGGGCGGGGAGTTGATCGCGGCCGCGGCCGCGATGTTGCCGCCCGAGCCGGTGCGGTTCTCGACCACGACCTGCTGGCCCAGGTGGTCGGACAGCCACTGCGCCATGATGCGGGCGACGATGTCGACCGGCCCGCCGGGGGCGAAGCCGATCAGCCAGCGGATGGGACGGTCCGGATAGGCGGCGAGCGCCGGTCCCGGTTTGGCGGCGAGTCCCGCCGCGACGATCAGCCCGAACAGCAGCGCGCGCGCCAGCTTCATGCCCGTCTTCCCCCATTGATTGTTGTCGTTCAGCTCGCATGCGGCGGCCCGGTCGCCCCGGCCGCCGATCGTTCAGGGCGCCGTCACTTCTTGATCAGCGGACACGCGGGATCGGGCGGGCCGAACGCGTCATCGCCTTTGATGGTCGCGAGGATCTTGTAGTAGTCCCAGGGATATTTGCTCTCCTCCGGCGATTTGACCTGCGCCAGCACGAGATCATGCACCATCAGATTGTCGGCGCGCAGCTTGCCGTTGCGGGCGAAGAAGTCCTCGACCGGCGTCTCACGCATCTTCGCGGCGACCGCGAGCGGATCGTCGCTGCCCGCCGCCTTGACGGCGTTGAGATAGTGCATGACGGCGGAATAGACGCCGGCCTGCCACATCGTCGGCATCCGGTTCATCTTGGCGAAATAGCGCTTCGACCATTCGCGCGTCTTGTCGTCCATGTCCCAGTAGAACGAGGTGGTGAGCAGGAGCCCTTGCGCGGCCGGCAGGCCGAGTGAATGAATGTCGGTGACCAGCGCGAGCAGCGCCGCCATCTGCTGTCCGCCCTTGAGCAGGCCGAACTCGGATGCGGTCTTGATCTCGTTCATGTTGTTGGGCGGGCCGGCGGCGATGCCGATGATCTTGGCCTTGGAGGCCTGCGCCTGCAGGATGAAGGACGACAGATCGGGCGTCGCGAATGGCGGCCGCACCGCGCCGACGACCTTGCCGCCATTGGCGGTGACGACGCTCGAGGCGTCGCGCTCCAGCGAATGGCCGAAGGCGTAGTCGTCGGTGATGAAGAACCAGCTGTCGCCGCCGCGCTTGACGACCTCCTTCGCCGTGCCGGTGGCGAGCGCGCGGGTGTCGAACACCCATTGCATCGCGTAGGGCGAGCAGAACTTGCCGTGGAAATCGGCGGCACCGGTCGACTGGGTGATGAACAGCTTCTTCTTCTCGGTGGCGATGGTCTGCACGGCGAGGCCCACCGCGGAGACCGGCACGTCGACGATGAGATCGACCTGCTCGGTGTCGTACCAGCGGCGCGCGATCGCAGCGCCGATGTCGGGCTTGAGCTGATGATCGCCGACGATGACGCTGATCGGCTTGTCCAGCACCTTGCCGCCGAAATCATCGACCGCCATCTGCGCCGCGGTGACGGATCCTTGTCCGGTCGGCGTCGAGGCCGGGCCGTTCATGTCGCTGAGCACGCCGATCTTGACGACGTTGTCGGAGATTTCGGCCTGCGCGGCGGTCGTGACCAGCAGCGCGGCTGCGGCCCACGCCGCCCGCTTCAAATAGCTGAGTTGCAATCAGTCCTCCACCGGTACCGGCGTGACGCCGTTGTTTGTTCCGGCTCTGCCGGCCGGTCCGCCTATCTGCAATCAATCCAGGGCGGCCGTCAATCATGCCGGACGGCGGAGCGGTGGAGCGGTCCTGTGCGCTGCAATGCCGCAAGGAGTGAGGTCGTCGCGCACGCGCGCGGGATGCTCGGCCGTTCAGGCCTTGGCGGTCTTTTGCTCCTCGTGCGCAGCCTCCCACACCTCGCGCGCGGCGTCCGCATTCATGAGCGCGATACCGACACCCACGATCAGGTCCGGCCAGATCGAGGGCCACACAAAGGCGGTCACGAGACCGACCGCGATGATCGCGATGTTGGCGAAGGCGTCGTTGCGTGCGGACAGGAAGGCGGCGCGGGTGAGGCTGCCCTGGTGGTCCCTGACCCGCGCCAGGATCAACGCGCAGCCGAGATTGACGATCAGCGCGCCGAGGCCGGTCACGGTGAGCGGCAGCGGTGCGGGTGCGATCGGCGTGAAGAACTTCTCGCCGGCGGTCCACAGTCCGGCGACCGCGGGCGCCAGCAGGATCAGCGCCAGCGCCTTGCCGAGCAGCGCCCGCTGCGGCGCGCTCCAGCGCAGCGCCAGCGCAATCAGGATGTTGACCGAGGCATCCTCCAGAAAGTCGACGCTGTCGGCAAACAGCGACACCGAGCCGATCGCCAGCGCCACGGCGAACTCGATGCCGAAATAGCCGAGATTGAGCGCGGCAACGACAAGCACGGCGCGGCGAACGATGGTTGTCGCGTCCATCAGGCGTCCTCAATCATCGAGAGCCGCGAGCCGCTCCGCCTCGGCGAGGTCGAGCGCGGTATTGGCATTGAAGAACGGATCCAGCGGAACCGACGGCCAGCTCACGGTCGCGACCTTGTAGCGCGCCGTGAAGCGGGTGACCTTCCGGATGTCCTCCGCGACCAGGGCGTGCCGGAGATCCTCGCGCAGCCCGACCGGCCACAGCCCGATCACTGGATGGGTCTGTCCGCCGGACGCCGCCACCGCCAGTTCGGCCTGCTCCGCCGCCCGCGCTGCGGCCAGCCGCGCGACCAGATCGCGCGGCAGGAAGGGGCAGTCGCCGGCGGCGCTCAGCATCCACCGTGCCTCCGGCATATGCGCCGCAACCCAGTCGAGCCCGGCGAGAATGCCGGCGAGCGGGCCCGGGAAGCCGGCGACGCCATCCGGCACGACGGCCAGGCCGTTGCCCGCGAAGCGCGCGGGGTCGCCGTTGGCATTTAGGATCAGCCGGCTGCACTGCGGCGCCAGCCGCGCGATCACGCGCTCCAGGATGGTGCGGCCGTCGACCATGCGCAACGGCTTGTCGCCGCCGCCCATCCGCTGCGCGCGACCGCCGGCGAGCAGCACGCCGGGGATCGAAGTCGAGGTCATGGCTGTCATCGCGGGCTCGTTACCACGACTGCTGCCAGGGCGTCAGCGTCGGCCCGCGCGCGATCCACCATTTGCGCCTGCGCGGCGGCCGTACCGGCATGCCCCTCCCCGACGAGCCCTTGCCTGGTCCGCGCGGCTGCTGGCATGACATCGCCAAGAGTGGATATGGCGTTCCACGGGGCCTTCGGGCCATCGATCGATCCCGCGCTCCTGGCTGTGCAAAAGCGCCGGGGCCTTTCTGGAGACTGCGATGAAAGTCATCGGCCTCGCCGGCTGGAGCGGCGCCGGCAAGACCACGCTGCTGACGCGGCTGATTCCTCATCTCAGGGGGCAGGGACTGCGCGTCTCGGTGATCAAGCACGCCCATCACAAGTTCGACGTCGACGTCCCGGGCAAGGATTCGTGGCGGCATCGCGAGGCCGGGGCCGAGGAGGTTCTCGTCGCGTCGGGCACGCGCTGGGCGCTGATGCACGAGCTGCGAGGCGCAAGGGAGCCGGCCCTCGCGGAGCTGCTGGCGAGATTGTCTCCCGTCGATCTGGTCGTCATCGAAGGCTACAAGGCCGGCCCGCATCGCCGCATCGAGGTGCATCGCGCAGCCAATGGCAAGCCGCTGATGTTTCCCGACGATCCGGGCATTGTCGGGCTCGTCAGCGACGGCGATGCCGAGACGGCGTTGCCGCGCGCTCATCTCGACGATATCCCGGCGGTCGCGGCACTCGTCCAATATCTGGCGATGCCGCGGGCGGACGTTCTCGCGCTGGGCGACAAACCTGGTGTTCCATGATGGAACTCGCGAGTTCGCACCCGCATCTTCTGGCATTCATGGAACCCAGTTCCGGGTTCCATGGGATGATGCGACCCGGGTTGACGTGCCGGAACCGCTTCTCCATGGTCGCGCGCATGATGATGACGAGGCTGGATCTGACGGGCCTGAAGTGCCCATTGCCGGTGCTGAAGACCCGGAAGGCGCTGCAGACGCTCAAGGCGGGAGAGCGGCTCGAAGTGTGCTGTACCGATCCGCTCGCGGTGATCGACATCCCGAATCTGGTGCGGCAGACCGGGGATCGGGTCGAGAGCGTCGATCGCACCGAGCGCGGCATTCTGTTTCGGATCGAGAAGGCCGCGGAACCGGCCGGATGATCCGCGCGGCGACGACATCCTCTGCTGCTGGCTGCTCGAACTACGTAGTTCGCGCGATGTCTCGGCGCATCGATGTGTCAAGGGATCGTGCTGCTTCCTATCGTCGCAGGGGCGCCAACCCGAGCTCACAACAATGCCGCGTTCTCAGTCCAGGCTTGCGATGCTGTTGCCAGGCAAGGACAAGTTGTTCCTTCTTCACGTTTCCGCGAGCGCGGGCATGCGGCGTCGAGCCGTGTCCGTCGCTGATGGTCCGCACATCTCATTAGTTGATTCCATCAGGGATGGCCGTGACGCGTCGGGAAAGTAATCGAGAGCAACATGACTACAGCCGTGAGTGGCGGTCGCGTTGGTTGCACGTGAATTTGTGTGTTTGTTAGCAACACATTCGCGCTGCAGTGCGATCAATCCACCAAGATTGACCGATTATTACCATTTTACTATCGACAATTTGCCTCGGTTCTGCACCAATTGGGGCGCTTCCGCGGAGGTTGCGGGGGGCGAGTCATGCCCGCTGGGGAGCGGGCCAGGCAGAACAGCGGCACAAGCAAGAATGGTGACGGCATAACGTCTCGGGTGGGGTGTTATGCGCATCGAGGCAGTGATGAGCGTTTGTGCGTTGCAAGACTGCTCTGGTACGCGATAGCGGGCGGGGTGAGTGGGCGTATTGATTCTGATCAAGGGGACAGAACATGACGTTGTTGCGTTGGACGAGAGTCCGTAGGGGAGGAATGCATGGCTACCATTGAAAGCGCGGGCACGCTCCCGGGCGCGCAGGCGGGAATCTTCGATCGTGAGCACACGGTCGCCAAGGCCGGGTTCAACCGCTGGCTGGTTCCTCCGGCTGCGCTGTGCATCCATCTGTGCATCGGCATGGCCTATGGCTTCTCGGTGTTCTGGCTGCCGCTGTCACGCGCGATCGGCGTGACCAAGACCCAGGCCTGTCCGGACATGTCCCTGGTGCAGGAGCTGTTCACGACGAGCTGCGACTGGAAGGTCGCGAGCCTCGGCTGGATGTACACCCTGTTCTTCGTGCTGCTCGGCGCCTCCGCGGCGATCTGGGGCGGCTGGCTCGAACGGGCCGGACCGCGCAAGGCGGGCGCCGTCGCGGCCTGCTGCTGGGGCGGCGGCCTGCTGTTCGCAGCGCTCGGCATCTACGTGCATCAGCTCTGGATGATGTGGCTCGGTGCCGGCGTCATCGGCGGCATCGGCCTCGGCCTCGGCTACATCTCGCCGGTGTCAACCCTGGTGAAATGGTTCCCGGACCGGCGCGGCATGGCGACCGGCATGGCGATCATGGGCTTCGGCGGCGGCGCGATGATCGGCGCCCCGCTCGCCAACCTGCTGATGAACTACTTCAAGACCCCGACCTCGGTCGGTGTCTGGGAGACCTTCGTCACGATGGGCGTGATCTATTTCGTGTTCATGATGATCGGCGCCTTCGCCTATCGCGTCGCTCCGGTCGGCTGGCAGCCCGAGGGCTGGACGCCGCCGGCAGTGAAGAAGGCGATGATCTCGGAGCACCATGTGCATCTCGACAACGCGCACAAGACTCCGCAGTTCTGGCTGGTCTGGTGGGTGCTCTGCTTGAACGTGTCGGCAGGCATCGGCGTGATCGGCATGGCCTCGCCGATGCTGCAGGAGATCTTCGCCGGCAAGCTGATCGGTTTGCCCGACGTCAGCTTCAACCAGCTCGACGCCACCCAGAAGGCGGCGATTGCGGGCATCGCGGCAGGCTTTGCCGGCCTGCTGTCGCTGTTCAACATTGGCGGCAGGTTCTTCTGGGCGTCGCTGTCGGACCACATCGGCCGCAAGAACACCTATTACTGCTTCTTCCTGATCGGCATCGTGCTCTATGCGCTGGCGCCGACCTTCGCAGCGATGGGTTCGAAGCTGCTGTTCGTGGCGGCCTTCGCCATCATCCTCTCGATGTATGGTGGCGGCTTCGCGACGGTCCCGGCCTATCTGGCCGACCTGTTCGGCACCCAGTTCGTGGGCGCCATCCACGGCCGGCTGCTGACGGCCTGGGCCACGGCCGGCATCATCGGTCCGGTGGTCGTCAACTACATCCGCGAGTTCCAGCTCGCCGCCGGCGTGCCGCGCGACCAGCTGTACAACACGACGATGTATATTCTCTGCGCCATGCTCCTGGCCGGCCTGATCTGCAACTTCCTGATCAAGCCCGTCGATGACAAGTGGAACATGAGCGCGGACGACGTCGCGAAGTACCAGGCGGAGCTCGCCAAGAACGAGTCGGCGATCCAGCACGGGTCGTTCGGCATCGGCAAGGGTGGCCTCGACGTCAAGGCCGGCTTGTTCTGGGCCTTCGTCGGCGTGCCGCTGGCATGGGGTGTCTGGAAGACGCTGGAAAGCGCGGTCAAGATCTTCTGATCCGAACCGGATCGGAGCGTGCGGGGCGGCCGGTTCGGCCGCCCCGTTTTTTTGGGCGACTTATGCTTTTCCTATGAGAGATGAAGTCAGCCCGTCTCGCATTCCTACGGCGAGGGGCTCCATCTTCCGCTTTGCCGGCCGGATGTCGCGCCGGCCTTGGCGGAGAATGAACATGAGCTCGGTCGAACCGTTTCGCGACGTCCGTGGCGCTTACGTCGCCTGGGCCCTGCGGCCTTCGCGCCTGATCAAGACGCTGCGCAAGACTGTCAGGGCCATCCGTGCGGCGATTGCCGTAGCCAAGCTCCGGCGCCTGCGCAACGAGTTGCTCTTCCGGCGCGGCTCTGGAGCGACGATCGAACTCGACGCCAGGCATCGGCCGCAAGCGCCTTTGCTTCTCGGCGACAAATGGGACTTCTGAGGCCTTCGGCCTGCGGATCGCCCTCTCAAAGCTGTGCTGCGTGCTTCGGAGACGTCGCGGCAGACGAGGCGCTCAGCCGCGCCATCGCTTGTCCGATCATTGTCTTCGCCGCCCCGTCAAGCTCGGTCAACGGCAAGCGCACACCGGCCGCAACAAGGCCCTGCAGGCTCAGGGCATATTTCAATGCCGCCGGCGCATCGCGATTGAACGCCTCGATCAGCGGCAGCAACCTGCCGTGCAGCCGTCGTGCCGCGCGCCAGCGCGCGCGCTGGCAGGTGGCGAACAGCACGTTGCAGAGCTCCGGCGCGACGTTGGCCGCCAGCGAGAAGCAGCCATCGCCACCAGCGGCCGCGAACGGCACCGCCGCCATATCGTCGCCCGACAACAGGCGAAAGCCGGGTGGCGTCAGTGATCGCAGATGAACGGCGCGCGCGGTATCACCGGTGCTGTCGCGCAAGCCGACGAATTGCGCCCATCGCGACAGGCGGATCAGCGTCTCGTCCGGCAGCGCGCGCCCCGTGCGCGAGGGGCAATCATGCAGGATGACCGGCAGTGTGGTTGAGTCTCCGACCGCGCGGAAGTGCGCGTAGATGCCCTCTGCCGTAGGCCGGTTGTAGTAGGGGACCACCGACATGATCGCATCGGCGCCCGCGGCCACCGCCTGCCGGGTGTTTTGCACGGCCTGGAGCGTCGCGTTGGAGCCCGCGCCGGCAATGACGCGAACCCGATTGCAGGCCGCGGTCACAGCCGCGCGAATGACCGCTTCGCGCTCCGCTGCCGTCAGCGTGGACGCTTCACCCGCGGTCTCGCAGACCAGGATCGCGCTGGCGCCGGCTTCGATCTGCCGCTCGCACAATCGGGCGAGTGCGGCGATGTCGACTGCGCCGGTCGCATCGAACGGCGTCGGAATGTCTGCGATCGTGCCGGTCAGCCATCGTGCGGCAGGTCCACGCGGCGGCGTCGGGGCGGCACTCATGCGATCGGCCGCCGGCTGCTGCCAAACAACAGTCCGACGGGCGCGAAGCGTCCGTTGGTGTCGAGCTCGATCGTGCGCGACAGCTCGACGATCGTCTCCGGATGATGGCCATTCTCGAACAGTGCATATTTCATCGCTTCGGCGCGGCTGACGAACAGGCCGCCATAGAGGCCGTTCTGCTCCTGGGCAACCCATTGGCCGCAGCTATTCCGACCGATGAGGACGAGGGCGGCAGCAGGCTTGTGACACGACGGAGGTTCGACGAGCTTCATGGACGTGGTCCCTCTGGTTCAAGCGCGCATCTCGTGAGATGACGTTGCGTTGGTTCATCGAATATCGCGGTGTACGGATAGGAATTCGAGGCGGCGGAGCGGTCGACGTCATAGGCGCCGCGTAGGCACGCGCCGGTCAGGATTCCGAGAGCTGGTTGAGTGCCATGACGCCGCAGTAGAGCGAGAGATAGCCGACCATCTCGTCCCAATGATTGAGGCTTGCGTTGAAGACGCGCTCACGGCGCAGCGTGGCGAGCACGGCACATAGGATGACGGTCATCCAGAGCAGGGCAGCGAGGCTGCGCCCGAAGCCGATGCTGCCGAACGTCGCGAACAGAACGAGGATCGCGGTTCGCAGCCCGAAGCGAAGCAATGCTCTGGCCGGGGACAGCTCCACGGGCTCGCCGGCCGGGAGGATCATCGCCGCGCTCTCGTCCTCTCAGAAATTGTCGCAGCAGAGCAGGGTTGCGAGCACGGGCTCGGCGGAGCGTTCTCCGGAGACGGGCAGCGTCGGCTCGAGGCGACGCGCCTCGGCGGCTGCGTGGAGAATGGCGAGGGCGAGATCGGTGTGTCTGGCCTCGGCGCAATGGTCGAGCCAGTCCGGCAACTCGCGTCGTTGTGAGAGCGCGCAGTGCCATTCGCCGTCATCATAGGCGAGGCGGCGGAGCGACCATCGCGGCAATTGCAGCGCGATCAGCTCCAGCGCGGCATCGATCCGGGCCTCCGCCTGCATCATCCGGCCGATCCGGATCCGGCGCCGTCCGCGCGCCGACAGCGGCGAGACGCCATCGTCCTCGCCGAGAAGGTCGGTCAGCAGCGCGGCTGTTTCCTGCGCGGCCTGCCGTGGCTCGGCGAAATCTCGGGGTGTCGTGACCGGCATGATGATGCTCCGTCGTGATTGAGCGACGGCCCGCACCGGGCCGTGCCAACAATCTGGCGGCAGCGGCCGTAGGAATGCGAGACGGGCGAGGCCAGGAAGAAATAAGCGGCGCATAAGCGTGCGGCGCCACCGTGGGCGCTCCCTATGCAGCGGCGCTCATCGTCGGCCGGCTTCGGCCGCGGAATGCCGCGATCTTTATGAGATTCCTATAACTTTGCCGGCGGCGCGGTCTCGAAAACCTATGGTTCCGAATGCCATCTGTGCCGATGCAACGGACCGCGGGGCGCGGATGGGGGTTTGATCCATCACAAGTTGCGCGCTCCCGCAGACCCTACGCGTTGCGCGCCTCGCGCGCATGAGGAGCACACCATGCTGGACATCCTGATGCTGGCGCTGGCCGCCGGCTTATTCGCCCTGGCGATCGGCTACACCTACGCCTGCGAGCGGCTCTAGGAGACGAGCCATGATCTTCGACTATTCGCTCGCCGGCGCGGTGTCGCTCGGCCTTCTGATCTACCTCACCTACGCGCTGTTGCGGCCCGAGCGGTTCTGACCGCCACCGTCGCACCCTCAAGGACAACATCCCCATGACCGTGATCGGCTGGATCCAGATCCTGCTCTACTGCGCCGTCATCGTCGCGCTCGCCAAGCCGCTCGGCTGGTACATGACGCGCGTCTTCAATGGCGAGCGCACCTTGCTGTCGCCGGTGCTGCGGCCGGTGGAGGCCGCGATCTACTGGATCGGCGGCGTCGACGAGCGCCGCGAGCAGCATTGGCTGACCTACACGGTCGCAATGCTGCTGTTCCATGTCGGCGGCTTCCTGATCATCTACGGCGTGATGCGGCTGCAGGCCGTGCTGCCGTTCAATCCCGCCGGACAGTCCGCGGTCGCCGAGGATCTCTCCTTCAACACCGCGATCAGCTTCCTGACCAACACCAACTGGCAGAACTACGGTGGCGAGAGCACGCTCTCTTATCTCGTCCAGATGCTCGGGCTCACCCACCAGAACTTCCTGTCGGCCGCGACGGGCATCGTGCTCGCGATCGCGCTGATCCGCGGCTTCTCGCGCGCCTCGGCGCGGACCGTCGGCAATTTCTGGGTGGATATCACACGCTGCACGCTCTATGTGCTGCTGCCGCTCTGCATCATCTACACGCTGTTCCTGGTGTCCCAGGGCATGCCGCAGACGCTCGGGCCCTATGTCGAGGCGACCACGCTGGAAGGGGCGAAGCAGACCATCGCGGTCGGCCCGGTGGCCTCGCAGGTCGCGATCAAGATGCTCGGCACCAATGGCGGCGGCTTCTTCAATGCCAACGCCGCGCATCCGTTCGAGAACCCGACCGCGCTGTCGAACTTCATCCAGATGCTCTCGATCTTCGCGCTCGGCGCCGCCCTGACCAACGTGTTCGGCCGCATGGTCGGCAACCAGCGCCAGGGCTGGGCGCTCCTCGCCGTGATGGGCGCGCTGTTCATCGCCGGCGTCGCCATCACCTACTGGGCCGAGGCCAACGGTACGACCACGCTGAACGCGCTGGGACTGACCGGCGGCAACATGGAAGGCAAGGAGGTCCGCTTCGGCATCGTCGCGTCGTCGCTGTTCGCCGTCATCACCACGGCCGCCTCCTGCGGCGCGGTCAATGCCATGCACGACAGCTTCACCGCGCTCGGCGGCATGATCCCGCTGATCAACATGCAGCTCGGCGAGATCATCGTCGGCGGCGTCGGCGCCGGCCTCTACGGCATGCTGCTGTTCGTCGTGCTCGCGATCTTCGTTGCCGGCCTGATGGTCGGGCGTACGCCGGAATATGTCGGCAAGAAGATCGAGGCCCGCGAGGTCAAGATGGCGATGCTGGCAATCCTGGTGCTGCCCTTGATGTATCTCGGCTGGACCGCGGTCGCGGTGGTGCTGCCACCGGCCGTCGCCTCGATGGCCAATGCCGGACCGCACGGCTTCACCGAGGTGCTCTACGCCTACACCTCGGCGACGGCCAACAACGGCTCGGCGTTCGCGGGCCTCACCGGCAACACCTTCTTCTACAACCTGACGCTCGCCTGCTCGATGTTCGTCGGCCGCTTCTTCATGATCATCCCGGCGATGGCGATCGCGGGCTCGCTCGCGCAGAAGAAGTCGATCCCGCCCTCGGCCGGCACGTTCCCGACCACCGGCGGCCTGTTCGTCGGCCTCGTCGTCGGCGTCATCCTGATCATCGGCGGCCTCACCTTCTTCCCGGCTCTCGCCCTCGGTCCGATCGTCGAGCATCTCGCGATGGCCGCCGGCACCGTGTTCTGATTTCGGAGCGACCTCCATGGACACCATCAAACTGCAGAAGCGCTCGTCGATGTCGACGATGCTCGACCCGAAGATCGTGCTGCCGGCCATCAAGGCCGCGGTGGTCAAGCTCGACCCGCGGCTGATGATCAGGAACCCCGTGATGTTCGTGGTCGAGGTCGTCGCGGCGCTCACCACGGTAATCTTCCTGCGCGACGTCGTAACCGGCGGCGCGAATCTCGGCTTCACCTTCCAGATCATTCTCTGGCTGTGGTTCACCGTGCTGTTCGCCAATTTCGCCGAAGCCGTCGCCGAAGGCCGCGGCAAGGCGCAGGCGGATTCGCTGCGCAAGACGCGCACCGAGAGCCAGGCCAAGCTGCTGACGGGCACGAACCCGGCCGACCACACCTACAAGCTCGTGCCCGGAACCAGCTTGAAGGTCGGCGACCTCGTGCTGGTCGAGGCCGGCGACACGATCCCGTCCGACGGCGAGGTGATCGAGGGCGTCGCCTCGGTCAACGAGGCTGCGATCACCGGCGAGTCCGCTCCGGTCATCCGGGAGTCCGGCGGCGACCGCTCGGCGGTAACCGGCGGCACGCAGGTGCTGTCGGACTGGATCCGCGTCAGGATCACCGCGGCCCAGGGCTCGACCTTCATCGACCGCATGATCAAGCTGGTCGAGGGAGCCGAGCGACAGAAGACGCCGAACGAGATCGCGCTCAACATCCTGCTCGCCGGCCTCACCATCATCTTCGTGTTCGCGACGGTGACGATCCCGAGCTACGCGGCCTATGCCGGCGGCTCGATCTCGGTGGTGGTGCTGGTGGCGCTGTTCGTGACCTTGATCCCGACCACGATCGGCGCGCTGCTGTCGGCGATCGGCATCGCCGGCATGGACCGCCTGGTGCGCTTCAACGTGCTGGCGATGTCCGGCCGCGCGGTCGAGGCCGCCGGCGACGTCGATACGCTGCTGCTCGACAAGACCGGCACCATCACGCTCGGCAATCGGCAGGCGACTGCGTTCCGTCCCGTCCGGGGCGTCAGCGAGCAGGAGCTGGCCGACGCGGCGCAGCTCGCCTCGCTCGCCGACGAGACCCCGGAGGGCCGCTCCATCGTGGTGCTCGCGAAGGACAAATACGGTATCCGCGGCCGCGACATGGCCGAGCTCGGCGCCACCTTCGTGCCGTTCACGGCGCAGACCCGCATGAGCGGCGTCGATGCCGGCGGTTCCTCGGTGCGCAAGGGCGCGGTCGACGCCATCCTCAACTCCATCGGCGGCGGCGGCCCGACCCAGCCCGTCTCCGGCAACACGGCGCGCGCGGTCCAGCCGGTCGAGAGCGAGCTTGTCCGCGAGATCCGTGCAATCTCCGACGACATCGCCAAATCCGGCGGCACGCCGCTCGCGGTCGCCAGGGACGGGCGCCTGCTCGGCGTCATCCAGCTCAAGGATATCGTCAAGGGCGGCATCCGCGAACGTTTCGCCGAGCTGCGCCGGATGGGCATCCGCACCATCATGATCACCGGCGACAACCCGATGACCGCGGCGGCGATCGCCGCCGAAGCCGGCGTCGACGATTTCCTGGCGCAGGCGACCCCCGAGGACAAGCTCAAGCTGATCCGAGACGAGCAGGCCAAGGGCAAGCTGGTCGCCATGTGCGGCGACGGCACCAACGACGCGCCGGCGCTGGCGCAAGCCGATGTCGGCGTCGCCATGAACACCGGCACGCAGGCCGCGCGCGAGGCCGGCAACATGGTCGATCTCGATTCCAACCCGACCAAGCTGATCGAGGTGGTGGAGATCGGCAAGCAGCTCTTGATGACGCGCGGCGCGCTGACGACGTTCTCGATCGCCAACGACGTCGCCAAATATTTCGCGATCATCCCGGCGATGTTCCTGGCGTTCTACCCGCAGCTGAACGTGCTGAACGTCATGAACCTCGCGAGCCCGCAGAGCGCGATCCTGTCGGCGATCATCTTCAACGCGCTCGTCATCATCGCGCTGATCCCGCTGGCGCTGAAGGGCGTCGCCTACCGCGCCATCGGCGCCGGCGCGCTGCTCGGCCGCAACCTGATGATCTATGGCCTGGGCGGCATCATCATCCCCTTCATCGGCATCAAGGCAATCGACCTGATCGTGACCGCCTTGCACCTGGCTTGAACCACCACCGGCGTGATTGCGAGCGAAGCGACGCAATCCAGAGTCTCGTACACAGCCCTGGATTGCTTCGTCGCTTCGCTCCTCGCAATGACGCCGCGACACAGGAGATCTCCCATGCTCAAAGAAATCCGTCCCGCCATCCTGGTCCTGCTCGCGCTGACCTTGATCACCGGGCTGCTGTATCCGCTCGCCATGACCGTCGTCGCCGGCACCATCTTCCCGGCGCAGGCCGAAGGCAGTCTGATCACGCGCAACGGCCAGGTGATCGGCTCGGCGCTGATCGGGCAGGAATTCAAGGACGACAAATATTTCCACGGCCGTCCGTCGGCGACCTCGGCCGCCGATCCGAACGATGCGACCAAGACGGTGCCGGCGCCCTATAACGCCGCCAACTCCTCCGGCTCCAATCTCGGCCCGACCAGCAAGGCGCTGGCCGACCGCGTCAAGGAGGATGTTGACAGGCTGAAGGCGGAGAATCCTGGGCAGGCCGTGCCGGTCGATCTGGTGACGACCTCGGCGAGCGGGCTCGATCCGGACATCTCGCCGGAGGCGGCGCTGTTCCAGGTGCCGCGGGTGGCCAAGGCGCGCGGCTTGCCGGAGGCCAGCGTTCAGGGCCTGATCGCCCAGCAGACTAAGGGCCGTCTGCTCGGACTGCTCGGCGAACCCCGCGTTAACGTGCTTGCGCTCAATCTGGCGCTCGACGCTGCCAAGCCGTAGTGAGGCCTTAGAGGTCCCGGCCTTGGCGCCGAAGCTCCTCCGTCTATAATGCCGCATGGCCAGTCAACGCCGCGATCCTGACCAACGTCCCTCGCCGGAAGCCCTGCTCGAAGCGGCCCGGCGGGAGGACAGTCCTGCCGGCAAGCTCAAGATCTTCGTCGGCGCCGCCCCCGGCGTCGGCAAGACCTATGAAATGCTGTCGAGCGCGCATGCCAAGCTGAAGGCCGGCGTCGATGTCGTCATCGGCTTCGTCGAGACGCATGGCCGCGCCGAGACCGAGGCGCTGGTCCGCGGCCTGGAGGTCGTCCCGCGCAAACGTATTTCCTACAAGGACCAGATCGTCGAAGAGATGGATCTGGATGCCGTGATTGCGCGCCGTCCCAAGCTCGCCATCGTCGACGAGCTCGCGCACACCAATGCTGTCGGCAGCCGCCACCCCAAGCGCTATCTCGACGTCGAGGAGCTGCTGTCGCACGGCATCGATGTCTACACGGCGGTCAACGTCCAGCACATCGAGAGCCTCAACGACGTCGTCGCCCAGATCACCCATGTGCGCGTGCGCGAGACCGTGCCGGATTCGATCCTCGACCGCGCCGACGCCATCGAGCTGATCGACCTTACGCCCGACGACCTGATCCAGCGCCTGAAGGAGGGCAAGGTCTATGTGCCCAAGCAGGCGGAGCGGGCGCTGGAGCATTATTTCTCGCCCGGCAACCTGACCGCGCTGCGCGAACTCGCGCTGCGTCGGACGGCCGAGCGCGTCGACGAGCAACTGCTCACCCACATGCAGGCCAACGCCATTGCGGGGCCCTGGGCGGCCGGCGAGCGGATCCTCGTCTGCGTGTCGGAGGATCCGCGGGCGACAGGGCTGGTGCGCTACACCAAGCGGCTCGCCGACCGTGTCCATGCGCCGTGGACCGCCGTGACCATCGAGACCCGGCGCAATCTGCAGCTCAGTGACAGGCAGCGCGACCGGCTCGCCGATACGCTGCGGTTGGCCGAGACCCTCGGCGGCGAGGCGCTGACGATTCCGGGCGTCGGCCGGCGTATCGCCGATGACCTCATCGGCTTCGCGCAGGCCAACAACGTCACCCAGATCATCATCGGCAAGTCGAGCCGCTCGCGCCTGTTCGAGATCATCAGGGGCTCGGTGGTGCATGACCTAGTCAGGCGCGCCGGCAACATCAGCATCCACGTCATCGCCGGCGAGGAGGCGCCCGACACCGCGGGTAGCTCGGTGCAGACGCGGCCGCGCAGCGAGCCGCTGCAGCCGAAGCCCTATGTGATGGCGCTGCTGATCACGGCTGTCGGCCTTGGCCTCGCCGAGCTGATCCAGCCCGTCTTCGGCATCGAGAACGTCGATCTCGTGTTCCTCACGGCGGTGGTCGGCGTCGCCGCACGCTACGGCCTGGGACCGTCGCTGCTGGCGAGCCTCGCCGCCTCGCTCTGCTACAACTTCTTCTTCCTCCCGCCGCTGTATACGTTCACGATCACCGATCCGACCAACATCGGCGCGTTCTTCTTCTTCATGCTGATCGCGATCCTGGTGTCCAACGTCGCCGCGCGCGTTCGCGTTCAGGCTGACGCCGCCACCCACCGCGTCCGGACCACCGAGCAGCTCTATGCCTTCAGCCGCAAGCTTGCGGGCACCGCGACCCTCGATGACGTGCTGTGGGCCACGGCCTATCAGGCGGCGTTGATGCTGAAGGTGCGGGTCGTGCTGCTGCTGCCGCAGGACGGCAAGCTCACGGTCATGACTGGCTACCCGCCGGAGGATCAGCTCGACGACGCCGACCTCGCCGCCGCGAGCTGGGCCTGGAGCAACGACCGCGCCGCCGGCCGCGGCTCCGACACGCTGCCGGGAGCCAAGCGGCTGTTCCTGCCGATGCGCACCGGCCGCGGCCTGATCGGCGTCATCGGCATCGACGACGACCGCACCGGGCCGCTGCTGACCCCCGACCAGCGCCGGCTGCTCGACGCCCTGGTCGACCAGGGCGCGCTGGCGATCGAGCGCGTTCTGCTGGTCGAGGACATGGACAAGGTCAAGCGCACCATGGAGCAGGACCGGCTGCGTTCGGCGCTGCTCACCTCGATCTCGCATGATCTGAAGACGCCGCTCGCCTCGGTGCTCGGCGCGGCCTCGACGATGCGCGATCTCGCGGCCAGGCTGTCCGACAAGGAGAAGCTCGACCTGCTCGCCACCGTGATCGACGAGTCCGAGCGGCTGAATCGATTCATCGCCAACCTCCTGGACATGACCAAGCTGGAATCCGGCGCGATCGTGCCGAACGCCGCCCTCCACGACGTCGGCGAGATCGTCGGCAGCGCGCTGCGGCGTGCCGGCAAGATCCTCGCCGGTCATCATGTCTCGCTGGTACTGGCGCCCGATCTGCCGATGGTCGAGGTCGACGCGGTGCTGTTCGAGCAGGTGCTGTTCAATCTGCTCGACAACGCCGCCAAATATGCGCCTCCCGAGACCTCGATTGCGATCCGTGCGGCCCGCGACAGCAACTGGATCGTGCTCGAGATCCGTGACGAAGGCGACGGCATTCCCGCCGCGGAGGTCGAGCACGTGTTCGACAAGTTCTATCGCGTGCAGAAGGGCGACCAGGTGCGGCCCGGCACCGGACTTGGGCTTGCGATCTCGCGTGGCTTCATCGAGGCGATGCATGGCCGCATCTTCGCCGGCAACCGTACCGATCGGCGCGGTGCGGTCCTCACCATCCGCCTGCCGGTGCCGGCGCAGGCCAGACCGCTGGATACGGCCGCATGACCGGCGCTCCGATCAAGGTGCTCGTGATCGACGACGAGCCGCCGATCCGCAAGCTGCTGCGGATGGGCCTGACCACGCAGGGCTACGACATTCTCGAGGCCTCCAACGGCAGGAACGCGCTGGAGCTGCTGAGCCAGGAGCCGGCGCTGATCATTCTCGACCTTGGCCTCCCCGACATCGACGGACTCGAGCTGCTGCGAACCATCCGTGGCCGCAACGAGGCCGTGCCGGTCGTGGTGCTGTCCAGCCGCGGCGACGAGGCGGGCAAGGTCCAGGCGCTCGATCTCGGCGCCGACGACTACATCACCAAGCCGTTCGGCATGGATGAATTGCTGGCGCGCCTGCGCGCGGCGCTGCGGCACCAGCTGCAGGTGCAGGGAGAGCGGCCGGTGTTTCGCACCGGCGATCTCTCGGTCGATCTCGTCCGCCGCATCGTCAAGGTCGGCGAGCGCGAGGTCAAGCTGTCGCCGAAGGAGTACGATCTGCTGCGCGTGCTCGTGCAGCACGCCGGCAAGGTGCTGACGCATCGCTTCCTGCTCAAGGAGCTGTGGGACGAATTGACCGACGCGCAATATCTGCGCGTCTATGTGCGCCAGCTCAGGCAGAAGATCGAGGCCGATCCCGAGCGCCCGCAATTCGTGTTGACCGAGACCGGCATCGGCTATCGCTTGCGTGCGCCGGATTAGCGCTTCTTCATGTGAGCCAGTCCCTCAAAGCGGAACCATCGCTCACCCTCGTGATTTCTGTGATATCACAGGGAGACCATGTTGATGGCACGCAAAACACGCAAATATTCCAAGGGCGCGTCCAAGGACGTCGAGCGCGCGATGAAGAAGCGCAAGGCAGGAACGTTGAAGAGCGGCGGCTCGGGCCGCAAGGTCAAGAGCCGCAAGCAGGCGATCGCGATCGGTCTGTCGGAGGCGCGCCGCGAAGGCAAGAAGGTGCCGCCGAAGAAGAGCGCCAAGTCATCGGCGAAGAAGTCCGCCAAGAAGGCGAGCAAGAAAAGCACGAAGAAGACTACCAAGAAAACGACGAAGAAGAAGTCGAAGAAGAAGAGCTGACGAGGCGATCATTCGGGCTACGATCATCGCGCACGCCATGACCCGCAGCCGTCGCAAAATTCTCCGCTGTCGTCCCGGCGAACGCCGGGACCCATAACCCCAGGGAGATGTTATTGCGCGGGATGTTGGACGAGTCTTGTCTTACAATACCCGCCGCAGAGTATGGGTCCCGGCGTTCGCCGGGACGACGGGGCGGTGGTGTGGAGGCCGCTTGCGCCACGCAGGCAGCTGCTGGCCTTCACCCCGCCTTCCTCTGCCGCGCCGCCGACCGATGCGCCTTCTTCGCGGGGCGTCGATGCGCGCTCGTCCGCCGTGACGCCGCACGCGCTGCCTTTTTTCCGCCCTTGCCCAAGCTCTGTTTCAGCGCGTCCATCAGGCTGACGACGTTGTCGGGCCGCTCCGCCGGCTCCGGCAGCTTGATCGGCTTGCCCGAGGCCTTGCGCTTCACCAGCGCCTTCAGCGCGGTCTCGTACTGGTCCTTGAACTCCGAGGGATCGAAATGCGCCGCCTTGGTCTGCAGGATGTGGCCGGCGAGCTCGACCATGTCCTTGGTGATCCGGGGCGACTTGATGTCGTCGAAGAACTCGGCCTCGTCGCGCAGCTCGTAGGGAAAACGCAGCGTGGTGCCGAGCATGCCCTTGCCCATCGGCTCGATGGCGATGACGTGCTCGCGGTTGGTCAGCACGATCCGCGCCAGCGCGACGCGATCCTGCTCCTTCATCGCGTCGCGAATGACCGCGAAGGCGTCGACCGCCGCCTTGCCGTCGGGAGCGATGTAATAGGGATGGTTGAGATAGCGCTGGTCGATCTCCTCGCGCGGCACGAAGCTGTCGATATCGATCGTATGGTTACTCTCGATCTGGACCGCCTCCAGCTCCTCCGGCTCGATCTCGACATACTGCCCCTTGGAGAGCTCGTAGCCGCGGCCCTTTTGCTCGCCTTCGACGATGTCGCCGGTCTCAGAGTCGACCATCTGCTGCTTGAGCCGGTTGCCGGTCTCGCGGTTGATCAGATGGAAGCGCGTCTTCTCGACCGAGGTCGACGCCGGATGGAGGACGACGGGGCAACTGACGAGCGAGAGTTTGAGCGAGCCTTTCCAGTAGGCGCGGGGGGCCATCGTGGTCTCCTTGGACAATCCGGATGAGGCTGCAACGGGCAAGCATCGGTGTGGGTTCCATGGGCCCCGCCGAGGGTCGCTTCGGGAAAAATTAATTCGCTTGACGACTTCGTAAAATCAGCATTATGGTCCGACCCATTCCGTTGCGTCGGAGGGGACGTATCGCGGTCGTCACGGACGTCGGCAGCGGAATGCGATGGGCGTGTCGGGTTGCAGCGTGATTGACGTTGCGCCGACGAACGATCTGGCACGCACGGTCAAGTCGCGCGGTCCTGGCCTCCCGACGCTGAGGTCAAGTTTGCGAGGATGCTTTGTGCATCGCGCGGATGACGGTGGCCAACAAGCCCGGCGCACCGGGGAGAACGCGAAGCAGCTGTTAAAACCGTCGCGCAGGGAGGGCCGGGATGACTCGGCTGCACCTGTGGTACCTGCCGCCTGCATTTTCTTTCGCAGGCGGGCCATGGGGGCGGCGAGCTCCCGGCCTTCCCTGCGCCCTCTCATCGGCAGAGGGTGGACCATCGCAACACCCGGGCTTTTCTCAGCCGCGGGAACGCGGAACTTTGCCCGGTGTTATCAGGTGGATGCGAGCCGCGCCGGCGCCAGCGGCGGAGCCGGTTCCACGACCCTGCCGGCTTTGCTACGCTACCACTCAACACGAGGGATCACCGTGGCGCTCAGGAAGCTTTCCACCTATCGCAAGAAGCGCGATTTCGACAAGACGGCAGAGCCGTCCGGCGACGCCAAGGTCGCGCGTGCGGCGCGGCCGCGCTTCGTCATCCAGAAGCACGACGCGACGCGGCTGCACTACGATCTCAGGCTGGAGTTCGGCGGCGTCTTCAAGTCGTGGGCCGTGACCAAGGGGCCGTCGCTCGATCCGCACGACAAGCGGCTCGCGGTCGAGGTCGAGGATCACCCGCTCGACTATGGCGATTTCGAAGGTACGATCCCGGAAGGCGAGTATGGCGGCGGCACCGTCATGCTGTGGGATCGCGGCCATTGGGACAGCGAGGACCCGGAGCGCGGCTTCAAGAAGGGCGACCTCAAGTTCACCCTTGAAGGCGAGAAGCTGCATGGCAGCTGGGTGCTGGTACGGATGCGTCATGATCGCACGGGCGGCAAGCGCACCAATTGGCTGCTGATCAAGCACCGCGACGAGTTCGCCCGGGAAGGCGAGGCCAACGACATCCTGGAGGCGGACAAGTCGGTCGCCTCGGGCCGCACGATGGAGCAGATCGCGGCCGGCAAGGGCAAAGCGCCGAAGCCGTTCATGCTCGCCAAGACGCAGCGCATGAATGCCGACGCGGTGTGGCACTCCAACCGCGGCGACGGCAGTGCCTCTCCAGAGAAGGCGTCTCCCAAGAAGACGCCGAAGTCCAAGGCCGCGAAAGCGGCCGCTGCTCCGAAGACGGTCGCACCGCGAACCGTGTCGTCGCTGCCGGACTTCGTGCCGCCCGAGCTCTGTACTTCGGTCGCCCAGCCGCCGAGCGGTGAGGGCTGGGCGCATGAGATCAAGTTCGACGGCTACCGCGTGCAGATCAGGGTGGAGGACGGGAAGGCGACTTTGAAGACGCGCAAGGGCCTGGACTGGACGGCCAAGTTCGGTGCCATCGCCGAGGAAGCGGCTGAATTGCCGGACGCGATCATCGACGGCGAGATCGTCGCGCTCGACAAGGACGGCAATCCGAATTTCTCGGCGCTGCAGGCGGCGATTTCGGCGGGCGAAACCGACGAGCTGATCTTCTTTGCCTTCGACCTGATGTTCGCGGAGGAGTTCGACCTGCGCCGCCAGCCACTGCGCGAGCGCAAGGCGCGGCTGGCGAAGCTGCTGAAGGCGCACATCAAGGGCAAGGCGCCGCGCATCCGCTATGTCGAGCACTTCGAGAGCGACGGCGAGGCCGTGCTGGAGTCGGCGCGCAAGCTGTCATTGGAGGGCATCGTCTCCAAGAAGCTGGACTCGGCCTATCATTCGGGACGGACGGAGAGCTGGACCAAAGCCAAGACCAGGCCCGGCCACGAGGTCGTCATCGGTGGCTGGAAGACCACCAACGGCAAATTCCGCTCGTTGATGGTCGGCGTCAACAAGGACGATCATCTCGCTTATGTCGGGATCGTCGGCACCGGCTTCGGCCAGGACACGGTGAAGGAGATCATGCCGGCGCTGAAGGCGGCGGCCTCCGACGAGAGCCCGTTCGGCGGCAAGAACGCGCCGCGCAAGACGCGTGAGGTGCATTGGCTGAAGCCGGAGCTGGTCGCCGAGATCGAGTTTGCCGGCTGGACCGCGGACAACAACGTCAGGCAGGCCTCGTTCAAGGGACTGCGCCAGGACAAGCCGGCCCGCGAGGTCGTTGCCGAGCCGCCGGTGGTGACGACGAAGGTTGCCCGGCCGGTGGCGCGGGCCGCGGCGAGCGTCGCGACCGTCGGCACCACGCTGCACAAGACGCCGTCACGCACGAAGGGCGCGGCGACCGTGATGGGCGTTGCGATCTCCAAGCCCGACAAGGCGCTGTGGCCGGACGCCGGCGACGGCGAGCCCGTCACCAAGCTCGATCTCGCCAACTATCTGGAAGCCGTCGGCGACTGGATGATCGATCATCTGAGGGGACGGCCGTGCTCGATCGTACGTGCGCCTGATGGCATCGGTGGCGAAAAATTCTTCCAGCGGCACGGCATGCAGGGCATGTCGGACCTGCTCGAGCTGGTCAAGGTCTCGGGCGACCGCAAACCGTATCTGCAGATCGACCGCGTCGAGGGATTGATCGCGGTCGCCCAGGTCGCCGCCGTCGAGCTGCATCCATGGAATTGCGCACCCGACGCCTATGACGTTCCGGGCCGGCTGGTGTTCGATCTCGATCCGGCGCCGAACGTCGCCTTCGAGGAGGTGATCGCGGCCGCCAAGGAGATGCGCCAGCGCCTGAAGAGCCTCGGTCTCGAGAGCTTCTGCAAGACCACGGGCGGCAAGGGTCTGCACGTGGTGACGCCGTTGCTGCACGGCGCGCGCGACAGAGTGAGCTGGCCCGAAGCGAAGGCGTTTGCGCAAGGTGTGTGCCTATGGATGGCGAACGACAGCCCGGAGCAATACCTGCTCAACATGTCGAAGAAGCTGCGCGGGGGAAAGATCTTCCTCGACTATCTGCGCAACGACCGGATGTCGACGGCGGTCGCCGTGCTGTCGCCGCGCGCCCGCGAAGGCGCCACCGTGTCCATGCCGCTGACCTGGACGCAGGTGAAGAACGGGCTCGAACCCAAGCGCTACACCATCCGCACCGTACCGGCGCTGCTGGCCAAGACCAGGGCGTGGGATGGTTATGAAGATGCCGCGGGCTCGATCAAGGCGGCCATCAAGAAGCTCGCAGAGACGTCGTAGTCGCTCGGGCAGACGTGGTGTCTGCCCGAGCCGATCGCCTCAGAAGGATCAGATACGTCCGAGCAGGACGAGGATCAGCACGATGACGATGATCAGGCCGAGACCGCCGCCGCCATAGTAGCCGGTGCCGTAGAACGGACCGCCGCCGATGCCGGAAAAGCCGCCGAGCAGGGCGATGATGAGAATGATCAGGATGATAGTTCCGATGGACATGTGCTTCCTCCAGTGCCCGGCAGCGGGGCGACAACGTGCTCTGCCTTCGCCGAGGAAACTGGTCGGAACTTCGAAAGTTCCGTGCGGGAAACAGGTAAAATTCGGAGCGTGTCTTTGCGGTCGTAACCAGCAATGACTACCTGAAGGCAGTTGTTAGTCAGGAGATCGCGATGTCAAGACCGCTTGTCGTTTCCATTCCGCATCGCCTCGGCAAGGACGAGGCCGTGCGCCGGCTCCAGGCCGGTCTCAGCCGCGCCGCGACCAGCGTTCCGGTCCTGAAGGTCGACGAAGAGCGCTGGGAGGGCGACAAGATGATCTTTCGCGTTCGCGCTCTGGGTCAAGCGGCGTCGGGCCATGTCGACGTCGCCGACGATCACGTGCGTGTCGAGGTCGTGCTGCCCTGGCTGTTGCAGCGCTTTGCCGAGGCGGCGCAATCCGCGATCCGCAGCCGCGGCCAGCTGCTGTTGACGAAAAAGAGCTGATCAGCCCGGCGTCGATGCTGTCGGACGTCGACCAGCCGGGTGGGTTGCCGCATCGGTCCGCGCTGGGATCACTGCTGCAGGCAAATGTATGAAGACGGAGGACACCGCAAGGATGCCGTCCTGTATGTCCGCAGATGTGTAGCCGCGGGCATGAACCTCGGCTTCGAAACCATCTGGGTGGGGCCACACCCGGCCACCGTCGGTGAAGGGCGCAAAGTTGCGCACAGTGACGACGACGACGGCGTCCCGCCCATGCCGCCGTGCGAAGGCAATGATGTGATCGGCATGACGTCCGCTCACCTCGAGCGGCTCATGGGAACCGTCGGTGAAGACCGCGGGCATCTCGTTGCGCAGCCGGAGCAGCCGCCGTGTCCAGGCGAGCTTGATGTGGCCATCCGGCCAGTGGTCCGCCAGGCGGGCCCAGTCGGGACGCTCGCACTCGCGCAGCGCCCGTTCGCGCGCGGCGAAGTCCACCGGGCGGCGATTGTCGGGATCGACCATCGAGAGGTCCCAGAACTCGGTGCCCTGATAGATATCCGGCACGCCGGGCATCGTCGCCTTCAGCGTGAGCTGTGCCAGCGAGTTCAGCGCGCCGAGCAAAGCGGTCCGCCTGGAAAGCGTCTCCAACGACTGCAGGAACTCGGGCGAGCGGTCGCGATCCAGGATGCGGTCGATGAAGCTGCGCAGGCCGTTCTCATAGGCCTCGTTTGGATTGAGCCAGCTGGTCTCCTCCTTGCCCTCCCGCGCCGCCTTCAGCGCATAGGCCTGCAACCGCTCCGCAAGGCTCGGGTCGGCGCCAGTTGCGGGCCAGATGCCGACGAGCGTCTGGTACAGCATGTATTCGAACGCCGCCGAGGGCGCGCGCATCTTGCCATCGGTGATGACGTGCGGCGCGTTCAAGGTCTTCCAGCGCGCCATCGCGGACGTCCAATCGTTGGGCAACTCGGTGATGGCGGCCAGCCGCGTGCGGGCATCCTCGCCGCGCTTGGTGTCGTGGGTAGCGGTGGCGGTCATGCCGTGCGGCCAATGCCTGGCGCGATCGTGCATCAGCTTGTGGAAGTCGGCGATCGTCAGAGCATGCGCCGCCGGATCGCCGCCGACCTCGTTGAGCGCGAGCAGCCGGTGGAAGCGATAGAAGCCGGTATCCTCCAGCGACTTCGCCATCATCGGGCCGGTGAACTGCTGCACCTTCAGCGCGAAGCGGCGCACACGTGGGACGCTGTGGCTGGTGCTGCGGTCGCGCTTGATCAGATCCATGGTGAGCGTATCGCGCAGGAAGTCGAAGATCGAGCCGTCGGAGGCGAACCATTCGGCGCGGGCGCCGGCTATGGCGTGATCGATCAGCTTGCGATCGGCCTCGGTCGCCCCGGCCGCGGTGAGATAGGTGCGATAGACCGGGAAGTGAAGAACATACAGTTCGAGCGCCTGGCGCAGGCTGTCTTCCGAATAGTCGCGCGTCGAGTAGTGGCCGTTGGCGATGCGCGCCAGGAGGCGTGTCAGCACGGTGAACTCGCTGGTCAGCAGCGTTTCCAGCACGCGCCGCTTGGCCTCCTTGATGACGGGCGCGAGCTTCGGCGGCTTGTTGCTGATCTGGCGCCAGATCTCGTCCAAGGGCTCCAGGCCGTTGCCGTCGATGAGCAGCTGGGTGATGACGTTCATCCACTCGTAGCCGGTGGTGCCGTGCACGCCGGCAAAGCTCGGCAGCTTCTCGTGCTCGCAGAGAATCTTCTCGATGACGACGTAGAATGGCCCGGCTGCGGGCCCCCGAGCGTCGCGGATCAGCCGCCGCAGCCGCTGGAAATATTGTGCGGGATCGCGCAGGCCGTCGATATGGTCGAGCCGCAGACCCTGCAGCTGGCCATCCGCGATCAGCTTCTGGACCAGCCGGTGGATCGCTTCGAACGTGCCAGCATCCTCGACGCGCAGGCCGGCCAGCGTGTTGACGTCGAAGAAGCGGCGGTAGTTGATGTCGCTGGACGCAAGCCGCCAATGCCCGAGTTTGTAGTTCTGCCGTTCAAGCAGATGGTGCAGGGCCAGCGTCTGCGTCGGTCGGCCCTCGCCTGCCTGATACGCCGAGAGGCCTCGCGCGATAATGTCGCCAGCCCCGGGAATGGCCTTGAGTGCGGCCTTGAACGCCGGGGCTTCCTTGCGGTTCGGATGGCGCAGGCCGCGATAGCGCGACGCCAGGTCGAGGATCGCCTTGCCGGCCTCGCTGCTCTCCTCACCGGCCTCCTTTACGATGATGCGCAGCACCTCGCCATAGCGCTCCGGCGCGATCGGCAGGCGATGCTCGAAGTACCAGCAGGAGAACGAGCCTTCGTCCGGGTCGTAGCGCAGCTCGATCTCACCATGTTCGAGCGCATGGCCGTAGGACGTCCCGATGATCGGCAGCAGCACGCCGCCCCGGGCGCGATACGGCAATTGGTCCCAGTCGATGTCGAACGAGGCTGCATGCGGCGACGCCTGGCCCCATTCGAGCACATCGAGCCACCATGGATTGTCGTCGAAATGGACGCCGACATGGTTCGGAACGAAATCGAGGATGAGCCCGAGATCGTGCGCCTTCAGCGCGGCGCTCAGCTTGGCGAAGCCGTCCTGACCGCCGAGCTCAGGATTGAGCTTGGTGTGATCCGTGATGTCGTAGCCATGCGTCGAGCCCTTGCGCGCCGTCATGAACGGCGAGGCGTAGACATGGCTGATGCCGAGCGCCTTCAGATACGGCACGACGCGCGCCGCTGCTTCGAAATTGAAGTCGGCGGTGAGCTGCAGGCGGTAGGTCGCGAGCGGAATGGCAGGAGGCATGATTATCCTCCGATGCTCCAGAACACCGACCAGGGTGGCAGGCGATCGCCGGGCGTGCCGCCCCAGATCGGCGTGCCCGCCGAGCCGCTGCGCGGCGCGGGCACCTCGTTGTCCGAAACGTTGGCGAGCAACCGCAGCGTCGCGCCGTCGCCCATCGTCCAGTGCGCAGTCAGGCAGCCATCCTCCGTCACGTCGGCCTTGCCGAAGGATGCGCCCGGCAGCCGCGGTGCCACCTCCCTGTGGCGCACGGCGAGGAGCCCGCGCACCAGCGTCAATCGCTCGCGTCCCGGCGATGCGTTGCGGGCGTCCCAATCGATGATCGCGGATCTGAACGTCTCGATGTCCAGCGGGTCCGGGACCTCGTCGCCATACTTGGCGTATGCCCACTCATATTCCTTGCGGCGCCCCTTGCGCACGGCGTGCGCGAGATCGCCCTGGAAATCGCAGAAGAACGGGAAGGGCTGCTTCGAGCCCCATTCCTCGCCCATGTACAGCATCGGCACGGTCGGTGCGAGCAAGGTGACGGCCAGCGCAGCTGCGATCCCTTCCGGCGGCGCCAGCGATTCCAGCCGGTCGCCGAACACGCGGTTGCCGATCTGGTCGTGGTTCTGCAGGAAGTTGACGAACGCCGCGGGGGCCAGATGACCGCTTGGTTCACCCCGGGCCATGCCACCCCAAAAGGCGGCCTGCTCGCCTTGATAGACAAAGCCCGAGGCGAGCGCGCGGGCAAGCCCGCGCCGCGGCGATTGTTGGTAGTCGCCGTAGTAGCCGCCGGTCTCGCCGGTCAGCATCACATGCCAGACGTGGTGATAATCATCGTTCCATTGCGCGCGAAACTTGCCCCGCGGCGGATCTTCTGCCGCGTCGAGCATGCTGGCCCGGTTATCACCGTTCTCGAGCACGAGATGGATGTGACGCCCTGTCTGCTCGACGAGCCTGCCGACGGCGGCGCTGAGATCATGCAGCATCGGGATCTCACCCTCGTTGGCGAGGATGTGGTTGACGGCATCGAAACGCAGCCCGTCGAAGCGATAGTCCGTCAGCCAATGCAGCGCGTTCTGAATCGCGAAGGCGCGCACTTCGGGGTGCCGGAAGTCGATCGCGCTGCCCCACGGCGTGTGAGCGTCCGTGAAGAAGGTCGGTGCATACAGGCCGATGTAGTTTCCTTCGGGGCCGAAATGGTTGTAGACGACGTCGAGGAAGACCATCAGCCCGCGCAGATGCGCCTCGTCGATCAGTGCGCGCAGATCATCGGGACGCCCATAGACGCTGTCCGGCGCGTAGAGCAGGACGCCGTCATAGCCCCAGTTGCGGGAGCCGGCGAAGTCCGCCAGCGGCATCAGCTCGAGCGCGGTGATGCCGGTTTCGACGAGATGATCGAGCTTGTCGATCATCGCGCGGTAGGTGCCTTCCGTCGTGAAGGTGCCGACATGGCTTTCGAGGAACACGGCGTCCTGCCATGGACGGCCGCGCCATTTTTCGGAACGCCAGGTGTAGGCGCGGTGGTCGATGATTTCGCTCGGGCCGGAGACATCCTCTGGCTGGAAATCCGAGCCGGGATCTGGAACGTCGAGCTCATCATCAATACGAAACTTGTACCGCGTGCCGGCGCCGACCCCAGCGACGTCGAGCGAATACCAACCACCATCCCCGCGCTGCATCTCATGCTTGACGTCGAGGATCAGATCGACGCGCTTGGCGGCGGGCGCCCACAGCCGGAACGTCGTGCCGTCCTGCGTGAGCCGAGGTCCGAATTGACGGCCGTTCATGACTGGCCCGCATACGCCAGCACGGACCGGGGCGGGGCCTTGAGGTCCGTGCCCGACGCGAAGTCGATCGGCGTCTGCTGGGCTTCGGTGGTGTTCAGGACCTGTTGCCACGTCTTGTATTCGGCGAGCTTGGGCAATTTGAATCCGATCTCTTCGGGAGCCGCGTTCAGAACGATAAGGATCGGAGCCTGCTCCTGTTCCACCGGAGCGAGCACATAGGCGAGAAATCGTCCGTCAGGAAAGGTCCAGTCGGTTTGCGTCATCTCCTCCGCCGAAGGCGTCAGCCACAGCACGCCGAAGCTTCCGTCCGACCGGCGGCCGTCGAGCCAGCGGCGCGCGCGAATCTGGCCGAAGCGGCGGCGCAGCTCGGTCATGTGCGCGATGAAGTCGATGAGATCATCGCCCTCGCGGCCCATGCCGCTCCAGTCCACCCAGCCGACCTCGTTGTCCTGGCAATAGGCGTTGTTGTTGCCATGTTGCGAGTTGCCGACCTCGTCGCCTGCGAGCAGCAGCGGCAGGCCCTGCGCGAGCAACAGACAGGCGAGCTGGTTCTTGCGCGACTGCCGCCGCAGCGCTGTGATCGCCACGTCGTTGGTCGGCCCCTCATGACCGAAATTGTTGCTGAGGTTGTCGTTGGAGCCGTCGCGATTGTCCTCGCCGTTCGCCTCATTGTGCTTGCTGTTGTAGCTGAAGAGATCGGCCAGCGTGAACCCGTCATGGACGGTGACGTGATTGACGCTGGCGCGCTGGGTGCGGCCGTCATGGTTGAAGATGTCGGAAGAGCCGGTCATGCGGCTCGACACCTCGCCGATCAGGCTGCCTTCGCCGCTCCAGTAGCGACGCATGGCGCTACGATAGCGGTCGTTCCATTCGGACCATTGCGAGGGGAATGCGCCGACCTGATAGCCGCCGAGACCGACGTCCCATGGCTCTGCGACCAGTTTGACGCTCGCCAGCACCGGGTCCTGGCGGATCGCGGTCAGGAAGCCGCTGCGCCGGTCGAAGCCGTGCTTCTCGCGCGCGAGCGTGGTGGCGAGATCGAAGCGGAAGCCGTCGACGTGGCAGACTTCGACCCAATAGCGCAGCGAGTCCATCACCATCTGCAGCACGCGCGGATGGGTCAGGTTCACCGACGAGCCGCAGCCGGTGAAGTCGTCGTAGAAGCGCGGATTGTCCGGCTGCAGCCAGTAGTAGGATGCGTTGTCGATGCCGCGGTAGCACAGCGTCGGGCCGAGATGGTTGCCCTCGGCGGTGTGATTGTAGACGACGTCGAGCATGACCTCGATGCCGGCATCATGCAGCCGCGCCACCGTCGTCCGGAAGGCATCGAGCGGATTGTCCTGCGCGTAGCGCAGCTCCGGCGCGAAGAACGAGATGGTGTTGTAGCCCCAGTAGTTGACCAGCTTCTTCTCGACCAGCATGCGGTCGTCGATGAAGGCGTGGATCGGCAAGAGCTCGATTGTGGTGACGCCGAGCCGCTTCAGATGCTTGATCATCGCCGGCGACGACAGACCGCCATAGGTGCCGCGCAGGTTGGGCGGCACGTCGTCGCGCTTGTTGGTCAGGCCCTTGACGTGAGCCTCGTAGATGATCGTGTCCTCCCACGGGATCTGCGGCCGCATCTCGCGCCGGCCCCAGTTGAAGGTCTCGTCGATGACGACCGCCTTGGGCATGCCGCGGGCGTTGTCGCGCCGGTCGAACGAGAGGTCCTCGCGCGGCGAGCCGGCGCGGTAGGCGAAATGGGCATCGCTCCAGACCAGCCGGCCGGCGAGCCGCTTGGCATAGGGGTCGAGCAGCAGCTTGTTGGCATTGAAGCGGTGGCCGCGCTCCGGCTCGTACGGGCCGTAGACGCGGTAGCCATAGAGCTGCCCTGGCGAGACGTCGTTGAGATAGCCGTGCCAGACATCCTCCGTCCGCTCCGGCAATTCGATCCGCTCGATCTCGCGCCGGCCCTGGCTGTCGAACAGGCAGAGCTCGACCTTCTCGGCATTGGCGGAGAACAACGCAAAGTTGGTCCCCCGTCCGTCCCAGGTTGCTCCGAGACGGGCGTGGCTTCCAGCGGCCAGGCGCATTGCGTCAGGCTTCCGGGAGGAGAAATACCGCTGCCATGGGCGGGAGGATGAGGTTGAGCTGGTGTTCTTCAGAGGCATGGACCTGGCCGACATTGCCGACATTGCTGCCGCCATAATGCAGGGAGTCGGAATTGAAAGCTTCCCTCCATCTGCCGCCGAACGGCACGCGGACCCGATAATTGTAATACACGTTGGGCGAAAAGTTCACGACCACGACGCAGCGCGCGTGCTCATCGTAGCCCTTGCGCACCCAGGCGAAGACGTTGCGGTCGGAGTCGTCGGTGATCAGCCACTCGAAGCCGTCCGGCTCGCAGTCCCGCTCATGCAGCGCCGGCACGTTGCGGTAGAGGTGGTTGAGGTCGCGGATCAGGGCCTGGATGCCGGCATATTTGGCGTCGCCGAGCAGGTGCCAGTCGAGCGTGGTATCGTGATTCCACTCGCGCTCCTGGGCGAGCTCGCAGCCCATGAACAGGAGCTTCTTGCCGGGATGCCCGAACATGAAGCTGTAATACGCACGCAGGTTGGCAAAACGCTGCCAGTCGTCGCCGGGCATCCGGCCAAGGATGGAGCGCTTGCCGTGCACCACCTCGTCATGCGACAGCGGCAGGATGAAGTTTTCCGAAAAGGCGTAGTGCAGGCCGAACAGGATCTCGCCGTGGTGATATTTGCGGTGGATCGGGTCCTTGCTGATGTAGCGCAAGGTGTCGTGCATCCAGCCCATGTTCCACTTGTAGCCGAAACCGAGCCCGCCCATGTCGACCGGGCGGGACACCTGCGGCCACGCCGTGGATTCCTCGGCAGCCGTGGTCGCCTGCGGGAAATGGCCGAACACCTCGATATTGGTCCGGCGCAGAAACTCGATGGCCTCGAGGTTCTCGCGCCCGCCATATTTGTTCGGAATCCAGCCGCCGGAGGGACGGCTGTAGTCGAGATAGAGCATCGAGGCGACGGCATCGACGCGCAGGCCGTCGACGCCGTAGCGCTCCAGCCAGAACAGCGCGTTCGAGCGCAGGAAATTGGCGACTTCGGTGCGGCCGAAATTGTAGATCAGCGTGCCCCAGTCGAGATGCCGGCCCTGCATCGGGTTGGCGTGCTCGTAGAGCGCGGTGCCGTCGAAATGACCGAGGCCGTGCGGATCATCCGGGAAATGGCCGGGCACCCAGTCGAGCCATACCGCGAGGCCCTCGCGGTGGCACGCATCGACGAGCGCACAGAAGTCCTCAGGACTGCCGAAGCGGCTGGTCGGCGCGAACAGGCCGGTCGGCTGATAGCCCCAGGAGCCGTCGAACGGATGCTCGCTCACGGGGAGGAATTCGATGTGCGTGAAGCCCATGTCGCGTGCATAGGCCGGCAGCTGCTCGGCGAGCTCGCGATAGGTCAGCCATTGATTGTTGTCCTTGCGCCGCCAGGAGCCGAGATGCACCTCATAGATCGAGACGGGCCTGTTCAGCTTGTTGATGTCATGCGGCGCCGGCCGAGGTCGCGGCAGGCTGGTCTCGTCGACCACGATCGATGCGGTCTTGGGACGCATCTCGGCCGCGAAGGCCATCGGGTCGGATTTCAGCGGCAGGTGCTCGCCCTGCGGGCCGATGATGTCGAATTTGTAGTGGTCGCCGGCCCTGGCGCGGGGAATGAACAGCTCCCAATAGCCGTTGCCGCGCACGCGCATCGGGTGGCGCCGCGCATTCCAGAAGTTGAAGTCGCCGACCACGCTGACGCGGCGCGCGTTCGGCGCGAGCACGACGAAGCCGACGCCATCGACGCCGTCGATCACCATGGGATGCGCGCCGAGCTTGTCGTAGAGCCGCTCGTGGTTGCCTTCGCCGAGCAGGTGCAGGTCGAAGTCGCTCAGGATCGGCAGGAAGCGATAGGGGTCCTCGAGGTCGGTGACGTGGTCGCCGAATGTTGCCCGAAAGCGATAGCGCTGCAGCGATGGCATGGTCCCGGTGAACAGGCCGGCATCATGGATGCGCGTCAGCGGGGCGACGTCGCCGTGCTCGCCGACCACTTCGACGCGGGACGCCTCGGGCAGGAAGGCGCGCACGACAGTGCGCCCGTCGACATTGTGCTGACCGAGATAGCGAAACGGGTCGGCGTGCCGGCCCTCGATGATCGCAAACGCCTCGGGAGAAAGATGGGTCATGAGGACTCGCTGACTGATGCTGGCTCGGACAGGACGCGAAGCAGGTTGCTCAAAGCGATGCGCAACCAGTCCGGCCGGTGAGCCAGATCATATTCGAGCGCTCCGAGCGCTTTTTCCAGCATGAAAAAGTTAAGGAGCGCCTCCGCCGTATGCGGATCGTCCGGCCAGAGGCGCTGATTGGCCTTGATCTCGCGATAGCCGGCCAAAAAGGCCGTCGCGGCCTGGTCGCGCCATTCCGACAGCGCCGCGGCGATACGGCCGTGATCGTCCGGGCCCGCCCTCAGAGCGCGCTCCTGGGCGACGCGGACCGAGCAATCGATCGAGCGCAGGAAGCCTGCGATGTCGCGCGCCGGCGGCGCCTTGCGCCGACGCTCGGCGAGCGGCTGCTCCTCGTCCCCGTCGAAATCGATGATGAAGATATCGTCCTTGACGATGAGGATCTGGCCGAGATGGAAATCGCCATGCAGCCGGATGTCGCAGCCGCCGATCTGGTGCGGGATCAGGCTGCTCAGGCGCTCCGATATCTCACCACGCCTCGCGAGCACCTGATCGGCCAGCCCTCGTTCCGGGTCCTTGAGGCGATCGCGGCGCTCGCTCAGGCCCGTCAGGACTCGGCTTGCCTGGGCGCGCAGCCGGTCGATCCAGTGACCGAGATGATCTGCGGTGGTCGGCTCCGGCGCAAAATCGGCGATGTCGTTGCGTGAGGCCAGGGCCGCATGCAGCTCTCCGGCCCGCCGTCCGGCTTGCGTCATGTAGCGCAGATAGGGCGGCAGCTCCTCGCTCTGGCGCGCGTCGCCGCTCGCGGCGAACACGCGCTGATCGTCGATGTAGCGGTCGAGATAGGCGGCGGTCACGGTCCAGCCGTCACCCTGGTTCTCGACAAAGCCATGGACGCAGCCGATCGTCTGCCGCTCGCCGTCCTGGATCACCTCGACGCTGCCGAGCAGCGGCGGCACGTTGGCGAAGCCGACGGTCTCGGTCAGGAAGCGACCGACGTCGATCTCCGGATGCGATCCGGCCTCGAGCTCGCGATGGAGCTTGATGAAGAACTCGTTGTTGACGACAGCCTTG
The DNA here is from genome assembly GCF_032489875.1 of Bradyrhizobium sp. SZCCHNR1015. NCBI lineage: Bacteria > Pseudomonadati > Pseudomonadota > Alphaproteobacteria > Hyphomicrobiales > Nitrobacteraceae > Bradyrhizobium > Bradyrhizobium sp. SZCCHNR1015. The sequence goes on from NZ_JAUEYW010000020.1 coordinate 52,038, forward strand.
CTGCTGCAGCGGTCGGTCTCGATGATGCGCACCTGTTCCGACTCGCGGATCGGCTTGTCGGGAAATCGCGACGTCGGGCGGAATTCCAGTCGTATCCCGTTCTCTTCGACCACAAGTGACTGTGCAAGGTTGCGCAGCAGCAGCGCCAGGAAGATCGGATTGGTGGCGGCATCCAGCAGGGTGCCCTCGCGGGCGCCCTGGCGCACGGCGGCGAACGCCTGCGGATTATAGCGCTCGCGGTCGAAGCGGACCCACTCGATCTGCATCGGCAGGAGGTAGCGCTGCTCGTCCTTGCGCTCGGCCGATTTGAAGAAGATCAGCCACGGCCTGTTGTCGCCGATGTCGCAGAACGGGATCGCGGAGGTCAACGTCGGATGGATCGCCTCAGGCGAGCGTTCGGGATACCAGCGCGTGCGCGCGAGGTGGCCGGGAAGCACGTCGCGCTCGAACAGGCTGCGGGTGCGCGCCAGCGACACCCAGGTCGAGCCGAGCGGGACGACCAGCGTCTCGAACTCCGGCACGGCGCGCTGAACGACCGGCTCGGACTTGTCGCGCTCCTTGAGCTGGAACCAGTAGAAGCCGTAGGGCGCGAGCGTGATCATGTAGGGCAGCTCGCCGATCGCGGGAAAGCGCGACCGGCCGAGCATCTCGATCGGCACGCGATCCTTGAACGGCGAAAGATCGAGCTCGGTCGCCTGTGCCGAGCGCGACAGGTTGGCGACGCAGAGGATCACCTCGTCCTTGTATTGCCGCACATAGGCCAGCACCGACCGGTTGGCCGGGCGGATGAAGCTCATGGTGCCCCTGCCGAAGGCCAGCGTCGACTTGCGCACCGAGATCAGCTTCTTGGTGGCATTCAGCAGCGACGACAGGCTGCGCGACTGCGCTTCGACGTTGACCGCCTCGTAGCCGTAGACCGGGTCCATGATCATCGGTGCGTAGAGCCGTGCGGGGTCGGCACGCGAGAAGCCGCCATTGCGGTCGGGCGTCCATTGCATCGGCGTACGCACGCCGTTGCGATCGCCGAGATAGATGTTGTCGCCCATGCCGATCTCGTCGCCGTAATAGATGATCGGCGTGCCCGGAAACGACATCAGCAGCGAGTTCATCAGCTCGATCTTGCGCCGGTCATTGTCCATCAGCGGCGCGAGGCGGCGGCGAATGCCGACATTGATGCGCGCGCGCGGATCGTTGGCATAGGTCGACCACAGATAGTCGCGCTCGACATCGGTCACCATTTCGAGCGTCAGCTCGTCATGGTTGCGCAGGAACAGCGCCCATTGGCAGGTCGAGGGGATATCGGGCGTCTGGCGCAGGATGTCGGTGATCGGGAAGCGGTCTTCCTGGGCGATCGCCATGTAGAAGCGCGGCATCAGCGGGAAGTGATAGGCCATGTGGCACTCGTCGCCCTGGCCGAAATACTCCTGCACATCCTCGGGCCACTGGTTGGCCTCGGCCAGCAGCAGCTTGTCCTTGGCGTAATTGTCGAGCTCGACACGCAGGCGCTTGATGATCGCATGCGTCTCCGGCAAGTTCTCGTTGTTGGTGCCGTCGCGTTCGCAGAGATAGGGAATGGCGTCGAGCCGGAAGCCGTCGACGCCGGCATCGAGCCAGCGCTTCATCACCTGGACGATCGCGTTGACCACGCGCGGATTGTCGAAGTTGAGATCCGGCTGGTGCGAGAAGAAGCGGTGCCAGTAGAACTGGCCGGCCTCGGGATCCCAGGTCCAGTTGGACTTCTCGGTATCGGTGAAGATGATTCGCGTGCCGAGATATTTCTGGTCGGTGTCGCTCCAGACGTACCAGTCGCGGGCGCTGGAGCCGGGCGGGCTGCGCCGGGCGCGCTTGAACCAGTGATGCTGGTCGGAGGTGTGGTTGACCACGAGCTCGGTGATCACCCGCAGGCCGCGCCGCTTGGCCTCCTGGATGAATCGCTTGAACTCCTTCATGGTCCCGAAATCGGGATTGATGCTGCCGTAGTCGGCGATGTCGTAGCCGTCGTCGCGGCCGGGCGAGGGGTAGAACGGCAGCAGCCACAGTGTGGTGACGCCGAGGTCCTGCAGATAATCCAGCTTGTCCGTGAGGCCGGCGAAGTCGCCGACGCCGTCATTGTTGCTGTCGGCGAACGCCTTCACGTGCAGCTGGTAGATGATCGCGTCCTTGTACCAGAGACCGTCGCCGTCGGTCTCGGTCTGCAGGCTCGGCGTATCCAGGGATGACATCAGGTTCATGAGGCCCTCACCTAGGAGAGAGGATGATGATGCGGCTGCGATCGGAGGCGTCTCGAAAGATGTCTCGGCCTCGACAGATGCGGCTCTCCTCAAAAGAGGGCAGAATAGGGGAGAAAGCGTCTTTGAGGGCGACGCTCTCGAACGTGTGCGCAAATTTGTTCACGGTGATGCCATTGACAAGAAAACGGCGTCCCGGTTCGCTAGAAACCGAGACGACCCCCTTACAAAGCTGCAAGGCTCGTTTTGTTCCCCGGGGAACGACGGCCTTGGCGCGGCGTTAGAGGCTTATCCTCTTGCTGTCCCACAACAATTTTACGACGTACGACTTGCCGTTACGTCCAGATCGCGTGCCGAATGGATCTCTACAGCGAAGCCCATAGTCTCGGAATCCTGACAGAATTCTACGATGGTCAGGGGCAGCGTCGCGTCACTGACGAAGCGGCACTCAAGATCATCGTGGAGGCCTTTCCCAGGCCCACGCCGCACCGGCTGCTGAGCGGTGCGATCGTGATTCGGTCCGGCCAGCCGGCGCGAAGCCGCCTGAACGAGGCGGCGAAGCTGCCGGTCAGGTGGACCATCAGGCGTGGCGACACCGAGATCGCAAAGGGAGACGCTGGCGAGGCCCTGGTCGAGTGGCCGGGTGATCTGCCGGTCGGCAGCTACCGCCTCGAGCTGGTGGATGCGTCATCCTACCGCGAGGAGCTGCCGCTGCTGGTCGCGCCGGCGAAGGCCTTCGCCGGCGATTTCGACCGCGTCTGGCTGCTGGCGGTCCAACTCTATGGCATCCGCTCGGCCCGCAACTGGGGCATGGGCGACTTCACCGACCTTGCCAATCTCATCACGCTTTGCGCCAAGCTCGGCGCCGATGGTGTCGGGCTCAATCCGCTGCACGCGTTGTTCGACGACCGGCCGGGTGACTTCAGCCCCTATGCACCGAACAGCCGGCTGTTCCTGAATGCGCTCTATGTCGATGTGGAGCAGGCGCCGGGCTTTGCGAAGGGGCCCGGCAGCAAGGTGCTGGAGCCGCTGCGACAAGCCGAGCTGGTGGACTACAAGGGTGTGGCGGCGTTGAAATGGCCGGCCCTGCGCGCCGCCTTCGACGCCTTCATGGCCGCGCCCGACGCCGCGGCCGCTGCGGAGTTCAAGGCCTATCGGGCCGAGCGCGGCGAGCTGCTGGCGCGCTTCTCCTGCTTCGAGGTGTTGCGGCATCGCTTCCAGAAGCCCTGGTGGGACTGGCCTGAGGAGTGGCGGCGGCCCGATGCCGCGCGCTGCGCGGCGCTGCTCAGCGGCGCCGACCGGAGGGAGGCCGAGTTCATCGCCTATGTGCAGTGGCTCGCCGAGCGACAATTGCGCCATTGCCGGGATCTCGCGCATCGGCTGGGAATGAAGGTCGGCTTGTATCTCGACGTCGCAGTCGGCGTTCAATCCGACGGCTTCGATGCCTGGAACGAGCAGGGCGCCATCTCGCGCACGCTGTCGGTCGGAGCGCCGCCCGATCCGTTGAACACGGTCGGGCAGAACTGGGGATTGGCCGGCTTCAACGCGCCGGGGCTGGCGCTGAGGAATTTCGAGCCGTTCCGGGAGATGATCAGGGCGTCGATGCGCCATGCCGGCGCGATCCGGCTCGATCACGTGCTCGGTTTGAAGCGGCTCTATCTGGTGCCGCACGGATTTCCGGCCAAGCAGGGCGCGTATGTGCAGATGCCGTTCGATGCGCTGCTCGCCGCGACCGTCATCGAGAGCGTGGCCAACGACTGCATCGTCATCGGCGAGGATCTCGGCACCGTGCCTGAAGGCTTTCGCGAGCAGATGGCCGATTGGGGACTGTGGTCCTACAAGGTGATGATCTTCGAACGCGACGACAACGGCCGCTTTCGCGACGTTGACTTCTATCCGCCGAATGCGCTGGTGACGCTGAACACCCACGACCTCTCGACCTATGCCGGCTGGCGCTCGTTCGGCGATCTCAAGACCAAACGCGGGCTGGGCATCGATCCCGGCGAAAGCGACCAGGATCGCTGGGACGCCTTGGGGCTGTGGGACGAGGTGCTGCGCCACAACGGCATTCAGGCCAACGACGTCCACTCGGCGATCGCCTTCCTGTCGCGGACACGGTCGCGGCTGCTGGTGATTTCCCTGGAGGATCTGCTGCAGGTGGTCGATCAGCCCAATATTCCCGGCACGATCGACGAGCATCCGAACTGGCGCCGCAAGATGCCGGTCAAGCTCGAGGACATCACGGGTGCGACCAGCGTCGCGGCGTTGAAGGCGGCGACCGCCGAACGGATCAGCCCGGCCGGCGTTTAGAATGCGGGGATCGAGGGGGCAATTGCACGCGGATGCCGAATGTCCTGCAGGATCGAAGACTACGCGCTGATCGGTGATTGTGAGACGGCTGCCCTCGTAAGCCGAAACGGTTCGATCGACTGGCTGTGCTGGCCGGCGTTCGATTCCGACGCCTGTTTCGCTTCCCTGCTGGGCGATCGCAGCCATGGCCGCTGGCTGATCGCGCCGCGCGGCGATATCCGCTCGACGTCCCGCCGCTATCGTGGCGACAGCCTCATCCTCGAGACGCGGTACGAAACCGCGACCGGCACCGTCGAGCTGGTCGATTTCATGCCGCCGCGGGGCAGCGCCTCCGACGTCGTCCGGCTGGTCCGCGGCGTCGCCGGCCGGGTCGCCATGCGGATGGAGCTGATCATCCGTTTCGGCTTCGGCATCGAGATTCCCTGGGTCAAGCGCTCCGAGGATCGCTCCGCGCTGCTTGCCATCTGCGGCCAGGACATGGCGGTGCTGCATACGCCGATCGCCACCCGCGGCGAGGACATGACCACGGTTGCGGAGTTCGAGGTCGCGGCCGGCGACACCGTGCCGTTCGTGCTGACCTACGGTCCCTCGCATCTACCGGTGCCCAAGGCGATCGATCCGCTTCAGGCGCTTGATGACACCGAGACCTTCTGGGCCGACTGGTCGCGCCGCTGCACCTATCAGGGCGAGCACCGCGAACTCGTGATGCGCTCGCTGATCACCCTGAAGGCGCTCACCTATGCGCCGACCGGCGGCATCGTCGCGGCGCCGACCACGTCGCTGCCGGAGAAGCTCGGCGGCCGGCGCAACTGGGACTATCGTTTCTGCTGGCTGCGTGACGCGACGTTCACGCTGCTCGCGCTGATGAACTCGGGCTACACCGAGGAAGCGCTGGCCTGGCACAACTGGCTGCTGCGCGCCGCCGCCGGCGCACCGGCCTATATGCAGATCATGTACGGCATCATGGGCCAGCGGCGGCTGATGGAGTGGGAGGCCGAGTGGCTGCCCGGCTACGAAGGCGCCCGGCCGGTGCGGATCGGCAACGCCGCGCACGCCCAGCTCCAGCTCGACGTCTACGGCGAGCTGATGGACGCCTTCCACCAGGCCCGCATGACCAGGCTCAAGCTGGAAGACGGCACATGGGACCTGGAATGCGCGGTGCTCGATCATCTCACCGACGTCTGGGACCAGCCCGACCACGGCATATGGGAACGCCGCGGCGACGGCCGTCACTACGTGTTTTCCAAGGTGATGACCTGGGTGGCGTTCGATCGCGCGATCAAGAGCGCGGAGAAATTCGGGTTCAAGGCGCCGCTGGAGCGCTGGCGGCGGCTGCGCGAGACCATTCATCGCGACGTCTGCGCCAAGGGTTATGACGAAAGCCTCGGCAGCTTCGTCGAGTCCTATGGCTCGCGGTTGCTCGATGCCAGCCTGCTGCTGTTGCCGGCGGTCGGCTTCCTCCCCAGCTCCGATTCGCGCATTCGCGGCACGGTGGACGCGATCGAACAGCATTTACTACGGTACGGCTTCGTGCTCCGGCACGATCCGCGCGATGTCCCTCCGGACGAGCAGCAGCCGATCGAAGGCGCGTTCCTTGCCTGCACGCTGTGGCTGGCCGACGCCCATGTCCTGGCGGGCGATACGGAAAAGGCCGAGACGCTGTTCCGCCGCGTGGTGAACATCGCCAACGATGTCGGACTGCTGGCCGAGGAGTACGACAGCGAGGCCCGGCGGCAGACCGGCAATTTTCCCCAGGCGCTGACGCATATCGCGCTGATCAACACGGCGCAGAATCTGAGCAGCGCCAGGAAGGCCAGCGACAAACCCGCAAGGCAGCGGTCGGAGGCCTGAGCTCCCGCACGTCAGCTTGCGGATCAGCCTTGCGCGTTTTCCGCCAGGATCATCTCCATGGCATTGGCAAAGCCTTCGTCCTGATTGGACGTGGTGATGCGCTTGGCTTTGCTCTTCACCTCGTCACTGGCATTGCCCATGGCGATCGACAATCCGCTCACCTCGAACATCGCGACATCATTGTGCATGTCGCCGATGGTCGCGACTTGGTCGAGCGGGATACCGAGCCGCTGAGCCATCGCGCTGACGAAGGTGCCCTTGTCATGTCCGGGCGGAGTGATGTCGAGATAGTAGCTCTGCGAGCGCACCGCTGTCGCTTCCGCGCCCAATGCCTGCTGCATCTGGCTCTCGCAGCCCGCCAGCAGCGCGAAATCGCTGCTCGCGCCGACGATCTTGCAGGCGTTCGCCAGATAGGGCGAGAAATCGCCGACGATCGTCGGCTCCGCGCGTATCGCGCGCCGCTCGTTCGGGACGTACTCACCGTCCGGATTGCGCGTCACCCAGGCGTCGTTGGTGAAGACCCAGATGTCGACGCCGGCTTGATGCAGCAGGTCGACGCAGCGTGCGGCGGCCGCGGGCGGGATCAGGCTCTGCTCGAGCGGGCGCATGGCGGCGTCGACGATTGAGCTGCCGTTGAACGGCCCCACCGGAAGGCTGATCTGCAGCGGCTCGATCAGAAAGCGCATTCCGATCGCGGGGCGGCTCGAGGTGAGCGTGAAGCCAACGCCGGATTCGTGCAGCCGCCGCGCCGCCTTCGCGGCCCGTTCGGTCAGAACCTTGTCCTTGGTCAGCAGCGTGCCGTCGACGTCGGATACGACGAGAGCGATGCGGGTCATGAGCCCTTCCTGTTTGCGGTCAGGCTCGTCCCTGACCGCTGTGAAGCTGTTGCAGGATGTCGTCCACGATCGCCGCGACCGGCGCGTCGACCGAGACCGTGATGGGATGCTCGGGGGCGCCAGGCGGTTCCAGGGTGGCGAACTGGCTGGTGAGCAGGCCCGGCGGCATGAAGTGCCCGGCGCGATGCTTCATCCGCTCGCCGATCAGCTCCTGAGTGCCTTGGAGATAGACCATGCGGACATCGTCGCGGCCGCCGACCAGGATATCGCGATAGGCCTTCTTGAGCGCCGAGCAGGCGATGATGATGTGCTGGCCCGCGCTGCGGCATTGCGCGATCTCCGTGGCAATGGCATGCAGCCAGGGCCAGCGATCCTCGTCGGTGAGCGGGTGGCCCGCGCTCATCTTGGCGACGTTCGCGGGCGGGTGAAAGCTGTCGCCATCCTCGAAGCGCCAGCTGAGGCGTTGGCCCAATGCTTGCCCGATCGTGCTCTTGCCGGAGCCGGAGACGCCCATGATAATGAGCGCATGGGGCAGGTCAGATGTCGCCACTTTGCCTCTCCGGCCAGGCCTCGCTGTCGATCAGCAGGATCGTCTCCCGAATCGAGCGGGCGCGATTGGCGGGCAGGTCTTCGCCGGCCAGCACGCGCGTCATGATCGCGCGCTTGTCGGCGCCGGCGACCTCGAACAGCATGGTTCGGCAGGAGGCGAGCGCAGGCAAGGTCAGGCTGATCCGCGGCACGAAGGGTGCGACGTGAGCCTTGTCGACGCCGACAACCCAGCGATCGGCGATATCAACAGCGGGAAAGCCGGGGAATAGCGACGCGACATGGCCGTCGGAACCGATTCCGAGCAGCACGAGGTCGAACAGCGGCCGCGCAGAGTCGAGCCGCGCGGCGCCGTAGAACGCTTCCAGCGCGCGCTGATAGTCGCAGGCACTGGCCTCCGGGTCCGATCTATCGGTCGCGATCGGGTGGATGTTGGCGGCCGGCGCGCAGGCATCGAGGAACGCGTGGCACGCCATGGTCATGTTGTGCAGGGGATCGCCGGGCGGAACATATCGTTCGTCACCGATGAACCAGTGCACGCGCGTCCAGGGAATCCGCTCGCGATACGCGTCCATCGCCAGCAGCTGATAGAGCTGCTTCGGGCTCGATCCCCCGGTGAGGCAAACGGCTATCGTCGCCGGATTGGCATCGATCCGGGCCAGGAGATGTTCGGCCGCGACCCTCGCCATCGTCGCCCGGTCGGCGACGCGCACGAGGTTGCGGTCCTGCGGTCCGACCACGGCTAAACCAGCTTGCGCCAGCTGCGGCCGTCGCGGGCCAGCAGATCGGCCGCCGCCTCAGGTCCCTCGCTGCCGGCCGCGTAGGAATGCAGGCCATCGCGGCCGGCCTTCTTCCAGGCCTCGATGAATGGCTCGACGGCCTTCCAGCCGGCCTCGACGCTGTCGGCGCGCTGAAACAGGATGTTGTCGCCGATCATGCAGTCATAGATCAGCGTCTCGTAGCCGGTGGCGGGCTCGGCCTGGAAATAGTCCTTGTAGTTGAACTTCATCTGCACGCCGTCGGTGCGGATGGTCGGCCCCGGGATCTTGGTGTTGAACTGCAAGGTGATGCTCTGGGTCGGCTCGATGCCGATGACGAGATAGTTCTCGGCCAGGGTCTCGATCGGGGTGCAGCTGAACATCGCGAACGGCGCCTGGCGGAACTTGATCGCGACCTCGGTGCGCTTGGCGCCGAGCGCCTTGCCGGTGCGCAGATAAAACGGTACGCCGGCCCAGCGCCAATTATCGATGGTGAGCTTGAAGGCCGCGTAGGTCTCGGTGGTGCTGTCGGGGCGAACGTCCTTGCTCCTCACATAATCCGGCAGCTCGGCGTCGCCAATCATGCCGGCCGTGTACTGGCCGCGCACCGAGTTGAGCAGCGCCTCCCGTTCGCTCAATGGCTGGATCGCCGACAGCACCTCCGCCTTCTCGGAGCGGACGGTATGCGCATCGAACCGCGCCGGCGGCTCCATCGCCACCAGCGAGAGCAACTGGAAGAGATGGTTGGGGACCATGTCGCGCAGCGCGCCGGTCGCGTCGTAGAAGCTGCCGCGCGTGCCGACGCCGAGCTTCTCCTCGACGGTGATCTGAACGTGGTCGATGTGATGCCTGTTCCAGATCGGCTCGAACATGCCGTTGGCGAAGCGCAGCACCAGGATGTTCTGCACCGTCTCCTTGCCGAGGTAATGATCGATCCGGTAGATCTGGTGCTCGGTCACGAGTTGCAGCAGCGTGTCGTTCAGTTTTTTGGCCGAGGCGAGATCGGTGCCGAACGGCTTTTCCACCACAAGGCGGCGCCAAGCCTTGCCGTCCTCGCGAAGCAGCCCGACGCGCCCGAGCTGTTGCGCGATCGGCGCAAAGGCGCTCGGCGGCGTCGCCATATAGAACAGCCGATTGCCGTGGGTCTCCCGCGCGGCTTCGAGCTTTTCCAGCCTCGCCTTCAACTGATCGAAGCTTTCCGGCTCCTTCGGATCGGCCTCGATCGCAGTCACACATTGCAACAGGCGCTGCGCGATCTCATCCTCGATTGGGCGTGTGGCGTATTTGCGCAGGCCCTCCATGAGATTGTCGCGCAGTTGCTCGCTCGACACGCCCTTGCGGGCAATGCCGACGATGCAGAACCTGTCAGGCAGCAGATGATTGGCCGCGAGATTGTAAAGCGATGGCAGAACGAGCCGATGGGTCAGATCGCCGGTCACACCGAAGATCACGAAGGCGCAGGCGTCAGGCTTCTGATGTCGCGGCTGGTGCGGATACAGCGGGGTCACGCGCGGTCGTCCCTGGGCTTGACGATCCCAGGCGCGCTCTGGCGCGCCGGATCTGAGTGCTGTTCGGGCTCCTTGTGCCCACCGAAGCCTTCGCGCATCGCCGAGAGAATCTTCTCAGCGAAGGTGTGCTCCTGGCGCGAGCGGAAACGCGCGAACAAAGCGGCCGTCAGCACCTCGGCCGGCACGGCCTCGTCGATCGCCGCGTTCACGGTCCAGCGGCCTTCGCCGGAATCCTCGACATAGCCGGAATATTTCTCCAGGCCGGGCTGCCGCGCCAGCGCGCTGGCGGTGAGGTCGAGCAGCCAGGACGGAATGACGCTGCCGCGGCGCCACACCTCGGCGACGTCAGCGAGATCGAAGTCGAAGCGATGTGCCTCGGGCAGCGCCTCGCTGTTCGCGTTCCTGAGGATGTCGAAGCCCTCGGCATAGGCCTGCATCAGGCCATATTCGATGCCGTTGTGGATCATCTTGACGAAGTGGCCGGCGCCAGTCGGCCCGGCATGGATGTAGCCCTGCTCGACGCGCGGGTCGCGGCCGTCCCGGCCCGGTGTGCGCGGGATGTCGCCGATGCCTGGCGCCAGCGTCGCGAAGATCGGATCGAGCCGGTCGACGACCGGCTTGTCGCCGCCGATCATCATGCAGTAGCCCCGGTCAAGGCCCCAGACTCCGCCGGAGGTGCCGACGTCGACATAGTGCAGACCGCGCTCCCTCAGCGCCTTGCCGCGGCGGACGTCGTCCTGCCAAAAACTGTTGCCGCCGTCGATGACGACGTCGTCTTGGCTCATCAGCTTGGTGAGCTGCTCGACGGTGGCTTCCGTGATCTTGCCGGCCGGCAGCATGATCCAGGCGTGCCGCGGGGGGGCGAGCTTGCCGACGAATTCCTCGAGGCTCGCGGCGCCCACCGCACCCTCGGAGACCAGCGCGGCGACCGCCTTTGCGTCGCGATCATAGACCACGCAGGCGTGTCCCGCGCGCATCAGGCGGCGCACGATGTTGCCGCCCATCCGCCCGAGACCGATCATTCCCAATTGCATCGACGACGCCCTTCCTAGCTCAGCGCTTCACTGATCGCGCTGTCGAGCATCTTCAGGCCCGATTTCAGATTGCCCTTGAGATGGACCCGAAGAGCCCGGCGCCCGCGCTCGGTGAGCACGTCGAAATCGCCGCGCGCCTGCGCCGCCTTGATCACGCCGAAGCTCGCCTTCTGCCCGGGGATCGGCAGATCCTCGGCGTCGTCAGCCGTGATCTGGAGAAACACGCCGCTGTCCGGACCGCCCTTGTAGGCCTGGCCGGTCGAGTGCAGGAAGCGCGGACCGAACTCGGCGCAGGTGGCGAGGTGCTTGGCATCGCGCAGCCTCAGCCGGATCCGCTGTAGCGTGTCGATATTGCCGGCGTTGCGGTCGATATAGCCGAGCAGGGCGATGTAGTCGCCGGCGCCGGCGCGGCCAAGATGCGCCTTCAGCCAGGACGCGAGCGTGCCGTCGGCGCCATGCTCGCGCAGGCTCTCGGCGTTCTGAGCATCGGTGTAGAGCTCGCAGCCCTTGATCGATGCAACCGGCTGCTCCTCCGGCAGCGCGCCGCTCTGCTCGAACGCCGCCGTCAGCTCGCGGGTCTTGATCTTGGCGGCTTCGACGTCGGGCTGGTCGAACGGGTTGATGCCGAGCACGGCGCCGGCGACGGCGGTCACCATCTCGAAGCGGAAGAATTCCTGCCCGAGCTGGTCGATCGACGTCATGACGATGCGCACGACCGGATGGCCGGCCTCCTCGAGCGCGGCGAGCTTCGCATCATGGCCGGTCACGTCGTCGCCGTCGACCTTGATATCGATGAAGAAGCGGTCGCTGCCATAAAGCTCAGGCGACGCCACCGGTTCGCCCTCGATCGGGACCAGGCCCTTGCCCTCCTTGCCCGTGGACTCCGCGATCAACTGCTCGGCCCAGGCGCCGAAATCGGCGATCTTGGGCGAGGCGAAGATCGTCACCTTGTCGCGGCCCTCGAGGCCGGCAAGCCCCATCGCCAGACCGAGCTGCACGCCCGGGTTCTGCAGCGGCGGCACGTCCGGTCCGCAGGAGCGCACCATCGACAGCGCCTGCGTGATCAGCTTGCGCACGTCGATGCCCGCGGTCGCGGCCGGCACCAGGCCGAACGGCGACAGCACCGAATAGCGGCCGCCGATGCTCGGCTCGCCGTGGAAGATGCGGGCGAAGCCTTGCGCCTTGGCCGCCTTCTCCAGCGACGAGCCGGGATCGGTGACGGCAATGAAGCGATGGCCGGCCTTGTTCGGCCCGATCGCCTCGGACACGCGCGCGAAGAAATAGTCCTTCATCGCGTTCGGCTCGGTGGTGCCGCCCGACTTCGAGGAGACGATGAACACCGTCCTGGTGATGTCGATCGCCTTCTCCATCGCGCGCACCTGCGCGGGATCGGTGGAGTCGAGCACGTGCAGCCTGGGGAAGCCGGCCTTGCGCGGAAAGGTCTCGGCCAGCACCTCCGGCCCGAGGCTGGAGCCGCCCATGCCGAGGACCACGGCGTCGGAAAACTTCTGTCCCTTCACCCGCTGCGCATAGTCCTCATAATCGGCGATATCGGCCTTGTCAGCGCTGGTCAGCCAGCCCAGCCATTTGTGCTCGTCACGGCCGGTCCAGACCGTCGCATCCTTGTGCCAGAGCCGGCGGATCCTGGCGTCCTTGCGCCAGTCCTCGGTAGCGGAGGCGACCTTCTTCTCCAGATCAGCAGCAATGGCGATCGTCTGCTGCCCAAGTCCTGCTCCCAGCACGACGGCGCGCTTGTGCGCAACCGCGCCGTAGAGCTTGTCGGCGGCGTCCGCGAACTGCTTGACGCCGTCGACCACGAGATCCGCGGTGATGTCGTCGAGGGATATGCCGGTCTTCGCCAGATCCTCCAGGGCGGCCCGGGCGGCGTCGACGTCTTCCTCCAGACTGTCGCGCACCTCTCCGTGATCGCGGAAGGCATCCAGCGTGGCCGGCGGCACGGTGTTGACGGTGTTCGGTCCGATCAGCTCCTCGACATAGAGGACGTCGCGGTAATCCTTGTTCTTGGTGCCGGTGGAGGCCCAGAGCAGTCGTTGCGGCTTGGCGCCGTGCGCGGCCAGCCGCTCCCAGCGCGCGCCGGCGAACAGCCGCTTGTAGTCCTGATACGCCATCTTGGCGTTGGCGATGGCGATCCTGCCCTTGAGCGCGGCCAGCCGCTCCTTCTCCGAGGGATCGTTGGCCTGGGCGATCTTCGCGTCGAGCTGCTTGTCGACCACGCTGTCGATGCGGCTGACGAAGAACGACGCCACGCTGGCAACATGCGACGGATCACCGCCGGCGGCGACATAGGCTTCGAGGCCGGCAATGTAGGCTTCGGCGACCTGCCGGTAGACTTCTTGCGAAAACAGCAAGGTGATGTTGACGCTGATGCCCTTGGCGATCAGGTGCTGGATGGCCGGCAGGCAGGCGTCGGTCGCCGGCACCTTGATCATCAGATTCCTGCGGTCGACCGCCTTCCAGAGCTGCTCTGCCTCGGAAATGGTGCCCTTGCTGTCCATCGCCAGATAGGGCGAGACTTCGAGGCTGACGAAGCCGTCATTGCCATCGAAGTGGTCGTAGACGGGCCGCAACACGTCGGCGGCATTCTGGATGTCCTCGACGGCGACGGCCTCGAACAGCTGCGTCGGCGATCGATCGCCGTTCTTCAGCGCCGCGGCGATCGGCGCGTCATATTCATCGGAGCTGCCGATCGCCTTCTCGAAAATCGCGGGATTCGAGGTGATGCCCTTGACGCCATCCTCATCGATCAGCCGCTTGAGGTCGCCCCTGGCGACGAAGCCGCGTGCGAGGAAATCGAGCCAGACCGCCTGGCCGTGTTCTTCGAGAGCTTTGACCGGATTCATGATGCCTATCTATGTGCGTCGGCTTGCTTTTTCGGGTTCCCGCCTGGCGGCCTGCCAGGTCGTGGACCTCACATGAACAACTATGCGCCAGCCCACAGGAGAACGCCATTCATAATGGATTGATCCCTCTGGAATCCCAAGAGCTTCGTACCGGGTGCGACGTGCCGGCGGCGTGCGCTCGGCGGGAGACTTGCAGGCACTCTGAAGCAGGCAGTCTGAAGCCTGCACTCTGAAGCAGGCAGTCTGAAGCCTGCGGTCGGCCGTTCGACCAAGGCGGGGGAAAGGCCCGCCAAGCGCGGCCGGTGTTCGGCTCGCGTCGGTCTATGCGACTCCCGCGCCGGAGGTCTCCCGTCGTGGGCGAGCAAATGCCGCCGATCAAACCTTCTCCGCCTTGCAATGCTGGAAAGGGGCCACATGTGTTCTGGGTAATGGTGCCTCACGTCACAGATCAAGGCGAGCGTGTTGCGATTGTCGCCTCGGCTGCGCCTCGTGATTGGCGGATAACCCATGATGCTTTCTGCTTGCAGACATTCGGTGGCGAGCCGCACCCTGATCATGGCAATGATCAGCATCGAGTGATCCGTCCGGCTTCGGCGGTGCGTTGCGTCACGACATTCGGTTCTAGCGGTGAACATGTGTGCGGATGGCTGTGAGATGCGCGCGTGCATCGCTCGCCGGGTCATGATGACATCGTATGACCGCTGGCCGACGCGCTTGCAGCTTGGCTGTGTCTGTTTGACCAGCCGTGGCTGGCGCGCATCACGTCGCGCCACGAATGAGACATTCGCTGCCTGGCGCAGATGCGCGACGATTGGCGTTCACTCGCGGTTCACTTCCGGAAGGGAGACTGATTGCGGAGCTGTCACGCCACCAGTTCACGTGGCTTCACAACACCTTGTGCGGCGCAGGAAGACTACGGTGCCGGGGTATTGCGGATGTTGCGAAGCAGAGACAATGAGGTACAAATGGGGAGAGTCGGCCGGCTTTTGCCGAACTATTGAGCGAAGTGCATGTTGATAGGGCATATGCTGCATGCACTTTGCGTTGCGGAAAAGGACGAAGACGGTGCCCAATGGGGGCTAGCGCGCTTCACTCTGAGTCGGTTCGGGATCAGCAGGAACGTACTTAGATCTCGGCCCGTTGCAGCAGTGCGGCGGAACCTACGTGGAGAGGGATCATGTACAACGATTCGTTGTTCAACGCGTTCGCAAGGTCGTTCGAGGCACGCAGCCAGACCGACATGTCGATGCAGGAATATCTAGAATCGTGTCGAACCGACCCGATGCGATACGCGAACGCCGCTGAACGACTACTAGCTGCGATCGGTGAGCCTCAGATGATCGACACGGCCAAGGACCCACGCCTTGGCCGTATTTTTTTGAACCGGACGGTTCGGCTGTATCCCGCGTTCGCCGGCTTCTATGGCATGGAAGACACGATCGAGCGCATCGTCGGCTTCTTCCGCCACGCCGCGCAAGGTCTCGAAGAGCGCAAGCAGATCCTCTATCTGCTCGGACCGGTCGGCGGCGGCAAGTCGTCGCTCGCCGAACGGCTGAAGCAGTTGATGGAAGCTCATCCGATCTACGTGCTCAAGGCCGGTGATGAGCTGAGCCCGGTCTTCGAATCGCCGCTCGGCCTGTTCGATCCCGACACGCTGGGCCCGATGCTCGAGGAGAAATACGGCATTCCGCGCCGCCGTCTATCCGGTTTGATGAGCCCGTGGTGCTACAAGCGACTCGAGGCCTTCGGCGGCGACATCTCGCAGTTCCGCGTCGCCAAGATCCAGCCGTCGCGGCTGCGGCAGATCGCGATCGCCAAGACCGAGCCGGGCGACGAGAACAACCAGGACATCTCCTCGCTGGTCGGCAAGGTCGATATCCGCAAGCTCGAAACCTACGCCCAGAACGATCCCGACGCCTACTCCTATTCGGGCGGCCTCAACCGCGCCAACCAGGGCATCCTCGAATTCGTCGAGATGTTCAAGGCGCCGATCAAGATGCTGCATCCGCTGCTGACGGCGACGCAGGAGGGCAACTATATCGGCACCGAGAACATCGGCGCTATTCCCTACAACGGCGTGATCCTCGCCCACTCCAACGAGGCGGAGTGGCAGAGCTTCAAGACCAACAAGAACAACGAAGCCTTCATCGACCGCATCTGCGTCATCAAGGTGCCGTACTGCCTGCGCGTCACCGAGGAGCGCAAGATCTACGAGAAGCTGATCCAGGGCTCCGAGCTCGCCACCGCGCCCTGCGCGCCGGCGACCCTGGACACCCTGGCCCGCTTCTCGGTGATGTCGCGCCTGCGCAAGCACGAGAACTCGACCTTGTACGCCAAGATGCGGGTCTATGACGGCGAGAGCCTGAAGGAGTCCGATCCGAAGGCGCGCAGCGTGCAGGAATATCGCGACGCCGCCGGCGTCGACGAGGGCATGGACGGCATTTCCACCCGCTTTGCCTTCAAGGTCCTGGCCGCGACCTACAATCACGACACGGCGGAAGTGTCCGCCGATGCCGTGCACTTGATGTATGTGCTGGAGCAGTCGATCAAGCGCGAGCAGCTGCCGGAGGAGGTCGAGAAGCGCTACCTCGAATTCATCAAGGCGGACCTCGCGCCGCGTTACGCGGAGTTCATCGGCCACGAGATCCAGAAGGCGTATCTGGAATCCTACTCCGATTACGGCCAGAATCTGTTCGACCGCTACGTCGACTACGCCGACGCCTGGATCGAGGATCAGGACTTCAA
Organism: Bradyrhizobium sp. SZCCHNR1015; assembly: GCF_032489875.1. NCBI lineage: Bacteria > Pseudomonadati > Pseudomonadota > Alphaproteobacteria > Hyphomicrobiales > Nitrobacteraceae > Bradyrhizobium > Bradyrhizobium sp. SZCCHNR1015. The sequence continues at coordinate 68,715 of NZ_JAUEYW010000020.1, forward strand.
GGATCCCGATACGGGACAGCTGCTCAATCGCGAGCTGTTGAACCAGGAGCTGACCAAGATCGAGAAGCCGGCCGGGATCGCCAACCCGAAGGACTTCCGCAACGAGGTTGTCAAGTTCTCGCTGCGCTCCCGGGCCCAGAACGGCGGAAAAAATCCGTCCTGGACCTCCTACGAAAAGATCCGCGAGGTCATCGAAAAGAGGATATTCTCGCAGGTCGAGGATCTGCTTCCGGTGATCTCGTTCGGGACCAAGAAGGACGGCGAGACCGAGAAGAAGCACGACGACTTCGTCGCGCGCATGGTCGAACGCGGCTACACCGAGCGGCAGGTCCGCCGGCTGGTCGAGTGGTACATGCGGGTGAAGCAGGCAGGTTGATCGCGGTCCGGCGCCGATGTTCACTGCATGTGCTGCAGGCCATCGGCGGATATTGGCGCCGGGACGACGAGGCGAGCGGAACGTTCGACGCTGAACTTTGATGGGACGCGTCGGGCAGCGAATGATGCGGGTCCGGTATCGGGTCTGATACTGCACCGCGGCATCGCGGCGGGGGAGAGCGGGAGTCGAAACCGCTGCAGCAGGAGGCGTACGGAAACGTGGTCATGCACATCATTGATCGGCGCCTGAATCCGGGCGGCAAAAGTCTCGAAAACCGTCAGCGATTTTTGCGCCGAGCCAAGGCGTTGGTTCAAGGGGCCGTGAAGAAGACGTCGCAGGACCGCGACATCAAGGACGTGCTCGAGGGTGGTGAGGTCTCCATCCCGCTCGATGGCATGGACGAGCCGCGCTTCCGCCGTGAGGGCGGCACCCGCGACATGGTGCTGCCCGGCAACAAGAAGTTCGTCGAGGGCGATATCCTGCCGCGCTCCGGCGACGGCAGCGGCCGCAAGTCGGCGCCGGGGCAGGGCGACAGCGAGGACGCCTTCCGCTTCGTGCTGAGCAAGGAGGAGTTCGTCAACCTGTTCCTCGACGATCTCGAGCTGCCCGATCTCGCCAAGCGCAAATTCGCCGAGGCCGAGAGCGAAGGGTTGGTGCGCGCGGGCTATTCGACGTCGGGTTCGCCGGCCAATATCTCGATCAGCCGCACCGTCACCCGCGCCTTGGCCCGCCGCGTCGCGCTGCGCCGGCCGCGGCCGGAGGCGATTGCCGAGCTCGAAGCCCAGCTGGAGCAGGAGACCGACGACGACAAGCGCGCCGCGCTGCTGGCCGAGCTCGAAGCGCTGAAGGCGAAGGCCAAGCGCATCCCCTTCATCGATCCGATCGACATCCGCTACCGCCGCTTCGAAGCGGTGCCGAAGCCGATCGCGCAGGCCGTGATGTTCTGCCTGATGGACGTGTCCGGCTCGATGTCGGAGCACATGAAGGACCTCGCCAAGCGGTTCTACATGCTGCTCTACGTGTTCCTGACCCGGCGCTACCGCCATGTCGAGATCGTGTTCATCCGCCATACCGATCGTGCCGAGGAGGTTGACGAGCAGACCTTCTTCTACGGACCGGCATCCGGCGGCACCTTGGTGTCGAGCGCGCTGCAATGCATGCACGACATCGTCCGCTCGCGCTTTCGGCCCTCGGACTGGAACATCTACGCGGCGCAGGCCTCCGACGGCGACAACGCCACCTCGGATTCCGAGAATGTCGCGCGGCTCCTGACCGACAACATCCTGCCGGTGTCGCAGTTCTTCGCCTATCTCGAGGTCGGCGAGTCCGGCACCTATTCGTTCGAGATGCCGGACTCCGCGCTGTGGTCGCTGTATGAGCGGCTGCGCGCCAATGGCGAGCCGCTGTCGATGCGCAAGGTGCGCGACCGGAGCGAGATCTTCCCGGTGTTCCACGACCTGTTTCAGCGTCGCGGCACCACGCAGGAGAGGGCGGCGTCATGAGCGGACTGCTGTTCGAGGGCGCCGACTGGAATTTCCTCACCTTGCAGCGCATTCACGATACCTGCGAGAGGGTGGCGCACAAGGAGCTCGGGCTCGACACCTATCCCAACCAGATCGAGGTGATCACGGCCGAGCAGATGCTCGACGCCTATTCCTCGGTCGGCATGCCCCTGTTCTACAAGCACTGGTCGTTCGGCAAGCACTTCGCCTATCACGAGGCCTCGTACCGCAAAGGGCTGATGGGCCTCGCCTATGAGATCGTGATCAACTCCTCGCCCTGCATCTCCTATCTGATGGAGGAGAACACGGCGACGATGCAGACCCTGGTGATCGCGCATGCCGCGTTCGGTCACAATCACTTCTTCAAGAACAACTACCTGTTCAAGCAGTGGACCGACGCCGACGGCATCCTCGACTATCTCGACTTCGCCCGCGGCTACATCGCGCAATGCGAGGAACGTTATGGCCGGCTCGCGGTCGAGCATACGCTCGATGCCGCCCACGCGCTGATGTCGCATGGCGTCGACCGCTATCCCGGCAAGAAGAAGCTCGACTTCCGCGAGGAGGAGAAGCGCGCCGGCAAGCGCAGGCTCTATGAGGAGGGCCAGTTCAACGATCTCTGGCGCACGGTGCCGACCGGCCCGGTCAAGACCAATGCGATGCTGAACGTCGAGCGGCGCCGCGCGCTGCTCGGCCTGCCGCAGGAGAACCTGCTTTATTTCCTGGAGAAGACCGCGCCGCGGCTGGCGCCCTGGCAGCGCGAGCTGCTGCGCATCGTCCGCCACATCGCGCAGTATTTCTATCCGCAGGGCCAGACCAAGGTCATGAACGAGGGCACGGCGACCTACGTGCATTATCGCATCATGAACCGTCTGCACCAGGAAGGACGACTCACCGACGGCAATTTCCTGGAGTTCCTGCAGTCGCACACCAATGTCGTGTTCCAGCCGGAGTTCGACGATCCGCGCTACTCCGGCTTCAACCCCTATGCCCTTGGCTTTGCGATGATGCAGGACATCGAGCGCATCGTGAAGGATCCGACCGACGAGGATCGCGAATGGTTTCCGGACATCGCCGGCACCGGCGACGAAATGGCGGTGCTGCGTGACGTCTGGGCGAACTATCGCGACGAGAGCTTCATCAGCCAGTTCCTCAGCCCCAACCTGATCCGGCAGCTCAGACTGTTCCACCTGCATGACGATCCGGCCGAGCGCGCCGGTATTCTCGTCGATGCCATCCATGACGAGCGCGGCTATCGCCGCATCCGCCGCGAGCTGTCCAAGCAGTACGACGTCGGCTACATCGACCCCAACATCGAGGTGGTCGATGTCGATCTCGCCGGCGATCGCCGCCTGATGCTGCGGCATACGGTGGTCAAGGGCGCCCAGCTCAACGAGACCGACACCAAGCGCGTGCTGCAGCATCTCGCCGATCTCTGGAGCTACGACGTGTCGCTGGTCGAAGTCGATGCCGCCACCGACAAGGTGCTGAAGGAGTACGTGCTCAATCCCCGGATACAACCGGCGGCCGCCTAGCGCGGCCGCCAAGCCTTAGATATCAGCTGTTAGATCTCCGCGTACACTTCGAGCAGATTGCCGTCCGGGTCCCTGAAGAACAGGGTCCGGTGCCCGAAGGGCTGGTCCGTCGGCGGCTCCATGAGAGCGACGCCCTTGCTGGTCAATTCTGCCGCGCAGCGGTCGACATCGTTACGGCCCACCTTGAACGCGAGCTGCAGCGAGGCGGCGCCTCGGGGCGTCAGCTGGTCCGATGCGAGCCGCTTCGGTTGCGCCAGCGCCAATGTATTGGCGCCGATCCGGTATTCGATCCAGCCCTGCGACAGCTCGCGCGCGATCGGGAAGCCCAGCACGTTCTCATAGAAGCCGCGCATCGCCGTCCAATCGCGGACGAGGATGATCGTATAGTCGATGGCGCGAATGGCGTTGAAGGCGGACTTGATCTCTGGGGTGCCGGTCATCGGGTTCTCCCTCTCTGTCAGCCCACTCTAGACCATGAAGATGATGTGCGTGTCCAAACCTCGCTTCGTCATGGCCGGGCTTGACCCGCCTGCGCGGCCGTAGCCGCTTCGGCGCGGCGAAGGCCCGGCCATCCATCTCTTCGCCAAGTGCATGGATGCCCGGGTCAAGCCCGGGCATGACGAGCGCGAGAACAGCAACCGCCGTCGACTTGGCGTTATGCATACGGGCATCGTCTTGCGTCACTGAGGAGCGCGCGCAATCCGGTCCCCGGCGAGTAGCGCAAGTCGGCTGAGCTCGCTATGTTACGGGGGAGCCGCCCGGCAGCAGCAGCGGGATCGGCTGTTGAGAACGTGGCAAGTCGGGCGTGACACGCGTGGTTGGACCAGGGGAGACGACGAGCCGGCGGGACCGGTTCATTCCGATACGCAAGTCCGAGGTCCTCGACGCCGTGATTTCGCACGGTGGACTGGACGACACGCAATCGGCCGACCTGCGCCGGCTCGCCCAGATGCTCGGTGCCATCCTGCATCACGAGTATTTCGACGAGCTCGATCGCCTGCGCGACGCCTATTTCGACTTCGATCCCGAAGTGCCGGTCGGGCGCCATCGATCGCCCGAGGAGCTCGACGCGGCCTATCGCAGCCTCGCCGACGAAGTCGTGCAGGTGCTCGGCGAGGCCAATTTCATCGAGATCAGCAATGCCGAGATCGAGCGCGCGTTTGCCGAGCATGCGCTTGTCAGGGTCAAGCTGAAGGCGTCGATCTCGGACTACCGCGCCGTCCGCATGTTCCGGCGCGGCCAGCATCAGGAGACGATCGAGGTCCCCATGTTGTATGGGCTGCGCCGGCGCAAGCATGAGATCGAGGTCTATGACGACATCATCCTGATGGTCGCGACCAGGCCCGACGAGCCGACCCGGACGAAGCGCAAGACTGCCGCCTGGCGCGGCCGCAACAAGATCCGCGGCGGGGCGGTGCTGTTCAAATATTTCCGTCACATCGCGCGCTTCGATCTCGAGGCGCTGCTGCCGAACGTCCGTGTCGTCATGGGGCTGCGCGAGCAACTGACGCTGGGTGTGCCGGCGCTGGTCGGCGGCGTGCCGATTCTGCTCAAGCTGGCCTCGACGCTCACCGTGCTGTTCATCGTCGCCGGCTTCTATCTCGGCCTCAGCGGCACCGTGCACGACAACGATACCGAGCAGGCGCTGGCGGCGCTGTCGGGCCTGTTCGCGCTCGGCGCCTTCATTCTCAGGCAATGGGGCAACTTCCATCGCCGGTCGCTGATCCATCAGAAGCAGGTCACCGACAACATCTACTTCCGTAACGTCAACAACAATTCCGGCATCTTCAACTACCTGATCGGCGAGGCCGAGGACCAGGACTGGAAGGAGGCCGTGCTGGGCTATGGCGGCCTGCTGCTGGCGTCGGTGCCGCTCTCGCGGGCTGCATTGGGCAGTCATGTCGAGGAGTTGCTGCAGCAGATGTTCGGGCTGGGTCGGGCGTTCAATATCGATGAGGCGCTGATCAGGTTGCGCGAGTTCGGCCTTATCAGCGGCGGTGATGATGCGCTGTCGGCGCTGCCGTTGCCCGATGCGATTGTGCAGCTCGAACGGGTGTGGGCGAATGCGCTGCGGTCATGAGATCGGGGCCTCATGGTTCGAGACGCGCCGTCAGGCCGGCTGTTGACGATGGCGCGACCGGTGGCGCGGCGCTTCTCAACATGAGGGGGGACGGCGAGGCGCCCTTGAAGGAGGGGCGCCACACATTCAGACCTCGTCCTGAGGAGCCCGCCGAAGGCGGGCGTCTCGAAGGACGGCTATGGGGAAGCTGTCAACGTAGCGATCAGCCTAGCGCAGGCTCGCGTTGATCTTGTCGAGCGCCGCCTGTCCCGGGCAGAGATCCGCGGCCTCCAGCCGGTTCAGCGGCTGCTCCACGGTGTTGAGATGGCTGTGCAGATCGTCGGCCTCAGGGTCGACATAGAGCAGCCCGGTCACGATCTGGCCCTGCGCCGCATGCTTCTGGAGGAAGGTCATCGCGCCCAGCCGATCGTGCGGGTCGTAGTCGGCGTCGATCTTGCGTAGCGCCAGCCGCGAGCCGTCGTGCTGCTCGACGATCTGCACCGTGCCCGGATCCTGGTCGATCTCGATCGGGTCGCGCCCGGTCAGCACGTCGAGCCGGTTCACGGCGTCATTGTGCTCGCGGACGTAGTCGAAGCTCTTGGTCGAGCCTGCGTGATTGTTGAAGGCGATGCACGGGCTGATGACGTCGATGAAGGCGGCGCCCTTGTGCTGGATCGCGCCGGCGATGATCGGCACCAGCTGCTTCTTGTCGCCGGAGAACGAGCGCGCGACATAGGTGGCCCCAAGCTGCAGCGCGATGCCGACGAGGTCGATCGGGTTGTCGGTGTTGGTGACGCCCTTCTTGGACTTCGAGCCGCGGTCGGCGGTCGCCGAGAACTGACCCTTGGTCAGGCCGTAGACGCCGTTGTTCTCGACGATATAGGTCATGTTGACGCCGCGCCGGATCGCATGGGCGAACTGACCGAAGCCGATCGAGGCGGAATCGCCGTCGCCGGAGACGCCGAGATAGATCAGCTCGCGGTTGGCGAGGTTGGCGCCGGTCAGCACCGACGGCATGCGGCCATGCACGGTGTTGAAGCCGTGCGAATTGCCGAGGAAATAGTCCGGCGTCTTCGACGAGCAGCCGATGCCCGAGATTTTTGCCACCCGATGGGGCTCGATCGACAGATCGAAGCACGCCTCGATGATCGAGGCCGTGATCGAATCGTGACCGCAGCCGGCGCACAGGGTCGAGATCTTGCCCTCGTAGTCGCGATGGCTGTAGCCGAGCGCGTTCTTCTTGATGCCGGGATGCTGGAATTTCGGCTTTGCGATGTAGGTCATGATACGGCCTTGCGCAGCGGGGTGACCTTGATCTGGTCCTGATGGGTCCCGATCGCATCCGCGATGAAGCGCGCGGTGATCGGGGTGCCGTCATAGTGCAGGATCGGCACCAGACGGACCGGATCGATGCCGTTCTCGGTGACGATCAGCTGGCGCAGCTGGGCGTCGCGGTTCTGCTCGACCACGTAGACGAAGTCGTGCTCGGCGATGAAGCTCGCCACGCTCGAATGGAACGGGAAGGCGCGGATGCGCAGCCGGTCGAGCTGGTGGCCGCGGGCCTCCAGCAATTCGATCGCCTCGTCCATCGCCGGCGCGGTCGAGCCGAAATAGATCACGCCGTATTTGGTCGGCTTGGCCGCGTTGGCCTGCAGCGGCCGCGGCACCATGTCCTCCGCGGTCTGGAATTTGCGCAGCAGGCGCTGCACGTTGTCGGCATAAACGGCGCCTTCCTCGGAATAGCGCGCGTAGCGGTCACGTGACGTGCCGCGGGTGAAGTAGGAGCCCTCCGTCGGATGCGTGCCGGGGTAGGTGCGGAACGGAATGCCGTCGCCATCGACGTCGAGATAGCGGCCGAAGTCGCGGCCTTCGTCGAGCATCTCGGCCGTCATCACCTTGCCGCGGTCATACTGCTTGGCATCGTCCCACTTCAGCGGCCGGCACAGCCGCTGGTTCATGCCGATGTCGAGGTCGAGCATCAGGAAAATCGTGGTCTGCAGCCGTTCGGCAAGATCGAACGCCGCCGCCGCGAACTCGAACGCCTCCGCCGGATCCTCGGGGAACAGCATCACGTGCTTGGTATCGCCATGCGAGGCGTATCCGCAGGCGATCAGGTCGCACTGCTGGGTGCGGGTCGGCATGCCCGTGGAAGGGCCGGCGCGCTGCACGTTCATGATCACGGCCGGAATCTCGGCGAAGTAGGACAGGCCGATGAACTCGGTCATCAGCGACACGCCGGGGCCTGATGTCGTGGTGAAGGCGCGGGCTCCGTTCCAGGAGGCGCCCACCACCATGCCGATCGAGGCGAGCTCGTCCTCGGCCTGCACGATCGCGTATTTGGCCTGTCCGGTTTCCGGATCGTGCCGCAGCTTCTTGCAGTGGTTGCTGAACGCTTCGGCCAGCGACGACGACGGCGTGATCGGGTACCAGGCGCAGACAGTCGCGCCGCCATAGACGGCGCCGAGCGCGGCGGCGTTGTTGCCCTCGATGAAGATGCGGTCGCCGACCTTGTCGGCCTTCTTGATGCGCAGGCCGATCGGGCATTTCAAATTCTGCAGCGCCCAGTCGCGGCCGAGATGCAGCGCATGGACGTTGGAGGAGAGCAGCTTCTCCTTGCCCCTGTACTGCTCGCCGATCAGTTGCTCGATCAGCTTCGGGTCCATGTCGAGGAGGGCGGAGAGCGCGCCGAGATAGATGATGTTCTTGAACAGCTGGCGCTGGCGCGGATCGGAATAGGTCGAGTTGGTGATCGCCGTCAGCGGCACGCCGATCACGGTGATGTCGTCGCGGAACTTGCTCGACGGCATCGGCTTGGTCGAATCGTAGAACAGATAACCGCCGGCTACGATGCCGGCGACGTCCTTGTCCCAGGTCTGCGGGTTCATCGCGACCATCAGGTCGGTTCCGCCGCCGCGCGCGCCGAGATGGCCCGCTTCGGTGACGCGCACCTCGTACCAGGTCGGCAGGCCCTGGATGTTCGACGGGAAGATGTTGCGGGGGCTGACCGGCACACCGTGACGGAGCACAGCGCGCGCGAAGAGTTCGTTGGCGCTGGCCGAGCCGGAGCCGTTGACGTTGGCGAAGCGGACGACGAAGTCGTTTACGCTGCTGAGCGGCGCTTGCTGGGACATGCGTTACCTGCGTGGGTCGTCTCGATGAAATATTTCTGCATGTCCCACGCACCGGTGGGACAGCGCTCGGCGCACAGGCCGCAATGGAGGCAGACGTCCTCGTCCTTCACCATCACGCGCCCGGTCTTCAGATCCGACGACACGTAGAGGCTCTGGTCGGGATGAACAGACGGCGCCTTCAGCCGCGCGCGCAGATCGGCCTCCTCGCCGTTGTCGGTGAAGGTGATGCAGTCCATCGGGCAGATGTCGGCGCAGGCGTCGCATTCGATGCACAGCGTGTCGGAGAACACCGTCTGCACGTCGCAATTCAGGCAGCGATGCGCCTCGCCGAGCGCGAGCTTGACGTCGTAGCCGAGCTCGACCTCGGCGCGGATGTCCTTCAGCGCGACCACCTTGTCGCGGTGCGGCACCTTGAAGCGCTTCTCCGGCGAGACGTCGTTGTCATAGCTCCATTCGTGGATGCCCATCTTCTGCGAGGAGACGTGCACCTCGGGCAGCGGCCGCTCGGTGATGTCCTCGCCGGAGAGCAGGCGGTGGATCGACAGCGCCGCCTCGTGGCCCTGCGCGACCGCCCAGATGATGTTCTTCGGGCCGAATGCGGCATCGCCGCCGAAGAACACCTTCGGGTTGGTCGAGACGAAGGTGGCCGGGTCGACCTTCGGCATGTGCCATTTGTCGAACGCCACGCCGCAATCGGCCTCGATCCAGGGGAAGGCATTCTCCTGGCCGACGGCGACCAGCACGTCGTCGCACTCATAGGTCACGTCGGGCTCGCCGGAGGGCACCAACGAGCGCCGGCCCTTGTCGTCATACTCCGCCTTCACCTTCTGGAAGGTGACGCCGGTCAGCCTGCCATTGTCGTGAGTGAACGCGACCGGCACGAGGTAATTGAGGATCGGAATGTCCTCGTGCAGCGCGTCCTCCTTCTCCCAGGGAGAGGCCTTCATCTCCTCGAAGCCGGAGCGCACGATGACCTTGACGTCCTCGCCGCCAAGCCGCCGAGCGGTCCGGCAGCAGTCCATCGCGGTGTTGCCGCCGCCGAGCACGATCACGCGCCTGCCGATCTTGTCGGTATGGCCGAACGACACGCTGGACAGCCAGTCGATGCCGAGATGGATGTTCGCGGCGGCTTCCTTGCGGCCTGGGATGTTCAACTCGCGGCCGCGCGGCGCGCCGGAGCCGATGAAGATGGCATCGTAGTTCTCGGCGAGCAGCGTCTTGAGGCTGTCGACGCGATGGCCGGCCTTGTAATCGACGCCGAGGCTGAGCACGTAGCCCGTCTCCTCGTCGATGACGCTGTCGGGCAGGCGGAACTTGGGAATCTGCGAGCGCATCATGCCGCCGGGCTTGGGATCGGCGTCGAACACGGTGCAGTGATAGCCGAGCGGCGCGAGGTCGCGTGCGACGGTCAGCGAGGCCGGGCCGCCGCCCACCAGCGCGATGCGCCGGCCGTTCTTCGGCGCCGGGCGCGGCATGCGCTGGTGCACGTCGTCCTTGAAGTCCGCCGCGACGCGCTTCAGGCGGCAGATCGCGACCGGGCTTTCCTCGACGCGCCCGCGTCGGCAGGCGGGCTCGCAGGGGCGATCGCAGGTGCGACCGAGAATGCCCGGGAATACATTCGATTTCCAATTGATCATGTAGGCGTCGCTGTAGCGACCCTCGGCGATCAGGCGGATGTATTCAGGGACCGGAGTGTGTGCGGGACAAGCCCATTGGCAATCGACCACTTTGTGAAAGTAGTCGGGGGCCGAGATATCAGTCGCTCTCATTCATACCCTGTCCGCGCGGCGAACCATGAGCGCGCGGCCTTCCTGACGTGAGGACGACTGTTTGTTCAGGATCGGCTGGGGATCGATGTGGGTCCGGAGCAGGTCCTGTTCGTCGCCCTTCTGCTTTTTGAATGGCTCAATTGAATAGTCTTATCAGACTAGAGCCATTCCAAGGCGCACACAAAGGCAAATTTGCAACGCTGCCCCTCATGCACAGTGTGCGCTGCCGCATTGCAGGCGCGATGCCGCCGCGTGCTGCGATGCGGGAGGTGGTGCGACAAACGATGACGGACTGGTGACGATGGTGGCCTTGACAGGACGAATGAGCGGACACGCGAGTTGCTCCGCACTCGGTCGTCATGCCCGGGCTTGACCCACGGCTGTCCGGTTCAGACAGACTGGACATGGTGCATGGCGTGGATTCTTCTGCGGTCTTGAGCATCGCCAAATGTTCGAGACACACCAGGAAGGTCCCGCCATGCCGCATCAGAATACAGTATTCCGAGACATTCTGAAGTTGGTCCCCTGGCATCGCTTCGAGGCGCTTGTGGACGAGCATGGCACGGACGCGCGGATTCGACGGCTTTCCACCAAAGACCAATTTGTGGCGCTGCTGTACGGTCAGCTTTCGGGGGCTTCCAGTCTGCGTGAGATTGTCACCGGGCTGTCGAGCCACACCGCGCGGCTTTATCACCTGGGTGGGGGCCCTGTCCGCCGCTCGACTTTCGCGGACGCCAATATGAATCGGCCTGCGGAGATGTTTGCCGCCCTGTTGGCCATCATGATGAAGCAGGCCCATCGCCGGTTACGCCGCAAGCTTGCCGAGACGACGTATTTGATTGATTCGACCAGCGTACGGCTGACAGAAGCCAGCGCTGGCTGGGCACGGTTCTCTACCGGTGTCTGCGGTGCCAAGGTGCATGTGATCTATGATGCCGACGCCGACCGGCCGATTTATGCGGCAATCAGCGGAGCCAACGTCAACGACAATACTGCAGCGCATCAGATGCCCATCGAGCCGGGAGCAACCTACGTCTTCGATCTCGGCTATTATGAATATGCTTGGTGGGCTCAACTGGACGCCGCCGGTTGTCGAATCGTGACCCGGTTCAAATCCAATACGCCGCTGCGGGTCGTGGAGGAGTTGCCTGTCATCGCGGATGGCAACATCCTCTCCGACCGCATCGGCTTCCTTCCACAACGCCAAGCCTACAGCCGCCGCAATCCAATGCAGACTGCGGTGCGCGAAGTGCGCGTCACCTTGGAAACGGGAAAGATCCTGCGCATCCTGTCGAACGACCTCGATGCCAGCGCTCAAGAGATCGCCGACCTCTATCGTCGCCGCTGGGCCATCGAGTTGTTCTTTCGTTGGGTCAAGCAGACCCTCAAGATCACCAGGTTCCTCGGGACTTCTGAGAACGCCGTTCGTATCCAGATCGCCGTTGCCCTGATCGCCTTCCTCTTGCTTCGCCTCGCGCAAGACCTTCAGAAGGCAATCCAAAGCCCCTTGGTCTTTGCCAGATTGGTCCGCACCAACCTCATGCATCGCCGCCCCATCGATCAATTGCTCACGGGGCCACCCCAACTTGCCAAAAACCCACAACAGTTGAGCCTCGCAATATGCGGAAGCTGAACCGGACAGCCGTGGGTCAAGCCCGGCCATGACGGCGGGGAATCAGACTGGCCAACTAACGCGCCGCAATATCAGCGCGGCTGAGGTCCCACATCAGGCGATAGATCCCGGCGGAAATCTGCGTCGCCAGCGGGCCGTCGACAGCCGCAAAACGCGTCGTCATCAAGGTCGCGATGGCGTGGCTGTCGGTGCCGTCGATCAGGATGAACCAGTCGGCGTCGCGCGAGCTCGCGGGAACGCCAGCGGCGGGGCCGGACAGATTGGCATCGCCTTCGAGCAGGTGCATCGAGATCACGCCCTTGAGGTCGTACGGGTCAAGCTCGATCTGCAATGCCTCGCGCAACGCCTTGTCCTGCTCCGGCTTCGGGCGCAGCCGGATGATGCCGAGGACGGCGCCGCGGCCGGCCCCTTTCGAGATCGTGATGCGTGCGACGCTGCGGATCATGTTCTTGAACCGCGCCATGACAGTCTTCGACCATTCTGTCGGCGACTCCAGCCGGGCGCGATAGGCCGGACTGTCGAGCACGCCGATCGTCTCGGTGGAGTACAGGCACAGATATTTCGGGCTGCCCTGCTCGGCGACATAGCGTCGCGCCTCGATGAAGCCGGGAATGGCGACGCGCTCTTCGAGATGCTCGCTGTCGTACCAGTGGTTGAAGTCAGCCTCGTGAGCGGCATCGATGTTCATCGACGTCAACAGCATGCCTTTCCCGGCGATGGGCATCTCGAGCCTCCTGGTGCGTGTGGCTGATCCTCATGCTGAGGAGGCCGCCAAAGGCGGCCGTCTCGAAGCATGAGGCCCGAAGCGTCGCGGGCCTCATGCTTCGACACGGCGCTGGCGCGCCTCCTCAGCATGAGGGGAATGAGTGATGTGTTTAAGGCGCTGTCGTGCGCGTCGCCAGATCGCAGATGGCTTTCATGACCGCATCGCGGATGCCGGGGTCATAAAGATTGTGACCTGCGGCTTCGACGACACGGATTTCGGCGTCGCGCCAGATGTCCGCGAGCCTTGCCGAGGTGGAGGGCGGACAGAGCAGGTCGTAGCGGCCCTGCACGATGATTCCGGGAATTCCGCTGAGCCTGCTCGCATCACGCAGCAACTGGTCTTTCGCCATGAAGCTGTCCTGAGAGAAGTAATGCGCCTCCATGAACGGCGTCGCCGGCAGCGCGCTGCCGGAGCGGATGGCGAGCCGATCCAGATGGGCGCGCGCCGGTTTGATCTCGGACAGCGCCCGCTCGGTGTCGTGCCAGGCGCGCGCGGCCGGACCGTGGATCGCCGGATCGGGATCGAGGATGCGGCGGAAATAGGCCTCGCAGGGGTTGGCGCGCTCGTTCTCCGGCAGCATCTCCAGGAAGTCGCGATGCAGGGCAGGGTGAAAGCGCGCCAGCGTCTCGCCGAACGCCGTCTCCACCTCCGCGCGCGTGCCGAGAAAGGTCGCGCGCAGCACCAGGCCGCTCACGCGCGCTGGATGCGCCTGGGCGTAGGCCAGCGCCAAGGTCGCGCCCCAGGAGCCGCCGGCGACGATCCATTTCTCAAAGCCGAATTTCGTGCGGATCGCCTCCATGTCGGCGATCAAATCGTGCAGAGTGTTGTTGTCGCGGCTGCGCGCGGGACGCGAGCGGCCGGCGCCGCGCTGGTCGAACAGCACGGCGTGGAAGCGCTCGGGATCGAACAGCCGGCGGTGATCCGGCTGGCAGCCGGAGCCGGGTCCACCGTGCAGGTAGACGGCGGGTAGGCCGCCGACTCGCCCGGCGCTCTCGACATAGATCTGATGGCCGCCAGAGACGTCGAGCCATTCCGACGTCAGCGGCGCGAACGGATCGCTGCGGCGCGCGGAGGCGCGGCCGGCTTCGGCGTCAGGCATCATTGCTCTCAGGCGTGCCGCCGGCGAAGTTGCGATACAGGAAGCGGTCCTGGCCGGAGGCGGCATCGCGCTCGGCCTGCTTGAAGATGCTCTCGTGCAGCGGCGACAGCGTGCAGGCCGGATCGGTGTTGGCGGCGTCGCCGGTCAGCGCAAAGGCCTGGCAGCGGCAGCCGCCGAAATCGATCTCGCGGAACTCGCAGGATTTGCACGGCTCCTTCATCCAGCCGGTGCCGCGATAGCGGTTGAAGGCCTCCGAGTTCTGCCAGATCCAGGCGATCGAATGGTTCGAGCGCACCGACATGAAGTCGAGCCCGGTGATGCTCTCGGCGGCGTGGCACGGCAGGATCTTGCCCGACGGCGAGATGTTGAAGAACTGCCGGCCCCAGCCGCCCATGCACTTCTTCGGCCGCAGCGCGTAGTAGTCCGGGACGACGTAGTCGATGGTCAGCGTGCCCTTCAGCCGCTCGCGCGCCTCCTCGACCAGGCGGTCGGTCTCCTCCAACTGGGCGTAGGTCGGCATCAGGCTGGCGCGGTTCTTCAGCGCCCAGCCGTAATATTGCACGTTGGCGACCTCGAGCCGGTCGGCATCGAGATCGACCGCCATCTGGATGATGTCGGGCAGCTGATGCAGGTTCTGCCGGTGCATCACGGCGTTCACCGTCAGCGGCATGTCGAGCTCGCGGGTCCAGCGCGCCACCTCGAGCTTCTTGGCGTGGCCGCCCTTGTAGCCGCCGACGCGGTCGGCGACATCAGGCTCATTGCCCTGGAAGCTGATCTGGACATGGGACAGCCCGGCATCGGCCAGCTCCTTCAGCCGCTCGCGCGTCAGCAGCACGGCCGAGGTGATCAGGTTGGTGTAGAGTCCGACGTCGTTGGCATGCTGCACCAGTTCGACCAGATCCTTGCGCGCCGTCGGCTCGCCGCCGGAGAAGTGGATCTGCAGCACGCCGATCTCGGCGAGCTCGGACAGCACCTTCTTCCACTCTGCCGTGGTCAATTCCTGGCCGGCGCGGTCGAGCTCCAGCGGGTTGGAGCAATAGGGGCATTGCAGCGGACAGCGATGCGTGAGCTCGGCCAGCACGGCGAGCGGAATGCCGAAGGTTTCGGCCACGGAGCCGCGCCGCTCCAGCACGGCGAGGCCGTCATTGCTGTCGATGGGCGGTGAGGTGTCGGTCAGCTCGGTCATGATGTTGTCTCCCGAACCTCGGTCAGGAATCCCTTGTCGGCGAGATCCTGCAGCATGGCGACGACGTCGATCGCGATCACGTCACGCGGCGCGGCGTATTTCGCCGCCAGCTCGTCGATGATGGCCGCGACGCTGCGCGTACCGTCGCACAGCTTGAGCACCTCGACCGCGATCTCGTCCGGCGCCAGCACCCGTTCGGGGGCGAGGATCACCCAGACCTGGCGCGTCTCGTCGAACTTCAACTTCGTATGCCGCGGCAGCACCACGCGGCTGGTCTCGGTGACTTGGATGTGACGCGGGGCCATGGTGGGGTTCTCTAGCAGCAGCTGTGATCAAACGGCGAGATCGCGCAGATTTGGAGTTCGGAGCCGCCGCCGCGCCTGCCAGCGTCCTTCGAGACGCCCGCCTGCGGCGGGCTCCTCAGGACGAGGGCGGAACTTGCGGCGATATCCTGAACCCTCTCCATGAACACGCTAACAGCGTGTTCATGGTCCCGTATGCAGCGGCCGCTCCGCCGCTTGCCCCTCATGGTGAGGAGCGCCGCTTGCGGCGCGTCTCGAACCATGAGGCCCCCCGGACCAGGCGGCGTTGCTCCGATGCAACCACTCACCCCTCCTTCGGCACGAACGCACCCGGCGGAATGTGCCCCTCGACATACGCATGATACAGCGCGTCGAGCTGCACCCACAGCACGTTGGTCTTGAAGATCAGCGCGTTGCAGACCGCGGCGCGCTGCTCCGGCGTGGTGGCGTGCTCCTTGACGTAATGCAGCGCGAAATTGGCATCGCGCGGCGCCTGGGTGAGACGCCGCTTGAAGTAGCTCATGGTGTCGTTGTTGACGAAATCGTAGTGCTCGAGCATGCCCGAGATGCGCTCTTCATGGATGCTCGGCGCGAACAATTCGGTCAGCGACGAGGCGATCGCCTCCAGCGGCGAGCGGTCGCGGCAGAAGTGCACATAGGCCTCCACCGCGAAGCGCGTGGCCGGCAGGATGCCTTCGGTGGATTCGACATAGGCCGTGTCGAGGCCGAGGCCTTCGGTCAGCTTGATCCAGCGCTCGATGCCGCCCTCGCTGCCGACATCGCCGTCATGATCCTCGATGCGGTGCCGCCATTCCAGCCGCGTGGCGCGGTCGCGGAAGCGCGTCATCACCATCGCATCCTTCAGCGGGATCGTCGACTGGTAGTAGTAGCGGTTCAGCGCCCAGGCCTGCACTTGGCCCTTGTTGAGCTTGCCGCCGTGCAGCAGCTTATGAAACGGGTGGTGGTTGTGATAGCGCGTCGCGCCGATATGGCGCAGCGCCGCTTCCAATTCGCTCGCATTGTTCAGCGTCACGCCGCTGCCGATCGACAGCGCCGTCATTCCGCTCAGATTGACCTCACTCACAGTACGATCTCCATCCCTTCAGCGGGGATTTCCCATCCCTCGCGCTCCAACGTTTGCCGCTCGGGTGAGGCGTGCAGCCACGCCGGATTGGAGTTGTTGATGTGCAGGAAGACCTTCCTGCCGATCGCGAGGTCCGCCAGCTGCTTGATCGCACCGCTTTCTCCGGACATCGCGATATGCCCCATGCTCTGCCCGGTCTTGTTGCCGAGTCCGGCCTGGATCATCTCGTCGTCGCGCCACACCGTGCCGTCGAACAGCACCAAGGGCGCGCCCCTCAATCTCGTTCTCAGATCATCGTCCACGACCGCACAGGCGGCGATGACGTAGCAATATTGCCCGCCTTCGAGATCGGCGATCTTCAGGCCCAGCGTGTCGCCGGTCGAGGAGCTGCCGCCGGGATGCTGCTTGTCGCGCAGATACCACGCGCTCGTTCCCGAGACGGCGAAGGCCGTGATCTCCAGGCCCGAGGGCCTGCCGTCCTGCAGCAGCGGCCGGAACGGCACGTCGATCACGATCGGCACGCGCTTGACGGTCTCGTCCTTCAGCACATCGAAGATGTTGTTCGAGCGGAGGATCGCAAGCACCTTGGGGTGCGCATGGATCGAAAATGGCGAGCTCTCGCGCATCGACAAGAGGCCGGTCACCGCATCGATCTCGCCATTGGTCAGGATCACGCCGGCGATCGGACTGTGGCGCAGGGCGCCTGGCTTCGGATGCAGCTGCGGCGTGCGGGTGACCTGCTGACGCAGATCGGGCGAGGCGTTGATCAGGAACCAGTTGGCGCCATCTGCGCTGACCGCAACCGAGGCCTGACTGTTGCTGATCTCGGGATGTGAGGTGCGCGCGGCACGACACACGGCGCAGCCGCAATTCCACTGCGGCACTCCACCGCCCGCGGCGGCGCCCAGGACGACGAGGCGAAGCATGAGCCGTCTCCTGGAATTCAGCTGTGGTGGCGCACGCGATTACCAGCGGCAGGATCACCGACGGACAGGCTGACCGACGGTCAGGATCGCCCGCAGGGAAGGTGACGAGGGTGGGACATCCGACCAGCGCACGGGCTGGCACATGCGCGGTCGCTGATCCCCACCCTCAAGCGTCGACGTCCTGATCGCCGAGACCTGGACGTCACACCCGCGAATTATTTGCGGGCCGCGCAGGCGTACATGTTGATTTCCATGCCGACCGGCACTTCAACGATCTTCGGTGCTTTCCAGGCCATTGTCCTCTCCTTCAAGACGGGACGGTTATCGTCCTCAGCAATAAACTACCGTGCTACGAAAAGTTCGCCAGTGGAATCTTTTTGTTTGAGCCTCTCAGGCCTGTTTATTGCAGTGCGAAGTTGCAGATGCGAGTTGCTGCCGTTTTCGTCGGATTGAGCCGTGAAAACAACGAATTCGTGATCGATGGCTTCGCAACGCCGTACAATTCAGCCCCTAGCTTGAGGGGCTGAGCTGGCCGGATAAAGCAGTCGTGAGATGTTCGAGACTTCAAAACCCCAGCGCGCGACCCCATTGGAAGCTGATGATGCCTAGATATTTCTTCAACACACGGATCGGCGAGGAACTGGTCTCCGACACCGACGGCGAGGTGCTGCGCAATCCCGACCGCGCCTGGGAAGTCGCGCGCGACATGATCAAGGAACTGCTGCGCACCGAAGGTGGCAACGCGGCGCTGATGACGGCCGTCATCGAGGTCACCGACGAGGACGGCGAGATCGTGCTCGAGTTCCCGTTCTCCGAAGCGATCTTCAACATGCCGGCGCAGTCGATGACGCGCCATTGAGCGCAGGACGGCCGCATCGCCGCTTCCCGAACGCCCGCGTGCGTGCGGCCGAGGTCAGACCGAATGGCGCGGGCGCGCGATGTCGCCGCGCGTGCTGGCGATGCCCATCTCGAAACTGTCGGCGATGCGGCGGGCGCGGACGATGAAGAGCTCCGCGAGCTCGGGCGCGAACAGGTCCTTCGCCGTCGTCTCGAACAGCCGCAGCCAGCGGTCGAAATGCCCGCCTTGCAACTCCAGCAGCAGATGCGGCCGCATCGGCGCGCCGCTGTAGCGGCCCGTCTTCAGGAACATCGACGACCAGAAATCACTGATCCTGCCGATATGTTCGTCCCAATCCTCCACCGTACGGTTGAAGATCGGGCCGATCAGCTCGTCCTCCCGTGCGCGGCCGTAGAAGGTCTCGACCAGCAGGCGGATCGAGGCGTCGTCGAGGTCCGGATGTTGAACGGCGAGGGGATGGCGGTCGGGCTGGGCGGCAGGCATGGTCATGGTGTTGCATATAGGCACTCGCAGCGCCGATGGAAACGTTGGAGCCATCCGGGCCTCATGGTTCGAGACGCCCGCCTCCGGCGGGCTCCTCACCATGAGGGGAGGCATCACAACGCGGAAGAATTCCTGCCGCACCCTCAGCCCCTCATCCTGAGGAGCCCGCCGGAGGCGGGCGTCTCGAAGGATGGCCGCAACAGCGGTGTTGCAGCCCGCCGGTCACGGCAGGCTGACGAACTCCACCCAGTTCGGCTTCTTGCCGACGGCATGGGACTTGATCTTCTCCAGCGCGCCGCTGGCCGGGTCGATCCGATACACCGTCATCCCGTTCGACACTTCGCCGACGGCGGCGAGGTAGCGCCCGGTGGGATCGATGGCAAAGCCGCGCGGCTGGGTTTCGGTCGGCACGCTGCCGATCGGGCTCAGGCGCCCGCTGGCCGCATCGACCTTGAAGCCGGCAATCGTGTTCGAGCCGCGCTCCGAGGCGTAGAGGAACTTGCCATCGGGCGTCGCATGAAGATCCGCCGCCCAGGGCTTGCCGGTGAAGCCCGAGGGCAGGGCGGTCGTGCGCTGCTGCTCGCTCCAGGTGCCTTTCTCGGCATCATAGGCGTAGACCGCGAGATCAGCGTTGAGCTCGTGCAGAAGGTAGATGAACTTGCCGTTCGGGTGGAAGATGAAGTGCCGCGGCCCGGACTTCTCCGGCGTCTTCACCGTCAGCGCCTCCTTGGCCGTCAGCGTGCCGGTGGCGGCGTCGAAGGCGAAGCCGAGCACCTGGTCGGAGCCGAGATTGGTCGCGAACACGAAGCGGTTGTCGGGCGAGGGCAGGAAGGCATGCGCGTTCAGCCCGGTCGGGATCACCTGGCCAGGTGCGGCGACCACGCCGTTCGGCTGGACCGGATTCACCGCCACCTTGTTGCCGCCATAGGAGGCGCTGAACAGCACCTTGCCGGTGCGGTCGAAGGCGATGTTGGCCATGCTGTCGGCGAGCGGCCCGTTGCCGATGTGGCTGAGCCGCCCGGTCTTGGCGTCGATGGCGAAGCTCTCGGCGACGAATGGCTGTGACCGCACGCCGGCGATGAGCACCCGCTTGTCCGGGCTGACCGCGAGCGGGGTCGACGAGCCCGGCTTCTCCACGCCCACGAAGGCAGCCGTCTGCACCGGGGTCATCTCGCCCGAGGCGGCGTCGAACTTGAACACGCTGATGTCGTTGCTGTCGGCGTTGCCGACATAGGCGTAGGTCTCGGCCTGGCCGGCGCGCGGCGCCAGCGTTGCTGCAGCGGCGAGAACGAAGGTTGCGGCCATGATGGTGCCCGGTCTGATCATCTGTTTCCCCCTTTGTGATGTTGTTGCTTCAGCTCTTAAAGTCGAATGTGAAGCTTGACCAAGCCTGATTCCGGATCGATCGATGCAGGTTGGGTATCGATCGTTCGGGCGTCGCGTCGAGGCATCCAGGCCTCATGGTTCGAGACGCCCGCCTGGGGCGGGCTCCTCACCATGAGGATTTGGTCGCGAGGCCGGCGCGGCACATTGACCATGAGCAGCTCGCTCATCATGAGGGGAGGCATTGCAATGTGCCGCGAACATTCGGCGGCACACCCTCAACCCTCGTCTTGAGGAGCCCGCCGCAGGCGGGCGTCTCGAAGGACGGCCGCGGGC
This sequence comes from Bradyrhizobium sp. SZCCHNR1015, assembly GCF_032489875.1. Taxonomy (NCBI): domain Bacteria; kingdom Pseudomonadati; phylum Pseudomonadota; class Alphaproteobacteria; order Hyphomicrobiales; family Nitrobacteraceae; genus Bradyrhizobium; species Bradyrhizobium sp. SZCCHNR1015. The sequence continues at coordinate 89,084 of NZ_JAUEYW010000020.1, forward strand.
ACGGCTGCTCTGCAACATGAGCGTGAGACGCAGGCCAGCGGGACCGCGCTTGTGCATGGCCACCTCGCCTGGCGCGGCTTTCTCCGTGCTCTCCGTCGCGCTAAGAACGCGAGACCACCACGGAGCTTCCCATGACCGATCTCTGGCGCCTGCCGGCTGCCGATCTTGCCGCCCTCATCAAGTCGAAACAGGTCTCCGCCCGCGAGGCCGCGACATCCGCGCTGGCGCGGCTCGATGCGGTGAACCCCGCGATCAACGCCGTGATCGATCACCGTCCAGACGAGGTTCTGAAACAGGCCGACGCCATCGACGCCCGGCTGGCGAACGGCGAGGATCCGGGGCCGCTCGCCGGCGTGCCAGTGACGATCAAGGTCAATGTCGACCAGACAGGCTTCGCCACCACCAACGGCCTCAATCTGCAGAAGGACGCGATCGCCTCGGCCCACAATCCGGTCGTCAACAACTTCGTCAAGGCCGGCGCCGTGCTGCTCGGCCGCACCAACACGCCTGCGGTGTCGTATCGCTGGTTCACCAGCAACCTCATCCATGGCCACACCAGGAATCCCCGCGACCCCGGCATCACCCCGGGCGGCTCCTCCGGCGGCGCCGGCGCGGCGACCGCCGCCGGCATCGGCCATATCGGCCACGGCACCGATATCGCCGGCTCGGTGCGCTATCCCGCCTACGCCTGCGGCATCCACGGCCTGCGCCCGACGGTCGGCCGCATCCCCGCCTTCAACACCTGCCTGCCGGAGCGCCCGATCGGCCCGCAGATCAGCGCCGTCTCCGGCCCGCTCGCCCGCACGGTCAACGACGTCAGGATCGCGCTCGCAGCGATGTCGGCGCGCGACGTCCGCGACGTCTGGTGGATGCCGGTGCCGCTCGAGGGCCCTCCCTTGCCGAAGCGCGTCACGCTCTGCGTCAACCCCGACGGCCTCAACCCGGTGCCGGAAGTCGTCGCCGCGCTGCGCGATGCCGCCAGGCGGCTCGAAGCCGCCGGCTGGGCCGTCGAGGAGATCGCGGACACGCCGCCGCTGCAGGAGGCCGCGCTGCTGCAGACCCGGCTCTGGCTCGGCGACGGCTACGAGGCGCAGCTCGCCGCAGCCGAGAAGGAAGGCGATCCCGGCGCGCTGGCCTGCCTGCGCGGCGTCAGTGACAAGGTTCATCCGTTCGACCTCTCGGCGACGCTGGCCCGCCGCGCCGCGCTGACCCGGCAATGGCTCCTTTTCATGGAGCAGCATCCGCTGCTGCTGATGCCGGTCTCCGGCATGCTGCCGTTCGCCGACCAGCTCGACCGCAAGGACGAGGAGTCGTTCAGGCAGGTCTGGCATGCCCAGCTCACGCAGATCGCCATTCCCTTCTTCGGCCTGCCGGGCCTGACGGTCTCGACCGGCATGGTCGGCCGCGTGCCGGTCGGCGTCCAACTCGTCGGCCAGCGCTTTCGCGAGGACATGTGCCTCGCCGCGGGCGAGGCCATCGAGGCCGGCGGCACGCCGCCGTCACCGATCGATCCGGTGCTGGGCTGATGGCCAGCATCTACGATTTCACCGCGACCTCGCTGAAGGGCGAGGAGGTGCCGCTGCAGCGCTTCGAGGGCCAAGTGCTCCTGATCGTCAACACCGCGAGCGCCTGCGGCTTCACGCCGCAATATCGCGGCCTGGAGGCGCTGCACCGCGCCTATGCGGACAGGGGCTTTGCCGTGCTCGGTTTTCCCTGTAACCAGTTCGGCGCCCAGGAGCCCGGCACGGCCGAGGAGATCGGCGCGTTCTGCGCCGGCAAGTACGACGTCACCTTCCCGCTGTTTGCGAAGATCGACGTCAACGGCGCCGACGCGCACCCGCTGTACAGGTTCCTGAAGGGCGAGAAGACGGGCCTGTTGGGCTCGGCGATCAAATGGAATTTCACCAAATTCCTGGTCGATCGCACCGGCCACGTGGCATCGCGCCACGCGCCGACCACCACGCCCGAGGCGCTGAAGAAAGAGATCGAGGCACTGCTGTGAGCGACAACGAGACCTTCACCTTCCCCGACCGTCTCTCGGTCGATCCGAAGAGCCCCTATTACAACGCGGAGATCCTGTCGCGCGACGTCGGCATCCGCTTCAAGGGCGCCGAGAAGACCAATGTCGAGGAATACTGCATCAGCGAAGGCTGGATCCGCGTCGCCGCCGGCACCGCCAAGGACCGCCACGGCAACCCGCTGACCATCAAGGTGCATGGGCCGGTCGAGCCGTATTTCAAGGATTGAGGATAGGGTCGAGCGCCGCCTCTTGCGCCCGTCCTCAAGTCTGAGGCATCGGCCCCTCAACGATCGTCCGCCCTCAGGATGGGGCACCCTGCCAACCCCATCGTCATGCCCGGGCTCGTCCCGGGCATCCACGTCGGCCTTCTGGGCTCGGACGTGGATGGCCGGGACAAGCCCGGCCATGACGAGTGGAGAGAGCGTGAGCCAACGAGGGCACGGCGCCCGGCGCCAAACAGCAACCCTTCACTCAAAAACATGAGCGACGCTCAGAATTTTCTTGAACGTCGCTCAAGTTCCGTTAGACTACCCCCTGTTCGCACCGGCATCCGCGTATCGCGACGCGCAACGCAATAGCGTTCGCGCGAACGCCACGGGCATGTCCGGCGCGCCCATGAGGTGACGACCATGTCCTATTCCGACCACGATCTCCGTGCTGCCGAAACTGCCGGCGCGATCGGTCCCGACGAGCTGCAGCGCCTGCTCGCCTTCCTGCACCAGCGCGTCGCAACGGCAGCGCCCCGCGCCCAATTCGATGCCGCGCATCTGCTCTGGTACGCCGGCGCGCTGATCGTGATCGGCGCGATGGGCCTGTTCTCGACGGTGGCGTTCTCGCAGCTGGGCGGCCGCGCGCTGACCGCCTGCGCGCTCGCTTACGCCGCCGCTTTCGGTCTCGCCGGCAACCACCTCTGGCGCCGCGACCTGCGCGTCCCCGGCGGCCTGCTGATCGCGATCGCCGTGTCGATGGCGCCGCTCGCCGTCTACGGCATGCAGGAGGAGCTCGGCTGGTGGGGCAGGTTCGGCAAGCCCGGCACGGTTCAGGACTTCTACGTCTGGATCAAGGGCAGCTGGCTGTTCATGGAGCTCGCCACCCTCGCGGCCGGCGCGATCGCGCTACGCTTCTATCGCGTGCCCTTCATCGTCGCGATCATCTCGGTCGCGCTGTGGTTCATGTCGATGGACCTCACGCCCTGGATCTTCAACGTCAGCCACATCGACTGGGAGATGCGCCGCATCGTCTCGATCTGGTTCGGCCTCGGCATTCTCGCGGTCGCCTGGACCGTCGACTACGCCAGCCGTAGCCGCGACTTCGGCTTCTGGCTGCACCTGTTCGGCCTGATGGCCTTCTGGGGCGGCATCAGCGCCACCGAGGGCGCGACCGAGCTCGGCAAGGCGGTCTACTGCCTGCTGAACGTCGGCCTGCTCGCGGTCGCCGTCATCATCGTCCGCCGCGCCTACGCCGTGTTCGGCGCCATCGGCATCACGATGTATCTCGGCCATCTCGCCGACGTCGTCTTCAAGAACTCGCTGCTGTTTCCGTTCGCACTGTCGCTGATCGGCGTTGCGGTGGTCGCGGCGGGTCTGGCGTATCACCGGAAGCAGAAGGTGATTGCGGCGTGGCTGGCAGCCAATCTGCCGGCGGCGGCGCTGAGGTTGCGGCCGCAGGACGTGATGGGGTGATTGATCGAATAAGCCGCTGCCGTTGGTATGGTTTGTGCGCTGGCAGCCTTGGTCTGAAGATCATAGACAATTCTAGAAAGGCTTAAGCGACTCTCATATCGCTCTAATCAATCCGACAATTAGGATGGCCCCCAAAGAGAAAAGCAAAGCCGTTGGCGATAGCGATACGATTGCACTCGTAAGACTTTCCCACTTCGAGTAGAGGCAATAAGCCGTCCCGAATGCAATTGATGATGCAACGCCAAAAGAAACGTAGGGCGCAAAGCGAGATAGAAACGCAAATCGCGGATTCGGCTTGTTTTTCTGTAACTCTCGGTCCTGGCTCCGATTGATCTGGTCCGTCATTAAGGACCGGATCAGGGGCCCAATGTTAGTTTCAGTCAATGCCTTGCTGTGTCCGCCGTCGTGGTAAAAGACTTCTAAGGTTCTCTCGTCCTTAAAATCAAATCCATGAAAGCCGGCAGACCCCACATCTCGCATCCCGAGGCCTCTTAGCGCGCTGCAAAGAATTCCGACCGGGAAGTCGCGATTCGCGCGGTCATTGCGCAACAACTCGACTTGACTTCTGGCAAATACCTTCTGCCAATCGTACGTGCGTGGTAACACGCTGCCCACTAGAATCACGCGTCTAAAGCACATGCCAGACACTCGCTGCAGAGACCGGCCTAGCAAGTATGTGCCGTTGCTATGCCCAAGGAAGCGGAAATCTGCATCCGGATATCGAGCGTAGTAGTAACTATAGGCGTCTTTGAACCAGTTGATCTTGCGCTTGCGCAACACCGGGATCACGAAGTCAACCGCTGGGAGATAGCCGTACGAGGCGGTCACTATTTCGGCATTGGGGTGACTTTCTTCAATGTGACCCCTGGCCTGCTCGACCCATTCACTGTTGTTGGCTCGGATGCCGTGCAAAAGGAAGACCACATGGGTAACCATCTTTTTGGCCGGCGCTGGCTTAGTTTCAAATGTATCTAAGAAGGCGCTGCGTATGAGCTTATAATGGGATTCTTGATCTGCGCTCCTGTCGAACCGATGGAGATTCAAGTGGTTCGCGCCGGGAATTTCAATTTCTTCGGCGTTTGGAAACTGAATTACATCTATGCTGTCTGCTCGTGACACGATGCCATCTTTTGTGCCGAGCACCTGCACGACGGCCGGCGCATCGTCTCCCAGCTTTCGAAAATGCTTTATCCACTGGATACGAAGATCGGCAATAAAGTCGGATCCGACTTCAAGTTCCTTGTGTAGCTGGATCAGGGGACCGAACGGTCGAAGCGCTACGTAGAGAAAACGCAAGGCATGGAGATTTTCAGGATTCCATCCGCGGTTTATGGAGGCAAACAAAACGAAGCGTCTGACGTGAATACACCACTTGTCTTTGTGTTGGTAGTCTTCAAAGATTCCAGAGCCGAGCAAATAAGCTTGGCGTACGAGCACGCCACCAAAACTATGACCTACAAGAGTTATTTCGTCGAAGGGGCCTTTTGTGCGCCAGACATTGTCAATGGCGGCTCTCAGATCTATTGCGTAGGTTTCGGGCCTTTTGCGCCAGGCATGGTGATGCCATTCGAGCCATGTCGAGCCGGCAAGCTCAGGTTCCTTCTGCAGCCGCTGTTTCAGGGGAAGCCAGTGCTTCATGAATGCGAAGATGCCCGGCACCACTACGATTAGTTTCTTCATCTGGCGCCTCACAATGGGCTGACAAAATCTCGCGCCGGTTCAACTGCGTCGACACCTGCGGTGTCGGCTCCCAAAAGCATACTGTGTTGCTTGACCATGAGTGGACTTGATCTGCGTCAACTAAAGGTTGCTTCTGCTGCGAGGCGACGGCGATGGGAACAACACATTGACAGTGCACAAAACTCCTCGTCGAGTGCGCTGATCAAAGCGAGGCTGGCCGCAGCGAGAAATTTTGGGTCCGGATCTCGGGCGCCAACAGCCGCCAGACCCGCCCCGCAGACCGCGGACATCCGCTCTTTCATTTTTCGACGCATCGAGCGCTCGGGATGTCGGGACCGGCCAGTCTCGATCGTCCTTTGACCGACACCACTCCCTGCACACATGCAGCGAGCCGTTATCGAGCCAGGAGCAATATCCATGCGCATCACCGTCGAAACCACCGTCGCCGCCCCGATCGATCAGGTCTGGCTTGCCTATACGACGCCGGCCGACATCGTGAAATGGAACGCGGCCTCCGACGACTGGCATACGACCAAGGCGACGGTCGACCTGAGAGAGGGCGGCGCGTTCTCGTCGCGGATGGAGGCGAAGAACGGCAGCATGGGCTTCGACTTCGCGGGCACCTACACCAAGATCGTCGAGCACAAGCTGATCGAATACGCCTTCGGCGACCGGAGGGCCGAGGTCCACTTCGAGCCCGGCCCGAATGGCGTCGTCGTTCGCGTCGCCTTCGATGCCGAAACGATCCATTCAGTCGAGCAGCAGCAGGGTGGCTGGCAGGCCATTCTCGACAGCTTCGCGCGGCACGTGGAGGCGAAACGCAAGACGTCGTGAGGACAAGGGGGCCGTGGTCCCGACGGGCGCCACGAACGGCGCCCGAATCTTTCGCCTTGACAAATTCCGAAAATCAGCAATATTGTGCGCATCCTGCCTCATCGCAGAGGGGCGTACGCGTCGTCACGAACGTCGGGGCAGGGATGCGGTGGCTGTGAGGATGTCGGCAGACGACCGGCGTCCTTGCGGACGGAGAAGTCGTGTGGTCCTGGCCTCTCGACGCTGAGGTCAAGTCTGCGTTGTTGCTTGACGGCACGCGCGGGCGATGGGGGCAAGAAAGCCCGATCCCCAGGGAGAGCACGAAGGACACCGTAAAAACCATCGCGCAGGGAAGGCCGGAATGCACCGGTCGTACCTGTGGTTCCTGCCCCGTGCACTATTTCACGCACGGGGGCCATGGGTTGCGGCCAGCACCCGGTCTTCCCTGCGCCCTCTGTTTTGATCGGAGGGACATGCTTCGCAGCAACTTGGGCGCCATGCGCCGCGAGGATGTTGGCGCACGTCCCCAAGCTGTTTGAGATGTGAAAGCGGTTTTCCCACAGCGTCGTCCCGGCGAACGCCGGGACCCATACGCCGCGGCGGATGTTGGGCGCGAGCAGGTCATGACGAGCCTGCCTCAAACGGCTGCCGGTGGTTATGGGTCCCGGCGTTCGCCGGGACGACAGCGGTGTTTGAGGCGTGAGCACGCCATCTCACCACGCGTCATTGCGAGCGCAGCGACGTGTCCGCCGAAGCCCGGCGGGCGTAGGCGGAAGCAATCCAGGGCGACGCGCGAGACTCTGGATTGCTTCGGCGCAAGGGCGCCTCGCAATGACGGAGTTTGGAGTGGGCGGCGTGCCTCGAGCCAATGGGCTTCAAGACGCCAACAGCGGACGCGATCGAACGCGTCCGTGCAATCCCTACGACGACAACCTCATATCCAGCAGCCGCCGGCCTTCGCCGCGCAGCAGCTTCTTCACCGCGCTGGAGGCGACGACCTCGCCGTCATTGGCGTAGGCCTCGTGGTTCTTCTCGATGTCCTCGAGCCGATACAGGTAGTTCACCATCACGGTCGCGGATTCGCGCTGGCCCTTGGAGGAGAGGTCGCCGAGCCAGTTGATGCGCTCGAGTCTGGCGCCATTGCCGAGGTGGAAGCGGGCGACGGGATCGATCACCTTGCCCTTCGACGTGCGCGCTTTGAGGAAGTAGTGCGCGGCGAGCGGCTCGATCACCGGGCGCAGCTCGGCGGTCATCTCGGCATCCTCGACCCAGCGCGGCTCGTTCAGCAGCTTGAGCACGTTGCGATCCTCTTCGGTCGCATCGGGGGTCGACTTCAGCCAGTTCATGAAGCCGGGCACCGGCGACAGCGTGACGAAGGTGTCGAGCTTCGGCAGCTCGCGGCGGAGCTCCTCGACCACCTGCTTGATCAGGAAGTTGCCGAACGAGATGCCGCCGAGGCCACGCTGGGTGTTGGAGATCGAATAGAACACGGCGGTACGGGCGCGGTCGGCGGGCACCGGCGGACGGTCGACCGCGAGCAGCGGCGCGATGGCGCCGGGGATGGTCTCGGTCAGCGCGATCTCGACGAAGATCAAGGGCGCGTCGGGCATCGCCGGATGGAAGAAGGCGTAGCAGCGGCGATCGACCGGATCGATGCGGCGGCGCAGGTCGTCCCAGTCGTGGATCTCGTGCACCGCCTCGTAGCGGATGATCTGCTCCAGAATGTTCGCCGGCGTCGACCAGTCGATCTTACGCAGCACGAGAAACCCCCTGTTGAACCATGAGCTCAAGAGATGCACGACGTCGCGATCGAGCGCGGCGAGTTCCGGATTGCCCTTGATGAGATCCAGGAGATCGGTGCGCATCGCCACCAGTTCGGGCGTGCCGCCCGGCGCGCGGTTGAGCCGGCGGATCAATTCCTGCCGGCGCGGCTCGGAGGCGAAATGCAGCGCGCTCGCGCCTTCGTCCGACGGTGCCGCGCGCCAATCATCGATCGCCTTGGCGAGCTTGGCCTTGTCGGGCCCGAAATCATGCACCAGCGCGGTGAAGAACGCCTTGCGGCCCTCGGGGTCGAGATCGTGATAGCCGTCGAGCACGTCGCGGGCCATCGCCGTGCCCGAGGCCTCGCCGGCGCCGGACACCAGCGCCTCGCACAGCTCGGCCAGGCTTTTCGCATCATGCTTGTCGGTAGGGGCGCCGCCGCCGCGCAGCAGCGTCCGGCCTCGCTCGGAAATTGTGGTGATCAGGTCGGTGAAAAAGGCATTGGCCATCTGATGTCAGTCGAATCCCGGAGCGTGATGAGGGCGATGTTACATGGATTTATGGCAAAGCTGGCGACATTCAAACATAACAAATCGTCAACGCCGCCGTCGCGGCGTGCATATGCGGCCGGCGTCTCATGCACCTGTCTGCTCCGCGAATTCGGTCGGAGTGCGGCCGGTGACCTGCCTGAAGGCATGCGAAAATGCCGGCACGCTGGCATAGCCGAGATCGGCGGCGAGCTGCTTGACGGAGAGCTGACGGTCGGTGGACAGCCGCTCGATCGCGGCGGCGATCCGGGCGCGCTGGCACCACGCCTTGAAGCTCAGCCGCGTCTCCGCCGCGAACAGCCGCGACAGAGTGCGGGCCGAGCTGCCGACCTTGCCGGCCAGGGTCGCCAGATCCTCCTCGCTCGCGGGCGAGGCGAGGACGAGCTGGGCAGCACGCCGCGCGCGTGGGTCCTGCGGCAGGGGGATGAAGGTCGAGGAATCCTCGGCACGGCGCAGCTCGAGCAGCGCGAGTCGCACCAGCAGCGCGGTGCGCGCAGGGTCGCCGTCGGCGGCGAACAGCGCCAGGATCGCCTGGTGCAGCAGCGGCGAGACCTGCACCACGAACTCGCGGTCAAGCGGAACGCCGCGCGATTCCCGCGTGAGCCAGTCCTGCTCGAAATACAGCGTGCGCATCTGGCTGTCGGCCAGCATGTCGATGGCATGGCCGTGACGCGCCGGAACCCAGACGGCGCGGTCCGGCGGCACCAGCCAGCGTCCGCGCGGCGTCGTCACCTGCATCGTGCCGCGCGAGGCGTAGATCAACTGGGATTCGCGGTGCATGTGCGGATCGAGCCGGGCGCCCTTGTGATAGAGGCGCGCGATCAGGTGGACGCCGGGCTCGGTGGTCACCCGGTCGGCGCCGAGCGGCTTCAATGGCGTGTCCACGATGGTCATTGGCGGCTTCTCGTTGGTCGCGTCGACTATAACCGATCTGTCAGGAATCGAGGACAGCTCCCATGAACAGCCCCCGCCGCGTCATCGGCTTCGTCAACGCGGCCCATTTCATCGACCACTATGCGATGCTGATCTTCGCAGCTGCGGTCATCATCATGGGCCCCGCGCTCGGCATGGCCTATGCGGACCTGCTGCCCTATGCGACGCCGGGATTCATCGCCTTCGGCGCCGGCTCGCTGCTGACCGGCTGGCTCGGCGACCGCTGGAGCCGGCGGCACATGATGCTGATCTTCTACATCGGCATCGGGCTGTCGATGATCTCGGTCGGCCTGGTGCAGACGCCGTGGCAGCTCGGCGCGGCGCTGCTCGCGATCGGCCTGTTCGCCTCGATCTACCATCCGGTGGGAACCGCGATGCTGGTGTCCTATGCCGACCGGCTCGGCCGCGACATGGGGCTGAACGGCGTGTTCGGAAATCTCGGCGTCGCCTCGTCGGCGCTGGTCACCGGCGTGGTCGGGCAGTATCTCGGCTGGCGCTTCGCCTTCATCGTGCCCGGCGTGATCACGGTCGGCATCGGCGCGGTGTTCGCGCTGGCGGTCGCGCATGAGGACCGCCGCGGATCGAAGCAGGCGGCGGCGCAGGCCCGCGTCGCGCGCGATCAGATGTGGCGCGTGTTGCTGGCGCTGCTGCTGGTGGTGATCGCGATCTCGACGACGTTCAACGCGATCACCGTGGCGCTGCCAAAACTGTTCGCGGAGCGGCTGGCGGGGCTGACGCAGAGCCCGGCGCTGCTCGGCGTGATCGCGGCCGGCGTCTACGTGTTCGGCGCCATGACGCAGTATACGATCGGGCGGCTGCTCGACCGCCACGCGCTGAAGACGATCGCGCTGCCGCTGTCGCTGGTGCTGGCGCCGCTCTTGTATCTGGCCGCCGATGCGCGCGACTGGGCGCTGATCCTGGCCTCGATCGGCATCGTCATGGGCGCGTTCGGGCAGGTCACCGTCAACGACGCGATGGTCGGCAAGTACACCGCCGAGGAGTGGCGCTCGCGCGCCTATGCCGTGCGTTATTTCATCGGCTTCACCGCGGCCGGCGCCTCGGTCGGCCTGGTCGCCTGGCTGTATGAGCACGGCGGCTTCGTCACCATGCTGCAGGCCTTCGCCGCGCTCTGCCTGGTCGCGGTCATCGCCGTGCTGATCCTGCCGCCGGAGCTTCCGGCGGTGCAGCCGGCGCTGCGGGAGGCCCCGGCGGAGTGAGGATGCGATCCACCCAAATTTTCCCAATTGCCAGGCCTGCGCCGACGGCGCAGCCTGGGCCGATATGCGCGCGCTCATACTGACGAGACCTGATGGCCACCCTGCGGCGACTGCGGTGGCGACAAGAAATTGAGGCAGGACACCATTTGAGGATCGATCGATGATCAATCGCTTCAGGAGACTGCTGGTGCTCGGGATGGCCGCGGCGGCCAGCCTCGCAGCAACGCAGGCGCTGGCGCAGAGCGATGCGCAGCGCAACGCGATCAAGTCGGCATGCCGGTCGGACTACATGTCGAAATGCGCGAGCGTGCCGCCCGGCGGTACGGCGGCGTTCCAATGCCTGCAGAAGAACATCGCGAGCCTGTCCTCAGCTTGCCAGACGGCGGTCAAGGCGCTCGAGCCTGCCGCGGAGGCAAGGCCTCCGGCAGAGGCCAAGCCTGTCGTGGAGGCCAAGCCGGCTTCGGCGCCACCGGCCGCGAGCGCACCGGTCGCCGCCGAGGCGAGCAGGCCTTCCGCCGAACCTCCAAAGGCTGCGGCGCAGCCGGCCGTGCCCGTCCAGGCCATTCCTGCCCCGCCCGTCTCGGCGGCGGCCAAGCCGGCTGCGTCGGCGCCTGCGGGCAAGCCGAGCGAGGCGCAGGTTGCCGCGATCAGAACTGCCTGCGGCTCCGATTACCGCAAGGTCTGCAGCAGCGTGCCGCCGGGCGGCGCGGCGGCACTGCAGTGCCTGGAGCAGAACAAGGTCAGAGTGTCCGGCCCCTGCGCTCAGGCGATGGCGTCTTCGAGCGGCGGCGTCACGCCGAGCGGGGCATCGACGGCGACCGCGGCTGTTGCCCGGCCCGCGGCGACAACCCCCGCTGCACCGGCGGCGCCCGCGCTGGTGTTGCGACCGCTGCGGCCGCTCGAGGAGTTGCGCATCGTGAGGGCCGCCTGCGGCGCGGACGCGCGGGCGTTGTGCAGCGGCATCGAGCCGGGCGGCGGCCGGATCGCGCAGTGCCTCGCGGCCAATGCCGGTGCGCTGACACCTGGTTGCAAGGGCATGCTCGCGCAGTTTGCGGCCAATCGCTGATGCAGGGCGGCTGTCGCCGTTCACGGTTACCACTGCAGCGCATGCGGGGATGCACAGGAGAGCGAATCCACCCAAATTGTCCCAATTGTCGGGTGGGGACGTCCCAGGCAAGGTCGCAACAGGGTGGATATTTGACCAATCAGATCATGATCAGGAGTTTGAAGATGAGCGCCATTCTTTCACGTGCCATTATTTCCACGCTGTGCGGATTGTTCATCCTGGCGGTAATGCCGTTCGTGTCGATGTCGGATGCCAACGCCGTGGTCTGCGCACGCGGCGTCGTGCGAGCCGGCTGCGCCGGTGCGGCGGGCGCCGTGGTGGTTCGCAAGCCGCCGGTGGCGGCTGCGGCGTGCCGCACGGTGATCGTCAATGGCGTCGCGGTTCGGCGCTGCGTTTAAGCGACGCTTAATTGGTTTTCGGTATCGAGTTATTTGAAACCGTAATTGCGACGCGCAAGTTTTGCGCGTCGCATGCTGCTTTGCGCAAGCGAGGTAAGCTGTATTTAACGGTGCTCCCGGCAAGGTGCGGCTCGTATCCAACTTGCAATTCGATGGGAGAGGGCCATGGCGTTTTGGCGCTGGCTGCGTGACGCAGCCCTGGCAGCTGCGGTAGTCACGTTTGCCGGCAACGCCGCCGGCGCAGCCGGCTTGAAGGAAGAAATCGCGCCGACCGGCAAGCTTCGCGTCGCCATCGCCGTCGGCGCCGCCGGCGGGGCGTTCTGGTGCGTCAAGTCGGACAGCGGCTATTCAGGCGTTCCGGTCGAACTGGGCAAGGCCATGGCCGCGCAGGTCGGTGTGCCCGTCGAATTCGTCGAGCACCCGAATTCCAATGCGATCACCGAAGATGCTGCGCGGGGCATCTGGGATGTGGCCTTCATGCCGAAGGACGCGGAGCGCGAAACCAAGGTCTCGTTCGGTCCGGTCTACGATTCGGTCGAGACCACCTTCATCGTCCGCGCCGGTCTCGACGTCGCCAACATCGCGGCGCTGGACCAGGCCGGCACCGAGGTTGCGGCCATCAACGATACGACCGTGATGCGCGGCGCCAAGGCCTTCCTGAAGAAGGCGACCGTCACCGGCTTCAAGTCCTACGAGGAAGTCCATGCGCTGCTCAGCGCGGGCGAGATCGACGCGCTCGCGCTGGCGCGCGATCAACTGAATCTCATCGCCAAGCAGATTCCCGGCACCAAGGTGCTGGCCGAGACCTTCAAGAAGACGGACACCGCGGTCGCGGTGCCGCTGAAGCATCCGCAGTCGCTGGCTTTCGTCACCAAGTTCATGACGGAGTCCAAGGCGAACGGTCTGCTCAAGAAGGCCTACGGCGCCAACAATCTGAGCGAGTCGACGCTGCTCACCCAGTAAGCGCACCGACGCTGCCTGCCGGACTCTCCCGCGCCACGGGGGGGAGCCGTCGTCTCAGCCGGGCTCCTGCGGCGTCAGTTCGGTGCCCGCCTCACGATCGGATCGAGGCCGCTTTCCGCGATCACGTGACGCGCATCCGGTGATTGCAGGAACTTGATGAGCGCCTTGCCGGCCTCCGGCTCCTTGGCGGCCGTGGCGATGCCGGCGGAGAACACGGTGATCTTCTGCAGTCCGGCCGGCAGCGGCCCGACGATGTCGATGCCCTTCACCGGCTTGAGCTCGCTGATCTGCTGAAAGCCGATCTCCGCTTCGCCCTGGGCGACGATCTCGCCGACGGGAGTGGCCGGAATCATCCGCGCCTTGCCTTTCATCTCGTCCTTGATGCCAAGCCTGTCGAACATCTCGGTGGAGACATAGACGCCGCTGGCGCTGTCCGAATAGGCGATGGTCTTGGCGGCGATCAGCATGCGTTTCACGGCTTCCGCGTTCGAAATATCGGGATGCGGCGTCCCCGACTTGACGGCGACGCCGATCGGCGAGTTGGCGAGGTCCGCACGGCTATCCGGCGTCACCTTGCCCTTGGTGGTGAGATCGCTGAGCGCGTAGCCCACCATGATGAGGACATCGGCAGGTTCGCCACGCTCGAGGCGAACCGGAATCGCATTCGTGGTTGTTCCCATCGACGGGCCGTACGCAATCGCGACCTTGTGACCCGAGCGCCGCTCGAACTCCGGCACCAGGGATTTGAATGCAGCGGTCATGCCGCCGGAGATCATGACGTGAACTTCTGCGGCTTGGGCCGCGGTGGTCAGGAGGAACGCGGCCGAAGCGGCGAGACCGATGGTGCGGAGATGGGTCGAGAGGATCATGGCAGGCTCCGAGGCGAACGGCTGGAGGCCGGGGGCGCTTTGGATAGCCCGACTGTGCCGGGAAGGCCAGCGCCCCGCGGGGCCGGCCATCCCTCCGCAATGCGTCTCGCTCGCGGCGTCACTGTGTCTGCAGCGCGGCGAGACTGTTCGCCGCCACCTCAGCCGGCCTGATAGGCCGGCGCGGATGCGAGAAAGTCGTTATACGCGTCCGCATCGGGCGGCGTGAACATCTCCGCCAATGGATTGCGCCGTCGGCGCCGAGCGCCGATGTCGGCAAGCAGTTCGTCGAAATGCTTGAAGTGATAGGGCGCGACGCAAAGTCCGCCATACACGCCCGCGGCAGGGCGCTCGATCCGCTTGAAATGCAGCATCATCTCGATGTTGTCGCGCATCTCGCGCTCGCTCGGTTGATGCGCCAGCTGTTTGTCGGCGTAGCGCACCAGCCAGTTGGCGGCCATGTCCGCACAGAGCACGGTGCAGAAGCTCGAATTGAAGCCGACGAATCCCATGTCGGGAAGATCGGGATTGGCGATCAGCCGATAGAGCCGGTACTGCCCGTCCGGATCGACCAGTCTGGCGCGGTCGGCATCCGACAGGAATGGGACCCCGAGCTTGTAGCCGATGGCGAGGATCGCGACGTCGGCCGGAATCCGTTCACCGCCGCTGGTCACGATGGTGTTCGGCTCGTAGTGGTCGAAGGTGCCGTAGACCGCCTTGATCCGGCCGTCTGCGACCATCGGGAAGAAGTCGGGCGTGGCGATCGGGACGGAGCAGTTCACGCCGTCCTCGATCCTGCCCTTCGGCACCATGTTGCATTTGGCGAGCTTCAACTGCGTCTTGAGCACGCTCTCCAGGCCGCGCCAATTGGCCCAGACGAGCGGCTTGGCCAGCAGATGGGCAACGCGCGCGAGCGGGCCGATGCCCCAGCTTGCAAACATCTGCTCCTGGGCACGGATATAGAGGATGCGCTTGAAGTTGATCAGACCGCCGACGAAGTAGGGAATGCGCCACACCGCTTCGCGAAGCACGATCGTGACCGAGCGCGCGCCGGCGCGTACGGCGTTGACTGCGATGTCGGTTGCCGATTTCGAGCCGCCGAGGACCACCACGTCGCGCCCCTTCGTGAGCGCGGCATTGTTGTATTTCGAGGAATGCAGGATCAAGCCGCCGGCGGCCGCGAACTGATCTTCGCCGCCAAGCGACAACGTCTGCGGCTCGTTGAACTGACCGGTGCAGACGGCGACGAAATCGAAATCCTCCCGGCTCGTTCGGTCTCCGGTTTTGAGGTCGAGGCTCCATCCAGGCTTGCCGTCGCTGCGGCGCTGCATCGCAAGCACGGTCGTGTTCAACCGCATCAGGCGGACGAGGTCGTGGGATTTCGCGTAGTCGGCAAGATACGCATAGACCTGCGGTCCCTTCGGCCATTCGGGGTAGTGATCCGGCATCGCCTTGTCGGTGTAGCGATAGAGCTCCTTGGGGCTCTGCGTCTGCACGTCGGGATAGGACCGCGCGGGCTCCCAGACGCCACCGAGATCGGCGCTCCGCTCGACGATGGTGACGTCGTGCCCGCGGGCGGTGAATGCTTTGGCTGCTGCCAGGCCGGAGACGCCGGCACCGATCACACAGACATTCTTTCGGCTGATCATGGGACCTCCTTGTTGTCGAGCGCGCAGCCGCGTTCGGGCGGCATTCGCCCGCCGCGCTGCAGAAGCCCGCGAGAGTTCGATGGTGACGAAGGTCGCTCGGCGCGACCGAGACGTGCGATGCCGACGGATGGGTCGGCATCGAAATCAGGGCGAGAAGGATCTCGCCGGTCGCATCTCGTCCGAGCGCAGCGGCTGCTCATGCTGCAGGCGCACGGAGCCGACAGCGATGATCGCGCGCCGTTCGTACCGCAACAATCGGGGGGCGCTCGCTGGGGCCCGCGCTGTCGCCTAGTCGTTGGCCTCCGGCGGCAGGAAGTCGACCTCGTGCTCCGCCGAGATTCGCACCACTTCGGCCGGGTCGGCGAGATTGTGCAGCATGTTGAACAGCGCCTCCAGCTTCTGCATCGGCGAGACCCAGAACAGCGCGCGCGCCGGCTTGTCGGATTTGTTGAAGTAGCCATGCGGAATGCCGCGCGGCATGCGCACGAGGTCGCCGGCATTCGCCTTGACCCAGACGCCGTCGAGCTTGAGGTCGAGTACGCCTTCCTGCACCAGGATGAACTCGTCCTGGGTGGGATGAACGTGAACCGGCACGAACTGCCCGGGCTCGCTGTTGGTCTCGAAGGCGAACGTGGAGTCGGTGACGGCTTTGGGATAATAGAGCTGACCCAGGATATTCCAGGTCTTGCCGGCATAGCCGGTACCTGCGCGCGTGATGCCTTTTTCGAGTGTGATCATGGCGGATCTCCTTGCTGCACGCATGGGAGGATCGAGCCGGGGCCTGCCCAAGTCTATCCGGAAAACGAATCCCTCGACGTCAGTTGCTAATTATTATAGGTTTCAAACGATCTCGACGGGCGATGTAGGCCATGACTGCAGATGCAGCCGCTGATCGTAGTTGGAAGTCACCGGCGGTGCCGCGGCTGACCGCCTATGGTCGTGTTGCAACGCACGATGTCGATGAGGCCGCTGAACAAATAGGCCGCATCTTCTGTCCGCATGGGCTGCAACCGGAGGCGGATACTGCGCGCGATTTCCTCGCTCTGCATAATTGCGCGGCATTCGATGGCTTTTCCATCAACTACGTCGCCTATGGCGGTGCGGTAACCATTGATCCGGGCTGTCTCGACCGCTTCTTCCTGCTGCAGCTCCCCCTGGCGGGGACCGCGCGGGTCTTCGCCGGGACCGGCGAGGTCGCGACGGCGCCGGATCATGCGGCGTCGCTGCTGTCGCCGACATTGCCCACGCGCATGGTCTGGGAGGGGTGCGCTCAGTTGATCCTGTTGCTCGACCGCCGTCTCGTGGAACAGCGCGCAGCAGCGCTGTCCGGGCGCGCGGTGCAACCGATCGAATTCGATCCCGCAATCGCGTTGTCGGGATGTCATGGCTCGCGGCTCCGGGCTCACATGCTCGGGCTCGCCGACCTCGCCGAGCGTCTCGGCGGTGGGCGCGGACTGCCAGCGGTCGCGGCCGCCAATTGGCGCGAGACGCTGCTGGATATTCTGTTCGCGCAGCCGGGAAATGGCCTGGCGGAGGCGATCAGGCTGCATTCCGGCCGGGTCGAGACGCTGCCGCAGGCCGTCCGCTGGGCGCGTGATCTCCTGGCAGCGCACGCAGCCGAACCGCTCGATCTGGCGCAGCTTGCGGCATCGTCAGGCGTGGGGATCCGGGCGCTGCAGGGCGGCTTCCGCCGCCATTTCGGCATGTCGATCTCCGACATGCTGCTCGACATCCGGCTAGCGCGGCTCAATGCGCAATTGATGACGGCTGCGCCAGAGGCGCGGATCATCGACATCGCCTTCGACCTCGGCTTCACCCATCTCGGGCGGATGGCGGGGGCCTATCGCGACAAGTTCGGGGAGGCGCCGTCGGCGACGCTGCAACGCGCACAGCGCGGCCGCTTCACGAATTGACGTGCACGAAATCCCGCAGCAGCGGATAGATCTCGTTGTTCCACTTCTTGCCGCTGAACACGCCGTAATGGCCGACGCCGGCCTGCATGTGATGGACGCGGCGATAGGCGCGCACGTTGGTGCAGATGTCCTGCGCCGAGAGCGTCTGGCCGATCGAGCAGATGTCGTCGCGCTCGCCCTCGACCGTCATCAGGCCGATGCGCCGGACTGCCTTCGGGTCGACGGGACGGCCGCGGTGCATCAGTCTGCCCTGCGGCAGCAGATGGTCCTGGAAGACGTCGCGCACAGTCTCGATGTAGAACTCCGCCGGCAGATCCATCACCGCGAAGTACTCGTCGTAGAAGGTCTTGATCGTCTCGGCCTTATCGACCTCGCCTTTGGCGAGATGGTTGGCGAGATCCATGTGCTGCTTCACGTGTCGCTCGAGATTCATCGAGACGAATGCCGTGAGCTGCACGAAGCCGGGATAGACCTTGCGGAAGGCGCCCCTGCATTGAAAGGGCACGTAGTGGATCAGGTTGTCCTCGAACCAGTCGATCGGCTTGCTCTTGGCGAACTCGTTGACCTTGGTCGGCTGGATCCGCGTATCGATCGGTCCGGCCATCAAGGTCAAGGTGGCCGGCCGCGACGGATGGTTGTCCTCGCACATCACGGCGGTGGCCGCGAGCGCGGAGACCGACGGCTGGCAGATCGCCACCATGTGAGGGCGCGGCCCGAGCTGGCCGAGGAAGGTGATGAGATGATCGGTGTAATCTTCGAGGCCGAAGCGGCCATGATCGCGCGGGATGTCGCGCGGATTGTGCCAGTCTGTGATATAGACGTCGTGATCCTGCAATAGCGTCTTCACGGTACCGCGCAGCAGGGTGGCGAAATGGCCGGACATCGGCGCGACAAGCAGCACCTTGGGCTGATCCGGTGCGGCATCCTTCTTGAAGTGCAGCAGCGAGCCGAACGGCGTCTTGAACGTGACCTCTTCGGTGACGGCGAGCTCGCGGTTGCCGACCATCACGCTGTCGATGCCATAGGCCGGGCGGGCGTAGGTCAAGGCCGAGCGGGAGATCAGCTCGAGCGCGGCGGACAGACGCCGCATGGCGCGGCTGGATAGCCCTGATGGGATCAGGTTGAGATAGCGCATGGCGGCTGCCGCGCTCTGGCGCCACGGCTCGGTCAGGTCCATGTGGTTCTGATAGGCTTGGTACAGCAGCGCCATCGCGTCCGATCCATTACATGCATTGGTGTATGCAATATCGAAGCCAGAGCGGCCGAGTCTTGCCTGAAAAACTGGCATGTCGCTTGCTCGATGAAATCTCTCACATATCCGGCTCCGCCCATCGCGCCGCTTGCACGAGCGGCACGATGGGCGGACGACAATCGACAATGCGGCAACAGGGTAGGGCGACATGGCCAAAGCGACGTTGACCATCAGTAGCAAGAATTACTCGTCGTGGTCGCTGCGCGGATGGCTGCTGGCCAGGTTTGCCGGACTGGATTTTGACGAGGTGATCGTCGGTCCGGACGACGCATCGGCTCGCGCCGAGATCCTGCTGCTGTCGTCCTCGATCCTGGTGCCGTGCCTGCGCCACGATGGTGCGACGATCTGGGATACGCTGGCGATCGGCGAGTATCTCAACGAGACCTTTCCGGAGGCGGGCCTGCTGCCAGCCGACCGCATCCAGCGCGCGCATTGCCGCTCGATTTCGGGCGAGATCCATTCCGGCTTCACGACCCTGCGGGCGTCGCTGCCGGTCAATCTCAAGGGCCACTTTCCGGGCTTCAAGGTCTGGACGCGGGCGCAGGCCGACATCGATCGCATCTGGGCGATCTGGCGCGACTGCCTGGAGAGATCCGGCGGTCCATTTCTGTTCGGCCAGCGCGGCATGGCGGATGCGATGTATGCGCCGGTGGTGACGCGCTTCGTGACTTATGACGTGAAGCTGGAGCCGCAGCTCAGGGCCTATGCCGACCTGATCATGGCGATGCCGGAGATGCAGCAATGGATCGAGGCCGCCAAGGCCGAGCCCGAGGAGATCGAGGAGCTGGAGGTCGAGTACTAGGTGTCCTGCCGTCAGCGGACCATGTCCGCGGCCCTTTGCAGCCGCCGGCCCCGGCGAGAACGGCTCATGTCGCGGGCAGGTGCTGCTCAATTTGAAGCCGGATTTGCGTCCTCTCGGCGCGTGGCGTGAGCTGTCAGCACGTCACCATTGCCGTGTGGCGTCGGCCAAAACCCGGTTGTTGGCAATCAGTTCAGCGCGCGATGCCGTCACGGCCTGCCGATCTTTGCGTTGCGAACAGGGCGTGGCGTGGTTTTCGCATGGCACAATCCGCTTTCGGACGTGGTGGCCGCTGTGGCCGATCGATGGGCCGCAACGGTCGCCGATGTCGCGATCAACCGGTGGAGGCCGTCATGAACCAGCATGCAGTGGTGACCAAGTTCTCGCACGTGAAGCCCGAGGATACCGACTACAAGGGCGGAGGGTTGCGCGACTTCTTTCTGTATCGCGATCTCGGCATCGCCGACGCCACTGGCGGGCAGGTGATCTGCCACCTCGTCAAGGCCAATCCGGATTGTCCGCCGGTGGATGGCACGGGCTGGCATCGCCATGATTGCGATTTCCAGATCGTCATCATGATGAAGGGCTGGGCCCGCTTCATGTACGAGGACAAGCCGACCCTGGTGAAGGCCGGCGACGTCGTGCACCAGCGGCCCGGCATCGTGCACTACCTCTACGATTATTCCCCTGACATGGAATATATGGAGATCGTCAGCCCGGCCGACTTCAAGACGGTCGAGATGCCGCCGGCGACCGACAACGTGCCGCCGGTCACGCCCTGGACCTGAGCGCCTTCTCCGTTAGTCTTTGGCATCCGGTTGGGGCAAGCGGCCGGAGGCGTCTCCTCACGATGTGGTGGGTCGTCTCCGATGTGTCCGACATCTAGCGTGAACAGATCGCGCACCAGATGCGGCGTCCGATTCGGACGCGATTCGTTCCGGCAGCGTTCCAAGGATTAAGACTGCAAGGCAGCGCCGTCGCATTTTGAAACACGGCACGCGCGCTGCCTGTCTCGCGCCTTGGTGCTCCACATTGCCCCTTGCGACCGGTCTGGCGCCGGTCCATCACCCGCAAGGGGAGCATCGATCATGACCTTGACCACATTGGCTTGGCTCGCGCTCGCGGCCTACGGCGCGCATATTCTCGAGGAATACACGTTCGATTGGCGCAATTGGGCGCGTACGGTCATGAAGCTGCCGGTCGAGTGGAGCGACTTCTACGTGACGAACGCGCTTGTTGTCGTGCTCGGCGCGGTGCAGGCAGAGCTTGCCGAGACATGGCCGTCGGCCGCGCTCACCTACGCGGCGCTGATGATCATCAACGCCGTCTTCTTCCACATTCTGCCGTTCCTGCGCAGCGGAGGCAGATTCTCGCCGGGGCTGGCGACGGCGCTGATTCTGTTCTTTCCGATTGCAATTGCAATGTGGCGGCGGGCGTGGGGCGACGGTGTGCTCGACGTTGGAACGGCTGTCCTCGCGGTCGTCGCCGGCGCGCTGCTGATGGCCTATCCGGTCGTGATGCTCAATCTGCGTTCAAAACCATATTTTCGGCAAGACCGGCCCTGAGCAGAACTCAGGGCCCGGCATGATCAATAAGACGAAGCGCGATCGGCAACGAAGCTCGGCTGCGGACGGCGTCCATTGCGCTCGTCAAATCGCGCGCGCGGGAAGCGCCAGCCGATGACGGTGGCTTCGAGCGCGCCGCCGGATTCCTTGTTGTGCCATTTGCCATCAATGTAGAAACAGGGGAACGGCAGTTGGTAGGTGCCGCTGTGATCCTCGCACAGCACCTCGACCGTCTGTCCGGGCGGCGGCTCACCGCTGCCGTCGAATTGCGCCAGCCGTTTTTCGCGCGTAGCCATTCTGTCCATCTCCCTAAAAACGGGTCCCGGCCGGAACTTCAATGCGCGATTGAGGTCTCAGTATGGTATCAATCAGGAAACTCCTTCAGTTCCACGCAAAATCATGTGTTGGGCAAGCCAATGAGAAAATTGTGATGCGAAGAATCGTTGCTGCGGGAATCATTTTTGCCGCGAGTGTGCTCGCGATGTGTGTGAGTTCTGCCGCATATGCGCAGGATATTCCGGGCATCGAGATATGCACTGCAGAAAAGGCGATGGATCGTCGGACATCATGTCTGCAGAGCAACATCGATTTCCTGCAGAAGACGATGACCAAGCAAGCGCTCGATCAGCAGCAGAAGCTCGATGCGGCGAATCGGCAGATCCAGGCGCTGAAGGCTGCGCTGATCTCGCAGCAGGGCCTGATCGACGAACTGAAGGCGTCGCAGGCGAAGCTTGCGGACGAACTGAGGAAGAAGGCCGATGCGCCGGGCGCCAAGGACGCGGCGCCGGCGAAGCCGGCCGGCAAATAGCACGGTCCGCAGCGCAATAACGATCAAGCGCACGAGGACGTCCGCGCGCATGATCGGCCGCTTCGACAAGGAGAGGCGCGTGTCCAACAACCCGGCCGAGAGGGCGCTCTGGTTCATCGAGAGCCATCTGTCGGCGCCGTTGACGTTGGATGATGTCGCTGCCATTGCCGGCGTGTCGCGCTTCCACATCGTGCGCGCGTTCGCGGCGGCGACCGGCGTCTCGGTGATGCGCTATGTCAGGCTGCGCCGTCTCAGCGAGGCGGCACGGGCTCTGGCCTCGGGAGCGCCGGACATTCTCAGTCTCGCGCTCGAGGCCGACTACGGCTCCCACGAAGCGTTCACGCGCGCGTTCCGCGACCAGTTCGGCGTCACGCCGGAATCGGTGCGCGCCAGCTCACGCCTCGATGGCCTGTCGCTTCAGGAGCCGATCATGATGGACCAGACCCCGCTCGCCGATCTCGTCGCACCACGTTTCGTCACGGCCAAGCCGCTGCTCGTTGCCGGTGTGGCCGAGCGCTTCAGCCATGACAACGGGGCCGGCATTCCGGCGCTCTGGCAGCGCTTCCACCTGGTCGAGCAGGATATCCCGGCGCGCGTCAGCGACGTCGCTTACGGCGTCTGCTGCAACGGTGACGATGCCGGAAACTTCGACTATATCGCAGGCGTCGCGGTCGCCGACTTCTCCAACCTGCCGCACAGCTTCGCCAAGGTTCGGATTCCCGCGGCCACCTTTGCCGTGTTCGCTCATCCGGGCCACGTCTCGACCATCCGTCGCACCGTCAGCACGATCTGGAATCACTGGCTGCCGCAATCGGGCTGCACGGTCGCCGACGCACCGAATTTCGAACGCTACGATCAGCGCTTCGATTCCAGGACCGGTGATGGCGGCTTCGAGATCTGGGTTCCGGTGATTCGCTGAGGCGTTCCCGAATTGTGTCGAGACGCTGCAGGCCAGCCCTGCGGCGCCGGACCGCGCCGATTGCTTGGCAAGTAGCGGCACGTTTGCGATAACCTCACGCCTAACAACAATGCGCCGCAGCGCGGCGACGAAAGCGGGAGGTCGTCCGATGTCCGACATGCGCGTGCTCGCCACCGATCTGGAATTTCCGGAAGGGCCCGTGGTGATGCCCGACGGCTCGGTGGTGCTGGTCGAGATCCGCGGAAAGCGCCTGACGCGGGTGTTTCCCGACGGCCGCAAGGAGATCGTGGCGCAGATTCCGGGGGGGCCGAATGGCGCGGCGCTGGGGCCCGACGGCAAGATCTACATCTGCAACAACGGCGGTTTCTCGTGGATTCCGACCGGCAAGACGATCATGCCAGGCCCGCAGCCCGAGGACTATCTCGGCGGCTCGATCCAGCGCGTCGATCTGCAGAGCGGCAAGATCGAGACCATTGTCAGCCGCTGCGGCGAGCACGCGCTGCGCGGGCCGAACGATCTGGTGTTCGACCGTCACGGCGGCCTGTGGTTCTCGGACCTCGGCAAGCGCCGCGCCCGCGACATGGACGTCGGCGCGTTCTATTACCTCAAGCCGGGCATGAGCGAGATCGTCGAGGCCGTCCACGGCATCCTGCCGGCCAACGGCATCGGCCTGTCGCCGGACGAGAAGACCGTCTACATCGCGGAGACGCCGACCGCGCGGCTCTGGGCCTACGATCTCTCCGAGCCCGGCACCGTGAAGCCGCGCGAGGTCATCTATCGCGGCGAGCGCGGCCGCCCGATCGCGGGGCTCGGCGGCTACCAGATGTTCGATTCGCTCGCGGTCGAGGCGAACGGCAATGTCTGCGTCGCCACGCTGGTGACCGGCTGCATCAGCGTGATCGCGCCCGACGGCACGCTGGTCGAGCAGGTGCCGACCGGTGACCGCGTTACGACGAACATCGCCTTCGGCGGTCCCGAGCTGAAGACGGCCTACATCACGCTGTCGGGCCGGGGCGAGTTGGTGGCGATGGACTGGCCCCGGCCGGGCCTGCCGCTGAATTTTCTGAACAAGTGAATGCGGCTGGGCATCGTCATCACGGCGCGCCGGTGATAACCAGCTGGCTGGAACGTCGTCGGAATTGCTCTTCATGGTGAGGAGCGCCGCAGGCGCGTCTCGAACCATGAGGCCTCCATCGTGGCCTCATCCTTCGAGACGCAGCGCTTGCGGCTGCTCCTCAGGATGAGGGGAAGGAGTCTTTGATGCCTTTTCTCGAACCAGTCACCCTCCGCGGCCCGCATGCGAGCCTTCTGCCGCTGTCGGCGGATCATCACGACGCGCTGGTCGAGGCCGTCAGTGACGGCGAATTGTGGAACCTGTGGTACACCGCAGTTCCGAAACCCGAGACCATGGCCAAGGAGATCGAGCGTCGGCTCGGCCTGCTCGCGGCCGGCAGCATGCTGCCGTTCACGGTGCTCGATGCCAATGGCCGCGTCGCCGGCATGACCACCTACATGAACGTCGACGCCGCCAACCGCCGCGTCGAGATCGGCTCGACCTGGTATGCGAAGCGCGTGCAGCGCAGTGCGCTCAACACGCAGTGCAAGCGGCTCTTGCTGGCGCACGCCTTCGAGGCCATGGACTGCATCGCGGTCGAGTTCCGCACCCATTTCTTCAACCACCAGAGCCGCCGCGCCATCGAGCGGCTCGGCGCCAGGCAGGACGGCATTTTGCGCAGCCACCAGATCGCGCCGAACGGCACGCTGCGGGATACCGTCGTCTACAGCATCACCGCAGCCGAATGGCCGACCGTGAAGGCGCATCTCGACTACCAATTGAATGACAAGCCGCGCTGACCGCGCTATGGCCGCTTGCCGCCTCGCGCGGCTGATGACGATGAGACCGGGACGAACGACCAGATGGATACCTTCGACTATGTGATCGTGGGCGCCGGCTCCGCCGGCTGCGTGCTGGCGAGCCGCCTCAGCGAGGACCCTGAGGTCACGGTGTGCGTGCTGGAGGCGGGGCCGCGCGACTGGCATCCCTACATCCATCTGCCGGCCGGCTTCATCAAGACCTTCTACATGAAGAGCATCAACTGGGGCTATCAGCAGGAGCCGGGGCCCTACACGGCCGGGCGCAGCATCTACGCGCCGCGCGGCAAGACGCTCGGCGGCTCCTCCTCGATCAACGGCCATGTCTACAATCGCGGTCAGCGCCAGGACTTCGACACCTGGGCGCAGATGGGCAATCGCGGCTGGAGCTATTCCGACGTGCTGCCGAATTTCAAGCGCATGGAGAAGCGCATCGGCGCCGGCGAGGACCAGTATCGCGGCCGCGACGGCAACCTCATCGTGACCACCATGGAGTGGAAGGACACGCTGTGCGAGGCCTTCATGGATGGCGCTGTCTCGCTCGGCATCCCGCGCAACCCGGACTACAACGGCGCGATTCAGGAAGGCGTCTCCTACGTCCAGCGCACCATCCAGAACGGCCGCCGCGTGTCGTCGGCGACCGCATTCCTGCGTCCGGCCAGCAAGCGGCCGAACGTCGAGGTTCGCACCCACGCCCATGCCACCGGCGTTGTGCTGGAAGGCAAACGCGCGGTCGGCGTGCGCTATCATCGCGGCGGGCGCGGCGGCGTGCCGGTCGAGGTGCGCGCGCGTAAAGAGGTGATCCTGTCCGGTGGTGCCTATAATTCGCCGCAGCTCTTGCAGCTCTCCGGCATCGGCGCGCCCGAGCTGCTGCAGGAGCACGGCATCGAGGTGCGTCATGCACTCCGAAGCGTCGGCGAGGGCCTGCAGGACCATTACGCGCCCCGCACGGTGGCGCGTGTCAAGAACATCAAGACCGTCAACGAGCTCGCGCGCGGCCTCAATCTGTGGGGCGAGGCGCTGAAATGGGCGGTGACGCGGCGCGGCATCCTGTCGCTGTCGCCGACCATGGTCTACTGCTTCTGGCATTCCGGCGAGACCGCCGAAAGCTCCGACCTGCAGCTCACCTTCACGCCGGCAAGCTACAAGGAGGGCGTGCAGGGCCAGCTCGAGGACGAGCCCGGCATGACGGTGGCGTCCTGGCAGCAGCGCCCGGAGAGCCGCGGCTATGTGCGGCTGCGCTCGGCGGATCCGTTCGCGCCGCCGCTGATCCAGACCAACTATCTCACCGCCGAGCTCGACCGCCGCGTGGTCGTCGCCGGCATGAAGCTGGCGCGTCGCCTGCTGGCCTCGGCCCCGCTCGCGCCGTACTATGCTTACGAGGATTTTCCGGGACCGAAGGTGAACAGCGACGACGAGTTCCTGGCCGCGGCGACGCAGCGCGCCACCACCACCTTCCATCCCGGCTGCTCCTGCCGGATGGGACCGGCGGACTCGACCTGGGCCACGGTCGACGACCAGCTCCGCGTCCATGGTCTCGAGGGCCTGCGCGTCGCCGACGCCTCGATCATGCCGCGCATGATCTCCGCCAACCTCAACGCTGCGACCTTGATGATCGGCGACAAGGCGGCGGATTTGATCTTGGGCAAGGGCGACGCGGGAGAGCGGCTGTCGGCGTAAGCGGCGGGCTCACTCAGCGCGGAAGCAGCTCTATCCGTCGCTCTCTTGTCAGCTGAATTCGAGCGCTCGCGGAATGGTCGGTGCGTTCCCTCTCCCCGTTCTTACGGGGAGAGGGGTGGGGTGAGGAGCAGCCGCACGGGTGGTGCTATCGCTCTGCGACCCGGAGCCGTCGTGCTCGTCCGATGGACCGGTGATCCTGGCCGCTGATGTGCCATGCCCCTCACCCGGATTGCTGCGCAATCCGACCTCTCCCCGCAACGGGCGGGGAGAGGTTGCACCGCCCGTGCTGAAATAGTCGGGCCGACAACGCGACGTTACCTACTTCACCAGCCTGAACCTCCCGCCCTCGACCTTGATCAGGAACGCCGAGCGTTCGTCGTAGCCGTTGTGGTCGGTCGGGCTCATGTTGGAGAGGCCGTTGTTGAGATAGACATCCTTGCCGCGCTCGAGTTCGTCGCGCAGCGCGGCGCGGAATTCCGGCGTGCCGGGCTTGGCGGCCTTCAGCGCGCCGGGAATGGCGCCCTTGAGCAGGGTCGCGGTGTCCCACACATGCGCGGCAAAAATGTTGGGCTTGTCGCCATTGGCGGCCTGATAGGCGGAGACGAACGCCTCGTTGGCGCGGCGGAACGGATCCTCGGGCGCCAGATCGTCGGCGATCGAGAACGCTTCGCCGGCGAAGATCGCACCCTCGACATTCTCCTTGCCGAGCTTGATGAACTCCTGCGTCGCGACGCCATGGGTCTGGAAGATCTTGCCGGCATAGCCGCGCTCGCGCAGTGCCTGCTGCGGCAGCACGGCCGGCGTGCCGGCCGAGGCGATGAACACCGCGTCCGGATTGGTGGCAATCACCTTGAGCGCCTGGCCGGTGACGCTGGTGTCGCCGCGCGCATAGACCTCGTGGGTGGTCACCGTGAGCCCGAGCTTCGGCGCGAGCCTCGTCACCTCCTGATAGTAGCCCTCGCCATAGCCGTCGGACACGCCGATGAAGCCGAGCGTCTTCACCCCGCTCTTGGCGATGTATTTGAGCATGGCCGCGGCCATGATGTCGTCATTGGGCACCACCTTGAATGCCCATTTGCGCTTGTCGTCCATCGGCTGCACGATCGCGGTCGAGGCCGCCAGCGACAGCAGCGGCGTCCTGCTCTCGAGCGCGACGTCGAGCATCGGCATCGTCACCGGCGTCAGCGACGAGCCGATGATCACGTCGACGCCGTCCTGGATCACCAGCCGCCGCGCGTTCTGCAAGCCCTTGACGCTGTCGGACTCGTCGTCGAGCGCGATGTAGACGATCCTCTCGCCGCCGATCTCCTTCGGCAGCGCGGCCACTGCCTTGAGCTGCGGCTGGCCGAGCGCCGAGCCGGGTCCGGTTGCGGACACCACGACACCGACCTTGATGTCGGCCCGCGCGGGCGCGCCGAACGCCATCGTTGCAGCAATTCCGATCGCCGTGAGCGCGGCTCTCATCGTGTATCCTCCCCGTTGAGCGTGCTCGGCGCGTTGACTGGCCGAGACTTTGGCCGATGAGCGTAGCCGGACCGGCGGCCCCGTGTCTGTCCCCGTGGTTGGTGACGCAGGGCGCGGCGCTTCCAGCCGAGGCGGGTTGCTGCTAGGTTTCGGCGAACAAAAAGATCCGGGAGGAACGCATGGAGGCTCAGGAGCCTGGCATCGAGGCGGCCGGCGCCGTCGGCGCGATGGTGCTCGCGATCGGACAGCCCGCATTTCCGCAGGTCCTGATCGAGACGTTGCGCATTGTTGCCGATGTCGGCCACTGCATGGTGTTCGCCTTCGAGGACCAGCGCTCGGCGCGCTGTCTGCTCAGCACGGGGAACATCGCGATCGGGCCCGACCTCGGCGCGGCGTATTCGGAGCACTTCCACACCGCCGATCCGAACCGGGACACGATCTTTCGCGAGCGCGCGGACACCAGCCACATCCTGCTGCCGAACTTCGCGCGCCGCATGTACCCGAAGGGCTACCGCAAGCTGTTCTTCGAGGACTCCGAGATCGTCGACAAGGCCGCCACCGCGATCTGGGTCGGCAAGCACTGCACCTACGTGAATTTCTATCGCACGGCCGCGCAAGGCGGCTTCGCGCCGGACGAGCGCGAGCGCATCACCGCGGTTGCCCCGATCGTGGCGGCCATCGTCGCGCGGCACTGCCAGGCTCGCGCCGCCGCGCTGGATCCCGCCGACAAATTTGCCTTGCTGTTCGCCGCCGGCGGTCCGCTGTCGGTGCTGACCGCGCGGGAGAAGGACGTCTGCCGGCGCATCCTCGAGGGCTTCACCTCGGAGGCGATCGCCGGAGATCTCGGCATCGCCCTCAACTCCGTCTTCACCTATCGCAAGCGCGCCTATGAGAAGCTGGGCATCGCCTCGCAGAACGAGCTGTTCGCGATTGCGCTGCGCCTGATGGCGACACCGCGGCCGCTGAACTGAGCAAGGAGGCTCACCTGCTGTCACCCATCACCGGGACAGACGTCGCCCGCGCGCGCGGCTAGCTTGCGCCGTCCGACTGGAGATCGACAGTGAGCACAGCACCGCGCTTCAACATCGATACCGCCACCTTCTGGGCCGATCCCTATCCGGCGCTGGCGCGCATGCGCCAGGAGGCGCCGATCGCCTTCGTGCCGCAGCTCGGCAGCACGCTGTTGTGCCGCCGCGACGACATCTTCGTCTCCGAAAAGCAGATCGACGTCTTCAGCTCGCATCAGCCGCAGGGCCTGATGAACCGGCTGATGGGTCACAACATGATGCGCAAGGATGGCGCGGCGCACATGGCGGAGCGTCAGGCGATCGCGCCGGCGGTGTCGCCGCGCGCCGTGCGCGTGCACTGGCTGGCGCAGTTCCAGGCGCACGCCGACCGGCTGATCGATGCGCTCGATCCGGCCACGGATGTCGATCTCGTCGGCGATTTCGCTCTGCCGTTCTCGGCCGAGTGCCTGAAGCTGATCACCGGCCTCACCAACATGCGCTTCCAGGACATGAATGCGTGGTCGCAGGCGATGATCGACGGCATCGCCAACTACACCGGCGATCCCGCGGTCGAGGCGCGTTGCAACGCCGCGACCGCCGGCATCGATGCCGCGATCGACGACATGCTGCCGGTGCTGGAGAAGACCCCGAACCAGAGCCTGCTTGGCGTGATGCTCGCCACGCAAATGCCGATGGAGAGCATCCGCGCCAACATCAAGCTCGCCATCTCGGGCGGCCAGAACGAACCGCGCGACGCGATCGCCGGCACGGTGTGGGCGCTGCTGACGCATCCCGAGCAGCTCGCGCTGGCCATCACTGGCGAGGTGCGCTGGCTCCAGGTGTTCGAGGAATATGCCCGCTGGATCTCGCCGATCGGCATGTCGCCGCGGCGGATCGCCAGGCCATGGAGCATCCGCGACGTCGCCTTCGAGCCGGAGGAGCGCGTGTTCCTGATGTTCGGCTCGGCCAACCGCGACGAGGCGCATTTCACCGATCCCGATCGCTTCGACATCCGCCGCGACGTCTCCAAGAGCATCGCCTTCGGCGCAGGCCCGCATTTCTGCGCGGGCGCCTGGGCCTCGCGCGCGATGATCGCCGACGTCGCGCTGCCGACGCTGTTCGCGCGGCTCAAGGACCTGCGCCTGCGTGACACCGAGCCGGTGCGCATCGGCGGCTGGGCGTTTCGCGGTCTGCTCAATCTGCCGGTGACCTGGGACGCGACGCGGGATTGATCCTGGCCGCGGCCCTCGCGGGGAAGCGCCGCGCTCGGGCGGTCTCTACGCCCTGCCTGCTGCGATCGCCTGCGCCTCTGCGGCTGCGCGCTGCATGCTGGACGACATCTCGCCGGTGACCGTGCTCTGCTCCTCGACGGCGGCGGCGGTCGAGGTGACGTATTCGCTGACGTTCTGGATCTCGACCTTGATCGCGTTCAGCGCATTCACGACCTCGCTGGAGATCCCGTTCAGTCCGGAGATCTCCGCGCCGATCTTGTCGGTGGCGGCCTTGGCCTGCGTGGCGAGATTCTTGACCTCCGACGCGACCACGGCAAAGCCGCGGCCGGCATCGCCGGCGCGCGCCGATTCGATCGTGGCATTGAGCGCCAGCAGGTTGATCTGCCCGGTGATGTTGCCGATCAGTTCGACGATGCCGCTCATCGCCTGTGTCGCCTCGCTCAACCGCTTGGCTTGCGAATCGGCTGAGGCGACCCGGTCAGCCGCCCCCATGGCGGTCTCGCGCGACTTGGTCATGGCCTCGGAAATCTCGCGCACCGAGGCGTTCAACTCCTCGGCACCCGCCGCGACGGACTCCATCATGCCGCGGACGCGCTCATTGCCCATCCGCACCAGCACCTGCTTGGTGACGTCGGTGGCGTACTTCACGACCTTGAACGGCTTGCCGTTGAGGTCGAGGATTGGATTGTAGGAGGCCTGAATCCAGACCTCGCGACCGCCCTTTCCGATCCGCTTGTATTCCGATGCCTGATATTCGCCGCGGTTCAGGGCGGCCCAGAAGTTGCGATAGGCCGGACTGTCGCGCTCCGACGGATCGACGAACATCGAATGGTGACGGCCCTTGATCTCGGACAGCGTATAGCCGAGCGCCTGCAGGAAATTGTCGTTGGCGTTGATGATGGTGCCGTCCAGTTCGAACTCGATCACGGCCTGCGATTTGCTGATGGCGGCGATCTGTCCGGCGAGATCGGCATTCCGAAGCTTCTGGGCGGTCACGTCGGTGGCGAACTTGACGACCTTGAAGGGCTTTCCGTTCTGATCGAACACCGGATTATAGGACGCCTGAATCCAGACCTCCTTGCCGCCCTTTCCGATCCGCTTGTATTCTGCGGCCTGGTATTCGCCGCGGTTCAGGGCGGCCCAGAACTCGCGATAGCCGGCACTGTCGCGCTCCTGCGGCGAAACGAAGATGCTGTGATGCTTGCCTTGGATCTCCGGCAGGCTGTAGCCAAGCGCATGCAGAAAGTTGTCGTTGGCGGTGACGATCGTGCCGTCCAGGTTGAATTCGATCACGGCCTGTGATCGGCCGATGGCCGCGACCTGGGCGCTGTAGTCGAGGTTCTGCAGCCGCACGCTCGCGTCGGACCACTCGACGACCGTTCCGGCGCGGGTTCCATCCGGGTGTTTCAAGGGCTGCGCGACCAGATCGAACGTCCACTTGCCGATCTTGATGGTGGCCCGGTGCTCGGAGGTAAGGGCCTGCAGCATGCGGCGCTGGTGCGTCGGGTCCTTGTGGAACACGTCGATGTTGGTGCCGATGAGTCCGTCGACGCGGAAGTTCGGCAATTGCGTCTTGAGATCGGCCTCCGCCTCACGCATCAGCGCCCTTACCGCCTCGTTCATGTAGACGATGTTGAGCTTGTCGTCAGCGACCATCACCTTCGCGGTGATCGCGTTTGCGGCCAGGGCGGCCAGGGATGCAGCGTTGTTCTTGCGGCCAAACATGATGGTCTCCTGTGCAAACGATCACGTCAGCGATGTGCACATGCTCGTGATCACGCGGCAGTTGCCGCGATCCGGAGACGGCGCTGATTGTGATCATTCCAGAACTCGATGATCCCCCGTAGATTTCCGGGGCTTTATTCAATCTAACAGATCGTCAGTAAGATTCGGTTAGGCTGCAATCTGCAGCGATGTTCTGATTGTGCAGGAATGGCCGTGAATCTGCGGGGCGTGTTCAGGTGTCGCAGGCCGGGATTGCCTTAGATCAAGATCGAGATGATCCTCGGCGCTAGGCTCCATCCGGATTGGATGGTATCGGCTTCGACATGCCAGGGAAGGACATTGCCGAAATCATAGCGGTGCCGAGGGTGTTTCTGGACAGCCTCGGCATCGGCATCTCGATCGTCGACAGTGCGACGGGACATGTCCGGTTTGCGAACGCCGAATGCTGCCGGATCGTTGGATACACGCTGGAGCAGCTCAAGTCCGGTGGGCTGACCTTTGTCGATCTGACCCATCCAGAGGACCGGGAGCGCAATCGACTGCAGCACGAAAAGCTGCTTGCAGGCGAGATCGCGACTTATCAGCTCGACAAGCGCTACTTCCGGCGGGACGGAAGCGTCGTCTGGGGACGTGTGACCGTCAATCCGATCAGGGACGCCAGGGGCCGCCTGAAGTGGTTCTGCGCCGTGGTCGAAGACATCACGACAACCAGGATCCTGGAAGAACAGCTTTCAGCCGCGGAGAAGCTCGCTGGGTTGTCGACGTTCAACCTGATCGTCGATGCAGACGATTCCAAGGGAGATTTTCCGCCGGCGCCGCCATCGTCGCTGCGCGACATGCTGTGCCACGTGCATCCCGAGGATCGGAACGGGCTCGAGCAGGCCATCCGTCGCGCGATCATGAAGCGAACCGGCTACACGCGCGACTACCGGGTGCTTGGCAAAGCCGGTGCGGTGCGCTGGGTCCGTGGCATGGCGACCTCTGTCTACAGCCCGTCCGACGGACGAACCCATCTCGTCGGCGCGACGATCGACGTCACCACGGATCATCTCGATCGCGATGGCCAGGTGCCGGAGTCCATTCGCAGGATCCTGGAACACATTGAGACGAACTGGGATCAGAAGATATCGATCCAGCAGCTCGCGGTTCGCTACGGCGTCAGCCCTCGCACGCTCTATCAGTACTTCGCGAAGAGCGGCGTCTCCTTGGCCGAGAAGATCAAGCTGACGCGAATCCAACATGCGCACCGCTTGCTGTACGATGCGAAAGCAGGTGACACGGTGACGTCGATCGCCTTGCGATGTGGCTTCAGCAATCCCGGGCATTTCGCCAGGGAGTATCGAAAGATCTACGGTGAGACGCCGTCGGAAAGTCTGAGGCAGGCGTCATTGCCGCTTGCGGCGCGGGGGGAAGCCGCCGCTGCTCCGTCCGTCCGCTGATTGTCAGCCGATCTTCACGGCTTCACATCTGGATGGAGCGCCGGCCAGATGTGCCCGACGGGCAATCTCCGCATGCTTCGTATGCGCGAAATGCCCGTCGAGTTAGTTTGCCGCAGCCGCGCCGGCTTGCGTCGTCGGGCAAATCAGGACGATGGTCTTGCCCATCCCGCCTCGAGCAGAGGGACGTACGCGTCGTCACGAACGTGGAGGCGGGCTGCGATGGACGTGACGGCTGTGCCAGA
>NZ_JAUEYW010000021.1:0-111987 GCF_032489875.1 Bradyrhizobium sp. SZCCHNR1015
CCGTCGAGCAGATTGGAGATGTCGGAAGCGCGGTTGTCGAGACCCTGGGCGGTGAAGAAGTTGGTCGGATTGTCGAGGGCCGAGTTGACCTTCTTGCCCGTGGAGAGGTTGTTCTGGGTGGTGGCGAGGAGCTGAGCCGTCGACTGGAGCGACAGCAGATTCTGGCGCACCGACGCCGAGAGGACGATACCTGACATTTTCATACCCTTCTGGTGTGAAATAAGCCCCGATCCCTTCGAGATCAGGGTGAAGCCCAGGTCGACTTGAGCAACCCGGACGACGGGCGTCACGGTGAATGGCAGTGGCTAACAAACGCTGAAGGGTTGTGGGCCGCGGCCGCCTCAATCGGCGGAACAGGCACATCGGCGCGGCTCATTGCTGCGTCATCACGCAGGAACGCCCCTTGAAAAGGCTCATTGATTCAACAACCGCACCCGTCATTCACAACGCGTCAACCACCTTTGGAAAGGTTTCGACACGCGCGGCTACATTCCGTCGGCGGTCGTCATCGACCAGCGGACGACGCCTAGATGCGGTTTGCGATCAGAGCGCCAGCGGCGGAGCTTCGATCTCGATCAACGGCGTGAGACCGGCCGCGCGCTGGCGGCCGAACATGAGGACCGCCGCAATCAGCCGGTCGATGTCGCTCGTCCCGGTGCGATGATTGACGATCGCGGCACGGATCGCCAGCCGTCCGTCGAGCATCGTGGTCGACGGTGCGGCGAGGCCGGATTCGTGGATGTCGGCGACGATCTCGCCGTTGAGCGCATCGGCATCGTCTGCGCGATAGCGGAAGCAGACGATGTTGAGATTGACCGGCGCCAGCAGCTCGAGCTCGGGCTCGGCGCGCACCCGCGACTCCAGATGGCGCGCGAGCTCGCAGCTTCGCGCGATCACGGCACCGAGCGCGTCCGTGCCGAACGTTCTCAGCGTGAACCAGGTCTTCAGCGCCCGGAAGCCGCGCGACAGATCAGGACCGAGATCGCAGGGCCATTCGGCGCCCGCCGCGAGACCGCGGGTTTCCCGGCGCAGATAGGCGGCCGGCGAGGCGAAGGCGTCACGATGCTTGGTGCCATCGCGCACCAGCAGGAAGCCCGCATCGTAGGGCACCTGCCCCCATTTGTGAAAATCCAGCGCAATCGAATCCGCCAGCTCGATGCCGGCGAGCTTCGGTGCGAGCTCCGCTGACAGCATCGCGAGCGCACCGAAGGCGCCGTCGACGTGAAACCAGAGCCCCTCGGCACGGCAGAGTTCGGCAACAGCCGCGAGGTCGTCGATGGCGCCGATATCGACGGTGCCAGCGGAGGCGACGACGAGAAACGGATGCAGGCCCGCGGCGCGATCGCGCGCGATCGCGGTCCGCAGCTCGCCGACGTCGACGCGATGTGCGGCATCCACCGCGATGCAGCCGAGCGCGTCGCTGCCCAGTCCGCAGATGTCCATCGCCTTGGCGATGCAGCCATGCGCCGCCTTCGACGTGTAGGCGCGCAAGCGCCGCCCCTCCTCACCGAGACCCGCCGAGCGAACCGACGCGCCGAGCTCGGCGCGGCGCGCCACCAGCACCGCCATCAGGTTCGCCATCGAGGTGCCGGTGACGAAGATGCCGCTGGCGCATACCGGAAAGCCGAACAACTGGCGCGTCCAGTCGACGACCTGCCGCTCGATCTCGATCGGCGCATGGTCGCGGCCGCCGAGATTGGCGTTCAGTCCGGCAGCCAGCATCTCGGCAAGCATGCCGACCACGGTGCCGCCGCCGTGCACCCAACCCATGAATCCGGGATGCACGTTGCCGGTCGCGTAGGGAACGACGAGCTCGCTGAAATCGCGATAGACCTCGGCGAGATCGGTCGGCGCATGCGGCAGCGCGCTGCGGAAGCTCTGCCGTGTCGCCGGCGACATCGGCTGCCACACCGGCCGGTCGCGGATATCGGCGACATAGTCGATCATGTCGTCGAGCATGCGATGACCGAGCGCGCGCATCTGGTCCCAATGTTGCGGATCGAGCGTCTCCGCCGTCCGCGACGCGGGATCGATGCGCAGCCCGGCGGTCACGCCGCCTGCTCCGCCCGCGACGCGGCGCGCTTCTCGATCATGGCCGCGAAGGCCGCGAAGATCTTCTGCATCTGCGGCGGCTTGTAGGGGAAGATCTCCGGCGAATCCATGTTGTGGACGACGGCCGTATTGTCGGCCTCGAACACTAGCAGCGCGCCGTCCCTGGTCTCGGCGCAATCGATGATGAAATAGTCGAGGCCGACGCGCGCGGCGATCGCATCGAGCACACTGCGATGACGGCGGCCGAAGCCGATGTCGAAGGTCTGCATGAAGGTCGCCTCTTCGAGGCGCTTGCTCTCGCTGCCGGCCATGTTGGCGTTGAGGTACCAGATGTCCCAGCGCCGCGCGATCGCCATGTGGCAGGCGTAGGCCGTGCCGTCGACGAACACGATGCGGTACTTGCGGAACTGGCCGTCCTCGCTGGCATAGTCGACGAAGCGCGAGACGAAGAACTCCTGCTCGTCGCGCTCGTCGAGATAGAGCGACAGCTCGAGCGGCTCGTCGATCTTCTCGAGGCCGACGCCGGCATGCGAGCCGCGCGGCCGCACGATGACCGGGAAGGCGAGCGAGTGGTCGACGTCGGTGATCCATTCGCGCTCGTCGGCGATCTCGATCAGGCGCTCGCGGTCGACGGGGATGGTCGCCGGAATGGTGAGCCCGTCGATGCAGGCCAGCAGCGCATGCAGCTTGTCGCGGTCGAGATGCCAGATCCGCTCCGGCGGATTGAGCAGCGGACGCGGCCAGCGCGCCGCGACGGCATCGATCTCGCGCAGCGCGTGCTGGCAATCCTCGGAATCGGAGGCGATGACGATGGCGACGTCATGGGCCGGCAGCGGTGCCAGCAGGTTCGCGCCTGGAACGACGTAGAGCAGCAGCAGCTCGAAGTCGGTATCCTCGAGCAGGAACTCGATCGGCGTGTTGCTGCCCATGTCGGTGGCCGCAGCGAGCGCGAGCACGCGCAGGCGCGGCGTCTCGCTCTTGCAGCGCACGCGATAGAGCTGCTGCGACTGCAGCACGTCGTGCTGGATTGCAAGCCCGGACGATTTCTCGCCGATGAGCTGCGCGATCAGCGCCAGGTCGAGCCCCTCGCCCGGCTCCGCGCGGCCGTCGAGCAGCTTGGCGAGCAAGGCGGCCCACAACGGTTTCAGGTCCTGGCCGTCGAAGGCGGCCTTGGCGAGCTTGGCCATGCCGACGCGGTCGGCACATCCTGCGCCGGTGGCGTCGGCCAGCGCGAGCAAATCAGTCGGCATTGCAGATGTCCCTGAGATCCTGGCTGCTCAGATCCGATACGAGCAGCTCTGTTTTGGCAACGATGTCGGCGACGCGGTCGATGTCGGATTCGAGATTGACCCGGGCGGCGGTGACGTCGTCACACCATGCGTCCGTCACCTGGCGCGCCCCGATGCACAGCCGCAGCGCGGCCGTCGGCGCCTCGCCCGCGCGTTCGATCCGCACCGGCTGGCCGATCAGGCACTGGCGCGCGGCAACCTCGGCCGCTCGCCCGGTGAAGCGGCTGCCGAGATCGCGCTGCAGCGCGCGATATACCGCCTGCGTCTCACCGAGGCCGAGCGGGCCGCCGTCACGCTGGAGCGCGAACGGGAAGATGGTGGGAAAGCCGAACTCGCCATCGCTCGCATCCGGCGCAGGCGCGCGGGCGGCGATCGAACGCAGCGCCGGCGACAGCATCAGCAGGCTTTCGATGGACTCGCCGAGCTGCCGGATCGCCATCCGGCGGAACGGCTCGGGCACGGCGTGATATGCGGCGATCTCCGCCAGCGCGGCTTCCCAGCGCAGCCATTGGCCGATATTGGCGCGCGGCGCCGTGCGCGCGCGCAGATCCGTCCAGGCGAGCGGCCAATCGCTGCGATTGACATAGTCGAACAGGCCGGGCGCGATCGGATGTCCGCAGCGCAGCGCAGCCGCTGCGGCCGCGGGCACCAGCAGGGCGCCGCTGAAGGCGGGTCCGCCAAAGAACTTCGCGCCCGTGACGAGCACCAGATGGCCGCGATCGAGATGGGCGCGCAGCCGCGCCGTGCCGAGCCGCATCTGGCAGGCATCGACGACGACCTGCACGCGCCCCGGCCAGCGCCGCGCCACCTCGTCCAGGCAGGCCATGTCCGGCGCGCGCCAGCCGAGCTTGGAGGACTCCATGACCTGCAGCAGGACGCTACGGCCCTTCCGCGCCAGCGCCTCGACGCTGTCGAGCACCTCGGCATCGATATCGCCGCGCGGCTGCATCGATGCGCCGTCGAGCAGCGGCAGCGACACGGCGTCGCCCGAGAGCCCCTCGATCGGCGTGTTCGTCCGCACCGCCAGGCCGTTCGCCGTCCGCGTGCTGAAATGGTGTCCCCGGGCGCTCGCGGCAGTGCCGCTTCCGGTCTGGTCGCTGCCGACGACGATGCTCGTGACGCTCTCGCCGAGCATCGCCCGCACCAGCGCCAGCGCATGCAGTTGCGAGTCGGTGCCGGACGGCGAGAACACGATGTCGATGTCGTCGGCAAGGCCGAGATGTCCGCGCAGTTCGCAGCGCATCTCCTCGGTGCGCCGATCGAGCGCGGCGTCGAGGCCGAGCGAGATCGCCGCATGCATCAGTTGCTCGCGCGCCAGCTCGACGCGCGCATAGGCGCGTTCCGAAATCGGCGACGCCGTGCTCGATGCGAAGCACAGCACATCGGGTTCGGGCGACGGCCCGCAGCCATAGACGTTGCGGCCCCAGGGGCGATCGAGCGCCAGGCGGGCGTCGCCGCCATCGATCAGGAGATCGCCGAGCAGGGCAAACAGATCACGCAGTCCGGCCGCGACGCCCTGCTCGCGCCGGTCGATGCGGGATGGCTGGGAGATCTGCGACCGGGTTGCCGCCGGGGTCATGGTACGGATCGTCAGGCTGCGTCAGCCGCAGCAGCGGTCGGAACCGCCACCGCCGAGGCGAATTGCGAGGCGACATTGCCATGGAAGACGGACGGACCGACGTGATCGAGCCGGCTGTCGAGATCGGCCCAGATCTCGCCGCCGAGATCGGTCCATCGCCTGCAGAACGCGAAATCCTCGCTGAGATAGGTGCCGGTCGCCGGATCGATCATGCATTCGAACAGCGCGAAGCGGTTCGGGCTGCCGGCCAGCGCATCCTGCGAATGCTCGCGGAAGAACTGCAGCGGCGCGTAGGCCGGATGCGCGATCATCGCCTCGATGACGCGGCGGCGGATCATCAGGAAGCCGGTGCCGGCATAGC
This sequence comes from Bradyrhizobium sp. SZCCHNR1015, assembly GCF_032489875.1. Classification (NCBI taxonomy): domain Bacteria; kingdom Pseudomonadati; phylum Pseudomonadota; class Alphaproteobacteria; order Hyphomicrobiales; family Nitrobacteraceae; genus Bradyrhizobium; species Bradyrhizobium sp. SZCCHNR1015. The sequence goes on from NZ_JAUEYW010000021.1 coordinate 5,282, forward strand.
GCACGCGGGTAAAGCCGTTGACCACCGCGACGTGGTCCGGATTGTCAATCTCCAGCACGTAGTCGAGCGACGCCGCCGGCACGTCCATCCGGTTGTCGTTGATGGCGCGGCGCGCCTTGCTCCAGTTGACCTTCTTGACCGGATAGACACCGGCGACCATATCGCCGCCGGACTCGATCAGCCGGAAGACCTGCCTGGGCGTAAAGCCGATGTCGGCATCGACGAACAGCAGATGGGTTGCTGTGGGATCATTGAGGAACAGGGTGACGAGATTGGCCCTCGCCCGGGTGATCAGCGCATCACCGTCGCGCATGTGGACGGTGAGGCCGACGTTGGAGGTGGCGCGCAACTCGCGCTGCAGGGCGAAGATCGAGCTCGCATAGATGCTCGACACCTGGCCGCCGAAGCATGGTGTCGCGACCACCAGATGAATGCGCTCGTCGGTTCCGTCACTCACGTTCCGCCTCCAGACAAAGAGGCTCTCGCCCCAGATCTGAACAAAAGCTAAAGAGACGTGGTTAACGAAAACCTAACCGCCGTCCCCGGGGCGCTACAGATATTTCACCAGCGTCAACTGGGCGAGCATCGCCGTCGTCTGGTAGGACGCCTGGAGGTTGGTCTGGAGCTGCAGGATCTGGCTCGCCACCTCCTGCTGCGAGATGCCCTCGGTCTGGTCGACCATGGCCTGCATTGCCGCCTTGGCCTGGGTCTGGCGCGCCGTGGCGTCCTTCATCGTGGTCTGGGCGTTGGCAAACTCGGTCTGGATGTCCGAGATCGCCTGCTGGCCGAGCTGCGGCGTCAGGTTGGCGGCGATGCGCTGGCTGAGCGCGCCGATCTGCTGCGGGGCATTCGCACCCGCCGGCGGCGTGTTGACGGCGGCATAGACCGCGGTCTGCTGCACGAGGTTGCGGATCGCATACTCGTTGCCCTGGGCGCCGAACTGAATGCTCTGCGCCGTGTCGATCCGGATGGTCGCGCTCGACCGCGCCGAGCCGGGACCGCTGTTGCCGGTGTACCAGGCGACGGTGTTGGCCGAACCGTTGACGAGGCTGGTCGCCGACCCCAGCGGCGAGCCGGAGACGCGCAACGGCGGCGTCGGCGCCGTCACGGTGCCGGAGAAGCCGAGCGCCCCGAACGCACCCGCGTTCGAGCTCGACACCGAGAAGCTGGCGGCGGCGTCGGTGCGCAAGGTGATCACGCCGCCGCTGACCGTCGACGGCGTCGACGTGCCGCTGAGCGTATCGATCTTCGACAGCAGCGTCTGCACGCTGTCGCCGACATTGATCTGGTTGTTGCCGTTGGCGCCGGAGGCGACGAAGGTCAGCGTCTGTCCGTTGACGGTGATGGTGTCGCCGGTTGCAAAGCTGGTCGCGATCGAGTCGGAGCCCGCACCGCCCGACAGCAGCGTCGCTCCGGTGATCGGAGCCGGCGTTGCGAGCTTGTTGTTGACTACGGTGCCCGACACGGAGCTCGCCGTGTTGAAGAAGTTGTCACCGGCGACGACCGCCGAGGCGGCGGTCAGCGAGGTGTTGGCCAGCGTCGACAGCGCCGTGTTGAGCGCCGCGTTGAGATTGGCGGAGGTGGCCGCGGGCGTGGCACCGATGGCGAACGTATTGGTCGGCGCCGGCGTCGTGGTGGACGCCGTCAGCTTGATCGATTCCGAGGTGCCGTCGGGCAGCTTGAAGGTGAAGCTGATCTGGTCGCCCGCATTCGGATTGCCGGCGGTGAGATCGACCGAGATGCCCGCGGGCGAGCCGGACGGTCCGGTCACCGTGGCGTTGGTCAGCGACGACGTCACCCCGCTCAGCTTGAAGCCGAACGGCGAGCCGGCGACGTCCTCCGCCAGCGTGATCGGCATGGTGGCCGACGCCGACAGGTTGAGACGCCCGAGACCGTTGAGCCCGAGATCCGCCTGCTGCCGCTCGGCGATGACCTGCTTGAGCCCGGCCTGCGTTGTGGTGCCGTTCAGGATGTCGTCGGCCGATGCGATCGCCGGCCGGTCGGTGGCGCTGCCGGAGAAGATGTAGCGGTCGCCGACCTGCGTGTTGAGGATGCCGGTGATCGCCGACAGGTTGGACAGCGCCGTCAATTGTCCCGTGGTCTGGCCAGTGCTGGTCAGGTTCTGTGGTGTCGCCGAGGCGCCACTCTGGACCTGGTCATGAATCTTGGACAGCGATTGCAGCGAGGTATTGACCGCGCCGATCACGGTATTGACGTGGGTCATCGTCAGCGTGAACGCCGAGATGTTCGACAGCTGCGCCCGCGCCGCGATCGCGAACCCCTCGTCGGGCCCCATGCCGGCGTAGTTGTTCGCCTTGACGCCGCTCGAGAGCTGCGTGGAAAGGTCCGCGAGCTGGCTCGTGATGTTCCGCACGGACAGGCCGAGCAGAGAGCTTCCGTAATTGACACTGCTGATCGTCATCTTACACGCGCCTCACTAAAACGCCTGGAGCAGGCTCTGCATCATGCTTTGCACGACCGACATGATATGGGCGTTTGCCGCATAGGTGTTCTGGACCTGGATCAGGTTGGACATCTCGCTGTCCATGTTGACCCCCGCGGTGCCCTGGAACTTCTCCTTCAGCGTGCTGACCACGACGGCCTGGCCCTGGCTGAGCTGGGTCGCCAACGTCGACGCACTGCCCTGCTGGCTGACGAATTGCTGCAGATAGCCGGACACCGTGCCCTGGAACGGCTGCGCCGCCGAGCCGAGGCCGGTGGTCGGCGAGTAGCTGAAGGTCGCCGAGGTGAGCTGCGCGAACAGGAAGTCCGGCCGCGTCGAGTCGCCGGCCGCCGTCTGCGGCGAGGTCGAATAGGTCGACAGCTTGGTCGGATCGTTGAGCAGCGCCGGGTTGACGTTGAGCCGCCCGGCGAGCCCCGTCATCTGCGAGCCGGTCGAGGTGATCGCGCCGGTGTAGAGCGCGCCGCCGTCGGTGAACACCGGGAGCTGCGCATTGCCGCTGGCAAGCGTCTGCGTTGTGGTGGTGGCCGAGGCCGCCTTGACGGTCGCCTGGCTGCTGCCGTCGTCGGTGATCCGCAGCGTGCTGCCGGAGGGATTGGAGAACTGCAGATGCGCCGACCCGAGCGCGCTGTTGAGCTGCGAGACCACCGAGGCCATGCCGAGCGAGAAGTCGACGCCGACATAGGACGGGTTGGCTCCGGTCGCATTCTGCAGCGGCAGCGCAGCGGGATCGTTGACGTTGACGACCTTGATCTGACGCTGGACGTTGCTCGAGTCCGTGTAGGTCAGGTTGATGGTGTTGCCCGCCAGCAGTCCGGTGGTCGAGACGTCGAAGCCCGCCGGCGGCCCAGCCACCGCGGTGCCCGCCGTGGTCTTGTCGGACAGTGCCGAAGCCATCGTCGCCGCGAGCTGGTCGACCTGGGTCTGGGCCTGCACCAGGGTCTGGTCGCGCAGCTTGAGGTCGGCTGCGATCTGGCCCGAGTTCAGCAGATTGTTCGACACGACGTCGAGCGACACGCCGTTCGACAGCTTGATGTTGAGCTGGCCGACGCCGGTCTTGGTCGGATCGCTGTTGTAGAGCGAGGTGGCGTCGAGCGTCCCCGGCGAGGAGAAGGTGAACTCCGAGCTGAGGCCCGCGCCGACCAGCTGGATGCCCGAATTGGTGAATATGCTCGTGCCGTTGGTCGGGTCGGACACGACGCGGATATCGACATATTTGGCGAGCGTGTTGATCGCGTTGTCGCGCTGGTCCTGCAGGGTCGCCGCCAGCGGGTCGGAGCTGTCGAGGCCCTGCAGCTGCGTGTTGAGCGTCGCAATCTGCTTGATCGCCGCGTTGGCCTGCGTGACCGAATTGCCGATGTCCTGCTCGACATTGCTGCGCAGGGTCTGGATGCCCTTGGTGGTCGCGTTGAGCTGCAGCGCCACGCCCTGCGCCGCCGACAGCGCCACCGACTGCGCCGACTGGTTGCTCGGATTGTTCGACAGCGACTGCAGCGCCGTGGTGAAATTGTTCAGCGCCGTCTCGAGCGTGCCGCTGCCGCCGGGCGTACCGTACACGGTCTGCAGCTGGCTCAGGATGTTGGCCATCTGATTGGCGTAGGTCCCGCCCGAGGTCTCGGTGCGGAGCTGGTTCTGGACGAACAGATCGAGCTGACGGTTGACGCCGGTCGTCGTCACCGTCGAGCCGAAGCCGCCGCTGGCGACCTCGATCTGGTTCGGGTTCTGCGCGACGTAGCCGGGGGTGTTCGCGTTGGCGACGTTCGACGAGATGATCGAGAGCGCGGCCTGCGTCGAACGCAGGCCGGACATCGCGGTGGCGAGGGCAGAACTCAAACCCATGTGCGGTAGCCTTATGTCAATTCAACTGCCACGTCTCAGCGCGATCAGCGCAGCACGTTCAGAAGATCCTGCACCATCGAATTGGCCGTCGTGATCACCTTGGTGTTGGCCGAATAGGCCTGCTGGGTCACGATCAGCTTGGTGAACTCGTCGGCGATGTCGGTGTTCGAGCCTTCCAGCGAGCCGCCCGAGATCTTGCCGGTCGCGCCGATGATGGCCTGGCCGGACTGATCGGTCGCCTCATAGGCGCCGCCGTCGAGCGCCTTCAGGTAATTGGTGCCGTTGAAATGCGACAGCGTCACCTGCGCCAGGTTGATGGTCTGGCCGTTGGAGAAGGTGCCGGTGACGACGCCGCTGTTGTTTACGGCGACCGACTGCAACTGACCGGCGGCGAAGCCGTTCTGATTGATCTGGTTGATGGTCGCCGAGCCGATCGTGCTCGCATATTGCGTCAGCGCGCCCGAGGAGATGTTGAGGCTGACGGTACCGAGCGTGGTGCCGTCGACCACGACGTTGGGGATGGAGATGTTGGAGGTCGTCGGCGACACCAGCGAGCCGTCGGAGGCGAACTGGAAGTTGGTGCCGACGTTCTGCCACGCCACGGTCGAGCCGGTCGCGTTCGAGTCGGTCTGGTAGAACAGGTTCCAGGTGTCCTTGTGGCCGGTGCCGAGCGTCGCGCTGTCGACCTTGCCCCAGCGCAACTGCACGTTCACCGGCGTGCCCGACGAGTTGTAGGCCGTGACCGCGCCGCCAGAGATCGTCTCGTTGTTGAAGTTGGTGAGATCGTTGCCGATCACGATGCCGGTGCCGGGACTCGCCGTGCGCGTCAGTGCCACCGGTGACGTGAGGCCGAGCGCGGTGAAACCCGGGGACGCGCTGCTCATGGTCCAGTCCTCGCCGCTGCCGGAATGCAGCGTGATCTTGCCGGCGGTGATGGTGGGCGTCACGCCGGTGACGGCCGCGATCTTCGCCATCAGCGTGCCGACGGAGTCGCCGACGTTGATCTGGGTGCCCGAGGCGCCGGACGCGACGAAAGTGAAGGTGATGACGTCGCCCGCGCTGCCGGTCATGGTGATCGTGTCGCCGGTGGCAAAGTTGCTCGTGATCGAATCGGTGGCCACACCACCCGACAGCAGCGTCGACGTGGTGATGTTCGCCGCGTTCTTGTTGACCGCCGTACCGCCGGTGACGGTGGAGTCGGCGTAGAAGTTGGTGCCCACCGGCAGCGGCACGTTGGAGAGGTCGGCCGAGTTGAGGCCGCCGGCCGCGACCAGGGTGCCGGTCGCGGCATTGCCGCTCGCGGCGGTCTTCGGCTGCGTCGGCAGGTTGGCGGCGTACTGGATTGCGGTGGTCGCCTGCGCCGGCACGAAATTGTTGGCGAATTGCAGCACGGTCGGCACGTTGCCGGTGGCGTTGCCGGTCTTCGGATCGACCGCGACGCCCATCAGGTAATAGCCGGCGCCGTTGATCAGGTTGCCGTTGGCGTTGAGCTGGAAGTCGCCGCGCCGGGTGTAGTTGGTGACGCCAGTGAAGACCGGCACGTTGTCGACGACCGAGGAGGCCTTCTGCACGTTGAAGAAGCCGTCGCCGTTGATCGCCATGTTGGTGGCGACCGAGGACGTCGAGACGGTGCCCTGGGTGGTGATGGTGGCCTTGGCGAAGGCGGTGACGCCGCCGGCATTCTGGCGCGTCGGGTTGGTCGCGTTGGGGATGAGGTCTTCGAAGCTGGTGCCGATGCCCTTGTAGCCGACGGTCGACGCGTTCGCGATGTTACCGGAAATGTTCTGCAGCGCGAATGATTGAGCGGACAGACCGCTCACCGAAGTATTCATCGCGTCGAAGATACCCATACCAATCTCTCCACTGTGATGCCGGTGACAGGTCGGCCCGCACCGCGTTTCGTGGAGAGCTGTCGCAATCGCTGTGCCAGATGCGAAAATACTGTGAAATCAGCGGGTTGAAAAACAACAACGTCAAAAAACCAGCGTCAAAACTGGTGAACAATTGCCGAGCCGGCAGTTCTTGCCGGGCCGGACACGCCAAATCGCGCTCCGGCGCGGCCGCTCGTCACGGCTGACGGCGCGTCCTCAAGACCCCCATCTGAGCCTTGAACGGACGAGCCGGAATATCCGGGCGCAGATTCCCGTCAGGTCGACGACGGATTTGCCGGGTGGAACGTGAGCGACAGCCCGTCCATGCAGTAGCGCAGGCCGGTCGGCTTGGGGCCATCGTCGAACACGTGGCCGAGATGGCCGCCGCAACGGCGGCAATGCACCTCGGTGCGGACCATGCCGTAGGTCTTGTCCTGGCGGGTCGCCACGGCATTGTCGAGCGGCTTGAAGAAGCTCGGCCAGCCGGTGCCGCTGTCGAACTTGGTGTCGGAGGAGAACAGCGGCAGGTCGCAGCCGGCGCAGGCGAAGGTACCCTTGCGATGCTCCTTCAGCAGCGGGCTGGTCCAGGGCCGCTCGGTGCCCTCCTCGCGTAGGATCTCGTATTGCTGCGGCGTCAGTTGCGCGCGCCACTCGGCCTCGGTTTTCTCGACCTCGAACTTCTCGGCGGCGCGGGCCGGCGCGGAACCGCCGAGCCAGCGCAGGGCGGCGAAGCCGAACAGTCCGGCGGCGGTGGTCAACATCAGGCGGCGGTCGATCATGGCGGTCTCCGTACGGCGATGGGTTACCGGATCTACGGATGGGATCCCGCGAAGTTACGTCGGGCGCGGGCGCGGCGGCTCACTTTCTTGCGAGGTGTCAGCCCTCCCCGGCGTCGGGATGGCGGTTCAGATCGGATGGCTGCGGCCGCAGCGGCAGCCGCGAGCCGGGCCGCTCGGCCGCCCGGCGCCGCGCTTCGGCCGCCCGGATCTCGCGCATGCGCTCCTGCGCACGCACGCGCTCGCGGTGTCGCGCCAGCGTCCCGGCGGCGGCGGAGCGGCCGCGGACCCAGAGATTGACGACATGCCCGGCAACCCGGCCGCTGACGCCGCCGGCCCAGACCAGTTCGAACGGCGAGAACAGCTTCCAGCGGTCGTCGCCGGCGAGGATCGCCTGGGCGATCAGCTGTCCGGCCATCGCCGAAGTGTTGAGCCCCTGCCGGCCGAAGCCGCTCGCGACCCACAGGCCTTTGCGGAGCTGGCCGATCTGCGGCATGCCGTGCACGGTCTGGCCGGTGACGCCGCCGAAGGTGTCGGCGATCTCGACCCGGCCGAGCTGCGGAAACACCGTCCGGATCCGGCGCTGCAGCGCCGCGGCAAATCCGCTGGGCCGCGCGTCCCAGGTCGTCTCCGGGCTCGCCCACATCAGCCGGTCACCGTCGACGATACGGAAATGATCGATGCCGTCGGTGTCGCTGACCGATCCCTGGAAGGAAATCGCCTCGGCGAGGCGCTCGCCGAGCGGCGCGGTGACGCCGCCATAGCGCCACACCGGCAGCAGCGTATCGGACAGCTTCTGCAGCGGCGCGCCGAGATGGATGTTGCCGGCCAGCACGATGTGCGAGGCGCGCATCCGCGCCGACGGCGTCACGATGCGCTTGCGCACGCCCGACGCATCGATGCTGACCACCGGCGTGTCCTCGAAGATCCGCGCCCCGGCCTTGTGCGCGAGCCGCGCCAGCGCGTGAACGTACCTGCGGCCGTCGAGCTGGAACGCCTTGGGATAATGGACGCCGTGGAAGTAGCGGTCGGTCTTGAGCTCGGTCCTGACGCGCTCGACCTGCCAGCCCTCGACCTCGGTGTCGAAATCCTCGTGCAGCATCTGCAGGCGGCGGATCAAGGCGTCGCCGGCGTCGACATTGGAGACTTCGAGCGCGCCCTCGCTGAGCCCGATGCCCGGCATCGCTGCCTCGGTGGCCTGGGCGCGGATGAACTCGGCACCGGACCAGGACAACGCCCATAGCGCCCGGGCATGCGCGAGCCCGACGCGCTCGATCAGATCCGGCAGCGGCAGGTCGAACCCAGGCATCACCGTGCCGATCATGTGGCCGGATGCGTTCCACCCGACCTGGCGGCCTTCCAGCACCGCGACGCTCGCCCCCTGCCGGGCCGCGCACAATGCCACCGTCAAGCCGGCCAATCCCGCCCCGACCACGCAGACGTCGACGTCGAGGTCGAAATTCAGCCTGGTGCGGCCGTGTGCACCTGCGGCATCCGCGTCATCGTTCACGCTTGTGGAAGTCTCGCTCATGGCGTTTTCTTAGCGAACCCTGCGCCGGACGTCATGACGCTTTTAATGGCGACAAAGAGACGTGGTACAGCCGGACCCAGCCTGAACGATTCGAGACGGAATTCCATGCGCCGATTGATGCTGCTGCGCCACGCCAAGACCGAGACTGACGCGCCGACCGGCCGCGACCAGGACCGCCGTCTCGACGAGCGCGGGCACCAGGATGCCGCCATGATCGGCGATTTCATCGCCAGCCACCCGCCGGTGCCGGAGCTGGTGCTGGTCTCGACCGCGGTCCGGGCACAGCAGACCTGGGACCTCGCGCTTGCGGCGATGAAGGACCGTGTCCCGGCCCCGCAGGTCGAGACCGTTCCCGGGCTCTACGGCGCCGAGCCGATGCAGATGCTGCATCACATCCGCCTCGCGGCAGTGCACGATCCGAAGCAGCTCCTGCTCGTCGGGCACAATCCCGGAATGCACGAGCTCGCGCTGGCGCTGACCGGCGGGGGCGATTCAGAGGCCCGCCACGAGCTGATGCGCAACATGCCGACCGCGGGTTTGGCGGTGCTCGATTTCGACACCGACGATTGGGGCGACGTCAGCTTCACCCGCGGCCGTCTCCTGAGATTCGTCACGCCCAAGCTGCTCAAGCATGGCTCGGTCGATTGACAGGCAGGTCCGGTCCGGCGCGTAATCCCGGCGGACAGAGGAGGACCTTCGATGTTCAACTCGATTCTGGTGCCGATCGATCTGGCCGACACCGACCTCGCCAAGCCCGCCATCGCCACCGCGGCCACGTTGGCACAGACCTGGAGCGGCACGGTGCATCTGCTCAACGTCATGCCGATGACGCCGGTGATGCTCGCCGAATACGTCCCGGCCGATTTCGACGCGCAGCAGCGCGAGACCGCCGAGGAAGCGCTGTCGATCGTGGCGCGCGAATCCGGCATCCCGGCGGAGCGCATCAGCTATACGGTGCGCCAGGGCGGCATCTATCACGAGATCCTCGAGGAGGCAGCCAAGGTCAAGGCCGACCTGATCGTAATGACCTCGCACCGCCCGGCGATGCGGACCTACTTCCTCGGCAGCAACGCCGGCCACGTCGTGCGCTACGCCAAGTGCTCGGTGCTCGTGGTGAGGCCGTAAGACGCGGCCCGTCCGACGCATCCTGCGCGTGGACCAATTTCCACTTCGTGGTCATTGCCATTGCATTGGCGTTTCTCGATCATATTGCCCGACCGAAGCGCCGACTAAGGACACCGTCATGAGATGGCCTCTGCCTTATCCAAGGGCTGGTGACGTATTGGGTATCCTATTCATCGTCGCGCTGCTTTGCCTTCTCGTTTCTGGCTTCTACTGGTTTCCCAATCCTAATCCGAATACCGGATTTGGTCCGGACTGGGATTGCACTCCTGTCCCCAATGGCCAACCGATCTGCATCAAAAAGATAGGTCAGTGAACGCAGTCCGCTGACGGAATGAACCACGCGGTTGTCCGAATGCCCCCGATCATGCGTCGGCGTGATCTCGATCGAGATCTTGCTTCGGTTGGCTGTGAATAAGGATCCGGCTAGCGTGAAACGATCCCATCGAATCTCACGCGCGTGTTGGAAGACCCTGAGCAAGTGTTGGGTCAGACGGGCGGAGCCCGAACGGCGCGGGCAAGCCAGAAGCTGCGCTCGCCGTTGGCCGGCTCGCCGACTGACTGTGCGATCAGTTCGAATCCATTGTCGCGCAGCAACGCAGCGTACTCGGACGGATCGAGAGACGCATGATAGAGCGGATCGCCGCGGTAGGACCCGATGGCTTCGCCATGTGCGGGTCCGGCGTTGAACAGCAGCACGCCGCCCGAAGCCGCGCAGGCCGCGAAGATCGGAAACATGCGCCGCTGGTCATCATGTCCGAGATGGAAGAAGCTGTCCCACGCCAACACCCCGTCAAATCGCCGCCCTGAGGTCCACGACCGCATGTCGGCAACGACCCATTCCTGATCCGGCATTCGCGTCCGACACAGCGCGATCATCGTCGGCGAGCTGTCCACCCCGGTGACGGAAAATCCTTGCGCCGAGATGTGCGCTGCGACCGGCACACCACCCCCGCAGCCAAGATCGAGCACGTTCGCGCCCGGCCGCAGGAGCGTAACGAAGCGTTCGATGGGAGGCTTGTCAGTCCAGGCGGCCGCGCGGCGGTCAGCGTCCCACGCCAATGCGTGACGCTCATAATGGGCGACGATCCGGCTCGCACCTCGGCTCATAGAAGCTCCGTCATAGAGGGCAGTGCGTAGGGTCGGCAAAGGCGCGCCCGATCAGCGTGCTTGTCCGTGCCATCTGAGGGCGCCGTGCCCACCGTCTCGCGCGGATGGAGAGACGGTGGGCAAATCATCGTGCGGCTCGCGCGCCCCGATGACTTTGTCCACCCTACGGGGCACCTTTGCCTGGAGCTTTGCGCCTCACGGCCACTCCGCAATGTAGTCCTTCGCCTTGTACGGCGCGATCTTGTCCCATTCGCCGAGCACGCGGCGGCGGAATTCGGGATGTGTGTGCCAGAGATGGCGCGGCACGCCGAAGCCGTCCACCGTCAGCAGCATCTTCTCCACCTCGGGCCAGTGCCGCTGCAAGGTCATCGCGTAGCGCCGCGCGGTCCAGCTGTTGCCGAGACAGATCACGCTGCCGACATTGGCGAGGCCGAGCGCGGCGTCGATCACCGGCAGCGCGAGCACGACGTTCTCGCCGGTGTTCGTGGCATGATGCTCTTCGAGGATGCGCTCGGCCGGAATGCCGTGCCTCACCATGGCAGCCTTGATCAGCGTACACTCCGAAACATCCGCGCCCGGCGTGATCCCGCCGCTGACGATGGCGTGGCGGAAGTAGCCCTGCTGCCATAGCTTCGCCGCCGTCTCGGCACGCAGCTCCTCGTCGACGCGGGTGCCGAACACGAACAGCAGATCGGCCGGCCGCAGCGGCGTGTCGGCGAAATGCCGCGCGTTGATCGCGGCGATCTCGGCGTCATCCGGCCTGCGCAGCGCGCGATCCTGCATCGTCCCACTCCGAAAGCGACTCGCTCAGTCTGGCATGGTGCGCCAAATCTGCACGATCACATTCGGTGACCGGCGATGCGATTGCGTGATCACGGCAGCAGCGCGGCCGGAATGTCCGTGAACGTGTAGCTGCGCGGCCTGTTGCGGGTGATGAAGCCGCCGACATACCAGGCGAACAGCGCGGCGAAGCCGATCAGGAACAACGCGCCCGACCATTCGGCGATGACGAGCGCACGCACCAGAAGCCCGGCCATCGCGACGGCGAGCAGCGCGATCGCGGCGAGCGCCGCGCCGTAGGTGACGCGGCCGAGGCCCGCGGTCAGCCGCGCGTTGCTGCCGCTGACGGCGAGCCGCGCATGCAGGGCGAGAATGAAGGCGCGATAGGCCTCGCTCTGCGGCGCCATCAGGGCAGCCGTCTGCCACGAGACGGAGACGATGCCGAGGCGGCGGCCGTCGCGATGGGTGATGTCGGCCCGAAAACGCTTCGCCTGCATCGACACCGGTCGGTAGGACAGCCGGATCGCGGCGATCTCGGCGTAAGGCCACAGGCCGGTCCGGCCGGCGAACCGCCACGACAGGCCCTGCTCCGTCAGTTCGAACTGGTGCGCGGCCCCGATCAGCGACGCCTTGTAGGCGTAGCGGATCGCATCATCGCCGGCCGTGGTGGTGCGCTCGGAAATGGATCGGTCCTGTTGCGTGTGGCACGCGCCTTATCCTACAAGCGGAGCATGAGCGAAACGATCTATTTTCCGCGCCATTTGATCCTGGCCGGGGCGATGGCCGCCGGCGTGCTGCTGGCGCTGGCGGTGCACATGCTCGGCGCCCGCTACGGGCTCGATCTCGGCGGCCTGTGGCAGACCGAGAGCGGCGCCTTCATGCCGGCGGGATCGGCGATCGCATGGTGGCTGATCGCCACCGTCGGGTTCTCCTCAGGCTACTTCATCGCCAACATCATGCACAGCGCGGTGTCGGGCGAGATCCCGCAGCGGATGCGCAACTTCCTGGTCGTGGTCGGCGTCCTGATGCTGGCCGGCATCGGCCAAGCGATCTCCGGTCCGAGCCCCGTGCCGTCGGCCTCGGGCGTACTGGCAGGCCTGGCCGCGCTCTGCCTCGGCGCCCTGATGGCGTTCTGCGGCGCCAATTTCGCGCTGCGCAAGACCTGATCCATGCGATCCAGAATCCATGCGATCCGCACACGCCGACACCGCGCGGGCGACCCGCGCGGCGTTTTGCCTCATCAGCGATCGAGCGTCAGCTCGCGGCGCGCAGGTTGACGCTGGTCTCGGCGAGCTTGGTCAGCTTCATGTCGGTCGCCTTCTCCTCGTCGAGCGTCTTCTGCAGCACGGCGGCGCAGTCGCTGCGGCCGAGCTGCTTGGCCCAGGCGATCAGGCTGCCGTAGCGGGTGATCTCATAGTGCTCGGCCGCCTGGCCGGCATTGATCAGGGCGGCGTCGAGCACGGTCTTGTCCGCGACCTCGCCGGCGACCTCCTCCGCCTCTTCGATGATGCCGTCGATCGCCGGGCAGTCGACTGCCTTGGGCGCGATGCCATGCATCTCGAACACCTGCTCGAGCCGCTTCACATGCGTCCTGGTTTCGTCGAGATGGGCCAGAAAACCCTGCTTGAGCTTCTGATCCGTCGCCTTCTCCGCCATCTTGGGCAGCGCTTTGACGAGCTGGTTTTCGGCGTAATAGATGTCCTGCAGCTGATGAACGAACAGATCGTTCATCGTCTTGATGTCCTTTGTGAACAATCCCATTTGCTTCACGTCCTCCTAATTCGGGAACATGGCAGGTCCCGCCCCCCGACCGGTGGTCGCCATGTTCGCTGTGCTCGCGGGCGCTAACCGGCGGCAGCGGCGGTCGTTCCTGTGTCACCGAGCCTGCCGTCCGGAACCGGGCGCGGAAGACCAGGTTTGCCCGTGAAACTCGCGGGTAACCAGTTGGACCGAACTGAGGCGGACGGGCCGCCAGCTATGTGACCGGAGTGTGACAGACCTGCGCCGCATGGGTCGGAGCTGACCTGTGTCAAGGACTGCACAAGCTGCGCATTTTAGCATAAGAAACAGGCTGTCACGAATTGCCCGCCCCATCGATCAATGGTTTCGCCTCTTTTCCAAGATCTAGTACCGCCCCGCCGGGAGGATGAATGCAGCGCCTGCTGACCACGCTTGGGCGTGGCTTCAAGAAATGGATCGGCTGGAAGCGGCTGGGGATTGCAGCGAGCCTTGCGATCATCGCCTTCGCGATCACGACCCTCGTGCGCACGCTGAAGGGCGTTGACGCCGGCGTCATCCTGACCGCGCTCACCGAAATCCCGCCCGGTCACATCGCGCTCGCGGCCTTGTGTGTGGTCGGCGCGTTCTGCACGCTGACCTTCTATGATTATTTTGCGCTGCGAACGATTGGCAAGAAACACGTGCCCTATCGCATCGCGGCGATGAGCGCCTTCACCAGCTACTCGATCGGCCACAACATCGGCGCCACCGTGTTCACCGGCGGCGCCATCCGGTTCCGGATCTACTCCGACTACGGCCTGTCCGCGATCGACGTCGCCAAGATCTGCTTCCTATCGGGCCTGACCTTCTGGCTCGGCAATCTGTTCGTGCTCGGTATCGGCATGACCTTGCATCCGGCCGCCGCCACCGCGATGGACCAGTTGCCCCCGGCGGTGAACCAGTTGATCGCGATCGGCATCCTCGGGGCGATCTTCGCCTATCTCGGATGGCTGACCGCCGGCAAGAACCGGCGCCAGCTCGGCCAGAACGGTTGGAAGGTGGTGCTGCCCTCGGCGCAGCTCACGCTCGTGCAGATCCTGATCGGAGTGGTCGACCTCGGCTTCTGCGCGCTGGCGATGTACCTCCTCGTCCCCGCCGCTCCGCCGATCGATTTCCTGTCGCTGTCGGTGGTGTTCATCCTCGCTACCCTGCTCGGCTTTGCCAGCCATGCGCCCGGCAGCATCGGCGTGTTCGATGCCGCGATGCTGGTGGCGCTGCCGCAGTTCGGCCGCGAGCAGTTGCTGGCCACCCTGCTCGTTTTCCGCGTGCTGTATTTCGTGATCCCGTTCGCGACGGCGATCTCCATCATGGGCATCAGGGAACTCTGGCTGAATGTGGTCAAGCCGTGGCAGGAGCGGCGCCGGCTGCAGGGCGCGGTGTCGGACGAGATCGCCGCCAAGCGCGCCGCGACCACGGCGCACGCTGCGGTTCCCCAGCGCATCAAGCGGCACTCCCAGCGCTGAGCATCAATTCTCTCGCGGACGACGCAGCGGCTCGCCCCTCGGCCGGTTGAAGTCGCGTGCGATCCTCTTATTTCCGCCCCATCGCTGACGTGAATCCTTGCGCATGACCCGAATGCCCCATCGTCCGTTGCTCGCCGCCTGCGTCCTGGCCGGCCTGCTTGCCCCTCTCGCCGCCACCGAGGCCGCCGCGCAGTTCGGCACGGCGCCGCCGCTGCAGATCAGCTGGGAGGTGCGCAACCGCTTCCGTCTCTTCCGGGAGGAGCGCGACTTCCTGCTGCATACCGAGAGCACGCGCGACCGCTCCATCCTCGCCGCCGAGCAGGCGTTGGCGGTGCAGAGCGACGGCCGCGGCTGGGCCCGCAACGTCGTCAACCGGCTCTGCATCGACCTCGCCGGTCGCATCAACGAGCCATGCACGCGCGACAACGTCAAGGAAAGCTATCTCACGCCGATCGACCACCCGGTCACCGTGCGCCTGACCGGCCCGGTTCCGGTCGGCGCCACCTGCGCGTGGTCGTTCGACGACGGCGACGGGCCGCAGACCTCGACATTCGACTGCGCCGAGCCGGTCAACCTGCGCGTCCGCTACGGCCGGCAGACCGTGGCATCCGTCGATGTCGCCAGCCCGGATGGGACGCTGCAGGTCTCGACCGGAATCCAGGTCCGCGACGTCCTGATCGCCGGCCTCGGCGACAGCATCGCCTCCGGCGAGGGCAATCCGGACCGCCCGATCGCGCTCGCCGACGAAGGCTTCTGCTTCCGCTCCTATCTCGGCGGTCCGACCGCGCAATATTATCGGCCGAGCCGCGCCGGCTTCAAAGGCGGCCGCGCCTGCGAGGCGCCGGACACGCTGCAGAACTGGCAGAAGCACAGCGCGGTCTGGCTCAACGCCGCCTGCCACCGCTCGCTCTACAGCTACCAGACACGGACGGCGCTGGCGCTCGCCGTGCGCTATCCGCATGTCGCGGTCACCTACCTGCCGCTTGCCTGCACCGGCGCGACCATCGCCGACGGCCTGTTCGGCAGTCAGCGCGCGCGCGAATGCACGCCGGGCCGCTCTGCGGCCACTTGCGCCGGCGGCGTCAACGGCCAGCTCGGCGAGCTGCGCGAGGCGCTGACCGCGGCCAAGCGCCGCCAGCCGGACCGCAAGCTCGATCTGATTCTGCTGTCGATCGGCGCCAACGACATCAACTTCTCCGGCCTCGTCGCCGACGTCATCGTCGATACGCCCACCGAGCGCACGCTGTTCAAGCGCTCCGGCGTGATCGGCTCGGTCGAGGAATCGCGCAGCGAGCTGGCGCGCGACCTGCCGCAGGGTTTTGCCAAGCTGCGCGAGGCGCTGAAGCCGCTGGTCGGCGACCTCTCGCACGTCATCTACACATCCTACGGCAACCCGGCGCTGAGCGGCCCGGGCACGCCTTGCCCGGGTGGTCCGGCCGGCTTCGAGGTCCACCCGTCGTTCAATGCCAATCCGCAGCGGCTTGCCAAGGTCGCGGGCTTCGTCGAGAACGAGTTCCTGCCGTCACTGCGCGGGCTGGCGCAATGCACCGCGGGAGTCCTGTGCCGCGACCCGCAGGCCGACCGCATGACCTTCGTCGATGCGCATCAGGCCGCGTTTGCCGATCACGGCTTCTGCGCCCGCTCGCCGCAGGATCCGCCGTTCGACCGCGAATGCTTTTCGGCCGACGGCGCCAGCTTCGATCCGAACATCGTCAGCGCCGCCAACGAGCCGCTGCTGTGCGGCCGCGGCGCCAGCGAGTATCGCCCCTATCTGCCGCGCGCGCGCTGGATCCGCGACGCCAACGACAGCTACTTCTCGGCGATGACCTATCCGCAAGGGCTGCCGGCGGCGATGCAGCCCTCCGACATCCACGATGCGAGCTGGGGCGTGCTGTCCGCGGTCTATGGCGGCGCCGTGCATCCGACGGCGGAGGGCCATGCCGCGATGGCCGACGCCGCCTTTCCGGCTGCGGCGCAAGTGCTCAACCTCGATGCGGCCGAGCCCAACGTCACCAGCCAGCCGCTGCCGCCCGCGGGCGTGGTGAGGCAGTAGTCGGCCATTCGGGCAGAGATCGCAGAGGAAGAACGGCCTGAAGCGCTCCGCTCCGCACAGCGTCTTTCGGGAGGCCCTCCGTGAGCGGGCGCTCAGGGACAATGGCCGTGTGGCAGCGAGATCTCTGAGCCTCATGGTGAGTTGGGAGCGGACGGAGAGCTGGGCCGCCCCCTCGACGTCCCAACGCTCAGCGCGCAAGTCGGCGGCGACCACCGCCAAGCGATCCTGATTGTCGTTGTGCCCAATATGGGTTGTTCACGCACATGGCCGCGAGACCCCAACCTGCCCTTCGACACTGATCCCAGGATGTATAGGTGCATTCGAAAGAGGTGCTACCACCCCATTCCCACTTTTGTAGGCAGACAGGATAATTGGAATCATGGGTTTGAGCAGCGGCGATCGGGATCATGGAGATGGCCGCGCTCCCCGCGATTATCCAACGCAGCATCAGCATCGCTCCCTTCTCGAATTCCGACCGCTGCGGCCAATGGCCCGCACAACCACCGGCAAGCAACGCTCGGATGATCATGGAGACCTTGTCCTCGACCACGCGTTTGACCTGGATCAAGTTCTTCGCCGACGCGGTGTCCGAGATCGCGCTCCCTTGTCGGCCCGGAGCGACGGTCGTAGTTCGGAAGCCGTCTACTTGATTGCAGCCGGCTTCTTCATCATCGGCGGCGCCTGCTTGGTGGCAGGGCCTGTTGCCGTCGTCGCCTGCGAGGGCAGATATTTGGCGAGGATCGCCGGATCGATCTGCGCCATGTTGCTGTCCGGCAGGCGGGTCCAGGTCTCGTCCTTGCCGAACAGCGAGATGCCGAGATAGCCGTGCAGGATCAGCGACTGCCCATCCGGAGTGACCCGCATGTTGGCCTTCCAGATGTTGCCGTCGCGCGGGTTGAGCACGTTGCCGCCTTCGTATTTCAGCCCCTCGCGCTTCATGTCACGCACGAAGGAGATGCCGAGCACCGGCGCATTCTTGCGGTCATCGCTGCACTTCGAACAGACCTCGTTCGGATTGTCGCCGGGACGCGGAAACGTCTTGGCGATCACGCCCTCGAACACGCCGTCGTGGTCGATGAAGAGAAACCAGCCGACGGGCCTGCCATCCTCCACCTTCTGCCACAGACCGGCCGCGGTCGGCTCAGCCGCGAGCGCAGGCCGCGTCAGCAGAGCACCGGCAACAACGAGCGCGCCGATCGCGAGCTTCGTCACACCAGGCACCAGCCGAAGTCGGGGAAACGCATTGCGCATCATCATCTCACCTTGACCAAGTCACAAAATGAATGGCCGCACAGTACGGCCGTTTCGAGCATCGTTCCAGCCCATAACAGGTCTGGCGCGCCGGTGAAACCGGCACGCGCAGGAAACATTTCTTCACATTTGAGTTGGTCCGGCGGTGCCGGGTTCCACTGTGCGAACGAATTAGTTGACGCCGAGCTTCTTCTGCAGGCTCGACGACGACGTCGTGTACTGGAACACCAGCCGCTTCTCCGGATACACGTAGCGGTGCGCCTTCTGCGCCATCAGCGCGCCCTCGTGGAAGCCGCACAGGATCAGCTTGATCTTGCCGGGATAGGTATTGATGTCGCCGATCGCGAAGATGCCGGGCACCGAGGTCTCGAACGCCGACGTCTCGACCGGAATGAGATTGTGCTCGAGCGCGAGGCCCCACTCGGCGACCGGGCCGAGCTTCATCGTCAGGCCGAAGAACGGCAGCATCATCTCGCACGGCACGGTCTCGACCGCATTGTCGTTGCCCTTGATGGTGGCCGCGGAAAGCTGACCGTTCGCACCTTCGAGCGCGGTCACCTGACCGATGCGCAGATCCATCTTGCCGCTCGCGACCAGCGCGCGCATCTGCTCGACGCTGTGCGGCGCGGCACGGAAGTCGTCGCGGCGATGGACGAGCGTGATGCGCTTGGCAAGGGGATGCAGATTGAGCGTCCAGTCGAGCGCGGAATCGCCGCCGCCGACGATGACGACATGCTTGTCGCGGAACTGCTCCATCTTGCGCACGGCATAAAATACCGAGGTGCCTTCGTAGGCCTCGATGCCCGGCACCGGCGGACGCTTGGGCTGGAACGAGCCGCCGCCGGCGGCGATCACCACGACCTTGCACTCGAACACCTTGCCGGCATCGGTGGTGACGCGAAAACCGGGATCGCCGATCTTCTCGACCTTCTCGACCATCTCGCCGAGATGGAAGGTCGGACTGAACGGCTTGATCTGCTCCATCAATTGATCGGTGAGGCCCTGCCCCGTCACCATCGGCACGCCGGGAATGTCGTAGATCGGCTTCTCCGGATACAGCTCGGCGCATTGGCCGCCGACCTTATCGAGGATGTCGATCAGATGCGCCTTGATGTCGAGCAGCCCCAGTTCAAAAACGGCAAACAGTCCGCAAGGGCCCGCGCCAATGATCAGCACATCGGTCTTGATCGCTTCGCTCATGTCGCTCTTCTCGTTGGAGGCGCCGCTCGACAGAGGGCGGCAGATGGCGGTTCCGAATTTGTAGCCAACGGGGTGGTCGCAGGGAAGGCACAAAAGCCGGCCCCTGCTCGCGCGCGCGGCTTGCAGCGGCGGGCTTAGCCGGGTTTGAAGGGGATATGAATGATGGAGATCAATCGGTGACAGAGACGGCCCGCCGCGACCACGCGCCACGCCTGGAGGACTTTCCCTACCGCCTCACGGACAATGTCCGCTTCGGCGATCTCGACCCCAACCAGCACGTCAACAATGCGGTCTACGCGACCTATTTCGAGACCGGCCGGGTGACCCTGATGAAGGACCCGCGCCACGGCCTCGGACAGGAGGGGCTGGCCTGGATCATGGTGCGGCTCGACATGCATTTCCGCGCCGAACTGCGCTGGCCGGGCACCATCGAGCTGGGACTGGGGGTCGTGAGGCTGGGGCGCACGTCGGTGACCTGCGAGCAGGTCGTGTTCTCGGACGGGCGCTGCGTGGCGTCGGCCACCGCGGTCATGGTTCTGATCGACGAAGTAACGCGCAAGCCGGCGCCGCTCACGCCGAATCTCATTGCTGCGCTACAGCCCTGGGTCCGCCGTGGCGTTACGATCGCGCCGCCGGCATAGGCCTGGCGGCGATCATCGGAGGCGCGGCGACGAGGGCGCGAGGCGACCGGTCAGGCCTGACGCTCGGGGGTGGAGACGACGAGGCCGTCGAGTTCGTCGGAGACCTTGATCTGGCAGGAAAGACGGGAATTCGGCCGGACATCGTAGCCGAAATCGAGCATGTCCTCTTCCATCGGGGTCGGCGGGCCGACCTTCTCGCGCCAGGCTTCGTCGACATAGACATGGCAGGTCGCGCAGGCGCACGCGCCGCCACATTCGGCCTCGATGCCGGGAATGGCGTTGCGGATTGCCGCTTCCATCACGGTCGCGCCGTTCTCGATGTCAACGGTTCGGGATTCGCCGGTATGGTCGACAAAGGTGATCTTGGCCATGTGTGCTCGTGCTGCGCAGGAAATGAGGTCGGGCTGTCCTATAACGGACCGCTCCGCTCCGCGCTAGTGCTGCCGCCGGCCGCTCAGGCCGCGCCGAGCATCTCCGAAATCGCCGCGCGGGCCTGCGCGATCGCCGTGCCGAGCCAGGCCAGCGCATCGGCCGGATCGCCCGCCCGCAGCGCCGCTTCGAGCCCTTCCGCCGCGTCGGCGACGTCGAGCGCGCCGACGGCGCGGGCCGAGCCCTTCAGCGTGTGGGCGACGGTGGCGGCATCCTCCGGCATCACCTGCAACCGCTCCAGCAGGCGGACGGCCTGGCTGGAGAACATGGCCAGCACCTCGCGCTCGAGCGCGCTGTCGCCGAGCGTCATCCGGCGCAGCAGGTCCAGGCTGATCGGCCCGTCGTCGGGAACCAGCGGGGGCGAGGGCATCCATTCGATCCGTGAAAGGTCGGGAATCATGGCGGCAATCCGGTCCGGGCAGGCGCGCCGCGCGCGCCTGTGGTAAGCCAAGCACGACAATGGTTAATGCATTGTTACCGGCCCAATTGCCGCGGGGTTGCCGCGATTTGGGCCCGGCTCCGCCCCAATCGCGGCAGAAACGGGAATTCGCAGAACTTCTAAAGCGTTAACGGCGGCTGCTGTTAACGATGATTAAGAATCTCTTAACCACGGCCATTTCTTTCAACAGGCACAGCCAATAGGATGATGCCCGGATGGAGTGGGTCACCTGGCGGAATTTGCCACCCCTGGTGCCTGCGAGGGATGACGTCCGGTTCGAGCGTTGCGAGAGGGCACTCGTACGCGGCTCGCCGGATCGAAATTAAGACGAGGGCTCGGACTCAACATGGCGAACACTCCGAAAAAGGTCAAAGACCCGACTGAAGTTGCGCTGTCCGCCATTCAGGAGGCTTTGAACATCAGCGATTCGTCCGCGCCCACGGACTCGCAGAGCTCGGTCCACGCTGACGGAGCCCCGCCGATCATGCCGAACGGCGTGTCGAGCCTGGATTCGTTCGACTCCCGTCCGGGCATCGATCGCAGCAGCCTTGACGAGATTGAGCCGCCGCCGCTCGCCGCGCGCCGTCCGGCCAATGACGACCGCGAAACCATCGGCCAGTTGCTGCAGGCGATCCAGAAGGGCCGCCCGTCGCGCGGCGTGTACACGCTGGCAACCGCCTTTGCAGGCATCTGGATCGTCGGCTGCGTGCTGCTGACCATCGGTTTCCTGCCCGCCTTGCAGGCCTTGATCGGCCAGAGCGGCGGCGTGCTGGTGCTCGCCGGCCTCGCCGCGGTGTTCTTCGCACCCGTTCTGCTGTTCTATTTCCTCGCGAGCCTCGCCTGGCGCGGCCAGGAGCTGCGCATGATCGCGCAGTCGATGGCGCAGGTGGCGATCCGCTTCTCAGAGCCGGAGGGCGCCGTCAGCGATTCGATCGTGACCGTCGGCCAGGCCATCCGCCGCGAGGTCGCGGCGATGGGCGACGGCGTCGAGCGCGCGATCGCGCGCGCGGGCGAGCTCGAGATGCTGGTCGCCAACGAGGTCGCGGCCCTCGAGCGCGCCTACAGCGACAACGAGGTCCGCATCCGCGCCCTGCTGCAGGACATCGCCCACCAGCGCGACAACCTCGTCGGCCAGGCCGAGCAGGTCCGCAGCGCCATCTCGGGCGTCCAGATCGACCTTCGCCACGACATCGCGCTGATCTCGGACGCCATCGCGTCGCGGGTCGACGAGGTCGCCAAGAGCATCACCGGCGCGCTGGAAGAGCGCGGCGCCCACATCACGGCCGCGCTCGGCAACGCCGGCGACAACATGATCCTCGCGCTCGGCGAGCGCGGTGGCGATCTGCTCGACCGGCTCGAAGAGGCCAGCGCCGAGACCACCCGCGCCGTGCTCGACGCCTCGGAGCGGCTCACCACCAGCCTCAATTTCAAGACCGGCCACGTCCACGACGAGTTCGCCGACCTGTCGGACCGAGTCCACGAGATGCTCAACGAGCGCATCGACCGCATCACCGGCGAGTTCGAGCAGCGCACGGCGGCCATCGTCGACGGCATTTCGGTGCGCACCGAGCAGCTCCACGACCAGCTCAAGGCCTCCGGCGAGTCCCTCCTGCTGGAGCTCGAACTGCGCAGCGGCGATCTCGTCACCAAGATCGACGAGGCGAGCCAGCGCATGTCCGGCCACATCGTCACGTCAGGCGAGAAGGCGAGCGAGTCGCTCGATGCGACCGTCAATTCGCTGGTCGCCAAGGTCGTCAGCCAGACCGAGAGCACCCACGACACGCTGTCGATCCAGATCAGTGCCTTCGACGAGCTGGTGAAGAACCAGGGCACCGAGCTCGCCGAGCGCTTCGCACGCGACAGCTCGACCTTGGGCGCGCTGATCACCCGGCACATCACAGAGTTCGACCGCACGGTGAAGACCTATGGCGGCGAGATCGTCGAGCGCATGGGCCAGCGGACCCAGGAAATCTCCGACAATCTCAAGTCTTATGTCGACACGTTCGATACGCGGCTGTCGTCCAACAGCGGTGAGATCACGGCGACGCTGGATCAGCGGCTGAACCAGTTCGAGACCAATCTGCAGGCCCGCATCACCACCCTCGACACCTCGCTCGATGCGAAGATCAAGACCTTCGACGACAGCGTCGAGGGCCGCCTCAAGTCGCTCGAGGAGAACTTCGACACCCGCGCGACCTCGGTCACCTCGACGATCGAGGGCCGCCTCGGCACCCTGTCCAATTCGCTGACCGACGGCGCGGCGCAGGTTCTGCACGCGATCGACTCGCGGCTGACCGTTCTGACCACCTCGCTGACCGACGGTTCGGCGCAGGCGATCCAGTCGATCGATTCCCGCCTCAACATTCTGACCTCCTCGCTGACCGACGGCACCGACAAGGCGCTCGAAGCCATCGATCAGCGCATCCACAGCCTGTCGAACATCATCGACGGCCGCAGCTACGAGCTGACCGAAGCCGTCACCGCACGCTTCCAGGACATCCATCAGGGCATCGAGACCCGCGTCGGCTCGATCGCCAAGGACATCGACCAGCGCGTCTCGCAGTTCGAGGACCTCTTGGGCTCGCGCGTCGAGGCCGTGGCCGGCCGCATCGAGAGCAGCGGCCGTCAGGCCAGCGACGAGCTGATGACCCGCGCCGAGCTGCTGTCCGCCAGCATCAAGTCGCATGTGGAAGATGCGGAGCGGGCGCTCACAAACCTCGTGGTCAACACCAGCGAGACGATCCAGACCGGTGCCCGCTCGGCACAGCAGTCGCTGCTCAACGTCTCGACTGACGTCGGCTCGCAGCTGAAGAACACGTCCGCCGAGGTCGAGCGTGCCCTGTCGAACGCAGGCAGCGGCGCGGCCGAGGCCGTCCTGACCAGTGCGCGCGAGGCCCAGGCCGCGCTGGTCGCGGCCTCCGGCGAGACCGCCGACCAGATCAAGTCGCTGTCGGCCGACGTCGAGCGTACGCTCACGGCGGCAGGGTCGACCACCGCAGCCTCGATCCTCGCCGGTGCGCGCGAGGCCCAGAACACGCTGGTGTCCGCCTCCTCCGACGCCGCCACCCACGTCAAGTCGCTCGCCGTCGACGTCGAGCAGGCGCTGACGGCCGCCGGCTCGGCCACGGCAGCCTCGATCCTCGCCGGTGCGCGCGAGGTCCAGAACACGCTGGTGTCCGCCTCCTCCAACGCAGCCGACCACGTGAAGTCGCTCGCAGCCGACGTGCAGCGCTCGCTGACCAGTGCCGGGACGGAAACCGCCGAAGCCATCACGGCGGGCGCTCGCGATGCCCAGCATGCCCTGCTCGCGGCATCGAGCGAAGCGGCCGAACAGGTCAAGGCGCTGACCGTCGACGTCCAGCGCTCGCTGTCGATCGCGGGGACGACCACCGCGGAAACGATCACCGGCGGCGCCCGGGAAGCGCAGAACACGCTGATCAGCGCTTCGTCCGAAGCGGCCAATCACGTCAAGTCGCTGGCGGCCGACGTCGAGCGCACGCTCGCGGCGGTCGGGACCAGCACGGCCGCGGCGATCGTCGACAGCGCCCGCGACGTCCAGTCGAAGCTCGTCACCGCCTCGACGGAAGCAACCGAGCACGTCAAGTCGCTGGCCGTCGACGTCGAGCGGACGTTGTCGTCCGTCGGCGCCGATACCGCGACCTCGATCCTCAACAGCGCGCGCCAGGCGCAGATGTCGCTGACCGCCACGTCGGCCGACACCGCGGCCACCCTGGTCGGCAGCGCACGCGAAGCCCAGGCGGTGCTGACGACGACCACGACCGAGACGGTCGCGGTGATCGTCGGCGGCGCGCGCGAGGCGCAGAACCTGCTGACGGCCACCTCCACCGACACCGCGGGCCAGCTCAAGGCGATGTCGTCGGAGATCGAGCGCGTCATCAATTCCGTCGCGGCGAACACCACCGACGCGATCCAGAGCAGCGCGCTCAATGCGCAGAGCGCGCTCGTCGCCGCCTCCAACGAGGTCTCCACGCGGGTCAAGTCGACCTCGACCGAGATCGAGCGCTCGGTGCTCGCCGCCGGCAACTCGTTCGGCTCGGCCATGACCGGCAAGACCGACGAGATCGTCACCTATGTGCAGCAGCAGAGCGAGCGGCTGTCGCAGATGCTCGACGGCAAGCGCGGCACCCTGGTCGAGGCGCTCAACTCCAAGACCAACCAACTCACGATCGAGATCGATCGCGTCACCACCGACGCGCTGAAGGCGATCGAGGTGCGCGGCCAGAACTTCGCCCAGAGCGTCAATGGCAACGGCTCCGAGGTCGCCCGCACCATCACCTCGGCGGGCGAGCTTGCGACCACCGCGATCACCAAGTCGCTCAAGGAGCTGGAGCAGGCCTCGCGCGCGGCGATCGAGCAGTCGCGCCAGGTCTCGGTGGCCGCGGTCACCGAGATGCAGGAGACGAGCAAGATCCTGCGCACCGACACGGTCGCCCTGTTCGAGCGTCTGCGCGAGGGCAACATCCTGCTGCAGGAGGTCCTGACCGGAGCCCACGACAACCTCAACTCGCTGGAGCGGGCGCTGGTCACCCGGGTGGCCGACTTCGTCACCGCGATGAACGACGTCACCGCGCGCAACGGCACCGCGACGCAGACGCTCGAGGACCAGCTCAACGTGTTCAACTCCAAGACGTCGCGGGCGCTGGAGGATCTCAACTCGCTGTCCAGCCAGTTCGACGCGCATGGCAAGGCGCTGATCGAGGCGGCGGCGATCGTCGAGCAGAGCAACCGCGATGCGACCGTCTCGATCTCGGATCGCAAGACGACGCTGGAATCGCTGGTCACCACCATCGATCTGCGCACGGCCGATCTCGACCAGCGTCTGACCCGCTTCACCACCCTGCTCGACGAGTCCTTGGCGGCCGCCGAGGAGCGCGCCCGCGACATCGCCCGCGTCGTGGCGGAAACGGCGGGTGCCGGCTCCACCGCGCTCAGCCGCCAGTTCGAAGCCATCCGCACCAACGCCGAGGAGGAGCGCCGCCTCACCACGTCGCAGATGCAGGAGATCTACCAGCAGAGCACGCAGGAAGCCGATGCGATGTTCAAGCAGTCGGCCGAGAAGTTCGCCACGCTGGTGTCGAGCATGAAGCAGATGACCGCCGAGATGCATCGCGAGCTCGAGGCGACGCGCAACGAGCTGCGCCGCGGCGTGCTGGAGATGCCGCAGGAGGCCGCCGAGAGCACGGCGCAGATGCGCAAGGTCATCGTCGACCAGATCGAGGCGCTGGCCGAGCTCAACCGGATCGTCGCCCATCATGGCCGCGGCCTCGACGTGGTCAGCGCGTCGCGCCCCGCCGCGGTCGCCGCGCCCGCCGCCGTGATCCGTCAGGAAGAGCCGATCGTCGCCGCAGCCGTCGGCGGCCGGCCCGACATGCGCCTGCGCGAGCCGGCTGCGACCAGCGTCGCCAACCTGCCGCCGCCGGATCTCGGCATGCAGCCGCCGGCCCCGCCGCCGCAGCCACGCCGGGTCGAAGCGCCGCCGATGGGTCCGGTCGCCGATCAGCGCAGCGACAACTGGCTGTCCGACCTGCTCAACCGGGCCGACAACAGCACCGCCGGCCAGCCGCAGCCTCCGCGTGGCCGCGGTCCGGCGCAGCAGTCGGGCAATCCACTGGAGTCGCTGTCGCTCGACATCGCCCGGCTGATGGACCGCAATCTCGCGGCCGAGATGTGGGACCGCTACCAGCGCGGCGAGACCAAGGCGTTCTCCAAGCGTCTCTACACCCCGGCCGGCCAGAAGGCATTCGACGAGGTCGCCCGCAAGTACCGCGCCGACCGCACCTTCAAGCAGACGGTGGACCGCTACATCACCGAGTTCGAGCGACTGCTCGACGAGGTCGCCCGCGACGACCGCAATCCGCAGGCGCTGCGTGCCCAGCTCACCTCGGAGACCGGGCTGGTCTACACCCTGCTCGCCCACGCCGCCGGAAGGCTGGCGTGACGAAGGGGGCGAATGGCGAGTAGCCGACCAACGATCGAAAAACAAACGGAGGCCGCGAGGCCTCCGTTTTGCTTTTGCAGGTCCAGCAACGCTTTTTCCGGCTTCGCTCGTTCCCGCCCCGCTTCCGCTCAACCGGACAGGAAGGCCTGGCGCCGGGTGGCGCATCCTGCAGTCGAGGTCGCCCAGGACTCGGACGTCACGGTCCGTCAGACGAGACGACGACGCACCGACCAAGGAGCCACCAGCGGCGCGCGGCAGGAGAGCTCACGCACCCTATTCGCTACTCCCTATTCGCCAAGGCCTCACCGCCGTCCGCTGGCGGAGGGCGCGGGCGCCGGCTGCGAGGCCTGGGCGTTGCTCGGGCTGGAGTTGCTGGCGCCGAACAGGACCCGGGTCGGATTGCGGTCGAAATTGTTCACGGCGCGGCTGATGTCGGACAGCGTACGCCGTCCATCGGCCATAAGCGCGCCGGAGCGCTTGTCCAGATCCTCGGCGAGCTCGCGGATCGACTTCACCGTCAGGAACAGCTCGCCGCCATCCTTGCCGCCGGCCAGCGTGTTGAGACCGAGCATCAGGGTATCGGCCTTGCCCATGATGCCGTCGACCCGGCTCATGACGCCATCGATGCGCTCGGAATTACGGGCCAGCGACTGGGTGAACACCTCGAGATTCTTGATTGAGTTCTTTACGGCGTCCTGGTTGTCGGCGACGACCTTGTTGATGTTCTGCAAGGTGGCGCGGATCGCTTCGGTCACGTCCTGCAGCCGGGTCGGATCGGCACGCAGCACCGGCACGCCATCCTCGTCGAGCGGCGGCGGCGGCGCAGCCTCCTCGCCGCCCTTCAGCGAGATCGCGGCGACGCCGGTCAGGCCCTGGAACTCGAGCCCGACCAGGGTGTCCTTGCGGATCGGCGCGTTGTTCTCGACCATCGCCAGCGCCACGACGCGGCGCGGATTGTCGAGCTTGACCGAAATGACCTCGCCGACCCGGATACCATTGAAGTTGACGCTGCCGCCGTTGCGCAGACCCGCGGCCGGCCCCTCGAACACGACCCGCAGCGGGCTGCGCTGCTTGGTCGTGTGCAGGCTCTGAAACCAGAGGACAAACCCGATCGCCGCGGCAATCACTGCCAGCGTGAACGACCCGATCAGGACGTAATTCGCCCGCGTTTCCATTACCAACTCCGGTACCGGCACGTCACGGCGGTCATCCAGCCCCCGCTTCCGCGCACTGTCGGTTGGCGCCGGACAGCGGCACCCACCCCATCAACTTTGTCGCGGCAGTCCCCACTCCCGCTCACAAAAATCGTCCCTGGGGCGCGTCGCGCTACCCCATCACGGCTCGGGCACGCTTGCCGTGGAAATACTGTCGGAGCCACGGATGTTCCGAGGCCTGCATGTCGGCCATCGATCCCGCGGCGATAATCTTGCCGTCGCCAAGCACGGCGATGCGGTCGCACGCCGTATACAGGCTGTCGAGATCATGGGTTACCATGAAAACCGTCAGTCCCAAAGTGCGCTGCAGGGTCCGGACGAGCTCGTCGAAATCGCCGGCGCCGATCGGGTCGAGTCCCGAGGTCGGCTCATCGAGGAACACCAGTTCCGGATCGAGCGCGAGCGCGCGTGCCAGCGCGACCCGCTTGATCATGCCCCCCGACAGCTCGCTCGGGAAACGATCAGCAACATCGGGCCGCAATCCGACCATCACCAGCTTTGCGATCATGATCTCGTCGAGCAGACGCTGCGAGACCTTGAGATACTCCCGGACCGGGAACTGGATGTTCTGCCGCACCGTGAGCGAGGAGAACAACGCGCCCTGTTGGAACAGCACGCCCCAGCGCCGCTCGACGGCGCGGCGGCCGGCACGATCGGCGGCGTCGAGATCGACGCCGAACACCTCGATGTTGCCCGACAGCTTCGGCACCAGGCCGATGATGGTGCGCGTCAGCACCGACTTGCCCGCGCCAGAGGGACCGACGAAGCCCAGGATCTCGCCGCGCTTGACGTCGAGGTCGAGTCCGTCGAGCACGCGCGTCTTGCCGAACTGCACGGTGACGTCACGCACGCGGATGATGGGATCGGAGACCTGCTGCACCATCTCAGCTCACATCCCGACCGCGGCGAAGAAGATCGCGAACACGCCGTCCATCACGATGACGAAGAAGATGCCCTTCACCACCGACGAAGTGGTGTGGCGCCCCAGCGACTCGGCGCTGCCCTGCACGGCCAGTCCTTCGACGCAGGCGACGATCCCGATCACGGCAGCCATCACCGGCGCCTTGAGCAGGCCAACCTTGAAATGATCGATCGAGATCGCATCGCGCAGGCGCAGCAGGAAGGCCTCGGGATCGACGCCGCCATAAAACCAGGCCACCAGCCCGCCGCCATAGAGCGCGGCGATGTCGCCGAGGAAGGCCAGGATCGGCAGCGCGATCACCAGCGCCAGCATGCGCGGCAGGATCAGGACCTCGATCGGATCGAAGCCCATGGTGCGCAGCGCGTCGATCTCCTCGCGCATCTTCATCGAGCCGAGCTCGGCCGTGTAGGCGCTGCCCGACCGGCCGGCGATCATGATCGCCACAAGCAGCACGCCGATCTCGCGCAGCACCAGCACGCCGAGCATGTCGACGACGAAGATGTCGGCGCCGAACCTTCGGAAATGGAAGATGCCCTGCTGAGCGATGATGCAGCCGATCAGGAAGGTGATCAGCACGATGATCGGCACCGCACGCCAGCACACCTGCTCGAGATGATGGATGGTCGAGGTCAGTCGGAAGCTGCGGGGATGAATGAGGACCCGGCCGCTAGCGACGATCACGGCGCCGAGCATGTCGATGAGTGCGGCGACCGTGCCGAAGATGCCGGCGACACTGAGACCGATCTGGCCGAGCATGCCGGTGATGGTCACCATCGTCGCGTCGCCATTGGGCGCGGTGCTGACGCGGCGAACCTCGTCGACCAGGCTGGCGTAGTTCGCAGAGAGCCCATCGATCCGGACCTCGACGGTTCCGGTCGTGAAGCTGCGGCGCAGCCGCTCGATCAGCCAGGCGCCGAACGTGTCGAGCTTGGACACCTGGGAGACGTCGATGGAGACATCGATCTTCTTGCCGGCGAGCTTTTCGGCATCGGCGACGAGCCGTTCGAGCGACGGCGCAAAGGGCGCAGTCCAGGCGCCGGTCGCGCGCAGCGACAGCGCATTGCCATCGCCACTGCGCTGCAGATCAGGGCCGCCCTTCACGACGGCCATCCTCGGAGCCTTGGACGTCCGCTCCTTGACGAGAAAAATCCCACCGCGTCGCTACCACCTTGCCGGAGACCACTATCAACAGCCATAGTCGGTCACATCGCGCAAGTCCCAAGCGCCTCATTCCGGTTCACAAAGCGCCAGACTTTCAAATGACTTCCAACGGTTTTCCAATACTGGACGCCCGGATCGGCCACTGGCCGATCGCCGGCAGCTTCACGATCAGCCGCGGCGTCAAGACCGAAGCCGTGACAGTGATCGCGGAGCTGCGACACGGGACGATGGTTGGCCACGGCGAATGCGTGCCCTATCCGCGTTATGGCGAAACGCCCGATGCGGCGCTGAGCGCCCTGCTCGCGATGCGCGATGCGATCGCCTCTGGTCTCGACCGCAACGCCCTGCAGACGGCGATGCCGCCGGGCGCGGCGCGCAATGCCCTCGATTGCGCGCTGCTCGACCTCGAAGCCAAACGAAACGGCCGGCGCATCTGGGACCTGCTCGGACGCCGCGCACCGGCGCCGTGCGTCACGGCCTACACGATTTCGCTCGGGACCCCCGATGTGATGGCCAAAGCTGCGGCCAAGGCCGCGCACCGCCCGCTGCTCAAGATCAAGCTCGGCGGCGACGGCGATCCGGCGCGGATTGCAGCCGTGCGAGCCGCGGCGCCGCAGTCACAACTGATCGTCGACGCCAACGAGGCCTGGACCGAGGCCGTCCTGGAATCCAATCTCGCAGCCTGCGCCGCCGCCGGCGTCACGCTGGTCGAGCAGCCGCTGCCCGCAGGCAACGACGAAGCGCTCGGAAGGATCGCGCGCCCGCTCGCCGTCTGCGCCGACGAGAGCGTGCACGACCGCAGCTCGCTGGACGCGCTGCGTGGGCGCTACGACGCCGTCAACATCAAGCTCGATAAGACCGGAGGACTCACCGAGGCGCTTGCCATGGCCGATGCCGCGCGCGCGCTCGGCTTCGACATCATGGTCGGCTGCATGGTGGCGACGTCGCTGTCGATGGCGCCGGCCATGCTGCTGACGCCGTTCGCCCGTTTCGTCGATCTGGACGGACCGCTGCTGCTCGCCGAGGATTGCGAGCACGGCCTGCACTACGAGGACAGCCTGGTCTATCCGCCCGATCAGGCGTTGTGGGGCTGAAGCGAGACGCCGCGGCGCGCGAGCCACATCAGCGCGCCGCCCGCTCCGGCCATCGCAGCCATCACGTAGTAGACGCCGGGGCCATAGGCCGCATAGACCGGCCCCGAGAGGGCCGACGCCGCCGAGCCGACCACGCCGCTGGCGGCGGCATAATAGCCCTGCCCGCGCGCGGTCAGATGCGCCGGCACCTGGCGCACCAGCAGCCCCATGGTTCCGACCAGCGTCAGCCCGAAAGTGAAGCCATGGCTGATCTGGACCGCCGCGAGCCCCGCCGCATGCGGCTCCTGCGCCGTGAGGCTCCAGCGCAGCACGGCCGCCATCGCACCGATCATGACCAGGCTGGCGGGCGCCAGCGTGAACCGTGGCGACAGGGCAAACACGACGATCTCGGCGAGCACGCCCATGGTCCAGAGCCAAGCGATGGTCAGCCCGCTGAAGCCCTGCGCCTTCCACTCGATGGCGGAGAACGTGTAGTAGGCCGCATGGCTGGCCTGAATCAGCGCCGAAGCTGCGATGATGCAGAGGAAGCTCGGATTGCCCAGCAGACTGCGGCCGTCCCGGGACGGGGCGGCGCCTTGCGGCAAGGGCGGCAGCGCCTGCAGCAGCAGGCTGCTTGCCGCACCGCACAGCGCAACCGAGACGATGATCCAGATCAGCTCGGACGACGGCGCGAGATCGGCCAGCCCGCCGCACAGCAGCGTTCCAGCGATGAAGGCCGCCGATCCCCACAGCCGCAGGCGACCGTAGTTCAGGCCATAGCTCATCACGCCACGAAGCGCATAGGCGTCCGTCAGCGGGACAACGGGTGTCCATAGGCAGCAGGTCGCCACGTAGACCAGGAATACCAGCCAGGGTTCGCGCTGGAAGGCAAGAACCACAAAGCCCGATGCCGTTGCGAAGGTGGCCAGCCCCATCGCGGTGCGCAGGGCCTGCCGGCGCTCGGCGACCGCAGTGATCAGCGGCAGGACGGTGAAGCGGGTTACGGCGGGAACCGCAATGATGACGCCAATCCATGCGGCATCCAGCCCGATCGCCCGTAGCCATACGGGAAAGAACGGCAGATGCGTGCCCGACAGCATGAACACCGCGCCATAGAACAGCCCCAACCTGTCCGCGAATCGGCGCGACAATACCGGCGATGTGGTGGAGATTTGTCGGGACAGTGGCATCAATTCAATTGCGATTCGATCAATATCATGGTGATCGTTATGCCAACGCGCAGCAATGTGCGCGATAGGTTTGCCATGGTCGATGAAGTCTTCGCCCTCTCGCCGATATCCGCCCGTGCGGCTCAGCCGAACGAGGCCGATTACGAGGCGATCCGCGACGCCTTCATGGAGACGTCCCGAGGCCGCTGGTTCCTCGGTGAATATGCCAAGCGCAACCGCAATGCTGACACCAGCATGGTGCTCGACGCCGTCGCCCGCATCGAGCACGCTCTTGCCTCGCAGCGTCAGCAGCAGCAGGAATTCGAGCAGGCGGACAGCAAGGCGCTGCCCGAAGCGCTCGCCGCGATCCGCGCCACGGTCGAAGACGCCGCGTTGGCCGCCGCCTCTGCGGTCGACCGCATGGCCCTCGAGCAGAACCTGGCGCCGGTGCGCAAGGGCATCCGAATCATCAAGGAGATTTCCTGGCGCTGGCGCGAGATCGGCGCCGATTCCCGGATCTGTGACCTGATCGATTCGCAGGTGACATCGATCGAGGCCGCCTGCGATCAGCTTGCGAGCGCCGACCCCAAGCTCGCGCTGCTTGCGGCGTTCGAGATCATCAAGACGCGGCTGAAGGAGCTCGAGGCGGAGAAAGCGAGCGTTCCGCCTGCGGCCGACGAGATCAGTCCGGCGGCCGAGGCCGCCGCTTCGCCAGCGCCTTATGTCGCATCAAGTCCGTCCGCCGAGATGGTGGTCTCGGAGCCGGAGCCTGCACCGGAACAGAGCGAGGCGTCCCAGGCAGCGCTCGAGATCGCCATTCCGCTCGTTGCGGCGGTGGCCGCGATGGAAGTGGTTGAGACCTCCTCGGCTGCTGACGCTGTGATCGTGGCGGCCGCAGCAGTCGACGCCAGGATCGTTGACGCCGAAACTGCGGCAGTGGTGCAGCCCCCGGAAGCTGCGACGGAGCCGTCGGTGGACGAAGCCCTGCTCGAGATCGAGCAGCACGCCGCGGCGGCCCTGGATGACGCCGCCGCCGCAGAAGCCGAAGACGAAGCTATTCTGGAATTGGTCGCGGCGGAGATGGGTGTCCTCGACCCGATCGACGACGAGGAGTTCAGCCGGGTCAGGACGCTCGGCTTCGACATTGAGGAGCCGACCTCGGTCGACGACGACATCGTCGCGAGCTTCAGCGAGACAGCGCCGTCGGAGCCGGATCTCGTGCTGACCACGGCAGAAGCCCCGGTTGCCACGGCGGCGCCGGCTCCGGCTGCGCCCACGATGCCTGCCCCGCCGGTGTCTGCCCCGCCGGTGTCTGCTCCGTCGATGTCTGCCCCTCCGATGCCGGCCCCGCCCACGGCGGCCCCGCGCATGGCATCGCCTCCAGTCCCGGCGCCAATCCCCAGCGCGCCCGTATCGCCACCGCTTCCGGAGGCGATCACCATCGAGACCCTGGCCGCCGTGGCGGCTGCGGTCGCAGCTCAATCTCCCGCAGCGGCCCCGCAGGCCGACGTTTTGCCGAGCCAGCAGTTCCGCCCGACCGCCGCCGCGGCTCACAGCACCAGCGCATCCGCGATGCCCAAGCCTGCCTACGAGCCGTCGCTGGGATCGACACTCCTGTCGAACGGCCTTCTGCAGCGGCCACAGGCGCCCGCCAATGACTCGCTGGCGCCGATCCGTCGCATGACCCAGCCTGAGAAGATCGCATTCTTCTCGTAGGCCGAGAGCATCTCGGCCACCTCCTGTTGAACCTCGATCACTGAGCACCAAGGGTGCCGCGTTGATGGGTGACGCTGATCACGTACGCCACTGCGTGATCTGCGTAGCCTGATCCTCAAGCCATTCGCTTTGCGCATGCTCGAGGAGAACGCCGTGCCCGTTCCGAAATTTCGCGCTGTAACGTCCGCCTGGAAATCCCTGCTCATGTCCGCGCTTCTGGGCCTGATGGCCTGGATCGGCCCGGACTCGGCGTTCGCCGCCGGCGGTGAGCTCGACAACCTTCACACGCCACCGCGCGCGCTGGCAGCTCCCTCACCGGCAAGGGAGAGCAACAGGCCCGCCGCGATCCCTCAAGGAGCCGAGCCACGCGTCGCGCTCGTGATCGGCAATGCGGGCTATCAGAACGCGCCGCCGCTGGAGAACCCGGACAACGACGCCCATGCTGTTGCCAAGCTGTTGAACTCGGCCGGCTTCGAGGTGATCACGGCGACCGACCTGACGCAGAACGAGATGCTCAAGGTCGTGGAGGATTTTTCGAGCCGGGTGGCAGCACACGGGCCGAACACCGTGGCAATGGTCTACTACGCCGGCCATGGGGTTCAGCTCGCGGGGGAGAACTATCTAATCCCGATCGATGCCCGTATCTCAGCGCCCTCCGACCTGACGACGGGGACCATCCGGCTGGTGGATCTGATGGCAACGCTCGACGCCATCCCGAGCCGCATGCGGATCGTCGTGCTGGACGCCTGCCGCAACAATCCATTCCCTGCCATCAACGATGCCGGACGCGGGTTGGCCATCGTCGACGCGCCGAACGGCTCCATCCTCGGATATTCGACCTCGCCCGGCGCGGAGGCGCTCGACGGCCGCGGCGAGCACAGCCCTTATGCGCAGGCCTTCCTCGACCTCGCGCGACAGCCGAACCTGCCGATCGAGCAATTGTTCAAGCGCATCCGTCTGCAGGTCAACCAGACCACCGACGGCCGGCAGACGCCGTGGGAAAGCTCTTCGCTCACCGGCGAATTCACC
The DNA here is from genome assembly GCF_032489875.1 of Bradyrhizobium sp. SZCCHNR1015. NCBI lineage: Bacteria > Pseudomonadati > Pseudomonadota > Alphaproteobacteria > Hyphomicrobiales > Nitrobacteraceae > Bradyrhizobium > Bradyrhizobium sp. SZCCHNR1015. The sequence continues at coordinate 40,270 of NZ_JAUEYW010000021.1, forward strand.
TTCTTCGGGGATACGCTGGTCGCGGCCGCGCGCCCTGCCGAGAATGCGCCGGTGATCCAGATGGCGGCCGACCTGCCCAGCCGGTCCGTGCGGCAGGCCTATGACTACGTGCTGTCGGAGAACCGTCCGCAATATTATCGCGAGTTCATCGCGATGTATCCGCGCGATCCGCTCGCCGACCGCATCCGCGCCCTGCTCGCCGGCCTCGTGCAGGCCGCGGCGTGGCACGAGGCCGTACTGGCGAATTCGCCGGCCGCCTATCGGAGCTTCCGTGAATCCTATGCCGACAGTCCATATGCGCCGGTCGCGCTGCGGCTGCAGGGGCAGCCTCGGCCCATCCCCTTGCTGCAGCCGAGCCGCCTCATGATGCCGCCGCAACTGGCGCCGATCGCGCGACCGTTCAATCCGGGCGCCCAGATCCCGCAGCCGAAGCTGCCGACCACCACCATGCCGCCGCGCGGGCCGCTGCCGCCCACGGTCGTCACGAAAGGCGATGCCGTCAACAACGCGATTCCCAAAAAGGTCGTCGATCCCGGGCCGATCTCTCAGACGAAATTGCGCGACAGGATCATGCCGCCGGCAAATCCGCCCGTGACTACGAAAATCCAGCGCGACCCACTGAAGCGCAGTCCTGGTCGGCCATTCGACACCCGCGAGGTCCGGCGTCCCTTCCCCGGCAATTCCGGACCGTTCAAGCCGAACATCAACGCGTCGCATCCGTCGATGGCGCGGGGTCAAGGCGGCCTGACGCGGGGCGCGCCGCACGTCGCGCAGTCCGGACCGCGGATGGGTGGTGGAGGATCGACAAGAGGCGGCCTCGGCTTTCGCTGAGGCTTGATCGTCAGGCAATCAGCCGGGCGTAGAGCTCAGCGTCGACATTGCCGCCGGAGAGCACGATCACCACAGTCTTGCCCGCCGCGTCCAGCCGGCCGGCCAGCAATGCCGCGAGCCCGACCGACCCGCCGGGCTCGACCACGAGCTTCAGCTCCCGGAAGGCAAAGCCGACCGCCCGCCCCACCTCCTCATCCGAGGCCTCGACCGCAGCCGACAGAAGTTGGCTGTTGATCGCGAAGGTGATCTCGCCCGGAATCGCCGCCATCAGCGCGTCGCAGATGGTCCGGCCCTTTGCATCGTGGGCCTCGCGGTGACCGGCCCGCAGCGAGCGCGCATGGTCGTCGAAGCCGCTTGGCTCGGCAACGATCATCTGCGTCTGCGGATATCGCGCCTTCACCGCGGTCGAGACGCCGGCAAGCAGCCCGCCGCCGGAAGCAGGCACAATCACCAGATCCGGTGACAGGCCGAGCGCAGCAAGGTCGTCGGCGATCTCGCGGCCAACGGTGCCCTGCCCGGCGATGACGAAGGGATCGTCATAGGGCGGCACCACCGTCGAGCCGCGCTTTGCAGCGATGCCGCGCGCGATCGCTTCGCGGTCCTCGCGGTCGCGATCATAGAGCACGACGTCGGCGCCGAACGCCTTGGTGCGCTCGCGCTTGGCCGCCGGCGCATCCGAGGGCATCACGATCGTGGCGTCCATGCCCAGCAATGTGGCGGCATGGGCGACGCCCTGCGCATGATTGCCGGAGGAGAATGCGACGACGCCGTTGCCGCGCGCTGCTTGCGGGATCGACGCCAGCTTGTTGTAGGCGCCACGGAACTTGAACGAGCCGGTCCGCTGCAGCACCTCCGGCTTCACGAAGACGTTCGCTTTGAACCGCTCGTTGAGCACGGGAGCCGGCAGCAGCGGAGTCCGCACGGCCACGGGCGCGAGGACGCGTGCCGCCGCATCGATGTCGGCGGCGGTCACGGGCAGGATCGGGGAATGAGCTGTCATATCCCTATTTTACCGCGCCCGATTGCCGAGAGGCAAGGGAGCCGGTGTCAGGCGGCGCGGGCGGCCAGCTGCGGAACCGGCGCGGGCTGCCGCTGCGGATCGGTCCAGGTGAGGATCTCGAAACGGCCGTCCTCGTGCTCGACCAGCGCCGTGCAGCTCTCGACCCAGTCGCCGCAATTCATGTAACGGATGTCGTCCTGGTCGCGGATGACGGCGCAATGGATGTGGCCGCAGATCACGCCGTCAGCGCCATGCCGCCGCGCCTCGGAGGCCAGTGCCGTCTCGAACGCGCCGATATAGTTCACCGCGTTCTTGACCTTCTGCTTGGCCCATTGCGACAGCGACCAATAGGGCACGCCGAACATGCGGCGGAAGAAGTTGACCAGCCGGTTCATCTGGATCGCAAAATCGTAGGCCTTGTCGCCGAGATGGGCGAGCCAGCGCGCGTTCTGCACGACCAGATCGAAGATGTCGCCATGGATCACCAGATAGCGCTTTCCGTCGGTGCCGGTGTGCACGATGTTCTCGACGACGTCGATGCCGCCGAAATGCGTGCCGTAGTAGCCGCGCAGGAACTCGTCGTGATTGCCGGGGACGTAAACGACCTTGGCGCCCTTGCGCGCCTTGCGCAGCATCTTCTGCACCAGGTCGTTATGCGACTGCGGCCAATGCCAGCTCGATTTGAGCGCCCAGCCATCGATGATGTCGCCGACCAGATAGATCGTATCGGCATCATGGTGGCGCAGGAAATCGACCAGGAGATTGGCCTGCGAGCCGCGGGCTCCGAGATGAACGTCCGAGATGAACAACGTCCGAAAGCGCCGAGCCGGGCTTTCTTCACCAGCAGTCTCAAGTCCCATGCGCGCCCACCTAACAGCCCCTGATGACACTGCGATGACGAACGGCCGCACCGGCAGAACCCATCCTGCCGGACCGCGACCGGACACCGCTCGTGCGACGACTCGCGACGTCCCTCGTCACTGCCCCGCGATACCAGCGGGGTGCGACAATCAGGCGACAGGCGGGCGGCGCGAACAGGGAAAATCGGCGTCCTATCTCGGCATAGTGACGACGCGCAGATTGTTGGTGGTGCCGGCCTGCGCGAACGGGATGCCGGCGACGACGACGAGCAGGTCGCCGGCTTCCGCGAATTCCTCCTGCATGGCAAAGAAGGTCGCGCGCTCGACCATTTCCTCGTAGTTCTGCACGTCCTGCGACAGCACGCTGTGCGCGCCCCACAACAGGCACATGCGCCGCGAGGTGTCCTCGTTCGGCGTGATCGCCAGAATCGGCAGGCTCGGCCGCTTGCGCGCAACGCGGGAGGCCGAAGTTCCGCTCGACGTATAGGCCACGATCGCCCTGGCGTGGATCGCCGACGCCAGGTCGGCCGCGGCGGTCGCCACCGCATGCGGTGCGGTCTGCTCCTCGCCCGGCTGCGTCGCCTCGACGATGGAGCGGTACATCTTGTGGCCCTCGGTTGCCTTGATGATGCTGTCCATCATCGCGACCGCCTCGCGCGGGTATTGCCCGCTGGCCGATTCCGCCGACAGCATCACCGCGTCGGCGCCGTCATAGATCGCGGTCGCGACGTCGGAGACCTCGGCGCGGGTCGGCGTCGGCGTCGCGACCATCGAATCCAGCATCTGCGTCGCGACGATCACCGGCTTCACCGCGAGCCGGCAGGCGCGCACCAGCTCCTTCTGCTTGCCCGGCACGTCCTCGTTGGGAATCTCGACGCCGAGATCGCCGCGCGCGACCATGATCGCGTCCGACAGCTGGATGATGTCGTCGATGCGCTCCAGCGCCGCCGGCTTCTCGATCTTGGACATGATGCCGGCCCGGCCATTGATCAGGCCCCTCGCCTCCAGCACGTCGGACGGCTTCTGCACGAACGACAGCGCCACCCAGTCGACGCCGAGGTCGAGCCCAAAGGCAAGATCGGAGCGGTCCTTGGCCGTCAGCGGCGACAGCTCCAGAATCGTGCCCGGCAGATTGACGCCCTTGTGATTGGAGATCGCGCCGCCGACGATCACCTTGGCTTCGATCCAGTCGTCGCCGAGGCCCATGACGCGCACCCGCACGCGGCCGTCATCGATCAGAAGATCGTGACCGGGCGCGACCGCCGCAAAGATCTCCGGATGTGGCAACGGAATCGACGTCTTGTCGCCCTCGGTGCCGTTGAGGACAAACCGAATCGTCTCGCCGGCTTCGACCTGGATCTTCTTGTCGCGCAGCGTGCCGACACGAATCTTCGGACCCTGCAGATCCATCAAGATGCCGATTGGCCGCTGCACCTCCTTCTCGAGGGCGCGGACCGCGGCATGGACCCTGGCGTGATCGGCCTGCGTGCCGTGACTGAAATTGAGACGAAATGTGTCTACACCGGCGAGGAACAGCGCTTTCAGCATCTCCGGAGAATTGCTCGCGGGACCGACAGTCGCGACGATCTTGGCTCGACGGTGACGACGCATGATGTGTCCTTTCTCCTGAAGCCCAGGCCACTTAAGTCCGTGTCTCGCGTCACTATGACATGCATGTGATTAGCATGCGCTGACGCAGCGGAAGCGCTGATATACGCCCCGCAGCGTCCATTGCAAGCGCGACGCGGAACACGCCGAAATTGTGCAAGAGAGTGGCACGCCTCAGACGTTGGAGCCGTGGATCGCGTCGATGACGGCGTCGGTCACCTCCTTGGTCGTCGCCTTGCCGCCCACGTCGGGCGTCAGGATGCCGGCTGCACACACCTTTTCCACGGCCGCCATCAATCGCACGGCCGCGTCCCTCTCGCCGAGATGCTCGAGCATCTGCACGCCGGTCCAGAACGTCGCCACCGGATTGGCGATGCCCTTGCCGGTGATGTCGAACGCCGAGCCATGGATCGGCTCGAACATCGACGGGAAGCGCCGCTCCGGATCGATGTTGCCGGTCGGCGCGACGCCGAGGCTGCCGGCGAGCGCGCCGGCGAGATCGGAGAGGATGTCGGCGTGAAGGTTGGTCGCGACGATGGTGTCGAGACTCTTCGGCTGCAGGGTCATGCGCACGGTCATCGCATCGACCAGCATCTTGTCCCAGCTCACGTCGGGGAATTCGCGCGCGACCTCGGCGGCGATCTCGTCCCACATCACCATGCCATGGCGCTGAGCGTTCGACTTGGTGACGACGGTGAGGAACTTGCGCGGCCGCGACTGCGCCAGCTTGAACGCGTAGCGCATGATTCTGACGACGCCGACGCGGGTGAAGATCGCGACCTCCGTGCCCACCTCCTCCGGCAGGCCGCGATGCGCGCGGCCGCCCATGCCGGCATATTCGCCCTCGGAATTCTCGCGCACGATCACCCAGTCGATATCGCCGGCGCCGACATTGCGCAGCGGCGAGGCCACGCCGGGCAGGATCTTGGTCGGGCGCACATTGGCGTACTGATCAAAACCCTGGCAGATCGGCAGCCGCAGACCCCACAGCGTGATATGATCGGGCACGTCGGGCGCGCCGACCGCGCCGAAATAGATCGCATCGAATTTCTTGAGTTCGGTAAGGCCGTCGGCCGGCATCATCACGCCGTGCTTCTTGTAGTAGTCCGAGCCCCAGTCGAAAGTCTTGACGTTGAAGCTGATGTCGCCCGCGCGCTTGGCGAGTGCCTCGAGCACGCGGACGCCCTCGGAGATGACCTCGGGGCCGATGCCGTCGGCGGGAATGGCGGCGATGGAATGGGTGCGCATTTGAGCTTTTCTTGACCTCTGTCCGGGCGTTTCACCCGGACAGCTTTTGCACGACATCCCGCGAACGACAAGCCGGCGCCGGGCTGTGTCGCCGCCCTACCCCAGCGGCGCCTCCGCGATGTCGAGCAGCGCGCCGAGGCCGTGGCGCAGGCCGCGCATTGGCTGCTGCTCCGAGGACAGGCCGAGCGCCAGCATGGACCGCCCCGTGACCTCGTAGACATGCCCGAACGGAAACGACTGCGGCTGCGCGTCCGGCTGGTTGGTGTCGAGCAGCGCCAGCCAGTTGTGGCCCTCGGGCACGGACGGCAGCGTGAAGTTCACGACGTCGTAATGCGCGTTGTAGACCAGCAAGAGCGTCGCGTCCGAGCCGCGCCGCTTGACGCCGGTCTCCTGGGCGCGGCCGTCGAGCAGCATGCCAAAACAGCGCGCATGATCGTCGGTCCACTGCTCGGTCGTCATCTCCTCGCCGGACGGATCGAGCCAGGTCACATCCTTGACGTCGAGCTCCTCATTGTGCGAGCCGACCAGGAAGCGGCTGCGATAGAGGATCGGGAAGGCCTTGCGCATCGCGATCAGCTTGCGCGTGAACTCGCGCAACGCCCTGCCCTGCGGCGTGATGCCCATCCAGTCGAGCCAGGTGGTCTCGTTGTCCTGCGCATAGGCATTGTTGCTGCCGTTCTGGGTATGGCCGAACTCGTCGCCCGCCAGCAGCATCGGCGTGCCGTGCGACAGCAGCATCGTGGCCAGGAGATTGCGCTTCTGGCGCTCGCGTAACGCCGTGATCTCGGGGTCTTCGGTCGGCCCTTCGACGCCGCAATTCCAGGAATGATTGTTGCTGTGGCCGTCGCGATTGTCCTCGCCATTCGCCTCGTTGTGCTTCTCGTTGTAGGAGACGAGGTCGTTGAGGTTGAAGCCGTCATGGGCGGTGATGAAGTTCACGCTCGCCCAGGGCCTTCGGCCGCGCTTGTTGAACAGATCGCCCGAGCCCGAGATGCGCTTGGCGAAATCGGCCAGCGTGCCGCCGTCGCCCTTCCAGAACGCGCGCGCGGTGTCGCGGAACTTGTCGTTCCACTCCGCCCAGCCCGGCGGAAACTGGCCGACCTGATAGCCGCCCGGACCGATGTCCCAGGGCTCGGCGATCAGCTTGACGCTGGACAGCACCGGATCCTGCCGGCAGGCGTCGAGGAAGCTGCCGCCTTCGTCGAAGCCGTAGGGCTCGCGCGCCAGGATGGTGGCGAGATCGAAGCGGAAGCCGTCGACCCGCATCTCCGTCGCCCAATAGCGAAGCGAGTCCGCGACGAGCTGCAGCACGCGCTGGTGCGACAGGTTCACGGTGTTGCCGGTGCCGGTGTCGTTGATGTAGTAGCGCTTCTGGTCCGGCATCAGCCGGTAGTAGCTGGCATTGTCGATGCCCTTGAACGACAGGGTCGGCCCGAGCTCGTTGCCTTCGGCGGTGTGGTTGTAGACCACGTCGAGGATGACCTCGATGCCGTTGGCGTGGAACTGGTTGACCATGGTCTTGAATTCGGTCGCGAGCGGCGTCTTGAGATAGCGCGGCTCCGGCGCGAAGAAGCCGATCGAATTGTAGCCCCAGTAGTTGCGCAGGCCCTTCTCGACCAGATAGCTGTCGTCGATGAAGGCATGGATCGGCAGCAACTCGGCAGAGGTGATGCCGAGGGAGCGCAGATAGGCCGGAATGTCCTGGTGCGCGAGACCGGCGAAGGTGCCGCGATCGGCCTCGGGCACCAGCGGATGCAGCTTGGTGAAGCCCTTGACGTGCATCTCGTAGAAGATCGTCCGCTCCCACGGAATTTCCGGCTTGCGCGAGGTGCCCCAGGTGAAGGCGGGATCGATGACCCGGCACTTCAGCATCAGGGGCGCGCTGTCGCGGCCGTCGAACGACAGGTCCTTGTCGGCGTGGTCGAGCTGATAGCCGAACAGCTCCGGACCCCAGCGCAGGTTGCCGACGAGCTGCTTGGCATAGGGATCGATCACGAGCTTGTTCGGATTGAAGCGGTGGCCGGCGTCGGGCTCGTAGGGACCGTGCACGCGATAGCCGTAGACCGTGCCGGGACGGGCGGTCGGCAGATAGCCGTGCCACACCTCGTCGGTGTATTCCGGCAGCTCGATGCGCTCGAGTTCGGTCTCGCCGGTGTCGTCGAACAGGCACAGCTCGACCTTGGTCGCATGCGCGGAAAAGATCGCAAAATTGACGCCGAGACCGTCCCAGGTCGCGCCCAGCGGAAACGGACGGCCTTCGCTGATCTTGGCCTTGCGCAGGTTGAACGCGGCCTGCATCAAAGCGTCACCGTGATCGGTGCGTTGGTCCATCCTTTGCCCCCTTCGTCCAATGCCCGGATTGATTGCCGGGCGTCTCGATGATCCGCGCCGCCGCTTGCTAGGTTGCCGCCGGCGTCTCGTCCGGCATGATCACTTCCGCCTTGGTCTCGGTCACCGTCACCGAGGCGATGACCGCTCCTTCCGGCGCCGAAGCCTTCGCGGCCCGCTGCAGCGCGACTTCCTTGGTGATGGCCGCGATGGAGTTGCCGATGCGCTCGACCATCGCAGCCAACTCGCCGGGCGACATCTTCAGCCGCTTGGTCACCACGCGGACCTGGGCCTGATCGGCCATGTCGAGCTTGTTGCGGGACGGCTGAATTTTCGGACGGCGCATGTGGGGGGTCTCCTGCATGCCAGCTAACCTTGGCTGCGGAATTTGGTTCCCGCGACGGGGCTCCCTCCCCTCTGGGCGTCGCCACGAAGACGTGCGTCACCGACCGCGCGGCGCCATGCGCCCGAGGGATGTCATCGATGTTGCCCCCTGATCAGGCAGAGGGCACGGGGAATGCCGGGAGCTGGCCGCCCCCATGGCCCGCCTGCAGAAAAAAAGCAGGCGGCAGTCACCACAGGTTCAACCGAGACATCCCGGCATTCCCCGCGCGATGGTTTTCACGCTTATACGCGATCTCCCCGGTGTCCGGCTTGTGAGCCACCGTCGCCCTCGGGATCATCGCCCGAGGACTTGGCGCCAGCGTCGGGGCGCCAGGACCACGCGACTTCGCGTCCGCAAGCTGCCGTTCGTCCGCGCGGGTCGCCCCACGCTGCGTCACCCTGCAGCCACCGCATCCCGCGCCCAACGTTCCGTGACGATCGCGAAGCGCCCCTCTCGAGGAGCACGGGATGGTGATGCTGTAGCACGTTTTCTGGAAACGCGAAATAGAAATTTTTGGTCGACGGCGAGCGCCTTTTCGCACGCGTTCGAAGGGGTGCCGGTCGGGCTGTCCTTGCGCCGGTCGGCCGAACGAAAGGCGGGAGCCCGCGACCGGAGTCGACCCGAGCACTCCGATTTGCGCCGTGCTTCAAGAAGGATTTGGATGCAGGACGTCAGCCCCCATACGAGCGACAAAGCCACGTCCGGTTTTGCCCCTCGCTGTGTCCGTTTTTACACGACCAAGACCCGGAGCTGACTAGGAGCTGGGAGGTAGCATCGCAAGCTCGCGGATGGACACTTGGCTCAAGGCTGTGCCATACTTTTTGCACAACCGCCGAAATGAGGCCGCTCGATGAATAGCCTGCCGATGGTTCTGAACAATGTTTTGTGGGTTGTACTCGGTCTTATTCCGATCCTTCTTTGGCAAGGACAACCCACCAGCGCAATTCTCTTTTCGTGTTTGCTCGCGTCCGTTCTCTCGACATTGATTATCGTCGGCCGTTTGCGTCGGTTAGGGCTGCCGCTCAATGCAACGCTTGGCGAATGCAATGAACAAGCGACGCTTCTGCGCAATCAAGTGAGGCGAATTTCGACCGGTAGTGACGCCTCTTCGGTTAAAGTTCATTAACTGCCTGCGCATCATTTGGGATACTAACGGTCTCTACGATGTCCGGCACAGGCCGGACGTTGTGTCTCGGGATCCCGACCGGCGGTTATGACCCACAGCGGAACTTGCACATCGATGCGCCGTCCTCGGGTGAGTAGGGTGATAGAATGCGCGGTATCAATGCAATTCTTTCGCCCATCTTCCTGGCAGGCCTGTTCCTACTCACGTTTTTAACAGCAGGACTTTCACAAGACCGCTCGGGCGCAGACGTTTTGCGGGACCTCCGCCGAGAGTGGTTCAACCTCGCTCAAGGGCGGACGGCGTTCGAAGTTTCCGACCCTCAGCACGTGCCGAACTTTCTGAAGCTGGCCGTTGAACAATCCGGCTGCCGGTATGAGGATGGTCTTAGGGTGGCGCCAATTCATTTCATCCGCGTTGCGCATGGCCGTCTCGCTCTTGTCCCTTGTGGAGGGCCATTGAAGACAACTCAACGGGCGTTCGACCTGTCAGACTTGCAGAAGCCATTGGCCATTAAATTCCCGTTCCTCGCTTACCCGGATGGGATCGGAGCATCTGGTGACGCTCCTGGCTTTTTGACTTGGGACAAAGACGCTGGCTTCTTCAGAGCTGAAACAACATCGGATATCTCAAATATCCCTGCACGATATACGTATCGGTTCGACGGGCCGCCGTCTAATTTTGTGCTTCTTCGCGTAGAGGTCCGGCGAAACGGCATTGGCGATTGGAGCACGATATGGGATGCGCCGCGCTTGTCCGACCTCGCGAAACCCAATCAGTGACGGGCGCTTCTGACCCCGTTGCTGACGTCGCGAGCTCTCCGTGCCATAGCGTCTTTGGTAACCCGATTGTGCTTACAACAGTGAATGGTCAGGCCGTGGCAAAGACAGCGCAGCAAATTCTCGATGACTTCATCAGAGAGGTGCAGTTGGAAAAAGGCCAGCGACTGGAGATAAGCGAATTACCCGCGTGGCTATCCATCCTTCACGTCTCATTTTGTGCAGACATGTGATAGAGCCATTAAGGAGAGGCTGGCTGTTCCCTCCACCTATGAACGCATTAGTGTAGACGACTCTCGCAAGACAATCACGTTCGACGAGTTCTTCAAGGACCCGATACGAGCTGTTTCTCCAGCAGCCAGGGAAGCTATAGCCGAAGTCGCGCGAGTGTCGCCGGTTCAGTATGTCGCGCTGATCGATTACCAAGCTCAGGAGCCTATCGGTGCCGTCATTCGCGAAAGGGCAACATGCACTTTCAACTCACTTGATGGGAGCGACATGCCTGAACGTACAGGTTGGGTGCAGATCGATGGCGAACATAACATCAGGTGGGCTGCGAGGCAGTCGAACGCGGCCGCGCTCCTATCGCGCCTGAGACGGTGACTGGTAGTCGGTTTCTGACCCTAAGCGAACATCTAAGCAATGCGCGAGGTGCATTTCACGAAGCATCAATTTGTGCGTAACATAGCTGCGACAGAGTCGTTTGCTCGGGCTGATATAATGTTCCGCCGCTCTATGGTCTGGGTAGTCTGCCTTGTCTTCGTCGGCGCGATTGCAGCGCTCGTCATTGCTTACGAGCGAGACCAGCCCCGGTTTTCACTTAATCCCTTCTGCGGTGTTCGCTTTGCATATCGCTTGAATGTCACGATTGAGGTCAAAGGCGAACAGTACGCCTCAGCGGCAACCGGGGAGTTGCAGAACATTCGGATCAGCACAGGTGGCGTGTGCAGGCAAGAAATCGGTTCCGTCCTGCCGTTTCGTTTGAGCGATAATCGTCTTGTTGTTGTCTATGCGGGTCTTTGCCGGGCTGCGGTGAAAGAGTTCGCAGGAGGGCAGGATGCCGAACCGTGGGATAGTGGGCCCAAAGCTGGCGCGATAGACGACGCATTCAAGGCTGCGATGAAAGAACATAAGAAGTTGGACATAGCCCGACTCTGCCTTGGGATAAGTCGAGATCGAACTGGGGTCGATGGGGCCAGATATGACGGCTACTTCTTGGACAGCGCTGATGAACCGAAAGCATGGCGAGGGTTTAGCTTCGATCGCAATCCTTATTTTGACGGCGTAAGCGAAACTGAAAGGCCACGCATCGTTTCGGCCGTCGCTGAAGCAACGAATCGACCACCCGAAGATCTTCTTGAGAAAGTCGCTCCAGCGACCCTCAAGGCAGACTTCAAGGGTGATTGGTCAAAAAGTCCGGCTTGGATGTTTTTTGACCGGCGGAGGCAGCATCAGTTGTCCTACGGGGAAGATACGTTTCACGTTTCGGAAGAGCCGCATCAAGTTCCGACGGCTCCGGGCTTCCCGCGGCAGACGCCGCCGTAGGGTAGGCAAAGCGAGGCCAAAGGCCGCGTGCCCACCATCGGGGCGCTGGGTGCGGGCGGTGGGCACGGCTCGCGCGAAAGCTCGCCTGACGAGGCCGTATCCCGGCGCGCCTTTGCCCACCCGACGACACCTCGTTGATCCAGCGTGCCATCAATCATTGTTGACGCTGCGTCGAGCTGGCAAGGGCGGCGCGTGCCCGCCGTGCATCCGCGCCAACGTGCCTGCCCCAAACCGCTCCCTGGGGTTATGGGTCCCGGCGTTCGCCGGGACGACACCGTGCTCGTTGATCCGGCGTGCCATCATTCTTGACGCTTGCGTCGAGGTGGCACGCCCTGCCGTCCGGCTGCGCGTGACCACCATTGCCACCGCCCGAATGTGGTGGGCACGATGCGACGCGGCGTTGTCGCTTATGCTTCCTCGTCCCCGATGGATTGACGATCTACGTGGAATGGTCCTGCACGCACGGATGCAAGTGCGCTTGGCAGCTCTCCTCTCGTCGTCATTCCGGGGCGCGCGTCAGCGCGAGCCCGGAATCCATACTCAGGATGCCCCTAGGGCCCAAGAAGCTCGTCGCCGCCGTCACGCACGCCACAGCAGTTCGTGGTTATGGATTCCGGGCTCATCGCTTCGCGATGCCCCGGAATGACGTGGGGAGATATCTTGGCTGCGGTTGGCAAAGTGACGTGCGGACGCGTTGCGCCGCATGGCAGGCGGAACCACCAAGACCCGTGACGGGCTCGCGAATGTCGCAGCCGCAATCCTATCCCGCCCTACCCGAACAGATGCGCCAGCCAGAATGCGGCGCCGGCGGCGAGGCCGCCGACCAGCGCCGTCTGCAGCGCGGACTTGATCTTGTTGACGCCGGTGAAGTGGCCCTTGATGGCGCCGAAGATCAGGAGCGCGATGCCGGTGGCCACCACGGAGATGCGGAGTGCCGATGAGATATCGGGTGCCAGCATATAGGGGATCAGCGGGATCAGGCCGCCGATCACGTAGGAGCCGCCGATGGTCACGGCGCTGACCGGCGCGCGCTTCGGATCGGGGCGTTCGAGACCGAGCTCGAAGCGCATCATGAAGTCGACCCACCGTTTGCGATCGGACGCGATGGCGTCGACCACGGTGGTCAAGGCCTGGCCTTCGAGACCATAACCGCGAAAGATCGCCGCGACCTCCTCGACCTCGCGACCGCGGAGCTTCTCGATCTCGTCGTGCTCCCGCTTCTCCTCGGCGGCGTAGTGCTCTGCGTCGGAGCGGGCGGCGAGATAGCCGCCGAGCCCCATCGCGATCGCGCCGGCGACGACCTCGGCGAGGCCGGCCGTGACGATCACGTCGGTCCTGGCGACCGCCGCCGAAAGACCGGCGGCGAGCGCGAACGGCACGGTGAGGCCGTCGGCCATGCCGATGACGACGTCGCGGACGACCTCCGACGCGGTGAAGTGCTTTTCGATGTGCGGCGTTGCCGGCATGGCGGCCTCCGATGGCGTGTTCGACGGAGACCTTCTTAGCAGGCCCGGATGACAGGCGCGATCACCGCAGTCCCGGCACCATCCGCCGCAGGGTGCGATCGTGCAGCCAGTAATGGTGCAGCAAGGCGGCGCCTGCGTGCAGGCCGATCAGGATCATCAGGCCATTGGCCAGCGCCTCGTGCATCTCCTTCATGTCGTGGGCGAAGCCGCGGTCGCCGATCCAGGGTGAGGCGATCTCGAACAGGCCGAACACCGGCAAGCCGTAGCCGCGGGCAAACTGGGTGACGATGCCAAGCACCGGAATGGCGAACATGATGCCGTAGATCAGCAGATGCGTGATCTCGCCGACATGAACGGTCCACGCGCCGAATTTGGTCGCTTCAGGCACCGGCGGCGGATCGGCCAGGCGCCAGGCCAGGCGCGCCAGCGCGAAGCCGAGCATCGACAGCCCGAGCGAGACGTGCATGAACAGGCCCATGTCATGAGCGGGACGTGGCAGCACGTCGCCGAGATGGCCTGAAATCCAGGCCGCCGGCACCAGCACGGCGACGATCCAGTGCAGTGCGATCGCGACGGAGCCATACGTCTTGGCGGAGTTTCGAATGCGCATGATCAGCTTCCTTCGGCCATTGGGCCCCGCTGCCGGCAGGCCGGAGCGCGGGGTGGTAGGACCGGAGGAAATAGCCGACCGGGGGCGTTGCGCCGCTGACGCGGGATGTCAGCCTGCTGTCAGAATGGACGGCGCCGGGGTGGCCTGCGACGTCGCGGGCTGCGACCAGCGGAGCGCCGAGACGATGGCCGGCGCGATCGTGATCCTGGCGCCGCCGAGCTGGGAACGTCCGATGTGCAGCCGCCAGCCATAGGCTTCGAGCACGTCCTGCACGATCGCGAGCCCCAGCCCGCTGCCCGGCCCCTGCTCATCGAGGCGGCCGCCGCGCTCGAGCACGCGGCCGATCTTCGCGTCCGGAATGCCCGGACCGTCGTCCTCGACAGTGACGATCAGAGGGGTCGCACTGGCGACGATGCGAACCGTGCTCGCCGCATGACGCGCGGCGTTCTCCAGGAGATTGCCGAGCACCTCGGCGAGATCCGTGCGGTCCATGCCGACGCGCAGGCTTGGAGGCACCTCGCCATCGAAGCTGACATGGGCGGCCGCCGGCGTGCGGCCGAGCGTCCCGAGCAGCGCATTCACCAGCGGCGCCAGCTCGGTTGCGGCCTCCGGCCCGCCGCGAGCCTTGCCGCGCAGCCGCGCCAGCGCCAGCTCGCGATCGACCTGCCGGCTCATCGCCTCGGCGACATCCTCGACATTGCGCGCCAGCTCGATCTGGCCGAGCTCCTTCAAGCGCGCGGCGTCGGCCGCGAGTGCGGCGAGCGGCGTCTTGAAGCCGTGGGCGAGATCGGCCGCACGGCTGCGCGAGCGCATGATCTCGCGGCTCTGCGCATCGAGCAGCGCGTTGACCTCCTCGACCAGCGGCGCCACCTCGGTCGGCACGTCCACGGGAAGATGCTGGCGCCGGCCGCTGCGGATCTCGGCGACGCCACGGCGCAGCACGCCGAGCGGACGCAGGCCGAGCGTGACCTGAACCGAGGTGCCGACGGCGAGGATGACGGCCAGCACGGCGAGCGCGATCGACAGATCCTTGGCGAAGGTCCGCACCGCACTGGTGGCGCCGTCGAGGTCGTAGGCCACGGCCGCGCGCACGCGGATCTGGCTTTCCGGATTCATCAGGATGCCGCGCTCGGCAACCAGCACGTGTTCGCCATCCGGCCCGGCGAGCTCATGCTGATGCACGTCGCTCGGTCCGGGCTCGTCGATGGGCAGCGGCAGGATGGTGTCCCACAGCGAGCGCGAGCGCAGCAACTGGCCGTGATCGTCCGAGATCTGCCAGTACAGCCCCGACAGCGGCACCACGAAGCGCGGATCGGCCGGCGGCCGCGCGACCACGATGCGCCCTTCCGCATCGACCTCGAGGCCGTTCAGCAATTGACGCAGGTGGATGTCGAGATCGGAGGCGAGCGTGCGCGCGACGTGGCGCTTGAACAGCACGACCATGCCGAAGCCGGCGACGCCGAGCGCGACCAGCAGCGCGATGGTGCCCGCCGCCACCAGTCGCAGCCGCAGCGAGCCGAGCCTCATTCCGTCGTCTCCGGGATCATGTAGCCGAAGCCGCGGCGGGTCTCGATGATGTCGGCGCCGAGCTTCTTGCGCACGCGCCGGATCAGCACCTCGAGCGCGTTGGAGTCGTGCTCGTGGCCGAGACCGTAGACGTTCTCCTCCAGCTCATGCTGCGGCACGACGCGGCCGCTCTGCCGCAGCAGATAGGCGATCAGCCGGTATTCGAGCTGCGACAGCGTCACCGGCACGCCGGACAGGCTGACCTTCATCTGGCGCTCGTCGAGCATCAGGTCGCCCGACGAAAGCACCGGAGCGGCATGGCCGGCGGAGCGCCTGATGATCGCGCGCAGTCGCGCCAGCAGCTCCTCGTTGCGAAACGGCTTCGGCAGATAATCGTCGGCGCCGGCATCGATGCCGTCGACCCGCTCGGCCCAGCTCGCGCGCGCCGTCAGGATCAGCACCGGCATATGCCGCGCCGCGCCGCGCCAGCGCTTCAGCACCGACAGGCCGTCCATGCCGGGGAGGCCGAGATCGAGGATCACGGCGCCATAATCCTCCGTGTCGCCGAGAAACCAGGCCTGCTCGCCGTTGTCGGACGTTTCGACCAGATAGCCCGCCGCCTGCAGCGTCCGCGCCAGGTCGGACGACAGCCGCGGATCGTCCTCGACCAGCAGCACACGCATCTATTTTTCCTCGATCCGCTCGATCTCGCCGCTGCGCGCATCGACATAGACCTCGCGCACGCGGCCATCACGGCCGATCACCCGAAACTCATACCGCCAGCGGCCACGCTGGCGGTCGACATCGATTCCCATCACGTCGCCGGCGATCCGGCCGCGCAATCTCGGCAGGATCTGCGACAGCGGTAGGACGTCGCCCGCCTCCACCGCGCGACGCACGGCATCACGGCGCTCGCGATCGTCCTCGCGCGCCACCGTCGCCGCGGACGCCGCCGTCGAGATCAGCATCGCAAATGCCGTGATGCGCATGAACCGTCCGATTTGAGGCAAATGCATGATCTTCCCGGGGCCTGACGCTCTGATCTTCAAAGCTCGTCGTCATTCGTTGCGCGCGCGCCACTGGGTTCGAATTGCGGGGGTCGACTTGCGGAGCGTTCGCAGATGCTAAGGAGCTGGTGCGGATTTTAGTTTGAACTTCCGATGTCGGAATTGCGCTCAGGCCGATGCGCGGGTGGAAACTCGCAAGGGATCGGCATCCTGCCCGAGACAAGCTGACGTCTCGCTGACTCAACCTGACAGGATGCCGTCAGCCTCGTTGCGACATGATCCCGCCCGGACGGAGCGAGCCGGGGGCGCGGTGAGTTCGGAGACGAGAATGCGTAAGACGATGACATTGGCAGCCGTGCTGGCGGGGCTGGGCGGCCTCCTGGGGATGTCACAAGCCGGCCGGGAGACGGCACCCACGCTGGTGCCGGTGGCCCGTGCCGATGTCGGCACCCTGGCGGCCTATGCGCATCTCGCGGCGCTGCATGCGCGGGCCGACAGCCAGCTGCTGAGCTACGAGCCCGCGCGCCGGGACCGCGAAGGCGACGACGACGATCAGGACGAGCCGCGGCGGTGAGGCGAACCGGCTTCTGACCAAGGCACGGACCAAGGCTAGGCCGGCAGGCCCGCTTCGTACCAGCGACGCGTCGCCTTGACGATGCGCACGACCGAGAGCATCACGGGGACTTCGACGAGAACCCCGACGACGGTCGCGAGCGCAGCCCCCGAGTCGAGCCCGAACAGGCTGATCGCGGCGGCAACCGCCAGCTCGAAGAAATTGCTGGCGCCGATCAAGGCGGCCGGAGCCGCGACGCACCAGGCCACGCCGAGCCGGCGGCTCAGCCAATAGGCGATCCCCGCGTTCAGATAGACCTGGATCAGGATCGGCACGGCCAGGATCGCGATGACGACCGGCTGCTTCAGGATCTGCTCGCCCTGGAAGCCGAACAGCAGCACGAGCGTCCCGAGCAGCGCCACGAGCGAGACCGGTTGCAGCACCCGCAAGGCGCGCTCCAACGCCCCGTCCGTGCTACGCAGCAACGCACGGCGCCAGAGTTGCGAGACGATGACCGGCACGACGATATAGAGCAGCACCGACAGCAGCAGGGTTGTCCAGGGCACCGAGATCGAGGCGACGCCGAGCAGCAGGCCCACCAGCGGCGCAAACAGGAACACCATGATGACGTCGTTGAGCGCGACCTGGCTCAGCGTGTAGTGCGGCTCGCCGTCGCACAGATTCGACCAGACGAACACCATCGCCGTGCACGGCGCCGCCGCCAGCAGGATCAGACCCGCCACGTAGGACGACAACTGGCCTGCGGGAAGCATCGGCGCGAACACGTGGCCGATGAAGATGCTGCCGAGCAGAGCCATCGAAAACGGCTTGATCGCCCAGTTCACGATCAGGGTGACGCCGATGCCCCGCCAATGCTCCTTCACGTTGCCGAGCGCGGCGAAATCGATCTTCAGCAGCATCGGGATGATCATCAGCCAGATCAGGGCCGCGACCGGCAGATTGACCCGCGCCACCTCCGCCGACGCGACAGCCGCGAACAGCCCCGGCATCAGATGGCCGAGACCGATACCGACGACGATGCAGAGCAGGACCCAGACCGTCAGATAGCGCTCGAAGATCGTCATCGGATCAGGCCACGTCGGAGCGGAACGACGTTGCGCCCTCGCCCGTCCCGATCGCGCGCAGCCGCGTGCCGAGCGACATCGAATCGATGCGGCCGAGCGGCAGATTGATGAAGGCGTCGATCCGGTTCTTCAGATAGCGGAAGGCGGTCGTGAACGCCGCGAGCTTCTCCAGCTCCGTGCCTGCGGCCGCCGCCGGATCCTCGATGCCCCAATGCGCCGTCATCGGCTGCCCCGGCCAGATCGGGCACGCCTCGCCGGCGGCGTTGTCGCAGACCGTGAAGACGAAATCCATCGCCGGCGCGCCGGCGGCGGCGAACTCGCTCCAGCTCTTCGAGCGCAGATCGTCGGTCGGATAGTCCATGCGCGCGAGCGTCTCGAGTGCCAACGGATGCACCGCGCCCTTCGGCGTGCTGCCGGCGGAGAAGGCGCGGAAACGGCCGGCGCCGTCCTTGCGCAGGATCGACTCGGCGAGCACCGAGCGCGCCGAATTTCCGGTGCAGAGGAACAAGACATTGTAGATGCGGTCAGACACGGCTCTTCTCCTTGCGCTTCGGCGGACAGCAGGGGGTGAGACTTGCGATGACCGGCGCGCAGACCTCCGGCCGGCCGCCGCAGCAGTCCTGCAGCAGAAACAGCGCGACCTCGCGAAACTGCGTGAGATCGGCCCGGTAGACGATCGAGCGGCTGTGCCTGATCGAGCTGACGAGGCCGGCGCGGGCGAGCACGGAGAGATGTGCCGACAGCGTGTTCTGCGGTACCTCCAGCAGACGCGCGAGCTCGCCCGCCGGCAGCCCGTCGGGCTCGTGCTGCACCAGCGTGCGGAAGGCCTGCAGGCGCGTCGGCTGCGCCAGCGCCGCCAAGGCCAGAACGGCTTGTTCGTTTTCCATATATCCAGAATTATCGATATAACCAGCAAACGTCAAGGCCGGCCGCACCAGGAATGCACGAGGGAGCGAGAGGCTCCGCAGACTGGAAGGCTCATCGCAAGCGCAGGCGGGTGCCGTCGACGATGAGTTCGCCGTGCTGCGCCATGCGCGCCAGCGCGCGATAGAGCGCTTCATGGGTGACGCCGAGCTCCGCGGCCCAGTCCTTCTTCGACCGGCCGAGCTCGACCTCGCCGCCCTCCCCTTCGGTCTCGATGAAGTGCACGATCCGCTCGCGCGCCGTCTTCAGGCTGAGCCGCTCCGACTGCGCCCGGACCTTGCGCAACTCGCGGGCGAGATGATCGCACCATCGGTCCCCGATCTCGGGACGGCGCAGCGCCTCGGCGAAGGCCTTGCGGTCGATCGCCAGCAGCGCCGAATCCTGCGCCGCGACGGCGTCGCAATGATACGTCGACTGGTCGAGGCTGGCCTCGGCGAGAAAGCCGCGGCGGGCCCGCTGCAGGACGATGTCGTCGCCGGCGCGCGAGCGGCGCACCAGCCTCACCTCGCCGGTCAGCACGAAGAACATCGCCCGCGGCCGATCACCCCGACAGAACACCGTGCCCTGGCGCGGCACCTGGATGCGCCGAGTCCGCAACCGCGCGGCCGCGGGCAGCGCGGCGAGCAACGGCGACAGCCGTGCAAGAGCGCGCCAGTCGAGCGGGGGGCGCGTGCCCTCGGGCGGGAGATGGTCAATCCTCGGCATATGATCTGGATCATATGCGCCGTCCGGCTGCGCGGTCTAGGGAAGACGTCACCGCGTTCGCTCAATGGAGGTCCTCATGCGCCTGCGTCTCGCCGCCGTTACGCTGGCCCTCGTCGCATCCGCCGGCATCGCGACGGCGCAGCACCACGGCCATCACGACCATGGCAGCCACGGGATGCTTCCGGCGGACCCGCGCGAGCGGGTGGCGTTCCCGCCCGACCTCGCCGAGCATACGCTTGCCAACATGCGCGACCATCTGCTGGCGCTGCAGCAGATCAACGACGCGCTCGCGGCGGGCGAGCCGGACAAGGCCGGCCAGATCGCCGAGCAGCGCCTGGGCATGAGCTCGCTGCGGCTGCACGGCGCCGCCGAGGTGGCCGGGTTCATGCCCCCGGGCATGCAGGAGGCCGGCACCACCATGCACAAGGCGGCGAGCCGCTTCGCCATCGAAGCGCAGAATGCGGGCGTGACCGGCGACCTCAAGCCGGCGCTGAAGGCGCTCGGCGAGACGATGGCGGCCTGCGTGGGCTGCCATGCCGGCTACCGGCTGCGATAGCGCGCCGGACGGCCTCCCACCGCCGATGCATCGCGGCGCGTTATTTCCATTATTCTAGAAATAACGTTTGACTCGGGCATCCCGCATGCCGCATCCTCCACGCCATGAAGCTCGATGACGCCGCTGCCCGCCTGGAAGCCCTCGGCAACACCACGCGCCTGAAGATCTACCGCGCGCTGGTGCGCGCCGGGCATGCCGGGATGCCGGTCGGCCGGTTGCAGGAGCGGCTGAAGATCCCGGCGTCGACGCTGTCGCATCACGTCAAGACGCTGGTCGCGGTCGGGCTGATCTCGCAGCAGCGCGAGGGCACGACGCTGGTCTGTCACGCCGAATACGAATTGATGCGGTCGCTGCTCGGATTTCTCGTCTCCGAGTGCTGCGTCGAGGAGCAAGGCTGCAGCACGGCGCGGCCGGCGGCCTGATGATTTCGCCCTTTAATTCGATCATTCTAGAAGTATGGGAAGAAATGCCATGACGGACGCCAAGACGGTCGCAATCATCGGCGCCGGGCCGGTCGGGCTGGCGGCCGCCGCCCACGCGCTGGAGCGCGGCCTGACCCCGGTCGTGCTGGAAGCGGGTGCGGAAGCCGCGCATGCGGTGCGGCAATGGCAGCACGTCCAGTTGTTCTCGCCGTGGAAGTACAACATCGATAGCGCGGCGGCGCGGCTGCTCGCTGAGTCGGGATGGAATTCGCCCGAGCCCGAGGCCTATCCGACCGGGCGCGAGCTGATCGAGACATATCTGGCACCGCTTGCAACGCGCACCGCGCTGCGCGACGTCATCAGAACCTCGCATCGCGTCACCGCGATCGGCCGCGCCGGCTTCGACAAGGCGAAGTCGAAGGGACGCGCCGATGCGCCGTTCGAGATTCGCGCCCACAACGGCAAGGGCGAGGCGGCGCTGCAGGCCGACGCCGTCATCGATGTCTCCGGCGCCTGGTTCTCGCCCAATCCTGCCGGCCATAGCGGGCTGCCCGCGCTCGGCGAAGCCGCGCATGCGGCGCGCATCGCCTACGCGATGCCGGACGTCCGCGGCGCGCAGCGCAGCCGCTATGCCGGCAAGACGGTCGCGGTGCTCGGCGCCGGCCACTCGGCGATCGGCACCTTGATCGATCTGGCCGCATTGGCCGAGGTCGCGCCGGGCACGCGGGCGATCTGGCTGCTGCGCGGCGACGATCCCGCGAAGGCATTCGGCGGCGGCAGCGCCGACCAGCTCGCCGCGCGCGGCGAGCTCGGCCTGGCCTTTGCCGCGCTGGTGCGTTCGGGCCGCATCCGGCTCGAGTCCGGCTTCGGCGTCATCGGGATCACCGATGACGACGGCCGGTTGCGGATCGCCGCGGACGGCGACCGCCACGTCACCGCCGACGAGCTGATCGTCGCCACCGGCTTCCGCCCCGATCTGTCGCTGCTGGCGGAACTGCGCCTGCGGCTCGATCCTGCGATCGAGGCCCCTGTGGCGCTCGCGCCATTGATCGATCCGAACGAGCATTCCTGCGGCACGGTGCGGCCGCATGGCGCGCGCGAGCTGGCGCAGGCCGACGAGCCCGGGCTCTATCTCGCCGGCATGAAGAGCTATGGCCGCGCGCCGAACTTCCTGATGATGACGGGCTATGAGCAGGTCCGTTCGATCACCGCCGACATCGCCGGCGACAAGGCCGCCGCGCATCGTGTCGAGTTGAAGCTGCCGGAGACCGGCGTCTGCACCCGCGGCGGAGTGGAGAGCATTGCAGCCCTGCCCGGCTGCTGTGGCGGACCGGCGCCATCGGGCGTAGACAGTTGCTGTGCCGATGACGCCAAAGCCAAGGCGGCTGGCCGCAGCGGCTGCGGCTGCTCATGACGCCGAGACTTCGTGACCCAGAACTGAGGAGAGGTCGACGGGAATGCAGGCAAGACGGCTGGGCGTGGTCATCGCTCTCGGCACCGCCCAGACGCTGGCCTGGGGATCGAGCTACTATCTGCCCGCCATCCTCGCCGACCCGATCGCGAGGGATCTCGGCCTGTCCAACAACTGGTTCTTCGCTGCCTTCTCCGCCTCGCTGATCATCTCCGGCCTGTTGGGTCCGCGCATCGGCCGCCAGATCGACCGCGTCGGCGGCCGCCAGGTGCTGTGCGGCTCCAACATCGTGCTGGCGATCGGGCTCGCGCTGCTTGGCCTGTCGCATTCGCTGTGGGTGATGGCGCTGGCGTGGCTGTGGCTCGGCGTCGGCATGGGGCTCGGCCTCTATGACGCCGCGTTCGGCGCGCTCGGGCGCATCTATGGCAAGGATGCGCGCGGCGCGATCACCGGCATCACCCTGATCGCGGGCTTTGCCTCCACCGTCGGCTGGCCGCTGAGCACCTGGGGGCTCGCCACCATCGGCTGGCGCGAGACCTGCTTTGCCTGGGCGATCGCGCATCTCGTGATCGGCCTGCCGCTCAATCTGTCGCTGCCGCGCGCGACCCAGATGGCACCCGGCGAGATGCCGGGGGGCAAGCCGAACATTCCGCTCGATCGTCCCATGATCCTGATCGCGTTCGCGATGGCGGCGGCCTGGACCGTGACCGCGGCGATGGCGGTGCATCTGCCGCGGCTGATGCAGGCCTTCGGCGCAACCCCTGCACAGGCGCTGTTCGCGGGCATGATGATCGGGCCGGCGCAGGTCGCCGCGCGCGTGTTCGAGGCCGGCTTCCTCAGCCGCTTCCATCCGCTCGCCTCGGCGCGGCTCGCCTGTATCACCCATCCGATCGGCGCCGTGACAATCGGGCTGTTCGGCGGCGGCGCGGCGGCGGCCTTCGCGCTGCTGCACGGCTCCGGCAACGGCATCCTGACCATTGCTCGCGGCACGCTGCCACTCGCGATCTTCGGCCCCGTCAACTACGCCTACCGGCTCGGCCTGATCGGGGCGCCGTCGCGGATCTGCCAGGCCTTCGCGCCGCTGCTGTTCGGCCTGCTCATCGACGGGCTCGGCCGCGGCGTGCTGATCGTGTCGGCGAGCCTGAGCCTGTCGGCGCTCGCCGCCCTGATGCTGCTGCCGGCCGAGCGCGCCGAGACGGCGATGCCGCTCGACACCACCGACAAGGCGGCCTGAGCCGGTAGCCTTTCATTAACCAGCTTCCTGCGCTCACGGCCCACCGTGCCGCTGCGGACGGGCATCCTGGGGCGCATATACGGAAAGTTGAAGGTTGGATTGAAGGATACCCGTGGTCATACGGGGGCGTTCACGACACGATGGCATTGCAACGTAAACACATGCTTCGTGTCGCGGCGGTGGTCGCCTGCGTCGGGATCTTCCTGGCCGGCGCCGATCTCGCCGTGACCGCGCTGATCGGCAACCAGACCGCGCGGCAGCTCAGCGAGCTCAGCAAGCTGGCGCTGCGCCGTTCCGAGGCCGCGATCGACTCGGCCGGATCGATCCTGAACCGTCTGATCGCGAAAGGACCGATGGACTGCAGCGCCGTCGCGCTGCAGGCGCTGCGCCTTCACGTCTATCAAGGCACCATCATCAAGGACATCCGCACCGTCGATCGCGACGGCGCGGTCAAGTGCGCGGCCTATTCCGAAACACTGGAATTCGACAATGGCTGGGCGCGGCGCGACGAGATGTTCAAGTCCGCCGACGGCGAGCTGCGGCTGTTCCGCGTCGAGCAGTTCACCGGCGCCGCGTTCGGCGTGATGCGCGACATCGACCCGCAACGGTCGCTGGCGGCGATCCTGCGCATCGACGGCAATCTGCTGGACGTGATGCCGGTCGGCCTGCGCGCCGAGAGCAACGTCACCCTGACTTTGCCCGATGGCGAGCAGGTGGCCGGCTATCATCCCGACGCATCCGCCAGATCGCCGGCGCAGACCGTCGCGTTCACCACCGTGTCCGACCGCTATCCGCTGCAGGCCACGATCCATGTGCGGCCGCAGAGCCTGAGCGCGCGCGGCGACCTCGCTTATCTCCTGACGATGCTCGCCGCCGGCACGCTGGGCGGCATGTTCGGCCTGCTGCTGGCGAGCTACCTCAGCCGGCCGGTGGACCCGGTCGCCGAGCTCGACCGCGCGCTCGCGGCCAACGAGTTCAAGCCCTATGTGCAGCCGACCTTCCGACTGAAGACCGGCGACATCGTCGGCTGCGAGATCCTGGCGCGCTGGGAGAAGCCGGACGGCCGGCTGATCCCGCCGATGAGCTTCATCCCGCTCGCCGAGAGCTCCGGCCGCATCGAGAGACTGACCTGGCAGCTCCTCAAGACCGCCTTGCGCGAGCTGCAGCCGGAGATGAAGCAGGACAAGCTGTTCAAGCTGTCCGTCAACGTCACCCCGCGCCACCTGCTCGGCGACCGCTTCATCGACGATCTGCGCAAGACGGTCGCGTCGTCATCGGTCTCCACCCGCCAGGTCGTGCTCGAGGTCACCGAGCGCGAGGAGCTCGCCGATCTCGCCAAGGCGACTGATGTCGTGAAGGAGCTCAGCGAGCTCGGCTTCCGCGTCGCACTCGACGACGTCGGCATCGGCCATAGCGGCCTGTCCTACATCCAGCGGCTCGGCGCGCGCATCCTGAAGATCGACAAGTTCTTCGTCGACGCGATCACCCGCGACCAGTCCGCCATCGTGGTGGTGCAGATGCTGGTGGCGCTGGCGCGCGAGCTCGACATGTCCGTGGTCGCCGAGGGCATCGAGCATCAGGAGCAGGTCGATGCGCTGATCGCCTGCGGCGTCGAGGAAGGCCAGGGCTATCTGGTTGCGCCGCCGCTGTCGCTCGGGCGCTTCAAGCAGTTCCTCGACGTGCGCCGGGCCTCGGCCGTTCCCGGCCAGGCCGGCGAACCGGAACTGGCCGCGTGACGGCGAGCCCGCGCGCGTCGGGCACGCGCCTCACTGCCGGGTCATCTGTCCGCGAATCTCGCCGCCTGGGTTCGCCTGGGTATGAACGTTGGCGTACCATTTGCCGGCCAGCAGATCGGCCGCCTGAGCGTCCGTGATGACGGCCGAACCGGTAATCGGGGTCTCCGGGCTCTTGAACGGCAGCACGATGCCGGCATTCTTGCCGGCCTCGCTGGGACCGTGGAAATGCGCTCCCATCGCCGGCCCGGTGAGGCCCGAATAGGTAACCTTCCAGCTCAGCGTCCTGGTGGCGGTGTCGAAGCTCGCTTCGGCCGCGCCCGACGCGGTGGACGCGTTCGGCGGCACCTCGTTGGCGGCCTTGAGCTCGGACTTCAAGATGACGGTTTCAGCGCGCGCAATAGGCGCGGCCGCGACGCAGGCGACCGCGAGCAACGACAAATGAACGAATGTCCGTCCCATGGTTTTCCTCCTCAATCGTTTTGTGCAGTCTCAGTGTTCGAGACCCCACGGGCAAGCCGATATTCCGTGGAACGCGTTAACGCCCCAGGCATGAGCAGCGGCCCCCGGCCGCGTTGATTGAACAATCCGGACCCCTGTGCCAAACAGGACGGGAACACAAAGGCCGCGAAAGAAAGCCTCGAAAGAAAGAAAGCCATGGCGGATCGAATGGTTGCTTCCAAGACGGCGCGCGGCAAGGTGGGGCGGCCTCCGCTCGAACGTGCCGGCGAGGTCGAGGAGCGCATTCTCGATGCGGCAAAGACGGTGTTCCTCGCAAACGGCTTCGAGGGCGCGAGCGTCGACGAGATCGCGCAGACCGCGCGTGCCGGCAAGCCGACCATCTACGCGCGATTTCCCAGCAAGGCCGCGCTGTTCGCGGCCGTGATCGCCCGCCATGCCGCGCGCAACACCCAATATGAGAACCTGGTGCCGCAGGGCCGCACCTTCCGCGCCCGGCTGATCAGCCTCGGACTCACCCTGATCGAGCGCGCCTTCGTCGAAGACACGATCGGCCTGATGCGGACCGCGATTGCGGAAAATCCGCGGTTTCCCGAGCTGACGCTCGAGATCCAGGACACCGCGCGCAAGCGCGCCACCTGCAATGTGAGCCATGCGATCGGCGAGCTCGCGCGCGCCGAAGGCCTTGCCGGCAAGGGCGCGTTCTCGGCCGATCGCATCGAGGACAGCGCACGGATCTTCCTCGATCTCGTCGTGTTCGCCGTGCTGATCCGCAGCCTGCTCGGCGAGGACATGCGCACCCTGAAGAAGGAAGCCCAGGCGCATGTCGAGAAGCGCGTCGACTTCTTCCTCGCCGCGACGACGTGATCCTAAATCTGCTTGTCCTTGCGCAGCTCCGGAAAGATCGTCTCGTCCTGCAGGATCACGTCGGCGGTGCGCTGATAGTGCGCCGTGAGCAGCGCAACCGCGCGTTCGGTGTCGGCGTCAAGCACGGCGTTCACGATGTCGGCGTGCTCGTCGCCGACGGGGCGTGACGGAAACGCCTTGCGGATCGACAGCCGGCGGTAGCGATAGAGCTGGTCGGCAAGCTGGCCGCAGAACGCGATCAGCGACTGCGAGCCGCAGTTCGAGATCAGGACCCGATGATAGATCCGGTGCAGCCTCTCCCACTCCGGATTGTCCTCGAACGTGGTCGCGCTGAGCGAGCGCGGCGCGCGGCTGAGCCGATGCTGCGCCAGCACCAGTTGCTCCTCCCAATCAGGCGTCGCCGCCGCCATCGACTCGCGCAGCGCCAGCGCCTCGACCCAGCAGCGGGTCTTGGTCAGCTCGGCGAGCTCGGCGCGGCTGATGTCCTTGACGTAGAAGCCGCGCTGCTCGCGCACCTCGACCAGTCCGTCGGCAGTGAGGCGGTTGAGCGCCTCGCGCAGCGGTGTCTGCCCGGTCTGATAGGTCTCGGTCAAAAACCGCATCTGCAGCTTGCGCGACGGCGCCAGCCGGCCGGACAGCAGGTCCTCGCGCAGCCGGTCATACACATGACTCGCCTGCGTCGACGGGCCCTGCCCCTCGGCCTCCAAAACCGCATCCACGCCCGATCTCCTCTGAATCAGACGACATGTATAGAGCGAGGCTACAGAACATAAAATTTATAAATTCTGATTGATTACTATTTTTTATGTAATAAAAAGGACGAGCCGGTTTTGCCCGGCCAGGGATAGAAACGTCGCGCGTCCTCACCCGGGCATCGCGCAGGAGGACACGCTCATGACCCGGTTTCCGGTCGCGGCTCTGCGCAGCGTCGATCTGGGCACGCCAGATCTCGCGCGTTCGGAAGCGTTCTATCGACAGACCTGGGGGCTGGAGCGCGTCGCGGAGGCCCGCGGCATCGTCTATCTCCGTGCGACCGGCAGCGATCATCATGTCGTAGCGCTGCACCAGAGCGAGCGTACCGAGTTGAAGGCGGTGACTTTCCGCCTCGCCGAGTCCAGTGATTTCGATGCCGTCAGCCGCAACGCCATCCATGAAGGCGCGACGCTGATCGCAGCGCCAGCGCCGAACCCCGGTCCCGACGGCGGCATGATCATGAGCCTGCGCGGCCCCGAAGGCGGCGTGCTGCGCTTCGTTCATGACGACCTCAGGCACGACACCAGGCCACCGCGGCCCGAGCTCCCCGAGCGGCTCGCCCACGTCAATCTCAACAGCACCGACGTCGATCGCACGGCTGCGTTCTACGAGAAGGCGCTCGGCTTCAAGCTGACCGATCGCTCCGCGGCGATGGCGTTCGTCCGCTGCAACTCCGATCACCATGCGGTGGTGATCGCCGCCGCCAAGGTGAACGGCCTCAACCACGTCGCCTTCCTGATGCCGACCTGGGAAGGCGTGATGCGCGGCGCGGGCCGCATGATCGATGCCGGCCATCCGATCGCCTGGGGCGTCGGCCGCCACGGCCCCGGCGACAATGTCTTCGCCTACTTCATCGATCCCGTCGGGACCGTGATCGAATACACCGCCGAGGTGCTGCAGGTCGACGACGACTACGTCGTGCGTGGGCCGGAGCATTGGGTCTGGCCGCCCGGCCGCACCGACCAATGGGGCATTGCGCCGCCCAAGGCCGAGCACGTCAAGGCCGCGCAGCTCGCGGTCGGCTACGCCGCCTGACTCGTTGTCCAATTCCAGAGTTTCCATGTCAGCCACGTCCGATCACACGCATTTCGAGGTTGCCGTCATCGGCTTCGGTCCGACCGGCGCCATCGCCGCGAGCCTGCTCGGCATGCAGGGCATCAAAACGCTCGCGATCGATCGCGCTGTCGAGATCTACGACAAGCCGCGCGCGATCGCGCTCGATCACGAGATCATGCGGCTGTTCGACAATCTCGGCATCGCCGAACAGGTCAGCCGGTACGTCGCGCCGTTCCCGGCGTCCGAGCATTTCGGCGCACGAGGGCAGTTGATCCGCCGCATCGACATGGTCGGCCCGCCCTACCCGCTCGGCTACACGCCGAGCATGGTGTTCACGCAGCCGCCGGTCGAACAGATGATGCGCGATCGCGTTTGCGCCTGTCCGTCGGTGACGGTCGAGCTGGGCACGAGCCTCGTCGCGATCCGGCAGGATGCAACGGCGGCGACCGTCGTGCTGCAGCGGGCGGACGGCACGACGCATGAGGTCACCGCCGACTACGTGATCGCCTGTGACGGCGCCTCCAGCACCGTGCGCCAGCAGCTCGGCATCAGCTTCGATGATCTCGACTTCGACGAGCCATGGCTGGTGGTCGATCTTCTCGTGAATGCTGGCGGCGCCGGCAAGCTCCCGGCCACCGCGGCGCAATTCTGCGATCCCGCGCGTCCGACCACCTACATCATCGGTCCCGGGAACCATCGCCGCTTCGAGATCATGCTGCGGCCGGGGGAAGACCGCCACGCGATGGAGCAGCCGGAGCAGGTCTGGCAGTTGCTGTCCCGCTGGCTCGGGCCCAAGGACGCCACACTGTGGCGCGCGGCGAGCTACCGCTTCCATGCGCTGGTCGCGCACCGCTGGCGCCAGGGTCGTGTCCTGCTCGCCGGCGATGCCGCGCATCAACAACCGCCCTTCATCGGCCAGGGCATGTGCCAGGGCCTGCGCGACGCCGCCAATCTGTGCTGGAAGCTCGCGCGCGTGTTGCGCGGCCAATCGACCACGGCCCTGCTCGACAGCTATGAGAGCGAGCGCAGCACGCATGTGCGCGAGCTGACCACGCGCATCAAGGCGATCGGCCGCGTCATCTGCGAGCAGGATCCCGCGGCCGCAGCGGCACGCGATGCGCGTATCCTTGCCGAAGGCGGCGGCGCGCCGCGCACCATCACGCGGCAGGAGATCGTGCCGCCGCTGACGCAGGGACTGCTCGCGACCAGGGCAAACGCGGCCAATGGCACGCTGTTTCCGCAGCCTTGGATCGTCGGCGACGGTGGTGGGCGAGCGCTGCTCGATACCATCGCCGGCACCGGATGGCGGCTCGTCCTCGACGGGCGGGGCGCGCTGAACTCGAGCTCGATCGACGCTGCGACCCGCGACGCCGGGATCAGTGTGATCGCCATCGGCGGTCACGGCTTGCACGAGGAGAGCGCCGTCGTCGCACGCTGGTTCGAGCGCCACGGCTGCAGCGCCGCGCTGGTGCGCCCCGATCATTATGTCTACGGCGTCGCGACGGACGCGCCGGAGCTCGCCGCGCTGCTGAGCGAGCTGAACCAACGACTGCACTAATCAAAACAAGAGAATGTCAAACGGGGAAACGCCATGACGACATCATCGGACACCGCCAGACCCAGTGTGGGAGGACGCGCGATCGCCGTCCTCATCATGCTGTTCCTGTTCCAGACGCTGAACTTCTTCGACAAGCTGGTATTCGGCCTCTCGGCCGTGCCGATGATGAAGGAGCTTGGCTTGAGCCCGAAGGAGTTCGGGCTGATCGGCAGCAGCTTCTTCCTGCTGTTCTCGCTGTCGGGCATGGCGGTCGGGATGTTCGTCGTCGGCCGCTTCCCGGTGAAATGGCTGCTCCTGATCATGGCCGCCGTCTGGTCGGCCACGCAGATCCCGATCTTCTTCTCCGGCTCGATCGCCGTGCTGGTGATCTGCCGCATCATTCTCGGCGCCGGCGAAGGCCCGGGACTGCCGACCGCGCTGCACGCCTGCTACAATTGGTTTCCCGCCGACCGCCGCAGCGTGCCGAGCGCCGTGGTGCTGCAGGGCATCAGCGTCGGTCTGTTGGCTGGCGGTCCGATCCTGACCTATGTCATCGTGAGCCATGGCTGGCGCACCGGCTTCCTGTTCTGCGGCCTGCTCGGGCTCGCCTGGATGCTCGGCTGGTTCTTCGTCGGTGGTGAAGGACCCTACTCCGCCCATGCGCCGGAGGCTTCGGCGGCGAAGGACAAGGCGTTGCCGGCGCGCGTGCTGTGGGCCGATCCGACCGTGATCGGCGTCATCATCATGTCGACCGCGTCGTACTGGATCGTCGGCATGTCCGCGACCTGGCTGCCGCCCTATCTGCAGCTCGGGCTCGGCTACAAGCAGGTCGATGTCGGCTGGATCATCTCGGGGATCTACCTGTTCCAGTCGCCGCTGCTGCTCGGCGGCTCCTGGCTGACGCAAGTTCTGCAGCGCAAAGGCTTCAGCCTGCGTGCCTGCCTCGGCCACGCCTCCGGTCTCGCCCTGCTCGCCGCCGGCTGCGCGCTGCTCTTGAGCATCGTCACCTCGGGCCCGCTGCAGCTCGCCTGCATCGCGATCGCTTTCGCGGCGCCGAGTCTCACCACGATCTTCGGCCCCGTCGCGCTCGGCGCCGTGGCGCCGGCAATCCAGCGCGGCCGGCTGATCGTCGTGATCTATTCCGGCAACGCGGCCTCCGCGCTGGTGTCGAATGCGCTCACCGGCTGGATCGTCGGCGAGGCCGGCGGCAACGCGCCGCTCGGCTACGCCCACGCCATGACCTTCACCGCCGGCGTGCTGATCGTTGGCGCCATCTCGGCCTTCGCGCTGATCTTCCCGGAGCGCACCATCGCGCGCTTCGCGAAATCGGCGCAAGAACCGGCTTCTCCCTCCGCCGTAGCGGCGGTTTCGACCTGAGGACATCGGATGAGATTTGCAAGCTTCACCATCGACAATGCGCCGACCTGGGGACTCGTCGAGGGCACCGACGTCGCCGATCTCGGTGCCGTCCTGCGCGACCGCTTCCCGGACCTGAAATCGGCGATCGCAGCGGACGCGCTGAAGGAGGCGGCTGCAGCGGCCTCAGGCGCAAGGCGGCATCCGATCTCGGCCATCAGCTTCCTGCCGGTGATCCCGAACCCGGACAAGATCCTTTGCATCGGCTTGAACTACGAGACGCACCGCAAGGAGACCGGCCGCTCCGAGGTCGAGAACCCCACGGTGTTCGGCCGCTTCGCCAACAGCCAGACCGGGCATCTCACGAATATCATCCGCCCGCGCGTCTCGACCGATCTCGATTTCGAGGGCGAGCTCGCCATCGTGATCGGCAAGCCGGGCCGCTACATCCCGCGCAGCGAGGCCTTCAAGCACATCGCCGGCTATGCCTGCTACAATGAGGGCAGCGTCCGCGACTTCCAGCGCCACACCCACCAGTTCACGCCGGGCAAGAATTTTCCCGCGACCGGCGCCTTCGGCCCGTGGCTGGTCACGCCGGACGAGATCGACGACCTCGGCTCGCTGCGGCTGCAGACGCGGCTCAACGGCGAGGTGGTCCAGGACGCGACGATCAGCCAGATGATCTTCGATATCCCGCGCCAGATCGAATACTGCTCCTCGTTCACCCGGCTCGAGCCGGGCGACGTGATCGCCACGGGCACGCCCGGCGGCGTCGGCTCCCGCCGCACACCGCCGCTGTGGATGAAGCCCGGCGATGTCGTGGAGGTCGAGATCGACAAGATCGGACTGCTGCGAAATGGCATCGCCGACGAGGCGGTGTGAGCGCCCCTGATGTTCCTGACCGTCATTCCGGGGCAGCCCGCCAGGGCTGAACCCGGAATCTCGGGATTCTCGGGTGCGCAACTGCGCACCATAGTTCGATGCTTGCGCATCGCCCCGGAACGACAGCCGAACAACCGTGCTTCCTCAATGCGCCATCGCCGGGCCGCCGCCGAGCTTGACCTTGCGGAGCGTCAGCGCCAGCGGAATCGCCGACAGCGAGATCAGCATCAGCGCCCAGTAGACGTCGACATAGGCGAGCAGCGACGCCTGCATCTGAACGGTCTGGCCGATCCAGGCGAGCGCCTGCTGCTGCGCCTGGACCAGCGAGCTGCCATGGGCGGTGAAGTAGTTCGTCACCTGGTGCAACGTGTCCTGATAGGCCGGATTGGACGGTATGGCATTCTCGACCAGCCGGCTCTGGTGGAACTGCGCGCGATGCGCCAGGATGTTGGCGGCGAGCGACACCCCGATCGACCCGCCGGTGTTGCGCGCGGCGTTGATCAGCGCCGAGGCCTGGTCGGTCCTCTCGGGCGGAATGCCGTTGTAGGACGCGGTCGTGATCGACAGGAAGATCAGCGGCAGGCCGATTCCGATCAGCATGCGGGATTCGGCGAAGAACCAGAAGTCCACATTGGCATAGACCCGGGTGAGGTCATACATCGCGAAGGCGACGACCGCGGCGCCCGTCATGATCATGTATTTCGGCTGCACCTTGCCCGAGAGCCGTCCGACCACGAACATCATCGCCATGGTGACGAGGCCGCCGGGCGACAACACGAGGCCCGCCCAGGTCGCGGTGTAGCCGAAATCCTGCTGCACCATCTGCGGCAGCATCTGCGTGGTGCCGAGCAGGATCGCGCCGGTCGCCAGCATCACCAGGAAGCTGGCGCCGAACTGGCGCGACGCCAGCATGCGGACGTCGACCGTCGGGTTTTTCTGGTTCATCTCCCACGGGATCATGGCGATGAAGGCGGCAACGCAGACCGCGGCGGTGACCAGGATAAAGCGCGAGTCGAACCAGTCGTCCTCGAGGCCGCGGTCGAGCATCAGTTCGAGCGCGCCGAGGAAGGTCGCGACCAGCACGAAGCCGACGACGTCGAAGCCGTGCGCCTGCTTGCGCCGCTCTTCAGTGACAGCTTCAGGCTCCTTGAGGATCAGCCCGATCAGCAGCATCGCGGCGACGCCGACGGGGCCGTTGATCAGGAAGCACCAGTG
The DNA here is from genome assembly GCF_032489875.1 of Bradyrhizobium sp. SZCCHNR1015. Taxonomy (NCBI): domain Bacteria; kingdom Pseudomonadati; phylum Pseudomonadota; class Alphaproteobacteria; order Hyphomicrobiales; family Nitrobacteraceae; genus Bradyrhizobium; species Bradyrhizobium sp. SZCCHNR1015. The sequence goes on from NZ_JAUEYW010000021.1 coordinate 73,314, forward strand.
CCAGGAGACGTTGTCGGAGAGATAGCCGCCGAGCGTCGGGCCGACGACGGGCGCGACCACGACGGCGACGCCGAACAGCGCGAAGGCCTGGCCGCGCTTTTCCGGCGGGAAGGAGTCGGCGAGGATCGATTGCGCGACCGGCACCATGCCGCCGCCGCCCAGGCCCTGCATGATCCGGAACAGCAGCAGCACCTGCAGATTCCAGGCGAAGCCGCACAGCACCGAGCTCAAGGTGAACAGGCCGAGGCACATGATGAAGAAGGTCTTGCGGCCCAGGCGCTTGGCGAGATAGCTCGACGCCGTCAGGATGATCGCGTTCGAGACGAGATAGGTCGTCACCACCCAGGAGGATTCGTCCTGGCTCACGCCCATGCCGCCGGCGATATAGGGCAGCGCGACGTTGGCGATGGTGGTGTCGAGCACCTCCATGAAGGTCGCGAGCGCGACCAGCACCGCGATGATCCACGGACTGCCGGCGCGCGGCGCGGAGAGAGCGGCAGCCTCACGCATGGCGGACCTCCCTCACAGCACGGCCTTCAGCCGCTCATAGAGCGACGGCCTGGGATCGACACGCACGGTCGGCACCACCGACATGCCGGGACCGAGCGCGACGTCCGTCGGCGGATCATCCATGTCGATCTTGACCGGCACGCGCTGCACGATCTTGACGTAGTTGCCGGTCGCATTCTGCGGCGGCAGCAGCGAGAAGGCCGGGCCCGAGCCGGACTGCACGCTGGCGACATGGCCGCGGATCTCGCGCTCCGGATAGGCGTCGATCTCCAGGGTCACGGGCTGGCCTGGACGCATCTCGTCGAGCTGGGTTTCCTTGAAATTGGCGGTCACCCAGACGTCATCGGGCACGAACATCGAAAGCGCCGTGCCTTGTGCCGCGAACTGGCCGTCGGCGGCGCTGAGATTGACAACGCGGCCGGGCTGCGCCGCGGTCACGGTCGTGTAGGACAGATTGAGCTGCGCCTGGTCGCGCTGCGCCTGCGCCTGCGCGAGATTGGCGTCGGCGCTCTCGCGCTGCGCCTTCAAGGACTCCAGTTGCCGCTGCGCCACCTGCAGATTGGCCTGCGCCGAGGTCAGCGCCGCCTTCTGCTGCTGGAGCTGCGATGTGTATTGCTGCTCGCTCTGCACCGTGCCCGAGCCGGTGCGGGCGAGGTCCTGATAGCGCTTGGCCTGCTGCTCGGCGAAGGTCAGCCCGGCCTGGGCCTGCTCGACCTGGGCCTGGCCCGCGGTGATCTGCGCCTGCTGCACCTCGATCTGCGCCTCGATGTTGCGGATCGCCGCCTGGGCCGACTTCACCTGCGCATCGGCCTGGGCCAGCGCGGTCTTGTAGTCGCGATCGTCGATGCGCGCGATCACGTCGCCGGCCTTGACGTGCTGGTTGTCGGTGACGGGGACGGCGGTGATGTAGCCGGAGACTTTCGGCGCAATGGAGAACTGGCGGGCCGCGATGAAGGCATCGTCGGTGGTCTCATAGTGACCGGCCGCATCGTAGTAGACGTAGCCGCCGGCGCCGACGGCGAGCAGCAGCACGAGACCCAGCGCTGCCCCAAGCGGATGCCGCCGGATCAGGCTCCTCCGGGCCCCCTCCTGGCGCTGCCCGTGCTCCGTCGGCGACGGACCGGGCTCCGCAGCCGGCGCCTTGGCCTCGATCTGCTGCGGAGTGTCGCCAGAGGCATCCCCGCGCCATTGCCGCACGGCACGATCGCGCGCGGAGACCACCGGATCGTCGTTGGCCGCAGATGGAACCTCAGCCGATGACAGAGCTTGCTGTGTCATCACGTCTCCTTGAAAAGAACGGAACCGTTTCGTTTCTACAGTTGGGCGCGATGCATGTGGGACGCAATGGCGCACAGCGATGCGGCGAGCTAAACTTTTCGTCATTGGAGATCGCCGACGCGCGTTTCCCTGCGCCTCCACCGCGAACCGCCGTGAGCAAGGTCAACTGCGTGACGCAGCCGCGGTTGCAGTCTCACGTGATCGCGTTGACTCGATCAACGCGGCTAAATACAACACACGCATAATAAGAAATTGTTAGGGTCGGCAACCGACTACCGCGGAAGATGCCGACGTGATCCTATTGCGAGGCACGCATGCCCGTCCGTCAGGTGCCAGGCTCAGACCTGCAATATGTGCTCATCGCCTTCGATGCGACGGGGCAAGAGCGGCGAGAGGCCGACGGTTCGCTCGCGAGCGAGATGGTGGTGAACCGCCTCCATGCGCTGGGCGCGGCGGTCAGCGATATCATCCTGCTGAGCCATGGCTGGATGGGCGACGTCCCCGCGGCGATCGAGCAGTATGATCGCTGGCTCACCGCCATGGGAGCGCTCGACGCGGACCGGCTCGCCGCGGCACGGCAGCGTCCCGGCTTTGCTCCCGTCATCATCGGGCTGCACTGGCCGAGCCTGCCATTCGGCGACGAGACGCTGCCGTCGGGCGCGGGCGGGCTGCTGTCCGCCGACACGCCGGCGGCATCGCTCGAGGCGGAGGTGGAGCGCTATGCGGCACGCATCGCCGACACGCCGGCGGCGCGCGCCGACATTCGCTCGATCCTCGAGCAGGCGCGCATTGCGCCGGCGGCCACGTTGCCGGACTCGATGCGCGATGCCTATCTCAGGCTGTTCGCTGCGTCCGGCCTTGCGATGGGCGATGTAAGCGGACGCCCTGGCGCCGAGCAGGACCGGTTCGATCCGACCGTGATCGTGAGCGAGGCACGGAGCGGGCCGGCCGATGCGACCGCAGGCACGCTCGGCCTCGGCGACGACCTGCGCGAGGCGCTGCTGGCGCCGCTCCGCATCCTGTCGTTCTGGAAGATGAAGGATCGCGCGCGCCAGTTCGGCGAGGCCGGCGCCCATGATGTCCTCGTCAAGCTGCAGCAGGCGGCGCCGGCGGCCCGGGTTCACCTGATGGGCCACAGCTTCGGCTGCATCGTCGTGTCGGCGGCCGTCGCCGGCACGCCCGACGGCCGCGCGCTGCCGCGCCCGGTCGAGACGATGTTCCTGGTCCAGGGCGCGCTGTCGCTGTGGTGCTATGCCGAGAGCATTCCGCAGGCCGCGCCAGCGCAGGGCTATTTCCGGCGCACGCTGCTGAAGGGGCTCGTGCGCGGCGCATTCGTGACCACCCGCTCGAGCTACGACCGGGCGAACGGATGGTTCTACCCGCTCGGAGCGCGGCTGAAGCAGCAATATCTGCTCGATACCGACTATCCGCTGTACGGCGCCATCGGCAGCTTCGGCGTCCGCGGCACCCAGCCTGTGGCGACCGTCGACATGCCGATCCAGGATGTCGGCTTCAGCTACGGTTTCGGCAGCGGCCGGGTCTACAACATCGAGGCGAGCCGGATCATCCGGAACGGCGGCGGCGCGGCCGGCGCCCACAGCGACATCGCCCACCCCGAAGTGGCTCACGCCTTCTGGGCCGCGATCCTGGCCGCGCCCGCGGCCGTCAGGCCGCAACCCGGCAGCATCGGCGGCGGGCTGCTCAGCGACGACATCCGCCACTTCGATCAGCAGCGCTACGATCAGCAGCTCTGGCGGCCGCGGACGTTCGAGCGGACTTCGGAGCAGGTGCAACAGCAGGTTCAGCGGCAGGAGCAGCAGCAGCAGGTCGAGCCGGGCCAGCGGCAGCAACGCGAGCAGCAGCAGCGGGAGCAGAGTCAGCATCAGCAGCAGCAACGGCAGCAGGAAGAGCAGCAGCAGGTTCAGTTGCCATATCCGCAATGGGCGCCGCCGCCGACCGTTCCGCAGCCGCCCCCGCTCGACAACCGCAAAGCCTATCCGCCCGGCGAGCAGCGCTGGATCAATGCCGGCTTCGAGGATCTCGATGCGCCGTTGAAGCCGGGCCAGTGGTACACGTTCGCTTTCGACGTCGACGTCCAGCAGAGCGGCGTCTCGTCGGTGCCGCTCGCCGACGAGCAGTTGTTCCCGGAAGGAACCTCCGACGTCACTTTGACCATCCAGCTCGACAGCGACGATTTCGAGCTCTCCGACAAGAGCCGCCCGCTGCGCCTGCCGCGCACCGGCAAGTCGCGCAACAAGGCGCGGTTCGATCTGTCGCCGAAGAAGTTCGGCCCGTCGGCGCTGCGGGCGACGGTCCACAAGGACGGCAATTTCGTCCAGCAGATGGACCTCGTCATCGATGTCGGCGCGGCGCCCTCGCCCCGCGTCGAGGGCGCGCATGGCCGGCCCTACTCCTCCGCCAGCGTGCTCAATCCGCGCGATGTCGGCCTGTCGATCATGCCGATCGCGGGCGGCTACGACTGTCTCGTCTGGAAGCCCGTCACGGTCCGCGCCCGGCTGCCGTTGCTGCCGGACTACCTGGCCAAATCGATCGAGATCGTGCGCCAGGAGCTCATGAAGGTCGTGACCCATCAGAACGCGGCCGGCAGCTGCGTCTTCCAGAGCGGGATCGACATCGCCGATGCCGACCGCGACGCCGCCCTGAAGATCATGGCGCGGGCGGGATCGGCGCTGTTCCAGAAGCTGTTCTTCGGGCCCGCCGCGGCGCAGGATTCCAAGGACATCGGCGACTTCCTGCGCAAGCTCACCAGCGACCGCTCCAGGCGGCTGAAGCTGCAGATCGTGGCGGAGGCAACCACGGTGCCGTGGGGCCTGCTCTATGTCGGCGATGCCTCGGCCGGCGCACAGCTCGACTGGGACAATTTCATCGGCATGCGCCACGTGATCGAGCAGATCCCGATGCAGAACACGCCGCGCATCTCCGACTGCCTGATCCCGAGCGACAAGCCCGAGCTCAGCATCAGCCTGAACGTCAACGACAACATCGACCGGCAGATGGGCGCCGACCTCGTCGCCCAGCAGCAGCGGTTCTGGCTCGCGGAAAAGGCGGCACGCCGCAACGTCCACATCGTGTCGCGCACGACCAGCAAGGAGCTGGTCAAGGCGCTGGCCGACGAGACCACCAACGACCAGATCCTCTACCTCTATTGTCATGCCCGGGCGACCGGCCTCGACGATCCCGGCGGTCCCGACAGCTCCAGCCTGGTGCTGACCGATGCCGGCATCACGCTGGGCGAGCTCAGCCTGGACGCCCCGACCAGCAAGCTGCTTCCCGGCAACCCCCTCGTCTTCATCAACGCCTGCGAGTCGGCCGAATTGTCGCCGGCGTTCTACGACGGCTTCGTGCCGTATTTCATGGCCAAGGGCGCGCGCGGCGTGGTTGGAACGGAATGCAAGACCCCGGCGATCTTCGCCACGGCCTGGGCGAAGCGCTTCTTCGAAAGCTTTCTCGACGGCGTGCCGCTGGGAGAGACGTTCCTCAGCCTGCGCCGGGAATTTCTCCGCGAGCACGGCAACCCGCTCGGGCTGCTCTACGCGGTGCACTGCGACGGCGACACCCAGGTTGCGCCGTCGCTGCCGCGGCTGCCGCCGACGGCGCCTGCGCCGAACGTCCAGCCGGCACTCGGCACCGGCACCTGACGGCGTCCTCAGCGCGCCGGCTCGGGCCCGGCGAGGCGCACGCCGAGCGCCAGCGCGGCGATGACCGGCGGCACGACGAAGCACCAGCCTCCCAGGCGCATGAACAGCAGCGCCGCGGCGCCGCAGCCGAGCGCAAAGGCGAGCACGTTGATCGCCATCTGCATCAGCCGCGCCGGCGGCGGCGCTTGCCCCTTGTCGCCGACATAGATCCTGTCGGCGAGGTCGATCATCACCTGCGTGGTCGTGCCGGTCATCAGGGTCGACGGCGGCGAGCTCGGCAGATGTATCCGGTGCACGGCGTTCTGGATCGCCATCGCCGCGACCAGCACCATGCCGGTGATGATCGCCTCGCGGCTGTCGCCGTCATGGAACGGGCCGAAATGGATGGCGAGCACGGCGCCAAGGACGAGCAGCACCAGCTTGACGCCGATCAGGACCTCGAACGCGCGCGACCACCGCCGCGACAGCAACGTGCCGGCCAGCCGCGTCGCGATCACGACCAAGCAGAATACCGGGAGCGCCAGCAGCTTGGCGGTCGCGCCCGAGGTGCCCAGCGCCAGCGCCGCACCGAACGTCACGAAGTTGCCGGTGACGTGCGCGGTGAACAGGCCCTGCAGCGCCAGGAAGCCGGCAGTGTCGACATAGCCGGCATTGACGCTGAGCAGCAGCGGCACCACGTTGCGGGACTCGAATTGCGACATGTGGTCCTGCTTTCGTTGTTCAGAGCGCGTATTTCAGCTCGATGCCGATGTAGTCGCTGTCGTGGCCGCCGGCGCGGCGCAGCGTGTCGCCGATCTCATAGTGCACGGCTTCCAACGCGCCTGTGAGGTTGGCGTTGAAGCGATAGTCGGCGCGCAGCTGCGCATAGGCGCCGGACCACGAGCTGCCCTGCCCCGCGGTGCCGGCGACCGCGACATTGGGCTGGACGTAGATCGCGTCCGCATTGGTCGCGCGCCATTGCAGGCCGATCGCGGCCATGAATGAGAGATCTGTCATGGGCTTCACCGTCAGCGACGGTTTGAGGTGAATCAGGTTGGTGTAGCCGGTGAAGCCGGCCAGCGTGAAGTAGTAGCCGTTCGGGAACAGCGGATTGAAGGTCTCGATCTTGCCGTCACCGGGATGGCGGTCGCCGGAGGCGCCGTCGAGCTGAAGGCCGATGCGCGGCTGCCAGGCGACGTCGGCGAAGGTGTAGCCGGCGCGCGCGCCGGCGCCCCAGGCGCGGATCTGCGTCGCCCCGACCGAACCCGCCTGCCCCATCGCCTCGAGATCCCAGTCGAAGCCGGCGAGCTTGCCGGCGAAGCGGATGTCCAGCACGTGGCGCTGCTCGAGGCCTGCGGCATCGAGGAAGCGCGCATCGTCACGCTGATAGTAGGAATAATACGACGACAGCTCGTTGGTGCCGAACACCTGGCGCTCGACGCGGAAGGTGTGGAAGAGGAACGATCCGTTCGACGTGTCGTCGAACGGGCGCACCAGCTTGTATTGCACCGGCTGGCTGACGAAGCCGATGAAGCGCCACGGGCCGCTCTCCCAGTCGGCCCACAGCGCGTCGAAGGACTGGCGCACGTTCGGCCCGTCGCGCGAAGAGACGAAGCGCTGCAGGTCGAAGTCGAAATCCTGCCGCCCGACCCGTGCCTTGAACGTGCCCTTCTCCGTCGCATTGACATAAGCGAGGAAGGCGAGCCGGAGATCGAGCGGGTTCTGGTCGACCGACGTGATGTTGGCCTTGCCGAAGGCGCGGTCGTCCTCGAGCTGGACGAACAGCTGCCAGTGCTCGTTGAGATGCGCGTCAGCATGGATCTGCAGCCGCTGCAACACGTGCTGATCCGGCTTCGCCCCGCCGATGCCGAAGCTCGCGGCATCGAGGCTCTCGAAGCGCTCACGCAGGGTCATGCCGAACGAGACATAGCTCTGCGGCACACCCGCTTGCAGCGGGACGTACTTGATCGGATCGAACGGCGCGGTGCGCAGCGCCGGATCGGCCAGCACCGACCAGTCCTCCTGCCAACGGTTGGTGCGGATCGTGGGACGCCCGGGAGCATCCTCGGCAGCGCCAGCGCCGCAGGACGCAGCGACCAATGCGACGGCCGCCGCCGTCATCGCCAATGCCTGAATGATCCGCACCACCGTCCCCCATCGGGCTACTTTACCAGCGCATGTATCTCCGCGACATAGCCGCCGGGAAACTGCACCACCGCCTGCTCGCGCTTGTCCGCCGTGAACGGCTCGACCAGCACGGTCGCGCCCGAAGCCTTGGCCTTGTCGAGCGTGGCCTTGAGGTCGGCGACCTCGTAGCCGGTCATCTCGCGGCCGAACGGATATGGCAGATGGCCATCGGTGACGAGCACGGTCATGCGGCCGAACACCGACTCGATGCGGATGCGCCGGTAGCGGTCGTTGGGCCGGCCGATCTCGACGCCCGGCGCCTTGGCCTCGTCGGAGATCACCTTGCCCTTTGAGAACCGCAGGAAGGCGCGGGTAAACGCCTCGGCGCGATCGGCCGAGACATAGACGCGGTTCTCCGGAACCTTCTCGAACGCGGCGTAGGACGGCTTGGTCGTGTGCCAGTAGAGCTGCATGTTGACGCCGCCCGGCCACTGGATCACGGCATCGCGGCCGATCGGATCGGGAAACGGCGAGACGACGACGTCGGCGCCGGCGGCCCTGGCGGCCTTGATGGCGGCGTCCATGTCGGTGACGAGATAGCCGGTGCGCTCTGCGCCGAACGGATACGGGATCGGAGTCTTGAAGCCGAACAGCGACACCGTGCCGACCGGCGTCTGCAGCAGCTGCGAGGTCGTGCTGCTCGGCGTCGGCGTCACCGTCGCGACGACCTGCTTGGTGCTCTGGCCGCCGAAGGTGGCGAGGAAGCTCGTGACGAACTTCTCGACGTCGTCGGGCGCGACATAGACATGCGTCGTGTCGTATTGCGCGCCGACGCCCACGAGCCGCGCGGTGTCCTTGGCGAATGCGGGAGCGCCGAACAAGGCGGTGGCAACGAGTACGCCGAGCAGATGACGGGAGCGGATCATGACAACCTCAGACAAATGGAGACCGGATCAGGCGCGGCGCGCGCGCCAGGACATGATGGAGACGAGCACGAGACCGGCGATCAGGCCGAGATGCTCGAAGAAGGAATTGAGCGCCATGAAGCGGTCATGGCCCTCCATGTGCCAGAAGTCGTTGGCGGTGAGCATGGCGACGAAGGTGAGCACGCCGAGCGCACCGGCGCCGAGCCAGGCGAAGCGGTTGACCACGACGAGCAGCGAGCCGATCAGCTCGACGGCGATTGCAGCGACCGCCCACAGCGCCGCCGGCTGCAGGCCGAAATGGGCCTGCTCGGCGACGGCACCGGGAAAATCCATCAGCTTCTGGACGCCGCCGATCACATAGGCCGAGACGAGCGCGAGCCGCGCCGCGGGCCAGAGCCACGGCCAGGCGAGCACCGCTGCGACCGGCCGCGGCGTGTCCGGGATCACGGCCATCACACCGCCCAGCAGGCGCAGCCGAGCGCGCCCCAGAAGCTCTTGAGGTCGGCGATCGGCAACTGGCTCGACCAGGACCGTGCATGGTCGTGGCCGTGGACGCCGCAGGCATTGGCGCAGCCGCACATCTGCATCGCCTGGGCACGCACCGCGCCGGTCTCATCCTTCGCGAGCCACGCGCCGTAACCGCCGAAGCGGCGCACCGGCGACCAGTCCGGCATCGCCGGCGGCGGCGCGGAGTCGTCCAGCATCTTGAAATCTGACGCCGCATAGACGACGCGGCCGCCGACCATGGTGAGATCGCTGGTGATGTCGGCGATCTCGGCCTCGGGACACGAGAAGAAGTCGCGGTCCGGCACAATCAGATCGGCGAACTGGCCGACCTCGATGCGGCCCTTGCGGCCCTCTTCATTGGAGAACCAGGTGACGTTCTCGGTCCACATCCGCAGCGCGGTCTCGCGATCGAGGCAGTTGCGCTGCGGGTACAGCCGCAGCCCGCCGACGGTGCGGCCGGTCACCAGCCACGACAGCGACACCCAGGGGTTATAGGAGGCGACGCGGGTCGCATCGGTGCCGGCGGAGACCTTGACGCCCTTGTCGAGGATCTTCTTCACCGGCGGCGTCGCCTCGGCCGCGCCAAAGCCGTAGCGCTCGACGAAGTACTCGCCCTGATAGGCCATGCGGTGCTGCACGGCGATGCCGCCGCCGAGCGCGGCGATGCGGTCGATCGACTGGTCCGAGATCGTTTCGGCATGATCGAAGAACCAGTTGAGACCCTCGAGCGGCGTATCCTGGTTGACCTTCTCGAATACGTCGAGCGCGCGCGAGATGGTCTCGTCATAGGTGGCGTGCAGCCGCCACGGCCATTTGTTCTGGACGAGAATGCGCACCACCTCTTCGAGCTCGCCTTCCATCTCGGCCGGCATGTCCGGCCGCGGTACGCGAAAATCCTCGAAATCGGCGGCCGAGAACACCAGCATCTCGCCGGCGCCGTTGTGGCGGAAATAGTCGTTGCCCTGCTTGTAGGTCGAGCTCTGCGTCCAGCGCAGGAAATCGTCCTTCTCGCCCTTTGGCTTCTGCGTGAACAGATTGTAGGCGAGCCGGATCGTGAGCTGGCCGTCATCGGCCAGCTTCTGGATCACGGCATAGTCGTCCGGATAGTTCTGGAAGCCGCCGCCCGCGTCGATCGCGCCGGTGACGCCGAGGCGGTTCAATTCGCGCATGAAGTGCCGGGTGGAATTGAGCTGATAGTCAAACGGCAGTTTCGGTCCCTTGGCGAGCGTCGCATAGAGTATGGCGGCGTTCGGCTTGGCGAGCAGCAGACCGGTCGGATTGCCCTCGGCATCACGCGCGATCTCGCCGCCGGGCGGTTGCGGCGTGTGCTTGTCGTAGCCGACGGCGCGCAGCGCGGCGCCGTTGAGAATCGCACGATCATAGAGATGCAGCAGGAACACCGGGGTGTCAGGCGCGACGGCGTTGAGTTCGTCGATGGTCGGCAGCCGCTTCTCGGCGAACTGATGCTCGGTGAAGCCGCCGACCACGCGCACCCATTGCGGCGGCGGCGTGATGGCGACCTGGGCCTTGAGCATCGCCATCGCGTCCGCGAGCGAGCGCACACCGTCCCAGCGCAGCTCCATGTTGAAGTTGAGCCCGCCGCGGATGATGTGCAGGTGATTGTCGATCAGGCCAGGCAGCACGCGACGGCCCTTGAGATCGATGACCTTCGTCCGGGGGCCGGCGAGCTTCATCACGTCCTGCTCGTGGCCGACCGCGGTGAACACGCCGTCCTTGATCGCGACCGCGCTCGCCGCGGGATTGGAGCGATCGAGCGTCGTGAACAGGCCGCGATGCAGGATGAGGTCGGGATGATCGGTCATGAGGTCTTCTCGTCCCGCGCCGGAGCGATGGTTGTGTCTGCCCGTCCGTGATGGCCGGGCAGCAGGCCGAAGATGTGCGTGGCGCAGGCCGCCTTCTGCCACGCGGCAGCAAGCGTGGTGCCGTTCAGGAGCTGCCTGCCCACGGGGATCACCTGCTCTCCGACGAGAATGCCGAGCAGGCCGACCAGCGCCACCAATGGCGGCGCCGGCGAGCGGACCTGAAGCAGGCTGTAGATCACGCCGACCAAAAGCCCTGCCCCGAGCGAGAACAGATAGATCTTCATCGTTCGTCCCAGGGCTACTTTGCGCCGCCTTCCGAGGCGTGCTCGCCGAGCGCCCATTTCGAGAAGCGGATCTGGATGCCGTAGGGCGAATGCGCCTTCAGGATCTCCATCATACCGTCATAGGTCTCGGCACGTGCCCAGTCCTGCTGGAGCTCGAAGGCGAACTGGCACGAGGTGATCGGCACCGCGCCGGCCTGCACCGCGCGATCCATCGCGCGGTTGTGCGCCTCGAGGGACAGGTCGCCGCAGGCGTCGGCCGGGATGTAGATCTCGTAGCCTTCGCGCAGCATGTCCAAGGTCGGGAACAGCACGCAGGCCTCGGTCCACAGTCCCGCGATGATGAACTTCTTGCGGCCGGTGGCGGCGACCTGCTTGCGGAAGCCGGCGTCGAGCCAGGAGTTCATCGCCGTGCGGTCGACGATGTCGTGCTCCGGAAACAGTTCGGTCACCTCGGGCATGAACGGGCCGGAGAAGGAATCCTTCGCCACCGTGGTGAGCACGGTCGGAAGCTTGAACAGCTTGGCCGCCTTGGCGACGATCTGGATGTTGTTGAACACGCCGAGACGGTCGTGCGACTGCACGCCCTGATACATCGCCGGCTGATAGTCGATGAGGGCGACGGCGCAGTTCTGCGGGGTGAGCATTTCGAGCTTGGACACGTGGTTCTCCTTGAGAAGCGGATGGTTGACTCAGGCCAGGGAGGCTCCCGGCGCCACGGAGGCGAACCGCCGCCATGAGACGATGCCGAGGCCAATGAACAGCAAGAGAGTGACGATCTGAGCGACAGCAAACGGCGGCTCGCTCTGCGTCGGCGCCAGCGCGTTGAGCGCGCCGATCTTCTGGAACGACTGCACGATCGCAACGAAGACGTTGAGATAGAGCGAGAGCAGCGACGTCACGACATAGACGCGTCCCCACCAGCCCGACAGCGCGAACACATAGAGCGCGGCAGCGGCCGCCGTGAGCAGCGCGAGCAGGATGATGCCGATGATGCGGGGCGGGTCGAGGCCGAACGGCGGCAGCGGAAATCCGGTCACGCCTGTAAGGAAGGTCGTGGCCAAGAACAGTGCCGCCCACACTGGCAGGTGGCGGCCCGCCAGCAGGCCGGCGAGCATGATGAGCCCGGTCGCAATTCCGATGAGGCTCAGCACCACGTGAATCTGAAGAAACAGAGTCGTCGGAATTCCCCAGGTCATGAATCTCTCCTCTGATCAGCCCTTGATGAAGGCCAGGAGATCGGCATTGATCGTCGCGGCCTCGGTGGTCGGCATGCCGTGCGGAAAGCCCTTGTAGGTCTTCAGCGTGCCGTTCTTGAGCAGCTTGGCGGAAAGCGGCGCAGAGTCCGCATAGGGCACGATCTGATCGTCCTCGCTGTGCATCACCAGCACCGGCAAGGTGATCTTCTTCAGATCCTCGGTGAAGTCGGTCTGCGAGAACGCAACGACGCCATCATAATGCGCCTTCGCGCTGCCCATCATGCCCTGCCGCCACCAGTTCTGGATGACCGCCTCGGACGGCTTGGCGCCGGGCTTGTTGAAGCCGTAGAACGGCCCAGCGGCGACGTCGCGATAGAATTCCGCGCGGCGCGTGGCGACCTGGGTCTGGAAGTCGTCGAACACGGATTTCGGCAGTCCGCCCGGATTCGCCGCGGTCTGCACCATCAGCGGCGGCACCGCGGCGATGATCGCAGCCTTGGCCGCGCGGCTCTCGCCATGGCGCGCGAGGTAGTGCACGACCTCACCGCCGCCGGTCGAATGGCCGACATGGATCGCGCTGTTGAGATCGAGATGTGCGGTCAGTGCCGCGAGATCGTCGGCATAGTGGTCCATGTCGTGACCGTCGGCGACCTGGGCCGAGCGGCCATGGCCGCGGCGATCGTGGGCAATGACGCGAAAGCCGTGATTGAGGAAGAACAGCATCTGCGCATCCCAATCATCGGCTGACAGCGGCCAGCCATGGCTGAACACGATCGGCTGGCCGGAGCCCCAATCCTTGTAGTAAATCTCTGTGCCGTCATTGGTTTTCAGAACGGGCATGATTTCTCCTGCGCGCCAGCCATGCGGTCGCACCACCGATTTTGGTATCGCGATCGCCAATATCAGGTGCTATGCAGTCTCATGTGCATCTGCACAATGACCCGAGGATGCCAAAGCACTGGCTCCAGAAGGCCAAGGGATGGATCAGCAGATTCGAACCACATCGTCGTCCTGGATGCGCGGCGTTGCGACGACGCTGAACGAGCAAGGTCTGGATGCCGCCGCGCTGTTCGCCGAGGTCGGGCTGTCGATCGACGATCTCGACGATTGCGACCGCCGCTGGCCGACCGAGGCATTGAGCCGGTTGTGGGTGCTGGCGGCCGAGCGTTCGGGCAATCCGGACATCGGGCTGGCAAAGCTCGATGCGCCGCGACCTGACAACTATGGCGTCGCCGGCTACGCCATGATGTCGAGCCCCACTCTTCTCGCCGGGCTGATGCGCCTGATCCGGTACATGTGCCTGGTGAGCGACGCGGTGACCATCACGCTCGAGCCGGGTCATGGCGGTCGCTGGATACGAACCGACGTGTTCGGCGGTGAATGCCCGATTCCGCGGCAGCGTTATGACTACGGCGTCGTCAATCTGCTCAATCTATGCCGGTGGATGCTGGATCGTCCGCTGACGCCGCTCGCGACGCGTTTCTCGCATGCGGTGCCGCTGTCGATCGCGTGCTACAACAGGGCGTTCCAATCCCCGCTCGAATTCGATGCGCCGTTCAACGGCTTCCTGGTGTCGGATCAGGATCTCGCCTGCAAGCTGACGACCTCGGCGCCCGAGCTTTCGGCAATCCACGATCGGATCGCCGACGAGGCGCTGGAGCGCCTGGTCAAGGCCGACACCGCGCATCGCGCCCGCGCCGCGATCGCCAGGCTGCTGCCCGACGGCAGCCCGCTGCGCTCGGCCATCGCAGCCGAGCTCGGCTTGAGCGACCGCACCTTCCAGCGCCGGCTCGCCGATGAAGGCCTCTCCTTCAGCGACCTCGTCGACGATGTCAGGCGCGAGCTGGCCCAGCGCCATCTCTCCGATTTCCGCATGACGCTCACCGACATCGGCTATCTGCTGGGCTATGCCGACCAGAGCACCTTCTTCCGCGCGTCAAATCGTTGGTTCGGCGAATCGCCAGGCGAATACCGCTCGCGCGTGATGAGGGGCGTGCGTCGGGAAATCGCGCTCGCGCGCGGACCATGATCCGCCGGCGGGAGAGGCCTTCAGACGCGTTCTTCAGAACATCCCATTGGGATTGGCCGACTGCTCGGGAATGGGCTGAACCGAATCCCAGTGCTCCTCGATCTTGCCGTCCTTGAGACGGAAGATGTCGACGATGGCGTTGCCGCGGGTGCCGGGCTCGCGGATGGCGTGAACGCGCAGCACGACGAAGTCGCCGTCGACATGCACCTGCGTGATCCTGCTGTGCGACTGTGGAAACTTGGCCTTCAGAAATTCGATGAACTTGCGAAATCCCTCAGGGCCATCCTCGGCATTCGGATTGTGCTGGATGTAGGTGCCGAGATATTTCGACGCCGCCTCGAAATCCTTGCGATTGAGGCCCTGCTCATAGAAGTCGAGCACGATCGCCTTGTTGCGTTCCTCCTGGGCGGAATAGGCCCGCTGGGCCAGCACCGGTGTCGCCACCGTGGCGAACAGCACCGCAGCCACCGCCGCGAAACGCGTCATCATTCCGTCATCTCCTGCGGAGCGCAGACATGATGCAGCCGTTGTCCGCCCCAGCTATTTCGGCTGCCGCCAGCTAAGCTAAGTTGCCACGGGAAGTGACCTCAAAGATGTGTGACCTCAATAATAGCGGTGGAGATGATGCACCGGGCCATGGCCGTGTCCGACCGTGAAGCGATCGGCCGCCGCGATCGCGCCGGAGATGAAGGCCTTGGCGTTGCGCACGGCCGCCTCGAGGCTCTCCCCCTTCGCCAGCCCTGCGGCCACGGCCGACGACAGCGAACAGCCCGTGCCGTGGGTGTTCTTCGTGTCGATGCGCGGCGACGGCAACGGGATGCTGGTCGCTGATGTGATCAGGTAATCGGTGCTGTCGGCGCCCTGCCCGTGACCGCCCTTGATCAGTACGGCCGGACAGCCGAGCGCGAGCAGCCGGCGGCCTTGCGCCGCGATCGCCTCGTCCGTATCAGCGACCGGCTCGTCGAGCAGCGCGGCCGCCTCGGGCAGGTTCGGCGTGATCAGCGTCGCCTGGGGGATCAGCCGGCGGCGCAGCGCGTCGATCGCATCCTCCGGCAACAGCCGCGCGCCCGAGGTCGCGACCATCACGGGATCGAGCACGACATGCCGCGGCCGCCAGCGCGCAAGGCTTGCCGCGATGGCGTCGGCGATCGGCGCCTGCGCCACCATGCCGATCTTGACCGCGCCGACGTCGAGGTCATCGAACACCGCATCAATCTGCGCCGTGACGAAATCGGGCGGCACCAGATGCACCCCGGTCACGCCCCTGGTGTTCTGGGCCGTCAGCGCCGTCAGCACCGAGGCGCCGTAGACGCCGAGCGCCGCGAAGGTCTTGAGGTCGGCCTGGATACCGGCTCCCCCGGAGGAATCCGAACCGGCGATGGTGAGTGCGACGGGGGTGCTCATGCCCCTTCCTAGCGCGGGCCGGCCGCGCCCGGCAAGCAGGCCCGGTCGCCGGAGAAAGCGTATCGACTTCGCCGGAAAACGCTATATTGAGGCGAAAGATGCCTTCCGGAGACAGCCCGCAATGGTTCCCTTCTTCGTCCAGATCAAGTGCAAGCTCGGCCAGTCCTACACGGTCGCCAATGCGCTGGCGGAAGCCGAGATCGCCTCCGAGATCTACTCGACGGCGGGAAATTACGACCTGCTGGTGAAGTTCTACGTCGACAATGACACCGACATCGGCCACTTCGTGAACGAGAAGGTCCAGGTCCTGCCCGGCATTCAGGACACCCACACCATCATCACGTTCAAGGCCTTCGGCGCCACCTAGCGACGCGCTCATCCTGACCCGGTGCCTGCCCGTCGGTCGCCTGCCCCACGACAAAGGCGCCCGTCGTGACCGACGGGCGCCGAGGTCCTGAAAATGGGTCAAGCATGGTTTCGTCATGAAAGACGGTGGCGGCCGGAGACCGTTGTCCGCCAATTCGCGCCAGTGGGCCGGAAAGCCGGACCTTTCGATCGTGAGGGGCAATGGGGGACCGTCGAACGGCCCGGCTTTCCCTTTCGGCAACTTGGCGATAGGCGTTCTATAGCGGGTGCGCGGAGCACCCGGTCAAGGCGAGCAACCGATCCGATACGGTCGATCAAGAGGTTGAGACGAAAACTCAAGAATGACTGCGGCGCCGTGTGAAGAGTGAGATCAAAGCCGTTTCGTCCCTGCTGCCGAGCTACGGCTTTTGCGCCGAGCAGATGGACACCGAGGCGAACATCGCGGCGTGGCGCGAGGCCACTTCGACGTTCTTCGAGGTCGACGAGCTCGCGGCCGGCGAGGCCGCTCCGTTCAGGGCGGACGTGCTGTCCTACGCGCTGGGCTCCGTGCTGCTCGGATCGGCCCGGGCGAGCGGCCAGCGGTTCCGCCGATCGGCCGAGACCATTGCCCGCAGCGGCGTCGACCACATCATCCTGCAGCTCTACGTGAGCGGCAGCTACGAGGGGGTCGCGGCGGCCGCGCCGATCCGGGTCGAGGCCGGCGACCTCTGCGTGCTCGATCTCGCCCAGACACTCGAAACGCGCGCGACGCCGTTCGAGAACATTACCTTGGTCGTTCCCCGTCCGATGTTCGATGCGCGCCTGCTGCAGGTCGACGACCTGCACGGCCTGGTGCTGCCGCGCAGCGGCGCGCTGGCGCCGCTGCTGGCGCGGCATTTCGGCGCACTGCTCGACTGTGCGCCGCGCATGAGTTTCGACGAGTGCCAGGCCGCGGTCGAGGGCACGATCGCGCTGATCTCGGCCTGCCTGCGCGGCGAGCTCGAACGCCGCGATGCCGACCGCAGCGTGACGCCGGATGCTTCGCTGCTCCGCATCCGCCAATACATCGAGGCGCAGCTGTCGAGCCCCGAGCTCAGCGCCGACGCGGTGGCGCTGCATTTCGGGATGTCGCGCGCGTCGCTCTATCGCCTGTTCGCGCCGATCGGCGGCATCGCCGACTACATCCGCAGCCGCCGCCTGCATCGCGCGTTCTTCGATCTCGCCGGGACCGGGTCGCGGACACAGCGCATCAGCGAGGTGGCGCGGCGCTGGCAGCTCGGCACCGATGCCCATTTCACGCGGCTGTTCAAGACCGCCTACGGCATCACGCCGAGCGCCGCGCGCGAGGCCGCCATGCTGGGCCTGGCACGCCTGCCGGTCGACGCAGATGCCGAAGCCGCCTCGCCGCTCAGCCGTTGGATGCGAGGGATAGCAGCGCCCCGGACCGGGGAATGAGCGCGACGACGGCCGCCGAGCGCGGATCGTCGTCCTCGGATGCATCGTCCTCGGATGCGTCTTCGGCCGGCTGCGGCTCGTCGGCCTCGGATGCAGCGCGGGCGATCTCCAGATGCTGCTCAAGCTGCTCGACCGGCATCGGCCGGCCCAGCAGATAACCTTGCGCGAAGTTGACGCCGAGCGAGCGCAGTTGCACCAGCTGCTCTTCGGTCTCGACGCCTTCGGCGGTGATCTGGATGCCGAGCCCCCGCGCCAGCGTCACGACCGATGAGATGACGGCGGCACTTTCGTCGCGCACGCTCAGATTGGCGACGAAGGACTTGTCGATCTTGATCTTGTTGAACGGGAACGCCGTCAACGAACGCAGCGACGAATAGCCGGTGCCGAAATCGTCGAGCGCCAGAGAGATGCCGAGGCCCTTCAGCCGATCGATGAAGCTCTCGTTCTCGGCCGCGCGCTCCAGCAGCACCGACTCCGTGATCTCGATCTCGAGACGCTTCGGATCGAGGCCCGACCGCGCGAGCGCCGACTGGATCACGTCGAACAGCTCGGCCTGCTTGAACTGGACCGGCGACAGATTGACGGCGATCTTGACGTCGTCGGGCCATGCGGTGGCGTCGTCGCAGGCGCGCCCGATGATCCATTCGCCGAGCGGCACGATCAGGCCGGTCGACTCCGCAAGCGGGATGAACTTGTCCGGCGGCACCAGCCCCTTGACCGGATGGCGCCAGCGCACCAGCGCCTCGACGCCGCACCGCTCGCGCGTCTCGGCGTCGTAGAACGGCTGATAGTGCACCTCGAACTGGCACTGCGCGATGGCGTCGCGCAGATCGCCCTCGAGCGTGTTGCGCGCCTCGAGCTCGGCCGACATCGCATCGTCATAGAGCGTGTAGCAGCTGCGGCCGGCGGATTTCGAGCGGTAGAGCGCGAGGTCGGCCTTCTTAAGCAGGTGCTCCTGGTCGCGGCCGTGCTGGGGCGCGAGCGAGATGCCGATGCTGGTGCCGATCTCGACGCGCTGTCCGCCGAGCTGGTACGGCTCCGCGATCAGCCGGGTGATGCGCTGCGCGAGCTCGATCGCGGCGGCGCGCTGGTCGGAGGCGCCGGCCTGGATCAGGGCGAACTCGTCGCCGCCGAGCCGGGCCAGCACGTCCTCGTCGCGCAACTGCGATCTCAGCCGCTGTGCCACCTGCACCAGCAGCTCGTCGCCGGCGCCATGGCCGAGCGAATCGTTGACGTTCTTGAAGCGGTCGAGGTCGAGCAGGAAGACGGTGAAGCGGCCGCTCTTCTCGTCGTTGATGCGCTCCATTTCCTCGAGGAAGAAGGCGCGGTTCGCAAGGCCGGTCAGCGCGTCGGTCTGCGCCAGCTCGAGCACGCGGCGATTGGCGAGCGCGAGCTGCAGGGCGTTGCGGCTCGACAGCGCGAGATACACGGCAAGGAAGATCGTCGTCGCCATGCCGGCCGCATACAGCGCCAGCGCGCGATTGTGGCTCGCCATCAGGCTGCCACCGGCGGGCGCCGCCTGGAACACCCAGTCGGCATCGCCGATGCGCAAGGTCGTCGACCAGATGCTGGGGTCCGCGGGCCAGCGCTGCGGGTCCACGCCGGAGGCATTGATCACGCGCTCGGGCGGCAGCAGGTTGATCGCGAGCGCCGGGCTGTTGGGATTGTTCGCGCGCACCGACTGCAACAGCGTCGGCAGGTCGAACACGCCGATGATGAAGCCAGAGAGATTGCGCCGGCGGTCGGCGACCGTCGTGCGCGACGTCCCCTTGGCGTAGACGGGGATGCCGATCATCACGGCGTTATTGCGCTCGTTCTGATTGATCAGGTTCTGACGCGTGCGCAACGCGCCGATCACGTCGTAGTCGCGCGACTGCTCCAGCACGGCGCGATGGTCGGGAATGCTCCAATAGTCGAGACCGTAGACCGGCGAGGTCTTCGCCTCGGTGGAGAAGTAGACCGGATAGTATTCGTCGCTCTCCGGCGCGACGGTGCCGTCGGGATAGGACTTGATGCGAAACGCGGGAACGCCGTCGGTGATCGCCGCCGCCTCGTATTCGCCGCGCTCCTTGCGCTTGATCCGCGGCAGCCACGCCAGCCGCAGCATGCCGCGATGCGACTCGAACAGGCGCGCGCTGAAGGTCTGGTACTCGCTGCGCGTAATGTCGTCGTTGGCGGATTCGAAGCGGGTGCGCAGCGCGGTCAGCCGGCTGACATATTCGTTGACGCCGTTCTGGACCAGGATCGCCTGGGCTTCGGCCAAGCCTTCGAAATCGGTGCGCGCCAGCCGGTTCTCCCAGCGTCCCACGGCAACCGTCCCGACCACCGACAGCACGACGCCGACGCATGCCGCGATGATCGCAGGGCGATAAAGGCGGTATCGCGATAACGACGCGCGCAGCCTCTCGCGCCCGCTACCGCTGCGAGCATCATCCTTTTCCTGCAGCGTCGGTGCGCTGTACTCTTCAACCTGCAATATGGCCCCCGCCAAACGGCTGCCCCTCACCACGATGCGGCCGATGCTGGCCGCGGTAAGTTAAGGACGGTCAAAGATGATCCGTTGTGGCGTACCAGAAACCGGGGCTTGGTTAACGGCTGACTGTTGAGGGCCGCCCAAAACGCGATCAAGCGCGGGCTACGTCTTTAGCGAGGTCTTCATTCAACACGCCTAGACTGAGTTGTCATCAAGTGTACCCCGTGCATCGAAGATCGCAATGAACTGGTTTTCAAGCCTTCGGATCTCCTTCATTCTCATCTTGATCGCCGGCGTGCTCCCGCTGGGGTCTGCGCGCGCCGACGAGCTCGGCGTCACCAACGACACCATCATGTTCGGCCAGGTGGCGGCGCTGGAAGGCCCGTCGGCCGCGCTGGGCCAAGCGGCGCGCCAGGGACTGCTGGCGGCCTTCAACGAGCTCAACGCCAAGGGCGGCGTCTACGGACGCAGGCTCAAGTTGTTGAGCCGCAACGACGGCTACGACCCCGATCGCTCGGTCGTCGAGACCATCAAGCTGATCTACGAGGACAAGGTGTTCGCGCTGATCGGCGCCGTCGGCACGCCGACCGCGATGGCCACTGCGCCGATCGCGGCCTCCAACGACGTCCCCTTCATCGGGCCGATCTCCGGCGCCGAATTCCTGCGGACGCCTGAATTCCAGAACATCGTCAACATCCGCGCGAGCTACGCGGCGGAGGCGGAAGCCTCGATCAAGTATCTCACCGAAGAGCTTCACCTGACCCGCATCGCGATCTTCTATCAGGATGACGCGTTCGGCCGCGACGTACTGGCCGGCGTGAAGACGCATCTCGATCGCCGCGGCCTCGAGCTCGCGGCCGAAGGCACGTTCGAGCGCAACACGCGCGCCGTCGGCGCCGCGCTCAAGGTCATCCGGCGCGCGGAGCCTGAAGCGGTGATCCTGGTCGGCACCTACGGCCCGTGCGCCGAGTTCATCAAGATGGCGCATCGCAGCGGCTTCAATCCGACCTTTACGGCGGTCTCCTTCGTCGGCGGCAACGCGCTCGCCAAGGAGCTCGGCCCGGAAGGCCGCGGCGTAGTCGTCTCCGAGGTGGTGCCGTTTCCGTGGGACACCGACCTCCGCATCGTCGCCGACTATCAGGCCGCGATGAAGACGCTCGATCCGAGCCAGACGCCGGACTTCATCGGCCTCGAGGGCTACATCACCGGCCGACTGGTGGCGCGCGCCCTGGCGATGACCGGGCCGAACCCGACCCGCGCCGAGCTGCTCCGCATCATCAACGAGGTCGGCCAGTTCGACATCGGCGGGCTGGTGGTCAGCTTCGGCAACGCGCGCAAGGAGAATCCACCGCCGGTGTCGCTGACGGTGATCCAGAGCGACGGCAGCTTCAAGCCGATCTGACCTGAGCGCGCGCGCCCGCCGAACTGATCAGCTTGCCGGCTTCTTCGGCTTCGGCGGGCCTTCCACCGGCGGCAGCGATTTCAGATAGACCGCCATCGCCTTGCGATCCTCGGTCGAGAGCTGCGAGGTGTTGCGGATCACCCGCGCCATCGAGCCGCCGACGTTGTCGCCGTCGGGCAGTTGTCCGGTCTCGAGGAAATAGCTGATGTCGCTCTCGCTCCAGTCCGACAGGCCCTTCTGGGTGATATTCGGCACGAAGCCCTGACCTTCCGGCTCTGGCCCACCCGCCAGCCGCTGCGCCGAGACGATGCCGCCGAGCGCATTGCGCGGGCTGTGGCACTCGGCGCAATGGCCGAAGGTGCTGACCAGATAGGCGCCGCGATTCCACTCCGCCGGGCGCGAGGCGTTGGCGGCAAAGGACTTGCCGTCGAAGAACAGCAGCTTCCAGACCCCGACGGTGCGACGGATGTTGAACGGAAATGGCATGTCGTGCGCGCGCGAGGCGCCCGCAACCGGCGGCAGCGTCTTCATGTAGGCGAAGAGATCGCGGACGTCGTCGATCTTCGCGGCCGCGTAGGAGGGATAGGGAAACGCCGGGTAGTAGTGGCTGCCGCCCGGCGACACGCCCCTCACCACCGCATTGACGAACTCGGCCTCGCTCCAGCGCCCGATACCGTCAGTGGGATCGGGCGAGATGTTGGGCGCGTAGAACGTGCCGAATGGCGAGGCCAGCGGCAGGCCGCCGCCGAGCTTCAGTCGATCCGGCTGGTTCGGCACGGCGTGACAGGACGCGCAGCCACCGATGTTGAACATCTCCTGCCCGTTGGCGAGATCCGGCGCGCGCGTCGCCGCTGCGAGCGTGATCGTCGACGGCTGGGTCAACCACCAGAACACCGTCAGGCCAGCGGCGCCGAGCACGCAGAGAGCAAGCAGGAGGCGGCGTAGCATGGTGGCTCCGTCACAGCAGGAGGAGATCGTCGGCCCGGCGATCATTACCGGAGCTCGGCGGCGCCGTGATACGTCAGGACGCCCGCACGGCGCAAACAAACGGGGGCGGACGCAATGTCGCGTCCGCCCCCGTGGATGGCAGGTCAGATCAACTGTTCTTGAGACGGAAGGTCTCGTGGCAACCGCCACATTCCTTGCCGATGCCCGGCGCGGTCGCCTTCAGGCTGTCGAGATCCTTGATCTTCGCCTTGGCCTCGGTGACGACCTTCGCGAAGCTGTCGATCTTGGCCTTGAAGCCGGCCTGGTCTTCCCAGATCTTCGGCGACGGACCGTAGTCGCCTTCGAACTTGGCGCCCTTCAGGCTCGCCGGATACATCGTCGGCAGCTTCTTGGCGGTGTCCTCGAGCTGGGCCAGAGCGGCATTGACGGCGGCCTGGTCATACGGCTTCTCGCCCTTGACCATCGCGATCAGGACACCGCCGAGGTTCTTGGCGTTGGCCTTCATCGTGTCCTGGCTATGCTTGACCAGATCCTGCTGTGCCATCACGGCGCCGGCCCCTAGCAGCAAAGCTGCGACAGCCACGACAGTCCGCTTCATCAATTCGCTCCTTTGTTGTCACAATCCCGTCCAGCCCACCCGGACGGGGTCGCTCGGTTGGTCAACCCCTCAGCCGGCGGATTATTCCGGAATTGAGGCGGATATCGGAGGAGATCCGGAGGGAGAGTACTCAGAGACTATGACGGCGATGCTGCTCCCGGATCGCGATCCAGACGCGCTCCGGGGTCGCCGGCATGTCGATGTGATCGATCTTGTACTCACGCCAGAGGGCTTCGACGATCGCATTGACGACGGCCGGACAGGAGCCGATCGCCCCCGCTTCGCCGGCGCCCTTGACGCCCATCGGATTGGTCTTGCAGGGCACGTTGTGGGTCTCGAAGGTAAAGGACGGCGCGTCGGCGGCGCGCGGCAGCGCGTAGTCCATGAAGCTGCCGGTGACGAGCTGGGCGTCGGAGTTGCTGTAGACCACCTGCTCCATCAGCGCCTGGCCGATGCCCTGCACCGCACCGCCATGCACCTGGCCGGCCAGCAGCAGCGGATTCAGCGTCACGCCGAAATCGTCGACGATGACGTAGTTGACGATCCGGATGATGCCGGTCGCCGGGTCGATCTCGACCTCGGCCACGTGGGTGCCGTTCGGATAGGTGCCGTCGGCGCTGGCGAAGGTGGCGCTGCCCTTGAGCTTGTCAGGATCGACGCCGGGACGCTTGGCGAGGTCGGCAAACGAGATCGCGCGGTCGGTGCCGGCGACGCGGATCACGCCGTCGGCGATCTCGAGATCGCCGAGCCCGGCTTCGAGCGCTTCGGCCGCGATCTGCTTGAGCTTGTCGCCGAGCTCGTGGGTGGCGCGCTGCACGCTGACGCCGCCGGAGGGGATCGAGGCCGAGCCGCCGGTGCCGAGGCCGGTCGCGATCTCGGCCGTGTCGCCCTGATGGATGTGCACGCGCTCCGGCGCCAGGCCGAATTGCTCGGCGACGATCTGGGCGTAGGCGGTCTGGTGGCCCTGCCCGCTCGACTGCGTGCCGATCAGGATGGTGACGTCACCGTTCGGGTCGAGCCGCACGTTGGCGGTCTCCTCGCCCATGGTGCCGCAGACCTCGACATAGCTCGCGAGCCCGATGCCGCGAATGAGACCGTGCTTCTTGGCGGCCTTGGCGCGCTTCGAAAACTCCTTCCACTCGGCGATCTCCATGGCGCGCTTGAGGTGCGCGTTGAAATCGCCGGAATCATAGACCTTTCCGGTCGCGGTCTTGTAGGGCAGCGCGCGCGGCGGGATGAAGTTCTTGCGCCTGATCGCATCGACGGACATGTCGAGCTTGCGCGCGCAGGCGTCGACCAGACGCTCGATGACGTAGGCCGCCTCGGGACGGCCCGCGCCGCGATAGGCGTCGACCGGCACGGTGTGGGTGAAGATCGTGCGCACGCGGCAGTGGAAGGCCTGGATGTCGTAGAGGCCCGGCAGCATGCCGGCGCCGCCATGCGGGATATAGGGCGCGAAGGTCGACAGATAGGCGCCCATGTCGCCCATCAGGTCGACGTCCATCGCGAGGAACTTGCCGTCCTCGGCCAGCGCCATCTTCGCCGTGGTGACGTTGTCGCGGCCCTGCGCATCGCCCATGAAATGCTCGGAGCGGTCGGCGGCCCAGCGCACCGACTTGCGCAGTCGCTGCGCGGCGACCGCGACCAGCGCGTATTCCCGGTAGGGAAACAGTTTTGTGCCGAAGCCGCCGCCGACGTCGGGGCAGATCACCCGCATCTTCTCGGTCGGGATCTTCAGCACGTTCTGGCAGAGGATGTCGCGCAGGCGGTGGCTGCCCTGGCTGCCGGCCGTCAGGGTCAGATGGTCGCGCTTGGTGTCGTAGTCGCAGACCGCGGCGCGGGTCTCCATGAAGCTCGCCACCACGCGCGGATTGACGATGCGGATCTCGGCGACCGCATGCGCCTTCGCGAACGCCGCCTCGACCGCCGCCTTGTCGCCGATCCCGACATCGAACAGCACGTTGCCCTTGTGCTCGGCCCAGACCTGCGGCGCATCCGGCTTGATCGCGTTCACGACGCCGGTCACCGCCGGCAGCGTCGTCCACTCGACCTTGATCGCCTCCAGCGCATCGCGCGCGTGGTCGAGCGTGTCGGCGACGACGAAGGCGATGGCATCGCCGACGTGGCGCACCTCGTCCTTGGCGAGGATCGGATAAGGCGGCGCGGTGAACGGATCGGTCTCGAGATTGAACAGGCACGGCAGCCCGCCGAGCTCGGCGGTGTCCTCGGCGGTCAGGATCAGCGCCACGCCCGGCAACAGCCGCGCCTGGGTGACATCAATGGTGAATTTGGCATGGGCATGCGGCGAGCGCAGCACCAGGGCATGCAGGGCAGCGGATGGCGCGAGATCATCGGTGTAGCGGCCCTTGCCGCGAATCAGCGCGTCATCCTCTTTCCGGAGAACGCTTTGTCCCATACCGAACTTGATCGGAGCTGCCATCTGGTTTCACTTCCCACTGCATTGTCGCGACGATTGGCCAGCATATTGCAGCGGATCACGCCCTCGCGCAAACGGCATATGGCCGCTCCCCGAACACGCGCGGTCAACTCTCGGCAGGCATGCCAGCACGCCATGCTGCAGCGCAAACGTCAGCGCCGCACGAGGGCCTTCAGCCAGCGCGGACCGAACAGCACGAGGATGGCGCCCACGTAGATGACGGCGCCGACGATGATCAGCAGACCGAGAACGGCTTCGTCCTGCATGCGGCCGAGCGACGCGAGCCGGGTCGATGCCACCAGGGCCGTTGCCCACAACGCCGCCGCGAGCACCACGCCGGTCCCGGCGAACTTCAGCAGCGACGAGGTGAGCCGCCGATCGAAGTGCAGATAGCCTTTGTGCACGGCGAAGCCGAGCACCAGCAGCAGATTGATCCAGGCGCCGACGGCCGTCGCCAGCGCGAGTCCGACCTGGGCGAGCGAGCCCATCAGCAGCACCTTCAGCACGACGTTGGCGGTCAGCCCCGTCAGCGAGGCCTTCACCGGCGTCGCGGTGTCCTTGCGCGCGTAGAAGGTCGAGACCGCGCTGCGAATCATCACGAACGGGATCAGGCCCACGGCATAGGCGGCGAGCGTCGCCCCGGCCGCGGCGGCGTCGCCCTTGGTGAAGGCGCCGCGCGCGAACATCGCGCGGGTGATCACGTCGGGGACGGCGAGGAAGGCGGCGACGAACGGCACCGAGAACAGCAGCGTGAACTCGAACGCCCGGCGCTGCTGCTCCATGGCGCCGTCGTGATCGTTCGCCGTGAGCCGCCGTGACATCTCCGGCAGCAGCACCGTCCCGATGGCGATGCCGATCACGCCGATCGGCAACTGGTTGAGGCGGTCGGCGTAATACAGTGCCGAGATCGCGCCCGCGGGGAGGAACGTCGCGATGATCGTATCGGCGAACATCGCGACCTGGGTGCCCATCGATCCCAGCGTCGCCGGCCCCAGCGCCTTGAAGAAGGCGCGGATGTCGTCGTCGAGCTTGAGCGGCGCAAACCGCGGCAGCCCGCCATGGCGGGCGAGATCGCCGGCGAGCAGGAAATATTGCAGGAAGCCGGAGATCAGCACGCCCCAGGCGGCGGCATGGCCGACACCGGGGAAGAACGCCGCCAGCGCCAGGGTCGCCATCATCGCGAGATTGAGGAAGATCGACGCCGCCGCGGCGCTCGCAAACCGCTGCATCACATTGAGCATGCCGCCATAGAGCGTCACCAGCGTGATCAGCAGCAGATACGGAAAGGTGATTCGCGTCAGCGTGATCGCAAGCTCGCGCTGCGCCGGATCGTCGGTGAAGCCCGGCGCCAGAATGGTCATCGCCTGCGGCATGAACGCCCAGGCGAGGATCAGCAGCACCACCTGCGACGCCAGCAGCAGCGTGAAGATGCGGTCGGCAAACAGGCTGGCGGAGGCCGGCCCCTTCTCGCCATGCACATGCGCATAGGCCGGCACGAACGCCGCGTTGAACGCCCCCTCGGCAAAGATCGCCCGGAAATGGTTCGGCAGCCGGAACGCAATGAAGAACGCGTCCGCCACCGGCCCGGCGCCAAGAATCGCCGCCAGCATGATATCGCGGGCAAAGCCGGTAAGGCGCGACAGCAAGGTATAGCCGCCAACGGTGAAGATACGTCCGAGCATGGGGGGCTTGTAGAGGATTGGGAGGGGAGTTTGAAGCGGGGAACGTGTGCGATTCCCGCTTGCGGCCAAAGTGTGGCGACACTCTCGCGGCACTGCCCGGGCTTGCGAGCCAGGACCGGCACAAATCATCTCGGGGCTGTGCGGCGCGCCGCCGGGAAGACCTGTCCCACGTGCGGGAGGGCTATCGCATGTGGCGGTCCTCGTGTTGCGCCCGTCTGCCTCCACGTCGTCATGGTCGGGCCTGTCCAGGCCTGTCCCGGCCATGACGGAGTAACAGGTCGTGGGGCGGACCCGTTAGCGGGGCGTAATCCGCCGCAGCCGATGCAAACACTCAATCAATGTCACGTTTTCGTCCAAACTAAAATAGTCGGCCAGCCCGAGCAGTCCTCCGAAAACCTACTTTGTCAACTCCAGATTGTGCTAACTTGGTAGTTAAGTTACTGAGGATTGGGTAAGGCCGCGAAGAGCTCACCGGCACTTCGTTGCAGGCGAGGACGGAAAGGAACGATTTGTGCCGGACAAGCGGGTATCGTTTTGTATCGAAGCCAACGCAGCGCAGCGTGAGCTTTTCTTCGTTCTGGAGAGCCAGAAAACCGGCGACCTTAAGCTGCTGTTTCGACGATCTCTATTCCACAACCCTGACAACAAGAACGACCCCTTCGCGGGCAAGCTTATCGATGAACAGCGATATTCGCTTCACACGAGCCCAAATAGTACGCACGGGCTCAATACATTTCACCATACCTATCGGGTCGGCGAGCATCTGCGGCACGGGTACAGCTTCACAAAGGCGATAAAGTCGAAAACTGGCTTCGTTCCGCTCTTCTCAAGACGATGTCCAAACCTAGCACAACCACATTACATTCCGGGGTTCAAAAAAAGCACGATAGAGGTCGGACTTGGAAAATATGACCCAACGCGCTTTATACTCTTGTACTCCGTCTTCGTCGGACCGCCCAAACGAGAGTTTCTGCTGTTCTGCAGCCACAAGGTTTGTGCTGTGCAGTACCAGTTTGCTCAATTCAGCCTCGTAGTCCTTTGGAGCTTCCTAAGTCTCCCGTCGTCGGAAAACGGATGGAAGCTACACGCCGAGATCCCGCATCCCGATACAATTGCCGAGCACCCCGAGTTGTCGTCGACAGCCCTCTGGTGTCAGGAAGCCGATTGTGTGACGTATCACGAATCAAAGGCTTCCTATCTCCGACACCAGTTCCTGTGCTGGATCGAAAGTGCCGAAACGAGAAACCGCTCTGCAATTTTTGGGCAGCATATCAGGCACGGCTTGCCTGAAACATCAGAGTACCAAGACCACTTGCGGCGCTTTGGAATATCAAGGCTATTTCCAACGCCTACCTATCCTGTTGAAGAAGGCAGTTTCAGTTTGGAAGACGGGTACGTGATTTTTGCTGGTTAAGAAGCCGAAACTTTCTTTGCATCGCGGTGCCAAGCGGCGCAAGCTAGTGTCCAATGATCGCCGAATGCGGGCATCGCCCCCCGTTCCGATCCAATCTTCGCGATGAGGCGCGGCATTTCGTTATCGCCTGCTCGTCTCCCGCCCGCTTTTCCGTCCCTGCCAACTGCGCAAAAAGCTATTTCGCTAACCGCTTCAAGCGCATCCTCTATCCAGTCCGTTTCGGAGAAAGATTCTTCTTTCTTTTTATCAGAAATCATGATTGGATGCGCCCGTCCCGACTCGATCAGAGGGGCGCTTCGCGGTCGTCACGGACGTTGAGGCGGGATGCGGTGGGCGTGTCGATGTTGCAGCGTGGTTCGCCACGCCGACGAACAACGTCGATGCGCACGGTCAAGTCGCGTGGTCCTGGCATCCCGACGCTGATGCCCCGCGTAATGCGCGAAAGCGCATTGCGCGCACGGTGGCCAAAAAGCCCGGAGCACCGGGGAGAACGCGAAGCAGCCGTCAAAACCATCGCGCGGGGAATGCCGGGATGTCTCGGCTGAACCTGTGGTTCCTGCCGCCTGCATTTTTTTCGCAGGCGGGCCATGGGTGCGGCCAGCGCCCGGCATTCCCCGTGCCCTCTTTTCGGGAGGGCATGACGAACAGCAAAGCTCGGACGCCAGATGCGCCGCGAGAAGGTGAACACATGTCTCACCACCGTCATTGCGAGGAGCGAAGCGACGAAGCAATCCAGGACCGCACGCGCAGCCCTGGATTGCTTCGCTTCGCTCGCAATGACAGTGAGCATGCCGGTCGCACGTCGGCACTTGCGACGCTGGCGGGGAGGCGCACCACGCACTCCGCTGTCGTCCCGGACAAGCCTGCCGACGCGAAGCGGCGGCGGGCGCCGATCCGGGATCCATACGCCGTGCAGCCGATGGGGCGCGCGGAACGGGCCGCCTGCCCCTTCCAGACATCACGCGGTATGGGTCCCGGCGTTCGCCGGGACGACAGTGTTTGTTGGAGCTGCCGGTGGGACAGATCATTCATACACGCTGCGGCCGGTCGGGCCGCCAGCGGAGATGCGCGACGATGCGTAAGACCTCAGGCCAGTGCGCCGCGCACGACGTCGATGATGCGCCCTTGCGTCGCCTCGTCCAGATAGGCGTGCATCGGCAGGCTGATGACGTCGGCGGAGAGCTGCTCGCTGACCGGCAGGCCGCCATCGGCGCTCGGGAAGATGCGGTAGGCGGTCTGCTGGTGCATCGACTTCGGATAGTAGATCGCGGTCGGGATGCCCTGCGCCTTCAACGCGGCGGCGAAGGTGTCGCGATCGACGCCCTTGGGCAGGCGGATGGTGTATTGCGCCCAGACCGAGGTGCAGCCGTCGACCAGGCGAGGCACCTTCACGACGTCGGCCAGCGCCGCCGTGTAGCGCTCGGCGACGACATTGCGCGCGGCGATCTCGTCGTCGAAGATCTTGAGCTTCTCGAGCAGCACCGCCGCCTGGATCGTATCGAGCCGCGCGGTGAGGCCGAGGCGGACGTTGTCGTATTTGTCGCTGCCGCCGCCATGGGCGCGCACGCTGCGCAGGCGCTCCAGGAGGCCGGCATCGTCGGTGAGGATGGCGCCGCCGTCGCCGAAGCAGCCGAGCGGCTTGGCCGGATAGAAGCTGGTCGCCGTGGCGAGCCCGAAGGTGCCAATGCGGCGGCCCTTGTAGCTGGCGCCAAAGCCCTGCGCGGCGTCGTCGAGCACGAACAGGCCCTCGTCCGCGGCGATGGCGGCCACTGCATCATGGTCGGCGGCCTGGCCGAACAGATCGACCGGGATCACGGCCTTCGGCTTGAGGCCGAGCCGCTTGGCGGTGGCGATGCCGCGGCGGAGCGAGGCCGGATCGATGTTGAAGGTGTCCTCCAGCACGTCGACGAACACCGGCGTGGCGCCGGTCAGCGCCACCGCTTCGCCGGTCGCGCAGAAGGTGAAGGACGGGCACAGCACCGCGTCACCCGGGCCGATGCCCTGCGCCATCAGCACCATCAGCAGCGCGTCGGTGCCGCTGGAGCAGCTCACGGCGTATTTGGCACCGCAGAACTCGGCCAGCTCCTTCTCGAGCTGAATGATTTCGGGGCCGCCGAGAAACTGGCAATGCGCGAGCACGCGGGCGACGGCGTCGTCGAGCGACTTGCCGAGCCGCTGGCGCTGCGCGGCGGTGTCGATGAACGGAATGGGTTGATGACGCAGGTGCTGGTTCATGAGCTCTGACAATTTTTCGGAAACGGAAATGGATGGAGCGGAGGCGCGGCTAGCCGGCCGCGCGCCGCTTGGTGGCGGCGGCCTCGGCCGGGCGATGGCTCGAGGTCTCCAGACACTGCGTGGCGATCGCGAGGCTGGCGACGCCCTCGTCACCGGTGACGGCCGGCGCAGTGCCCGAGCGCACCGCGTGCAGGAAGGCGATCAGCTCGGCGCGCAACGGCTCGTCATGGCCGACCGGGAGATGACGCATCGAGTAGCTGCCGTCCGGCTTGAAGCCGAAGCATTCGGTGACCTGGCGCGTCAGCAGATCGCCCATGATGTACTTGCCGCGCGTCGCCACGGTGACGTTGCGCGCCTTGAACGGCGTCAGCCAGTTGGTGTTGATGTGGGCGAGCACGCCCGAGGCGGTGCGGAACTGCAGCAGCGCGATGTCCTCGCGCTCGGCCACCGCGCTCGACAGCTGCGGCTGCACCTCGATGATATCGGACTCGGTGAACCAGCGGATCAGATCGATGTCGTGCACGGCGAGATCAATGACGACGCCGACATTGGACATGCGCGGCGGGAACGGGCCGACGCGGGTGATCGCGATCGACAGGATGTCCTCGCCGGCGATCGCCTTCTTGATCGCGGCCACCGCCGGATTGAAGCGCTCGACATGGCCGATCATCAGGGTGACGCCGGCGCGATGCGCGGCCGAGACGATCTCCCTGCCCTCGTCCACCGTCGAGGCGATCGGCTTCTCGACCATCAGGTGAACCTTGCGCGCGATGCAGGCCAGCGCAAGCTCATGATGCAGATGCGTCGGCGCCGCAATGGTCACGGCGTCGACGCCCTCGGCGACGAGCTGGTCGAGGCTCTCGAAGGTCGGGCAGTTCGCGAGCTCGGTGACGCGGCTGCGATGCGCGGGCAGCGGATCGACCACGCCGACCAGATGCACGTCGGGCAGTCCGGCGAGCACGCGGGCATGATTGCTGCCCATCACGCCGGCTCCGATGACGCCGACGCGCAGCGCCTGCCTCAGCTCGGCCTTGTGGCCCGCCCCCTTGGAACTCATGTCATCGACCCCATCAATGCCCCCGGCTTGCGACGTCACGGATTGGCCGCAACGGTTAACGAACTGCAAATCACCGGTCGAAGCTCTCCTAGCATGCCGCTCGAAGCGAGGCGAATGCGGAAAGCCTTTTCAGGACACGATTTGATTCAGAAAGTTACATCCGGCACGGACGAAAAACGCTGTCTTTTGAATGGCGTGCGCGATGCGCTTCAGGTGTGGCGGGCGCCCTGCTCACGCGTCGCGACAGGTCGCGAAAGTAACGGTGGATGCGTCTTCACGCCTGCGTGTTGGCCGCGGCAGGAGGTAACGCGATGGCTCCCGCCAGCGAAGGAGATCACGTCACAACGCGGGAGAACACCCATGCCCCTCAGCCTCGCCTCGCTCCGCCACGCCTCCGCCTTCGCCGTGCTGCTCGCATCGCTTGCCCCATGGTCGCCGTCGGCCGCCGCCACGGATCGGCCCGTCGTCATCGAGCTGTTCACCTCGCAGGGCTGCTCCTCCTGCCCGCCTGCAAATGCCTATCTGAACGAGCTGGTGCGGCAGCGCCGCGACGTGCTGCCGCTCGCCTTTCACGTCACCTATTGGGACCGGCTCGGCTGGAAGGATCCGTTCTCGCTGCCGGCCGCCACCGATCGTCAGGCCCGCTACGGCAGCCGCTTCGGCGACGGCTCCTACACGCCGGAGATCGTCGTCGACGGCACGACGAGCCATGTCGGCTCCAACCGGGCGGAGGTCGGACCTGCGATCGATCGCGCCAGAGGCGCGAGCGCGACGGCGGCGCGGCTCAAGCTCGCACGCAATGGCGACAAGCTCACGGTCGAGGTCGGCGGCGGTGAAGGACGCGGACGCCTGCTCCTGGTCGGCTTCGATCATCGGCATGAAACCGCGATCGGCCGCGGCGAGAATGGCGGCCGCACGCTGGAGGAGCTGAACGTGGTGCGCTCGGTGCGGACGCTCGGTGATTGGAGCGGCAGCGCGCTGCGCCTCACCGAGCCGATGCCGGAGGGCGAGGATGCCGCGGTGATTCTCGAAGCGGCGGACGGGCGCATCGTCGGTGCAGCGCGGCTGTAGCCGCCACGATCAGGAGGAGGCACAATAACGGCGCCAGAACAGACGATAGCCCTCCTCCACCTTGCGCGTGTAGGTCTCGACATTGCCGGCGGCGGAGTTCGCGACCATCGCCGGCAGTTGCGCCCGCAGCTTCGCCAGTTCCGCGGGCTGCGCCGCATGCTTCAGGGCGATGGCGATGTACCCGTCATCGTCCTCCGCCACGAACTCTGCGAGCCCGACCGCCGTGTTGATGGCGGCCGCCGCCCGCGCCGCGGCGCCGTGGCCGAGCCTGGCGACGACGGGCACGCCGGCCTGCAACGACTCCCAGGTGCTGACGCCGCCATTCTGCGGGAACGGATCGAGCGACATGTCGATCGCGGCGAACTGCGCGATGTGCTGATCGCGCGTCGACAGGCCGAGGCAGGTGATGCGCCCCTCGGCGATGCCGTGCGCCACGAACCGGGCCACGAGCCCATCGCGCAGCAAGGGCTCATCGAGCGCACCGTTCTTGATGACGATCCGCGAGTCCGGCAGCGCGCCCATCAGCCGCGACCAGAGCGCAAGCGCTGGATCGGAGATCTTGTCGATGCGGTTGAACACGCCGAATGTGACGTAGCCGTTGCGCAGCATCGGCAGCGGCGTCGGCTGCCATCCCGGCAAGGGATCGGTGGTGATGACGGCCGGCAGGTCGTAGACCTGCTCGGCAAACAGAGGACGCGCGGCCTCGGGCACGGTCACCGGATCGGCGAAGAAGTAGTCGATGGTGGGAAGCCCCGTTCCGGTGCCGCTGCCCCACGCGGTGACCTGCACCGGCGCCGGCTTGCGCGCGAACACCGGCAGCCGGTTGCCGGCGGAATGGCCGGAGAGGTCGACGAGGATATCGACCTGATCAGCCTCGATGCGATCGCTCAGTT
This sequence comes from Bradyrhizobium sp. SZCCHNR1015, assembly GCF_032489875.1. Taxonomy (NCBI): domain Bacteria; kingdom Pseudomonadati; phylum Pseudomonadota; class Alphaproteobacteria; order Hyphomicrobiales; family Nitrobacteraceae; genus Bradyrhizobium; species Bradyrhizobium sp. SZCCHNR1015. The sequence continues at coordinate 107,046 of NZ_JAUEYW010000021.1, forward strand.
CCTCATCGGACATCTGCCAGGCGTCGACCCAGAGGTCGGCGGCGGAACGGCAGCGCTCGGTCATGCCATCCTGCAGCGGCGAGCAGGAGTAGCAGACGACCTTGAACGCCTGATGGTCGTGGTGGCGCAGGACGGGCAGGAACACCAGCGCAGCCGAGTGATTCCTGAAATCGGAGGAGACGTAGCCGATGGTCAGCCGCCGCTCCGGATCGCGGTCGCGGACCGGCGGCGGCCGGCGCACGATCTTGCTGCCGATCCTGGTCCACCATTCCCGGCGCGCCGCCTGGTGCTGAGCGAAGTCGGTGTCCGGCATGAAGTCGAGCAGGAAGATCTTGGCAGTGATCGCATCACCGAAATCCGGCTTGATCTCGAGCGCACGCTCGAAGTGCTGCAAGGCCGTTGCGAGATCGCCCTGCTTGCAGAAGCATTCGCCGAGCCAGGTCCAGGCGACCTCGGAGGCCGGATTGAGCTCCAGCACCTTGCGGCACGCGTCCATCGCCGGCGCGATATTGTCCTTGATGGCGCTGAGCTGCGCGAAGCCCAGCAACGCCACGTCCTGCCATGGATCGAGCGCCAGGGCGGCCTTGAAGTCGGCCATGGCCCGCTCGAACCGTCCGGCCTGCTGGTGCAGGCGGCCGCGCTGTGCCAGCACCTGCGCGGCATTGGGCTTGATTGCAAGCGCGGCATCGAACGCCGCGAACGCCTCGTCGGAATGGCGCAGATTGATGCTGGCGAGGCCCTTGCCGAACATCGCCTCCATGTGGCGCGGGTTGAGCGACAATGCGCGATCGAAGCTCGCATTGGCCTCCGCATTGCGGGCGAGCGGAAGCAGCGCCATGCCGCGATTGCAATAGGCGTCGGCATAGTCCGGCTTGAGCGCGATCGCCCGGTCATGCGCGGCGATCGCCTCCTCCGGCCGCCCCAGCCGCATCAGCGTGTTGCCGAGGCCGGTGATCGCCACGAGCAGATTCGGCTTCAGCGCGATTGCCCGCTCCTGGCATTTGCGCGCCTCCTCGAAGCGCTTGCGGTTGAACAGCGCCAGACCGAGATTGGAGAGCGCCTCGGCATTCCGCGGCTCGATCTCGACGGCCTTGATGAGCGCCTGCTCGGCCATCTCCATTTGTCCGCTGTCGAGCGCCGTCACACCGAGCAGATGCAGCGCATCGAAATGATCGGGCAGCAGCGCCAGGATCTGGCCGCAGATCGCCTGCGCCTCGGCGCGACGGCCGCCGCGATAAGCGGCGACGGCCTGTTGCATCAGCGCATCGGCCTGCTTGCGATGCTTCTTCTGCAGCCTCGCATTCTGAAACGCGCGGGAACCGACGTCGCTTGCCAAAAGACGGCCTCCGGAGTGACGCGTAGATCGACAGAACAGGCGTACTGCGGACGGCGCTCAGCCGCCGGCGGCACAATAGCGGCGCCAGAACTGGCGATAGCCTTCCTCGACCTTGCGCGTGTAGGTCTCGACATTGCCGGCAGCGGAGTTGGCCACCCGCGCCGGCAGCTCGGCGCGGAGCCGAGCCAGCTCGGCCGGCTGGGCCGCGTGTCGCACGGCGATCGCGATGTAGCCCTCGTCGTCCTCGGCCACCCAGTCGTCGAGCCCGACCGCCTTGACGATCGCGCCGCCGGCCCGCGACGCTGCGCTGCTGCCGAGCTTGGCAACCACGGGCACGCCGGCCTGCAGCGATTCCCAGGTGCTGACGCCGCCATTCTGCGGGAACGGATCGAGCGAGATGTCGATGTTGGCGAACGCTGCGATGTGCTCATGGCGCATCGACGCGCCCAGACACGTAAGGCGGCTCTCGCCGACGCCGTGCGCGGCGAAGCGGGCGATCAGCGTGTCGCGCAGGAATGCATCCTCAAGCGCGCCGTTCTTGATCACGACGCGGGCGTCCGGCAGCGCCCGGAGCAGCGCCGACCACACCGTCAGCACCTCGTCGGAGATCTTGTCGACGCGGTTGAAGACACCGAAGGTGACGTAGCCGTTGCGCAACATCGGCAGCGGTGTCGGCTGCGCGTCCGGCAGAGGATCCGTGGTGATCAGTGCCGGCAGATCGTAGACCTGCTCGGCGAACAGCGGCCGTACTGCCGCCGGCACCGTCACCGGATCGGCGAAGAAGTAGTCCATGGTGGGCAGGCCGGTGCCGGTCGCATTGCCCCACGCGGTGACCTGGATCGGCGCGGGCTTGCGGGCGAACACGGTGAGCCGGTTGCCGGCCGAATGACCGGAGAGGTCGACGAGAATGTCGACCTGATCGGCCTGGATGCGATCGGCGAGTTCATCGTCGGACAACTGAGATGCCTCGATCCAGCCATCGGCCGCAGCCTTGCACTGCTCGGTGACGGAATCGACCAGCGGCGAGCACGAGTAGCAGATGACCTTGAACGCCGCGTGGTCGTGATGGCGCAGCACCGGAAGGAAGGTCAGCGCGGCCGAATGGCTGCGGAAGTCGGACGACACGTAGCCGACCGTGATGCGGCGATCCGGATCGCGGTCGATGGCGGCAAGCTGGCGCTGCTGGATATGCGCGCCGATCCGCTCCCACCATTCGCGGCGGACGGCCTGATGCAGGGCGACGTCGGCGCCGGGATAGAAATCGAGCGCGAAGATCTTCTTCATGATCGCATCCTCGAAATCCGGCTTGATCTCGAGGGCGCGATCGAAGTGCTGGATGGCGCCGGCCGTGTCGCCCTGCTTCGCGAGGCACGTGCCGAGCCAGATCAGCGCGACTTCCGACGCCGGATTCTGCTCCAGCACCCGCTTGCAGGCCAGCATCGCTGGCGCGATCCGCTCGGTGAGCACGCAGACATGCGCCTTGCCGAGCAGCGCCGCTTCGAGCCCGGGGTCGATCGCCAGCGCGGCATCGAAATCGGCCTCGGCCTCGGCGAACCGTCCCATCTGCACATAGAGCCGGCCACGCTGCGCGATGACGGCCGCCGTCCCCGGCTTCATGGCAAGCGCGGCGTTGAAGGCGGCCAGCGCCTGCTCGAGGTGCCGCAGGTTGACGCTGACCAGTCCCTTGCCGAACGTCGCCTGCATGTGCCGCGGCGCCAGCGCCAGGGCGCGGTCGAAACTCTGCCGGGCCTCCTCGTTGCGCAGCAGGAGCAGTTGCGCCATGCCGCGATTGCAGTAGGCGTCGGCGAAGTCCGGCTTCAGCGCGATGGCGCGGTCGTGCGCCTCGATCGCCTGCGCGAACAGCTGCATGTTCATCAGGGTGTTGCCGAGGCTGGTCAGCGCCGTGGCGAAATTGGGCTTGAGCGCGACGGCGCGCTCCTGAACCGCGCGCGCCTCCTCGTAGCGCTTCATGCTGAACAGCACCAGGCCGAGATTGGCCAGGGCCTCGGCATTGCGCGGCTCCACCGCGACGGCGCGGGTCAGGGCCTGCTCGGCGAGATCGAGCCGGCCGCTGTCGAGCGCGGAGGCGCCGAGAAGGTGAAGAGCGTCGAAATGGTCGGGCACGAGGGCCAGCGCCTGACCGCAGATGGCCTGGGCATCGGCATGCCGGCCCGCCCGGTAGGCCTCGACGGCCTTCGGCAGCAGGCCGTCGGCCTGCTTGCGGTTCTTCTTCTGCAGGCGCGCGTTCTGGAACGCACGCGATCCGATCGTGCTTTGCAAGGAAGCTCTCCGGCGGACGACTCCGGGGCTGTCTAGCACGGCTCGCGTGATTCGCGGCGAGACCCCGCCCTACTCGCGGCGGTAATCGTCCTCGATGCGGATGATGTCGTCCTCGCCGAGATAGGACCCGGTCTGGACCTCGATCAGCTCCAAGAGGATCTTGCCCGGGTTCTCCAGCCGGTGCACCGCGCCCATCGGGATGTAGATCGATTCGTTCTCATGCACGGTCTGAACGGTCTCGTTCACCGTGACCCGCGCCGCGCCGCGCACCACGATCCAGTGCTCGGACCGGTGATAGTGCTTCTGCAGCGACAGCCGCTGGCCGGGCTTGACGATGATGCGCTTGACCTGGTGGCGCTCGCCATTGTCGACCGACTGATAGCTGCCCCAGGGCCGGTGCACCTTGATGTGCGCCTCGGTGACCTCCGGCGCGACGGTCTTGAGCTTGGCGACCAGCCGCTTCAAGCCGTTGGCATCGCGCTGGCGCGACACCAGCACGGCATCCTGCGCCGCCACCACGACGAGATCGTCGACGCCTTCGAGCGCGACCAGCGCCTTGTCGGTGACGACGTTGCAATTGCGGGAATCCTCGAACACGGCGGTGCCGCGCGCGGCGTTGCCCTGCCCGTCCTTGTCGGACAATTCCCAGACCGCATGCCAGGAGCCGACGTCGGACCAGCCGCACGACACCGGGGCCACGGCCGCACGCTCGGTCTTCTCCATCACGGCATAGTCGATCGAGATCGGCTTGGCCGCGGCGAAGGCGTCGGAGTCGAGGATGATGAAGCTGAGGTCGCGGCCGGCCTTGGCAACGGAGTTGGTGACCGTCTGCACGCTGTCGGCATCGAACTTGCGGTATTCGTCGAGCAGGACCGACGCGCGGAACATGAAGTTGCCGCTGTTCCAGAGATAGCCCTCGCGAATGTAGCGCTCCGCGGTCGGCTGGTCCGGCTTCTCGACGAATTTCGCGACCGCCCGCACCTCCCCGGATACCGGCGCGCCAGGACTGATGTAGCCGTATTCTGTGGCCGCGCGCTCCGGATTGACGCCGAAGGTGACGATGCGGCCGGCCTCGGCGGCAGCGAGCCCCTGGCGGCACGCCGCGAGAAAAGCGGGGGTGTCACGAACGACGTGATCGGCCGCGAGCGCCAGCACGACAGCATCCTGATGGCGCGACTGGGCAAAGGCGGCTCCGGCGGCGATCGCCGGGCCTGAATCGCGTCGCATCGGCTCCAGCAGGACGTCGGCCTCGATGCCGATCTCGGCCAGTTGCTCCAGCACCATGAAGCGATAGGCCAGGTTGGTGATGATGATCGGCCGCTCGAA
>NZ_JAUEYW010000022.1:0-110446 GCF_032489875.1 Bradyrhizobium sp. SZCCHNR1015
CCACCCCAACTTGCCAAAAACCCACAACAGTTGAGCCTCGCAATATGCGGAAGCTGAACCGGACAGCCGTGGGCTTGACCCGGCAATCCATCCATGGACGAAGCTTGTTCGCGAGATGGATGCGCGGGTCAAGCCCGCGCATGACGAGCTGAATTGGTCAGCCGAAGCGCCGGCCCGGCGCGACGGGCGTGCCGCGCAGGAAATCCGCGGCTTTCATCGGGCCCTTGCCGGCGCGCTGCAGCTCGGTCACGCGGATGGCGCCGTCGGCGCAGGCGATGGTGAGCTGCTCGTCGAGCACGGCGCCCGGCTCGCCCCGGCCGTCGGCGAGCGCGCAGCGCAGGATCTTCAAACGCGCCGCCTCGCCATCGAGCATGACCTCGCTCCAGGCGCCGGGGAACGGCGACAGGCCGTGGATGTGACGCAGCACCGTATGCGCCGGCTTCGTCCAGTCGATCCGCGCCTCGGCCTTCTCGATCTTGGCCGCATAGGTCACGCCGCCCTCGGCCTGCTTCGTCAACGTCAGCCCGCCGCGCTCCAGCGCGGCCATCGCCCGCACCATCAGGTCGGCGCCGATGCGCGACAGGCGATCGTGCAGGTCGGACGCCGTCATCGCGTCAGTGATGGGCAGACGCTCGGCCATCGCGACGTCGCCGGTGTCGAGACCGACATCCATCTTCATGACCATCACGCCGCTTTCGGCGTCCCCTGCCATGATGGCACGGTTGATCGGCGCGGCGCCGCGCCAGCGCGGCAGCAGCGAGGCGTGGAGGTTGTAGCAGCCGAGTTTTGGTGCATCGAGAATCGCCTGCGGCAGGATCATGCCATAGGCGACGACGACGGCGGCGTCGGCCTGGTGGGCGCAGAACGCAGCCAGCGCGTCCTCGGTCTTCAGCGTCTTCGGCGTGAGCACGGGAATGCCGAGCCGCCGCGCCTCGGTCTCGATCGGAGTCGGGACCAAGGCCAAGCCACGGCGGCCACCGGGCTTCGGCGCGCGCGTGTAGACGGCCACGATCTCGTGGCCGTGGCCGGCGAGCTCGAGCAGGGTCGGCACGGCGAAATCCGGCGTGCCCATGAAGATCAGGCGAAGCGGCATCTGGTGCGCCCCTCAAGGCTTCATCCTGCCGTCATTGGCCGGGCTCGTCCCGGCCATCCACGTCGCAATGCCAACGCGAGAGGCAAGACGTGGATGCCCGGGTCAAGCCCGGGCATGACGGAGGAGAGAGTTGATCGTTACTCGCCGGCGCGCTTGGCGGCCTTGGTGAACTTCTTCATCACGCGGTCGCGCTTGAGCTTCGACAGATAGTCGATGAACAGCACGCCGTTGAGATGGTCGATCTCGTGCTGGATGCAGGTGGCGTAGAGCCCCTCCGCATCCTCCTCGCGGACCAGCCCGTCGAGATCGGTGAAGCGCACGCGCACACGCGCCGGCCGCTCGACCTCCTCGTAATATTCGGGGATCGACAGGCAGCCTTCCTCGTAGACCGACAGCTCGTCCGACTTGGCAACGATCTCCGGATTGATGAAGACGCGCGGCTCGCGCTTGCCTTCCCCGTTCGCGTCGGGCTTGGCCAGATCCATGGTGATGACGCGCAGCGGCTGCGCGACCTGAATCGCTGCGAGCCCGATGCCTGGCGCGTCGTACATGGTCTGAAACATGTCGTCGACCAGCTGCCGGATCTCCGGCGTGACCTTCTCGACCGGCTTGGACACCAGCCGCAACTGCCGGTCCGGCAGGATGATGATTTCTCTTAGGGACATGGCGCGCGATTTAAGCCGCGGAACCGGCGCGGTCAATGTGATGGCTCGCAGTTAAGACTTCGCTAACCATGAATTTCAATGTCTCGCTAACCATGATTCTTTACCCGGCCTTAACCATAAATGTTCTCTCTTCGTTCGCGAACTCTTGCGAATCGGATAGACGGGGGTGATGACCGCCAGCCAGTCCCTCAATCCTGTCGTCGTCATGATCGGCGATCTGCCGGTGCGCGCCAGCGACGCGCTGATCGGGTTTGGCGTGCTGGTTCTGCTCCTGCTGCTGATGATCGTCGCGGCCGTGGTGCGCTCCGGCCGGCGCGGCGCCGAGCTCGCGGCCCAGCAGGCGATGCGCGCCGATGAGATCGAACAGCGGTTCGGCGAGATGATCCGGGTGCAGAGCGAGGCCTCCGGCCGGGTCGACGCGATGGCGCAGCTGCTTGCCGGGCGGCAGGTGGACCTGGCGCGCAGCGTCAACGAGCGGCTCGACGCCGTCACCCATCGCGTCGGCCAATCGATGGAGCAGACCACGCGCCACACCATGGATTCCTTGCGCGTGCTGCACGAGCGGCTCGGCATCATCGACAACGCGCATCGCGATCTCAGCGAGCTCACGACACAGGTCACGACCTTGCGCGACGTGCTCGCCAACAAGCAGTCGCGCGGCGCATTCGGCCAGGCGCGCATGGAGGCGATCGTCCAGGACGGGCTGCCGAAGGGCAGCTACGCCTTCCAGTACACGCTCGTCAGCGGCAAGCGGCCGGACTGCGTCGTGTTCCTGCCCGACACGCGGCCGCTGTGCATCGACGCCAAGTTTCCGCTCGAGGCAGTGACCGCGCTGCACGACGCGGAGACGGAGGACGAAAAGCGCGCCGCCGCGCAGCGGCTGCGCACCGACGTGCTGCGCCACGTCAACGACATCGCCGAGAAGTACCTCGTGGTCGGCGAGACGCAGGACACGGCGCTGATGTTCGTGCCGTCGGAATCGGTCTACGCCGAGATCCATGACGGCTTCGACGACGTCATCCAGAGAGCCTATCGCGCCCGTGTCGTGCTGGTGTCGCCGTCGCTGCTGATGCTCGCGATCCAGGTCATGCAGCAGATCATGAAGGACGCGCGCATCCGCGACGCCGCTGACCAGATCCGCAACGAGGTGATCCATTTGGGCGACGACCTCGGCCGCCTGCGCGAGCGCGTGCTCAAGCTGCAGAAGCATTTTGGCGATGTCGGCGAGGACATCCGCCAGATCCTCATCTCCGCCGACAAGATCGAAAAGCGCGCCGCGCGGATCGAGGAGCTCGATTTCAGCAAGCCGGATGCGCCGGCGGACTCTCCGCGCATTGCGCCGGGCGCGGGCGCGACGCCGGACCTGTTTCCGCTGGCGGGGCGGATGCAGGCGGGGGAATGACCGCGGCGTCGCGAAAGCTGTCCAGATCTGCTACCACCCACCGATGACCGCACCTGACGCCGCCTCCGACATCAGAGCAACCGCTGCAAAGCCTGAGGCCAAGCCTGCCCCCACCTGGCGCGAGAGCATGGCCGTCTACCTGCAGCCGCGCGTGCTCGTGGTGCTGTTCCTCGGCTTCTCCTCAGGTCTGCCGCTGGCGCTGTCCGGCTCGACGCTTCAGATCTGGATGCGCGAGCTCGGCGTCGATCTCGGGACCATCGGGCTGTTCGCGCTGGTCGGCACGCCCTACACGCTGAAATTCCTTTGGGCGCCGCTGGTCGACGCGCTGCACGTGCCGCTGCTGACGCGCGCCTTCGGGCGGCGGCGCGGCTGGCTGGTGTTCGCGCAATTGCTGCTGATCGCGGCCATCCTGCTGCTGGCCGTGACTGACCCGGCGCATGCGCCGTTCATGGTCGCGCTGGCCGCGCTGCTGGTCGCCGCGATGTCGGCGACCCAGGACATCGTGGTCGATGCCTTCCGCGTCGAGAGCCTTCCGGAGAGCGAGCAGGCCGCGGGCATGGCGGCGTATGTCGCCGCCTACCGCATCGGCATGCTGGTCTCGACCGCCGGCGCGCTGGTGGTGGTCAGTGCATTCGAGAACTCGGGGTTGACGCGTCCGTCGTCCTGGATGTGGGGCTATGTCGCGATGGCCGGAATGGTGCTGATTGGCACGATCACGGCCCTCGCGGCGACCGAGCCGGCACAGTCGCAGCAGGCGGAGGCCGCGATGGGCGCGGACACCGCGCTCACCCGCGTGATGCATGCGGCCGCCGGAGCCTTCGTCGAGTTCCTCAGCCGACGTGATGCGCTCACGGCGCTCGCCTTCGTCGTGCTGTTCAAGTTCACCGACGCCTTCTCCGGCACGATGACCGCGCCGTTCGTGATCGATCTCGGCTTCAGCAAGGTCGACTACGCAGCGATCGTGAAAGGCGTCGGCCTCGCCGCCACGCTCGCCGGCGGCTTTGCCGGCGGCTTCGTCGCGCGGCGCTATTCGCTCGCCACCAGCCTGTGGATCGGCGGCATCGTGCAGGCGCTGGCCAACCTGTCGTTCTCATGGCTCGCCATCGTCGGAGTCAATCAATGGGCGCTGGCGCTGGCGATCTCTGCGGAGAACTTCACCAGCGCGATCGGCACCGTGATCTTCGTCGCCTATCTCTCTGCGCTGTGCCAGAATCCGCTGCACACCGCGACCCAATATGCGCTGCTCACCGCACTCGCCGCGGTTGGACGAACCTATCTGTCATCGGGCGCGGGCTATGTGGCGAAGGCGACCGGCTGGCCCACATTCTTCGTCATCTGCGCGCTCGTCGCGATCCCGAGCCTCGTGCTGCTTGCTTGGCTGCAGCGGCGCGGGCATTTCGATGAATTGGGGCCAGTGAAGGTCTAGCTGCCGCCTGGAGTTAGACTGTCATCCTCCGCGAAGGCGGGTGATCCGGCATTGCGGAGACGTCGGCGATCGACCGCGAGACCGCGGCGTACTGGATCGCCCGGTCAAGCGGGGCGATGACAGCGGAAATCGTGGCGTTGCATTCGCGTGAATGCTCCCAGCGGCCTCAACGCTTCACCAAGCTCCACTTGGTCACGACCGCCTCGCTCATCTGTCCCGCATCCTGCGCGCAGGCGATCTCGTCGACCTTGACCGCGATCTGCTTGCCGAGCAGCCCCTTGAGCTGCGACGCCTGCGCCGTGTTCGCGGTGACGAGCTGGAACGTCTCCGGGCCGGTCTCGAGATTGCACAGCCCGCTCGGCGGCGGCAGGCGGCGCGGCTCGCTGGTGATCTGATAGGCGGCGGAGGGCTGGCCCGGCTTGGCGCCTTTCAGCTTCAGCGCGTTCAGCTCGCCGGACAGCACGTCACCAGCATTGAGCGGCTTGCCGACCTTCTGCGGTGTCTCGCTCTGCTGCGCCAGGACGGACGGAGCCGAGAGCGCCACCCAAATCGCGCCCAAAGCCAGCCGTTTGCCGAATCCGCGTTTCGTCATCATTCCACTTTCGTCTGTGCCTAGAACAAGGTCCGCTGCCGCATCGCGGCCGAGAGCGTGCCTTCGTCGAGATAGTCGAGCTCGCCGCCGACCGGCACGCCATGCGCCAGCCGCGTGACCTTGACGTTCGCCTCCTGCAGGAGGTCGGTGATGTAGTGGGCGGTGGTCTGGCCATCGACCGTCGCGTTCAATGCGAGGATGATCTCCTGCACCTCCGGCGCATGCGCGCGCTGCACCAGCGCGTCGATGGTGAGGTCCTGCGGACCGACTCCGTCGAGCGGCGACAAGGTGCCGCCGAGCACGTGATAGCGGCCGTTCGAGGCCTTGGCGCGCTCCAGCGCCCAGAGATCGGCGACATCGGCGACGACGACGATCATCGCGGGATCGCGCCGCGGATCGGTGCACACCGTACAGGGATTCTGGGTATCGATGTTGCCGCAGGTCTTGCAGACCTGGATGCGGTCGATCGCGACCTGCAGCGCCGAGGCGAGCGGCACCATCAGCGCCTCGCGCTTCTTGATCAGATGGAGCGCGGCACGCCGCGCCGAGCGCGGCCCGAGGCCGGGCAGGCGCGCAAGCAGCTGGATCAGGCGTTCGATCTCAGGACCGGCGACGGCCATCAGTTCACGAATGTCATCGGGTCAACTAACCAAAACCGAAGCCTGGCGGCAGGCCGAGCTTGCCGGTGATGGCCTGCATCTTCTCCTGCATCGCGGCTTCCGCCTTGCGCCGCGCGTCGCCGTGCGCGGTGACCAGCAGGTCCTCCAGGATCTCGGCCTCCTCCGGCTTGAGCAGCGACGGATCGATCTTGATGCTCTTCACGTCCATCTTCGCGGTCATGCGCACGGCAACCAGACCGCCGCCCGAGATGCCCTCGACCTCGACGTTGCCGAGCTCCTCCTGCATCTCCTGCATCTTCGTCTGCAGCTGCGCCGCCTGTTTCATCATGCCGAGAAAGTCAGCCATCGGAGCACCTCATCATCAGCCTTCCTGTTGAGCATGATCTTCGCGCAAATGCGTTTGGCGTTTTCGCGAGGAAGACCGGTTTCCACGTTTCGGACCATGCTCTAGAAATCATCATCGTCGGACTCGTCGGGCGGCTCGACAGCACTGGCGTCCGATTCGGGCGGCTCGGGGGCGAGCCGACGCACTTCGATCACCTTGGTGCCCGGGAACCGCGCCAGGATCTCCTGCACGCGCGGATCGGCCTCGGCCGCTGCCTCGCGTTCGCTCTTGGCGCGCAGATTCTGCTCGCGCAAGGTCGCCTGGCCCGGCTCGTTGGAAACGATCACCGTCCAGCGCCGGCCGGTCCAGTCTTCCAGCTTGCGGCCGAGGTCCGAGACAAGCGAGCGCTGCGCCGTCCGTTCCAGCGCGATCTCCAGCCGTCCCTCCTCGAAGCGGACCAGCCGCACGTCCATCTCGAGCGCGCTCTTGGTGATCAGGTCACGATTCTTGCCGGCCAGCGCGACGAGTTCCTGGAAGCTCGCTAGGCGCAGCGCGGGCTGGTCCTGCGATGCCGGTGACGGCTGCGATGCCATCGCCTGCGGTCGCACCGAACCGCCGACCGCGGCGAGCGTCGGGCCTTGCGCGCGCGGCGCCTGCATCGGCGCCGGCGTCATCACAGGCGCCGTTCCCGCGCTCATGGTGGATGCCGGCGCAGCGCGCGCCCCGCCGCCGTTCGTGACGATTGGCGAGCCACCACCGTTCTGGTCGATCATCCGAATGGCTTCGTCAGGCGTCGGCAGATCGGCGGCATAGGCGATGCGCACCAGAACCATTTCCGCCGCAGCCGCAGGCCGCGTCGCGCCTTGAGTCTCGGCGATGCCCTTGAGCAGCATCTGCCACATCCGCGACAGCACGCGCATCGACAGCTTGGTGGCGAAGTCGCGTGCGCGCAGCCGCTCGGTCTCGCTGAAGGCGACATTGTCAGCGGTCGCCGGCACGACCTTCACCCGGGTCACGAAGTTGACGAACTCGGCGAGGTCGGACAGCACGACCACGGGGTCGGCGCCGACGTCGTACTGCTCGCGGAATTCCTTGAAGGCGGCGGCGATGTCGCCGCTGGCGAGATGGTGGAACAGATCGATGACGCGGGTGCGGTCGGCGAGGCCGAGCATCTGCCGGACATCGTCGGCGCGGACCTCGCCGGCGCTGTGCGCGATCGCCTGATCGAGCAGCGACAGCGAATCGCGCACCGAGCCTTCTGCGGCGCGCGCGATGATGCCGAGCGCCTCGGGCTCGATCGTGACGCCTTCCTTGGTCGCGATGCCAGCAAGATGCTTCATCAGCACGTCGGCCTCGACCCGGCGCAGATCGAAGCGCTGGCAGCGCGACAGCACCGTGACCGGCACTTTGCGGATCTCGGTGGTGGCGAACACGAATTTGGCGTGCTCCGGCGGCTCCTCCAAGGTCTTCAGGAAGGCGTTGAACGCCGCCGTCGACAGCATGTGGACTTCGTCGATGATGTAGACCTTGTAGCGCGCGCTGGCCGGCGCATAGCGCACGCTGTCATTGATCTGGCGGACATCGTCGACGCCGGTATGCGACGCCGCGTCCATTTCCAGGATGTCCATGTGCCGGCTTTCCATGATCGCCTGGCAATGGGTGCCGAGCACCGGCATGTGGATCGTCGGGCCCTTCACCGAACCGTCGGGCAGCTCGTAGTTCAGGGCGCGGGCGAGGATGCGGGCGGTGGTGGTCTTGCCGACGCCGCGGACGCCAGTCAGGATCCAGGCCTGCGGAATCCGGCCGGTCTCGAACGCGTTCGAGACCGTGCGCACCACGGCCTCCTGGCCGATCAGATCCGCGAAGCTGGAGGGGCGGTATTTGCGCGCCAGCACCCGGTAGGGCTTGGCGGGAGCGTCGGCGCTGTCAGGCGGAACAGGTGGGGCGCCAGCGTCAGTCATCGAGCGATCCGCAAGTGAGCATTCCAGTCCGGCATCGATCGCGATCGTCGACGCCATCAGCCTCGACGCAATCAACCGGAGCGCGGTCGAGCGCCCGCCCTGCGCGGGGTCCCCGCCATCTTTGCGCGATTCGCTCGAAAAAACAGGTAGGAGACTGACGAGCGACCCGATCCGGACCTCGTTAGGGCTGCTTCCTTCCGGACCTGACCCGGTTGGCGAGTGGCTCGTCCACCGCCAATCTCCCGCTGCCTATTTGGGGCCAAATGGTCCGGAAAGCAAGCGCGAGCTTCGCCGGCCCGCTCTACGGCCCCGCGGGCTTGTGCCGCAGCTCGGAAAGGCTTTAGGTGCCGTCGAGCTCCCGCCTGACCATCCGCCAGGAACCGCCGCATGCCCGAATCAGCCTGGTCGCTGCATCCGCAACTTGCGAAGGATACGATCGACATTGGCGACCTGCCGCTGTCCCGCGTGCTGGTGATCAAGGACGCGAACTATCCCTGGCTGCTGCTGGTGCCGCGGCGCGAGGGCGCGGTCGAGATCATCGATCTCGACGAGGTCGCGCAGGCGCAACTGATGACCGAGATCACGCGGACGTCACGCGCGCTCAAAGAGATCACCAAATGCGACAAACTCAACGTCGCCGCGCTCGGCAACATGGTGCCGCAGTTGCACGTCCACATCATCGCGCGACGCACAAGTGACGTGGCCTGGCCGCGACCGGTGTGGGGCGCCGCGCCGCCTGTGCCCCACGATGCGCAGGAGGTGCAGCAGTTCATCAGCGCTATCAGGCGCAAGATCTGGCTAGGGTGAGAGATGTCGCCATTCGACTCGTTTCCGCTGGGCAAGCCGGCCTTCGTCGGCCATCCGATCGATCGCGCCGCCCATCTGCGCTTCCACGAAGACAAGCTGATTGCCTTCGAGAGCAAGCCGTCGACGCGGGCCTATGTCGTGCATCGCGATTCGCTGGTGCTGAAGCGCGAGGGCGACCAGCTGCGCGCGCTGCTGTCGATCGACGAGGCGCTGAAGTTCGGTGCCAATCCGGGAACGATCTTCCTCGGGCTGCAGGACGGAGCGGCCGTGTTCGGCATGGGCATCTCGCCGGCCGCGGTCGAGAAGCTCGCCGGGCGGGAGGACGTGTCCGTGACCGAGTTGCGCGGCATGGCGATGCAGGGCGCGATCCCGGTCGACCAGCTCGCCACCATCGCGATGGCCAAGTCCCTGGTGTCCTGGCATCAGCGCCACGGCTTCTGCGCCAATTGCGGCGCCAAGACCGCGATGCGCGAGGGCGGCTGGAAGCGCGAATGCCCGAGCTGCAAGACGGAGCATTTCCCGCGCACCGATCCGGTCGTGATCTCGCTGGTCGCCTCCGGCGACAAGTGCCTGCTCGGGCGGCAGAAGCAGTTTCCGACCGGCATGTATTCCTGCCTCGCCGGCTTCGTCGAGGCGGCTGAGACGATCGAGGACGCCGTCCGGCGCGAGGTGTTCGAAGAATCCGGCATTCGCTGCACCGACGTGACTTATTACATGACCCAGCCTTGGCCCTACCCGTCGTCGTTGATGATCGGCTGCAGCGCCCGGGCGCTCAACGAAGACATCGTCATCGACCGCACCGAGCTCGAGGACGTGCGCTGGTTCAGCCGCGACGAGGCCCGGCAGATGCTGCTGCGGCAGCATCCGGATGGCTTGGCGGGACCGCACCCGTTCGCCATTGCTCATCATCTGGTCGGCCGCTGGCTGAAAGAGAACGACGAGCGGTAACAGGAAACCACCCCACCCCGCCGCGGAAACCGTCAGCCCCGGCCGCAAAGGGCTGAACGGCCAACCCTTGTCTTGGAACGATTTTCTCTATATGAGGGTCATATAGCCTTCATATGGAACAAATTTCTCCATGACCGACGTCGCCGCCCAAGGCTCCGAGGCCAATCGCCGGCTCGATGCGATTGACCGCAAGATTCTGATGGTCCTGCAGGAGGACGCATCGCTGTCCGTCGCCGAGATCGGCGATCGGGTCGGATTGTCGTCGACACCGTGCTGGAAGCGCATCCAGCGGCTGGAGGCCGATGGCGTGATCCTGCGCCGGGTGGCCCTGGTCGATCAGAACAAGATCGGGCTCGGCATCTCCGTGTTCGTGTCGGTGGAGAGCGCGGACCATTCCGAGGCCTGGCTGCGCAAATTCGCCGAGGCGGTCAGCTCGATGCCGGAGGTGATGGAGTTCTACCGGATGGCCGGCGACGTCGACTACATGCTGCGCGTCGTCGTTGCGGACATGCAGAGCTACGATGTCTTCTACAAGAAGCTGATCAGCGCGGTGCCTCTCAAGAACGTCACCTCGCGCTTCGCCATGGAGAAGATCAAGTCGGTCACGGCGCTGCCGGTGCCGCCGGTCTGAGCCGAGCATTCCGGGCCGCTTGGACGTTGCAGCGCTGGCGTCCCCAAACTCAGGCGTCATCCCTAACGAACGTTTACCGGAAGTTATTCCCATCCCTCTATTCTTGGATGCGATGACGTCCGGTGCAACCATACCTCAGTCTTCGCGCCCGTGGCTCAATGCCACGGCGCTTCTGATCGCGAGCTTTGTCGGGGTCGCCGCGCTGTCACTCCAAGTGCGCGCGGGGAGCGAAATCGTGGCCGTCGCTTTCCCACCCTGGTGGAGCGCGCAACACGCAATGCTCGCCGCGGCCTCGGCTGACGCCGCGCTCGTGCGCACAACGGCCATTTCATCGCTGCTGGTCGTTCGTCCCGGCGAACACGACGGCTCGGCGCGGCTGCGCGAGGCCGGCGCCTGGCTCATCATCGATCCGCAGGCGGTCTCTGCCTGCTTTGCAAAATGATCAAAATGATCTCTTTGGGGGAATCGGAAATGAACGTCGAGACCAGCGATCTGGCAACCCTCCGGCACACGACCAGCAAGCTTCTGCTGGCGATGCTCTGGGTTCACGTTCCGCTCTCCCTCATCATCGGGCTGTCGCGCGGCGAATGGCTGATGCCGACCATGCTCATGGTCGTCATGGCAGTGGTGGCAACCCTTTCCTGGCGCAGCGCCGGCGACGCCTTGTCGACCCAGCTCACCGTCGCAGTCGCCGTCATGGGCGGCGTATCCGTGCTCGTCTACCAGATGTCCGGACATCCCTGGCAGATCGACATGCACATGTATTTTTTCGCCGCGCTCGCCTGTCTGGTCGCATATTGCGACTACCGGCCGATCCTGGCCGGCACGGTCGCCGTCGCGCTTCATCATCTGGTCCTCAACTTCGTCTTTCCTGCAGCGATCTACCCGGGCGGCGCTGATTTCGGCCGCGTTGTGCTGCATGCGGTCATCCTGCTGATCGAGGCCGGCGTTCTCATCGCCCTTGCGCTCAAGCTGACGCAGCTGTTCGAAACCAGCGCGCGCAAGACCGCGGAAGCCGAATCGGCGATCGCTGCCGAAGCGCGCGCCAACGCCGAGCGGTTCGAGGCCGAGCAACGCGTCAAGCAGCAGGCCGATCTTGCCCGTCGCGAGCTCGCCGAAGGCTTCGAGCGCAAGATCGGCGGCATCGTCGAGGCGGTGGCCGTCGCCGCCAACGAGATGCAGAGCCTGTCCTCGTCGATGAGCCGGAGCAGCGCGGAGTCCTCGCGCCAGACGTCGGCCGCGGCCGGCGCCTCGCAACAGGCGTCGACCAATGTCGAGACGGTCGCTGCCGCAACGGAAGAGCTGACCGCGTCGATCAACAATATCTCACAGCAGGTGACGCGGTCGGCGGAGATCGCCGCGAAAGCGGCGGACGAAGCTCGCCGCACCAACACGGTGGTCGAGAGCCTGGCTGCCGGCACCCAGAAGATCGGCGAGGTGGTGACGCTGATCCAGACGATCGCCAGCCAGACCAACCTGCTGGCGCTGAACGCCACCATCGAGGCGGCGCGCGCCGGCGAGCACGGCAAGGGTTTTGCCGTCGTGGCAAGCGAGGTCAAGGCGCTCGCCAACCAGACCGCGAAGGCCACCGAGGAAATTTCCAGCCAGGTGCAGAGCATTCAGAGCGCAACGGGTGACGCCGTCTCCGCCATCCAGGCGATCGGGGGAACGATTGCCGAGATCGACGACATCTCCAAGGAGATCGCCACCGCGGTCGAGCAGCAGGGCCTCGCCACCGGGGAAATTTCCGGCAACGTACAGCAGGCGGCCGAAGGCACGCGGCTGGTCAGCCAAAGCATGGGCAGCGTGACCCGCGCTTCCGACGAGACCGGCAGCGCCGCCTCGCGGCTGCTGGAATCCGCGAACGGACTCACCTCGCAATCGAGCCGGCTCAAATCCGAGGTCGATCAGTTCCTGAGCTCCCTGAGGGCCGCTTGATCGCATCGAACAGGATGGGATCGGCGCGAGCATCGGCCCTAGCGGGATATCATCAACGCGGCCTCAGATCGTCTGGTTGTAGGCGCCGACTTCGGGATGCGTCCGCAGCACCTCGTTGACCGCCTCGAACATGTCGTGCATGCGCCGCTCGGACACCGGGCTTTCGACCACCACCACGAGTTCGGGCTTGTTCGATGAGGCCCGCACCAGACCCCAGCTGCCGTCTTCGACCGTGACGCGGACGCCGTTGACGGTGACGAGATCGCGGATCTGCTGCCCCGCCACCTTGCCGCCCTGCCGCTGCAGCGCCTGGAAGTGCTTCACGACGGCGTCGGCGACGCCGTATTTGACCTCGTCGCCACAATGCGGCGACATGGTCGGCGACGACCAGGTCTTTGGCAGCGCGTCCTTCAGGTCGGCCATCGACTTGCCCGGCGCCCGATCGAGCATCTCGCAGATCGCGATCGCCGAGACCAGACCGTCGTCATAGCCCCGCCCGAACGGGCGGTTGAAGAAGAAGTGGCCCGACTTCTCGAAGCCGGCAAGCGCACCGAGCTCGTTGGTGCGGCGCTTCATGTAGGAATGGCCTGTCTTCCAATACGCCGTCTTCGCGCCCTGCGCCTGCAGCACGGGATCGGTCATGAACAGGCCGGTTGACTTCACGTCGACGACAAACTGCGCGTCCTTGTGGATCACCGACATGTCGCGCGCCAGCATCACGCCGACCTTGTCCGCGAAGATCTCCTCGCCGGTGTTGTCGACTACGCCGCAGCGATCGCCGTCGCCATCGAAGCCGAGGCCGACATCGGCCTTATGCGCGAGCACGGCATCGCGGATGGCATGCAGCATCTCCATGTCTTCGGGATTGGGATTGTATTTCGGGAAGGTGTGATCGAGCTCGGTGTCGAGCGGAATGACCTCGCAGCCGATCGCCTCGAGCACGTCAGGCGCGAACGCGCCGGCGGTGCCGTTGCCGCAGGCCGCAACGACCTTGAGCCTGCGCTTCAGCTTCGGCCTGCTGGTGAGGTCGGCGATGTAGCGCGCCGGGAAATTCTCGTGGAACTGATAGGATCCACCGCCGGCGTTCTTGAACTCGGCGTTGAGCACGATCTCCTTCAGCCGGGTCATCTCTTCGGGGCCGAAGGTCAGCGGGCGGTTGGCACCCATCTTCACGCCGGTCCACCCATTGTCGTTGTGCGAGGCGGTCACCATGGCGACGCAGGGCACGTCGAGATCGAACTGGGCGAAATAGGCCATCGGCGTCACGGCAAGGCCGATGTCGTGCACCTTGCAGCCGGCGGCCATCAGGCCCGAGATCAGGGCGTATTTGATCGAGGCGGAGTAGCCGCGGAAATCGTGCCCGGTCACGATCTCCCGCTGGACGCCGCGTTCGGCGATCAGCGCGCCCAGCCCCATGCCGAGCGCCTGCACCCCCATCAAGTTGATTTCCTTGTTGAACAGCCAGCGCGCGTCATATTCGCGGAAGCCCGTCGGCTTCACCATCGGCTCGGATTCGAAGGCGTAGGTATTGGGAACCAGGACGGGCTTGGGTTTCGGAAACATCAGGAGACGGCCTCGGGAAATCACATCAACGGAAGAATGCAGTCGTGCCTGATACGACGTCGGACGACAATGGCAGAAGGCAGATGAATGCAGGCAACAATCAGGCGGGACCGCCCCGTCCGCTGAACCAATCCGCCTGCCGGTATATGGGGGCCGTCACTGCATGCACCAAGATGCGGTGAAGGCGCAGCCTACTGCTCCAACACCATCTGGCCGTTGGCGTAGGCGAAGCGCTTCAGCTTGGACAGGAATGACAGGCCAAGCAGGTTCTCCGACAGCGCGGTATCGGGCAGCACCAGGGCATCGACGTCGCGCACGGTGAGCTCGCCGAGCTCGACCATCGCGAGCCTGGCGCGGGCCGCCTTCACGGTGCCGTTCGCCGTGGTCACGGTGGCGGTGTAGTCGCCGCGCGCCGGACGGAGGCCGAAGCGGGCGGCCGAACTCTCGTTCAGCGCGACCATCGAGGCGCCGGTATCCACCATGAAGCTGATGCGCTGACCGTCGATGCGGCCGTCGGCGCGGAAGTGACCGCGACGGTCGGTCGGAATGCTGAGGCTGCGCTGGCCCGCGGCAGAGGATTCCACCGTGGCAACCCGCGCGGACGGTGTCGCGGATGCCGACGCGGGGGTCAGGCGATCGGCCAGTTGCGCCATGAAGGTGCCGAGACCGACGAGAACGGCCGCAAAGATCATTATGTTACGCATGACGCAAACGCCCGACTTTACCCCGCAACCGATTTGACCATCAAAGCCGCTGACGGGCGACTGCGAGTGACCGGCTGCCGCCGCCATTTTGGCGAAAACGATGAGTGAAGCGTTAACGACAACGACGGCGGCGGTACAATTTGCATGAGCTATGTCCCCCGCGGCTTGGCCCGCCGGGTCGGCTCGGCATGGGCGGGATCGTCGGGCCAGGGATGGCGCGGATAGCGGCCGCGCAGATCGGTGCGGACCGCGGCATAGGAGCCGCGCCAGAAGCCGGGCAGATCGCGCGTCACCTGCACCGGCCGCTGCGCCGGCGACAGCAGCTCCAGCACCAGCGGCACCGCGCCGCGCGCGATCGAGGGATGGACGTTCAGGCCGAACAGCTCCTGCAGCCGCACCGCGATGGTAGGCCCCTGCTCGGCCTCGTAGTCGATCGCCAGCATGGTGCCGGTCGGCGCCTCGAAATGGGTCGGCGCCTCCCGGTCGAGCCGGGCGCGGAGATCCCAGGGCAGCAGCGCCATCACGGCATCGGAGACGTCGCCGGGCGATATGTCCTTGAGCGCGGTCTTGTCGGCCAGCAGCGGCACCAGCCAGTCCTCGCGCCGCCCGGCGAGGCCCGCATCCGACAGGTCAGGCCAACTGTCGCCTTCCGCCCTGCGCAGGAAGGTGACGCGGTCACGCCACTGCCTGGCGGCCTTCGACCACGGCAGCCGGTCGAGCCCGACCGCGCAGATCCCTTCCGCGAAGATGCGCGCGGTCTCCTCCGACGGCGTCAGCGCGACCGGCGCATCGGCCATGGTGATCGCATGCAGCTTGCGCCGGCGGCGCGCCCGCAACGCCATCGCGCTTTGATCGAAGCTGATCTCGTCCTTGGCTTCGATGTGCCCGGCGAAGTGGCGCTCGATGTCCTCGATCGCCAGCGGCGCCGCCAGCAGGATCCGGCCGTTGGCCGCCGTCCCGGTCAGTTCTGCGACCGCGATATAGGGCACGCGCGCCAGCGACGAGGCTGGGTCGACGGCGGCGCCGCGGCCGTTGGCGAGCACGAAGCTGCCATTGCCGCGATTGCGCGCCACCCGGTCGGGAAAGGCGAAGGCAAGCATCAGGCCGGTGGAGATGTCCGCTTCTCCGGCGCGGGCGGACGCGGACGACACCTGCTGCGCCCACCGCCGCGCCAGGTCGCGGGCACTTTGCGCGCGCGGCGAGCGGTCGCGGCGGAACTGATCGAGCCGCACCTCGAGATCTACGCTGTCGCCGCCCAGCCCGCGCTCGGTCAGGATGGCGGCGATGTCGGCGGCCTGCGCCGCCGCGCCGTGGTCGGCGGCATCGACGATCATCCGCGCCAGCCGCGGCGGCAGCGCCAGCGCCCGCAGCCGCCGGCCCTCGTCGGTCAGCCTGCCATCGGCATCGAGCGCATCGAGCTCGCGCAGCAGGTCCCTCGCCTCCTTCCAAGCCGGTTGCGGCGGCGGATCGAGGAAGCTCAGCGTGGAGGGGTCACTGACACCCCATTGCGCCAGATCGAGGACCAGCGAGGACAGGTCGGCGCTGAGAATTTCCGGCTGCGTATAGGCCGCCAGCGAGGCCGTCTGCGGCTCGTCCCATAACCGGTAGCAGACGCCAGGCTCGGTGCGGCCGGCGCGGCCGCGGCGCTGATCCACGGCGGCGCGCGAAGCCCGCACCGTCTCCAGCCTGGTCAGGCCGATGTCCGGCTCGTAGCGCGGCACCCGGGCGAGGCCGGAATCGACCACGATGCGCACGCCCTCGATGGTCAGCGAGGTCTCGGCAATCGAGGTCGCCAGCACCACCTTGCGCTGCCCCTTCGGGGCGGGCGAGATGGCGCGGTCCTGCACGGCGGAATCGAGCGCGCCGAACAGCGGCACGATCTCGACGCTGGCATCGTGGACGCGCTCGGCCAGCATGGTCTGGGTGCGCCGGATTTCGGCGGCCCCCGGCAGGAACGCCAGCACCGAGCCCGCGTCGGCGCGCAGCGCGGCCGCGATGGTCTCGGCCATCTGGCGCTCGACCGGCGCATCCGGCTTGCGGCCGACATACCGGGTCTCGACCGGATAGGCGCGGCCCTCGCTCTCGACCACCGGGGCATTGCCGAGCAGCGTGGCCACGCGAGCGCCGTCGAGCGTCGCCGACATCACGAGGATGCGGAGATCCTCGCGCAGCCCCTGCTGTGCATCGCGTGCCAAAGCGAGGCCGAGATCGGCATCGAGCGAGCGCTCGTGGAATTCGTCGAACAGCACGGCAGCGACGCCGGTCAGTTCGGGATCATCGAGAATGTGCCGGGTGAAGATGCCCTCGGTGACGACCTCGATGCGGGTCGCGCGCGAGACCTTCGAGCCGAACCGCACGCGGTAGCCGACGGTGTCGCCTACGCGCTCGCCGAGCGACTTCGCCATCCGCTCGGCGCTGGCGCGGGCCGCGATCCGGCGGGGCTCCAGCACGATGATCTTCTTAGTTCCGATCCACGGCGCATCACGCAAGGCCAGCGGCACCCGCGTGGTCTTGCCGGCGCCGGGCGGCGCCACCAGCACGGCGGTGTTGCTGCGTTCGAGCGTGCCCGACAGTTCGTCCAGCACGGCGTCGATGGGTAGCGGTGTGTCGAAGCGGAGGGGCAATAGCAGTAACCCGTCATCACCGGCGAAGGCGGGTGATCCAGTAAGCGCAAATCTCGCGGATCACGAAGATCGGGCGTACTGGATACCCCGCCTGCGCGGGGTATGACAATGCCATGTCAACCGCCCTTCACCGACGGCCTGCCGACGCTCTCGTAGACGAAGCCGTGGGCGGCCATCTCGTCGGGGCGGTAGACATTGCGCAAATCGACGACGACCGGATGCGCCATCACCTCCTTGAGGCGATCGAGATCCATGGCGCGGTACTGCACCCATTCGGTGACCAGCACGATCGCATCGGCGCCGGTCGCGCACTCATAGGGATCGTCGTAGTAGGCGATCTCCGGCAGCTCCTTCTTGGCCTGCTCGATGCCGACGGGATCATGCGCGCGGACCTTGGCGCCCATGTCGAGCAGACCGGTCACCAGCGGGATCGACGGTGCCTCGCGCATGTCGTCGGTCTCCGGCTTGAAGGTGAGGCCGAGCACCGCGACCGTCTTGC
Source organism: Bradyrhizobium sp. SZCCHNR1015 (assembly GCF_032489875.1). Classification (NCBI taxonomy): domain Bacteria; kingdom Pseudomonadati; phylum Pseudomonadota; class Alphaproteobacteria; order Hyphomicrobiales; family Nitrobacteraceae; genus Bradyrhizobium; species Bradyrhizobium sp. SZCCHNR1015. The sequence goes on from NZ_JAUEYW010000022.1 coordinate 17,799, forward strand.
CGCGCAGATTGCCGCCGACGGCATGCGCCACCTTGCGCGCCATCGCACGCTTGCGGTTGTCGTTCACCGCCAGCACCGATTCGACGATGCGCAGCTGCGTGTCGTAGTCCTGCGCGATCTTGATCAGCGCACGTGTATCCTTCGGGAAGCACGAGCCGCCGAAGCCCGGACCGGCATGCAGGAACTTGGAGCCGATGCGATTGTCGAGGCCGATGCCGCGCGCCACCTCCTGCACATCGGCGCCGACCTTCTCGGCGAGATCGGCGACCTCGTTGATGAAGGTGATCTTGGTGGCGAGGAACGCGTTGGCGGCGTATTTGATCAGCTCGGCGGTGCGGCGCTCGGTGTACATCATCGGCGCCTGGTTCAGCGACAGCGGGCGATAGATGTCGCCGAGCACCTTGCGGCCGCGCTCGTCAGCGGTGCCGACGACGATGCGATCCGGCCATTTGAAATCGCGGATCGCGGCACCTTCGCGCAGGAATTCCGGATTGGAAGCGACGACGACATCGGCCGATGGGTTGGTCTCGCGGATGATGCGCTCGACCTCGTCGCCGGTGCCGACCGGGACCGTCGATTTGGTCACGACCACGGTGAAGCCGGTGAGCGAGGCCGCGATCTCGCGCGCGGCGGCATAGACGTAGGTGAGGTCGGCGTGTCCGTCGCCGCGCCGCGACGGCGTACCAACCGCGATGAACACGGCGTCGGCCTCCGCGACCGGCTGCTTGAGGTCCGTGGTGAAATCGAGCCGCTTGGCCTTTACGTTGGCCGCGACCAGCGCATCCAGGCCGGGCTCGAAGATCGGGATTTCTCCGCGATGCAGCGCGGCGATCTTGCTCTCGTCCTTGTCCACGCAGGTCACCTGGTGACCGAAATCGGCGAAGCAGGCACCGGACACCAGACCCACATAGCCCGTGCCGATCATCGCAATTCGCATCGAAACCCATCCTTCAAGGTTAATACTTTCGCGTCTTAAACCATTTGCGGTTCAAGGGGAATTTAGAAAACGGCATGACGTTTGGATGACAAGGAGGAGTATTAACGGCTCTGCCCGACAATGCGGCAGCTCCGCGCCAAAGAGGGACAGCATGACCGCGAATGGTACGCCGAAAACGGCCGGAACCGAGACGCGCATCGACTGGGTGGACTACGCCAAGGGTATCTGCATCATCATGGTGGTGATGATGCACTCGGTGCTCGGCGTCGAGCTCGCCGCCGGCGAGACCGGCTTCATGCACGCCGTCGTCGCCTTCGCCAAGCCGTTCCGGATGCCCGACTTCTTCCTGATTTCCGGCCTGTTTCTGCCACTGGTGATCAACCGCGACTGGCGTACCTATCTCGACCGCAAGGTCGTGCATTTCGCCTACTTCTACGTCCTGTGGGTGACCATCCAGTTCGGCTTCAAGGCGCCCGGCTTCGCCGCCGCGTCCGGCTGGCCGCACGCCGGCTATATGTATCTGGAATCCTTCATCGAGCCGTTCGGCACGCTGTGGTTCATCTATCTGCTGCCGATCTTCTTCGTCGTCATCAAACTGACACGGAGGCTGCCGGCGCCGGTGATCTGGGGCATCGCGGCCGGCCTCGAAATGGCGCACATCGTTACCGGCTGGACCGTGATCGACGAATTCTGCGCCCGCTTCGTCTACATCTATTCGGGCTATCTGTTCGCGACCTACATCTTCGCAGTGTCGGACCGGGCCCGCGCGCAGCCCATGCTCGCGATCATCGGCCTGCTCGCCTGGGCTGTCATCAACCAGTCGCTGGTGAACCTCGGCGTCAGCGAGTGGCCGGCTGTCTCCCTCATGCTCGGCTATGCCGGCGCCGTCGCCATCATCATCGCCGGCACGCTGCTGGCGCGCGCGCAGCTCCTCAACGCATTGCGGTTCTGCGGCGAACATTCGATCGTGATCTATCTCGCCTTCTTCCTGCCGATGGCGGCGACGCGTACGGTGCTGCTGAAGACCGGGATCATCACGGACATCGGAACGATCTCGCTGCTCGTCACCATCGCCGGCGTGCTCGGCGCGCTCGCGATCTGGCGCCTCGCGCTGCGTACCGGCGCCCGCTTCCTGTTCGAACGCCCGATCGCGTTCTGGATCGCGCCGCCAAAGCCGAAGGCTGTGTTGCAGCCGGCGGAGTAGCCACATCCATGGTGTCGTCCCGGGCGAAGACCCGGGACCCATAACCGCCGTCCTCCATGTGAGGCACGCTGTGGCTCCAGCATGCCGCCTCATCACCGCCTGGGAGTGTAGGTCCCGGGTCGGCGCCCCGCCAGCGCTTCGCGCCGTCGGGGCTTGCCTGGGACGACAGCGGAGTTTTTGGCGCGAGCACGGCTCGCAGCCGGCGCCGATTTGCGTGGGGAACGCGCCGGATTCTGCCGTTCCGAGGGTGTCAATCCCGGCCAAATTCCCTACATTGCGGCCATGCCCAAAGCTCCCCAGAAAGCCGCCGCCACGCCCGCCGCCCCTGTGCCTGCCGCCGCCAAGAATTTGGCGAAGGGCGCGGCCAAAGGCGATCATGTGTTCCTGGTCGACGGCTCGTCCTACATCTTCCGCGCCTATCACGCGCTGCCGCCGCTCAACCGCAAGTCCGACGGTCTGAATCTCAATGCCGTGCTCGGCTTCTGCAACATGCTGTGGAAGCTGCTGCGCGACATGCCCGAGACCGACCGGCCGACGCATCTGGCGATCGTGTTCGACAAGTCCGAGGTCACGTTCCGTAACAAGATCTATGCCGACTACAAGGCGCACCGGCCGCCGGCGCCCGACGACCTGATCCCGCAATTCGCGCTGATCCGCGAGGCGGTCCGCGCCTTCGACCTGCCGTGCCTGGAGCAGTCGGGCTTCGAGGCCGACGACCTGATCGCGACCTATGCGCGGCTCGCCTGCGAGCGCGGCGCCACCACCACCATCGTGTCCTCCGACAAGGACCTGATGCAGCTCGTCAACGACTGCGTCACGATGTACGACACGATGAAGGACCGACGCATCGGCGTCGCCGAGGTGATCGAGAAGTTCGGCGTGCCGCCGGAGAAGGTGGTCGAGGTGCAGGCGCTGGCCGGCGATTCCACCGACAACGTGCCGGGCGTGCCCGGCATCGGCATCAAGACCGCGGCGCAGTTGATCACCGACTATGGCGACCTCGAAGGCCTGCTGACGCGCGCGGTCGAGATCAAGCAGCCGAAGCGACGCGAGGCTTTGATCGAGAACGCCGAGAAGGCGCGGATCTCGCGCCAACTCGTGCTGCTCGACGACAAGGTCGCGCTCGAGGTGCCGCTGGACGATCTGGCCGTCCACGAGCCCGATCCGCGCAAGCTGATCGCCTTCCTCAAGGCGATGGAGTTCTCGACGCTGACGCGACGCGTCGCGGAGTATTCGCAGATCGATCCGGCGGATGTGACGGCGGATGAGCAGTTGAAAAGTGGCGCAGGCACTGCTCCCTCCGTTCCCTCCCCCCTTGTGGGGGAGGGTCAGGGAGGGGGGCGCTCCACGAGCGGTCCCTCCGGAGCACCCCCCTCCCCAACCCTCCCCCACAAGGGGGGAGGGAGCCCTCGCACCGGAGATCCGCGGATAGACAAGTCCGCAATGAGCAAGGGCACGCCCGCTGGTCTCGCCGAGACCAGGGCGGAGGCGGCCAAGAGCGCGCGGATCGATCGCGACAAGTATCAGACTGTCCGCAGCCTGCCCGAGCTGAACGCCTGGCTGGCGCGCGTGCACGATCTCGGCCGCGTCACGATCGATGTGAAGGCCAGCTCGATCGACCCGATGCAGGCGAGCCTGTGCGGCCTTTCGCTGGCGCTGGCGCCGAACGAGGCCTGCTACATCCCGCTGGCGCATCGCCAGGCCGGCGATGGCGGCGGGTTGTTCGATGCCGGGCTCGCGCCCGACCAGATCAAGGAGAGCGATGCGCTTGCGGCGCTGAAGCCGATCCTCGAAACGGCCGGGCTGCTGAAGATCGGCTACAACATCAAGTTCCTCGCCGTGCTGCTGGCGCAACACGGCATCATCCTTGCGAATGTCGACGACATCCTGCTGATGAGCTACGCGCTCGACGCCGGACGCGGCTCGCACAAGCTCGACTCGCTGGCCGAGCATGTGCTCGCCCACGCGCTGCTCAGCGAGAGCGAGCTGATCGGCAGCGGCCGGAACAAGCTGACCTTCGAGCAGGTCGCAATCGATCGCGCCACCGCGCATTCCGCGGAAGCCGTCGATGTCATCCATCGGGTCTGGCGCGTGCTGAAGCCGCGCCTCACGGCCGAGCGCATGACCGCCGTCTACGAGACCTTGGAGCGGCCGCTGGTCTCCGTGCTCGCACGCATGGAGCGGCGCGGCATCTCGATCGACCGGCAGGTGCTGTCGCGCCTCTCCGGCGACTTTGCCCAGACGGCGGCGCGCGTCGAGGCCGAGCTGCAGGAGCTGGCCGGCGAGCCGATCAATGTCGGCAGCCCCAAGCAGATCGGCGACATCCTGTTCGGCAAGATGGGGCTTTCGGGCGGCACCAAGACCAAGACCGGCGCCTGGTCGACATCCGCATCGATCCTCGATGACCTCGCCGAGCAAGGCAACGATTTCGCGCGCAAGATCCTGGAATGGCGCCAGGTCTCGAAGCTGAAATCGACCTACACCGATGCGCTGCCGACCTATGTCAATCCGCAGACGCATCGCGTGCACACCACCTATGCCCTGGCGGCGACCACGACGGGACGGCTGTCGTCGAACGAGCCGAACCTGCAGAACATCCCGGTCCGGACCGAGGACGGTCGCAAGATCCGCCGCGCCTTCATCGCCGCACCCGGCCACAAGCTGGTGTCGGCCGACTACTCGCAGATCGAGCTGCGGCTGCTGGCGGAGATCGCCGACATTCCCGTGCTGAAGCAGGCGTTCAAGGACGGGCTCGACATCCACGCGATGACGGCCTCGGAAATGTTCGGCGTGCCGATCAAGGACATGCCGAGCGAAGTCCGCCGCCGGGCCAAGGCGATCAATTTCGGCATCATCTACGGCATCTCCGCCTTCGGCCTCGCCAACCAGCTCGGCATCGCCCGCGAGGAGGCTTCGGCCTACATCAAGCGCTATTTCGAGCGCTTCCCCGGCATCCGCGACTATATGGACGAGACCCGCGAGTTCTGCCGCAAGAACGGCTATGTCGTCACGCTGTTCGGCCGCAAGTGCCATTACCCGGAGATCAAGGCGTCGAACGCCTCGGTCCGCGCCTTCAACGAGCGCGCCGCGATCAACGCGCGGCTGCAGGGCACGGCTGCGGACATCATCCGCCGCGCCATGACGCGGGTGGAAGAGGCGCTGGCGCAAAAGAAGCTGTCGGCTCAGATGCTGCTGCAGGTGCATGACGAATTGATCTTCGAGGTCCCGGACGACGAGGTCGCGGCAACTCTGCCGGTCGTGCAGCACGTCATGCAGGACGCGCCGTTCCCGGCCGTGCTGCTGTCGGTCCCGCTGCACGTCGACGCACGCGCGGCTGATAATTGGGACGAGGCGCATTGAGCTGATAACACGGCGCCCTCCTGCATCATCGACGGTTGGTGGAGGCCTCGCTGTATCGCCGCCCCCTTCTGTCGTCCCGGCCTTGAGCCGGGATCCATACCCCCAGGGAATGGTTTGAGGCGCACTGGTCATTGGCCCTTTGCCCGACACGACCGCCGCGGCGTATGGGTCCCGGATCGGCGCCGTGCCGCGCTGGCGCGCGTCACGGCTTGTCCGGGACGACAGCGGGGCGAGAAGACGCATTCACGTTTCAAACAACTGACGACAGAATAAGGACAAGGCTTTGCATTCTCGCGGCACATCGTGCCCGAGGCTTGCGAGCAGTCGGCCCTTTTGCAACGGCGCAAAGGGCGCAGGGAAGGCCGGGCCCCGACTGAGGCCCGTGGCCCGCCTGCGAAAAAAATGCAGGCGGCAGGTACCACAGGTTCAGCCGGACAGACCCGGCCCTCCCTGCGCGATGGGTTGAACGTCTGCTCCGCGCTCTCCCCGGGGACCGGCTTGTTTGCCCCCGTCACCAGCGCGACACGTGATGTCACGCAGGCTTGGCGCCAGCTTCGGGGCGCCAGGACCACACGGCTTGAACGTCCGCGAGCTGCCAATCGTCCAGCGCATCAGCACCTGACAGGCCCGCGGCCACCGCTCCCCGCCTCTACGTATCGTGACGACGCGTACGCCCCTCTGCATGAGGACGGGATGCACGGATCAAACCATGGTTTCGGAAAAATAGCAACAAGAAAGTTTTGGGGCGAGAACGTTGCTTGATGCGGCGGCGACGCCGGCCCCCAACCGAGGTCACTCGGCCCCCGCGGCGATTTTACCTGTCGTTAGGCACGATGAGATCGCGCCTGGTCATCCGGACGACCGGTAACACGGCGTGCAGCGTGCCCTGGCAGAGTTGGAGGGGCACCGCGTGCGCGTGATCGCGTGACGGCATCGACCAACCCTACGCCACGACTGCGCCGATGGCGCCGAACACCCTGGCCTCGACAGGCTCCCATGACCGCGATCTCATCCGCAGCCCACCCCGAGATGCGCGACCGGCGCGCGCTGCTGATCGTGCTGGCCGCGCTCGTGCTCTACAATGGCGCCTATCTCGTCAGCTGGGCGCTGTCCTCGCCGCAGCCGGCGTTCGGTGACTTCTTCGGCCTGTGGTCGTTCGGCAAGTATGCCGCGCTGTCTGGCGCCGGCATCTACGATCCTGTCGCGCTCGCGCGCTACCAGCAGACGCTGGATCCCGCCCTCGGCGGCGGCGGATTTCCCTATCCTTACCCGCCGACCTTCCTGCTGGCGTTGATCCCACTGGGGATGCTGGCGCTGCCTGTCGCCTATGTCTCTTGGATCTCGGTGACGTTCGCGCTGCATGGCCTGGCGACGCTCGGCCGCGACTGGCGCTCGCTGTCGGGCCTTGCGCTGCTCGCCGCGCCGACGACGCTGATCAACGCGATCACCGGCCAGAACGGTTTTCTCTCGGCGGCCTTGCTGATCGGCGGACTGCGCCTGCTCGCGCGCCATCCCGTCATTGCCGGCGTCCTGCTCGGCCTGCTCGCCTACAAGCCGCAATTCGTGCTGTTGATGCCGGTCGTGCTGCTGGCGTCGCGCAACTGGCGCGCCATCCTGTCGGCCATCGCCACCACCGTGATCGTCGCGGTCGTTACCAGCGCTGCGCTCGATCCGTGGATCTGGCTCGAATGGATCGTGAAGTTTCCGAGCTATCAGGCGCAATTGCAGGCCAACCAGCCCAGCCTCGATCACATGATGCCGACGGTCATCGCCGGCCTGCACACGCTCGGCGCGCCGCCGCCGATCGGCTACCTGGTTCAGCTGCTGTTGTCCTGCTCCATCGTCGTGATGGTCTGGGATGCGTGGCGACGCGGCTCAACGCAGCAGGCGATCGCGCTGGTCGCGGTCGGCAGCATCATCGCCACGCCCTATGCGATGATCTATGACATGCCGATGGTGGCGGCGGGGATCGCGATCCACTGGAAGGCGCGGAGCGACGCCGGAGAGCCGATCGCGCCGCTGGAGATCGGCGTGGTGATCGCGCTGGGCGCCTGCCTGCTCGCCATGATCGGGCACTCCGTGCCGCTGGTAGCGGCCATTCTGCTGGTGCTGCTGGCGTTGAGCATCGCCGGTGTGTTCGACCGCTCCGGCAGACGGCTGCCGGCGCTGAACGCCGCGCCGCCGCCGGCGGGCTGATTGCTCTCGGTGCAATCGATCGGATGACGATGCGTGATCGTCCGCGCTAAAGCAGGCGGCAGAGATCCCGATCATCGAGCCAGTCATGCCGCACACATCGTCCCTGCTCGCCTTCGCGCTCGTCTCGCTCGGCATGGTGCTGACGCCCGGGCCGAACATGATCTATCTGATCTCGCGCTCGATCACGCAGGGCCACGCCGCCGGCCTGATCTCGCTCGGCGGCGTCGCCACAGGCTTTCTGGCCTACATGCTGGCCGCGGCGTTCGGCATCACGGCGCTGCTGTTTGCCGTGCCGTTCGCCTATGACGCGCTGCGCCTCGCCGGCGCGGCCTACCTGCTTTATCTGGCCTGGCAGGCGGTGAAGCCGGGCGGACGCTCGCCATTCCAGGTGAGGAAGCTCGCCATCGACAGCCCGCGTCGGCTGTTCCTGATGGGGCTCGCCACCAACCTGCTGAACCCGAAGATCGCGATGCTGTATCTGGCGCTGCTGCCGCAGTTCATCGATCCCGCTGTCGGCAGCGTGCTGACGCAGTCGGTGGTGCTGGGCGCGATCCAGATCGTGATCAGCGTCAGCGTCAACGCCATGATCGCCATGGCGGCGGGATCGATCGCGCTGTTCCTGGCGACACGGCCGAGCTGGGCGCTGGTACAGCGCTATCTGATGGGCACGGTGCTCGCGGGACTTGCGGTGCGGATGGCGCTGGAGGCGCGGCGCGGGTGATTTCCATCGGCTCCTCCGTCCTGTCCGCCGAAGCTCCCTTTAGCGACGGGGGATGTGGAGGAGGCCGGCTCACGCGCCGGCATGCGACGGGGCGGGCATGTTCGCGCTAGAGCGATACCGCCCGCGTGGCTCCCCCTCCCCGGCCCTCCCCCGCAAGCGGGAGAGGGAGCGCACCGCCGGCGCGGAAGACAGCATCGCCCCCCAGCGACAGAGCAGCGGCCATCAATCCAGCTTCGCCTCCATGCCGCGCTTCACGGCGGGGCGGGCCATCAGGGTATCGTACCAGCGCTTGACGTGGGGGAAGTCGGCCAGATCGACCTTGTGGCGCGGGTGGCGCCAGGCCCAGCCGAGAATGGCGAAGTCGGCGATCGAGAGCGCGCCTGCGACGAACTCGTGCTGCGCCAGCCGGCGGTCGAGCACGCCATAGAGCCGGACCGTCTCGGCCATGTAGCGCTTGAGGCCGTAGGCGCGGTCCTGTTCGTCGGTCAACGCGATGAAATGGTGCACCTGGCCGGGCATCGGGCCGAAACCGCCCATCTGCCACATCAGCCATTCATAGACCGGGATCCGCTCGGCGACGGATCTCGGCAGGAACTGGCCGGTCTTCTCGGCCAGATAGAGCAGGATGGCGCCGGACTCGAACACGCTGACCGGCTTGCCATCCGGGCCGTCGGGATCGACGATCGCCGGGATCTTGTTGTTGGGGCTGATCGCCAGGAACTCCGGCGCCATCTGGGCGCCCTTGGTGATGTCGACCGGAATGACGCGGTAGGGCAGCGCCATCTCCTCCAGCGCGACCGAGATTTTGCGCCCGTTCGGGGTGTTCCAGGTGTACAGCTCGATCGTCATACGGGCATCCTTCCCAATCGTCCTTGCTTGGTCGCGGGCTCCCATTAGCTCGAAACTGCATCCGGCTTCAAACGTAGCGTTGTTGATGGGACATCGTGGCGGCTGGTCTCCGCCGCCCGCCCCCGATAGATTGCGCCACCCAAGAATCCACCCTCAGGGGAAACGCCGTGTCCAAATCCGCCTCCCGCGCCCGCCTCCTCGAGATCATCCGCAGGCGCTCGTTCGGCCGTGGCGAGATCACGCTGGCCTCCGGCCGCAAGAGCGACTTCTATTTCAACCTGAAGCCGACCATGATGGACCCGGAGGGCGCCACGTTGCTCGCCGAGCTCACCTATGAGGCGCTGAAGGACGAAGGCTTCGATTATATCGGCGGCCTGGAGATGGGCGCGGTGCCGCTGGCCGGCGCCATCGCCCAGATCTCCTGGATCAAGGGCCATCCGATCGCGGCCTTCTTCGTGCGCAAGAAGCCGAAGGAGCACGGCGCCAGGCTGGCGATCGAGGGCCTCGCCCGGGACGAGACCCTGGCGGGCAAACGCATCGTCGTGGTCGAGGACGTCACCACCACCGGCGGCTCGGCGATGAAGGCGGTGGAAACCCTGCGCGAGGCCGGCGCCGAGGTGGCGCTGGTGTTCACCATGGTCGATCGCGAGGAAGGCGCCGCCGAGACCTTCGCCCAGGCCGGCCTGCCGTTCCAGGCGCTCTACAAGGCGCGCGAATTCCTCTGAGGCGCCTGGCGCGCGGCGCAATTCGCCGTCCGCGCATACCGCTCATTTACCAACGCCCGTTAAGGTTACCGCAAAGCTGATGACGCCGTGCCTTGGGCATGGCGCGTTCGATCGCACATGATCGGGCGACGCGGGTTGCCGCGTCACGGCGTGGCTTTGCGGTGAAGATCCTGGCGATGGAGCGGGCGTTGCGTAGCGTGTTGTCGTTTCGGCGGAGGTCCCGCCACGTCGCTGTCGCGGCGACGGTCGGCCTCGTCGCCGCCGGCGCGCTGGCGCCGCGGATGGCGTCGGCCCAGGGCCTGTTCGACTTCCTGTTCGGCGGCTTCAACAAGCCGCAATCGCAGCGGCCAGCGCAGGGCAGCTCCTTCGATCCGTTCGGCACCAACCCGCAGGCCGCCCCGCAGCCGCGCGTGGCGTCTGGATCAGGCGCGGCGTTCTGCGTGCGCACCTGCGACGGCCGCTATTTTCCGCTGACGCGCGGCCTCGCCTCGCCGGCGCAGATGTGCCAGGCGTTCTGCCCGGCGAGCCCGACTAGGATCTATTACGGCTCCAACATCGACTACGCGACCGCCAGCAATGGCGAGCGCTATGCCGACAGCGAGACCGCGTTCGCCTATCGGCAGGCGCTGCGCGCCGACTGCACCTGCAACGGCCGCGATCCGGCCGGGCTGGCGCCGGTCGACCTGTCGCTCGACACCTCGCTGCGTCCCGGCGACGTGGTCGCCACCAGCGACGGCCTCGTCGCCTATTCGGGCACGCGCGGCAGCGGCGGCCAGCCGGCCGACTTCAAGCCGGTCGCCTCCTATCCCGGGCTGACCTCGGACACGCGGGCCAAGCTGAGCGAGATGAAGGTGGCGCCGGTGCGCGCCGAGATGCTGGCGGCCGATGCGCTCGCCGCCATGCCGCCGCCCGAGGCCAATGCCGGCAATGTCAGCGTCGCGCCGCCGATGGCAATCGCGCCGAAGCCGGCCACGGGCCGCGCCAAACGCGCGGATGTGGATTGAATTTTAGTCCTCGTCATTGCGAGCGCAGCGCAGCAATCCAGAGTCTCGCACTCCACCCTGGATGCTTCCGCCTTCGCCCTGCGGGCTTCGGCGGACACGTCGCTGCGCTCGCAATGACGGAACGCTGACCTAGCGTCCCACGATCACGCCGATGACGTTCGGCGCTTCCAGGTACTTTTCCTCGATCGCCGCCCGCGCGGCGGCGCGGTTGTCCGGCGTCAGCAGGCCGCGCTTCTCCGCGAGGATCATCCAGCAGAAGCCCCACCAGTCCGACAGCATGCCTTCGTCGTCGACCAGGTCGTAGCCTTGCTCGGCGGCAAAGATGCGCGCCCGCGCCTCGTCCAGGCCATCGAGGAAGGTGTGGTCGGTGGCCGAGAACAGGTCGTCGGAAATGTCGTCGGTGGTGTAGCCCCAGACCGACATGCACACAGCATTGAACGCGCGGTCGATCTGGTCGTCGTCGACGGCCCGCCGCCGCGCGGTCTTGTGCAGCCGCGTCAGACTGCGCGCGAAGTCGGCAATGCGGGTCAGGGCCAGAGGATCGAAGGCGATATTGGACATGGGTGTCCTCGCGGGATGCACTGATGCCGGGGGATGGCGGATCGAATCGCTGTAGGGATAACGATCGCTTGCTAAATTGTTCTTAATTTGTTCTGCCCTGTTTGTCCATCCCCTTCGACGGACGCCCGGGCTGTTGCAGTCCATCAACCGGCGAGTGCGAGGCGCCCGGACAAACATTCTGGACCGCGGCTGCGCAGGTGCAGCAGGCAACATCCGCGTTCCGATGTCGGAACCCGGCCTGAACTTTGCATCATTTTCCATCACCTTGCTGTGCGGACCAGCCTTTCCCCGGGTTTCGGACCGCGCGCAACCATCGTATGCTTTTACCGGTTCCTCGTAGCATCACAGGTTTCCAAGGTGACAGATCAGCCGTCCCAGCGCAGCTTCGTAAGCACCGGCCAGCCCGTCGACGAATTGGCGGTCGCTGAGATCAAGAGCGACATCCTGGCCAAGCTTCGCCTCGCCATCGGCAAGGAGGCGAGCCAGGCGACGCAACAGGACTGGTATCACGCCGCGGCGCTGACCTTGCGCGACCGCATCGTGCATCGCTGGCTGACCGCGGACAAGGAGAGCTACGATGCCGGGCGCAAGCGGGTCTATTATCTCAGCCTCGAATTCCTGATCGGCCGTCTGTTCACCGACGCGCTCAACAACATGGGCCTGATGAAGGTGTTCGAGACCGCGCTCGGCGATCTCGGCGTCGGCCTGATGGATCTGCGCAAATGCGAGCCGGATGCCGCGCTCGGCAATGGCGGCCTGGGACGACTGGCGGCCTGCTTCATGGAGAGCATGTCGACGTTGCAGATCCCGGCGATCGGCTACGGCATCCGCTATGATTTCGGCCTGTTCCGCCAGGTCATCGTCGACGGCTGGCAGCACGAATATCCCGACGTCTGGCTGTCGTTCGGCAATCCCTGGGAGTTCCAGCGCCCCGAGGTGGTCTATCACGTCCATTTCGGCGGCGGCGTCGAGCATGTCGACGACAAGGGCCGCGACCGCGCGATCTGGCATCCCGGCGAAACCGTGCAGGCGGTCGCCTATGACACGCCGATCGTCGGCTGGCGCGGCCAGCATGTGAATGCGCTCAGGCTGTGGTCGGCGCGCTCGCCCGACCCGCTGAAGCTCGACGTGTTCAACTCCGGCGACTATCTCGGCGCCTCCGCCGAAGAGGCGCGCGCCGAGGCGATCTGCAAGTTCCTGTATCCGAACGACGAGAGCCCGGCGGGCCGCGAGCTGCGGCTGCGCCAGGAATACTTTTTCGTCTCGGCCTCGCTGCAGGACCTCGTCAAGCGCCATCTCGGCTCCGACGGCCAGCTGCGCAGCCTGGCGCAGAAGGCCGCGGTGCAGCTCAACGACACGCATCCTTCGCTCGCGGTCGCCGAGCTGATGCGGATCCTAGTCGACCTGCACAATTTCCGCTGGGACGAGGCGTGGAAGATCACCATCGCGACCTTGTCCTACACCAACCACACGCTGCTGCCGGAGGCGCTCGAGACCTGGCCGGTCGAGCTGTTCGAGCGCCTCTTGCCGCGGCATCTCGAGATCATCTACCGCATCAATGCGCAGCATCTCGCGCTCGCCGAGCAGCGCGCACCGGGTGACATCGACTACCGCGCCTCGGTGTCCCTGATCGACGAGAAGAGCGGCCGCCGCGTGCGCATGGGCCAGCTCGCCTTCGTCGGCTCGCACCGCATCAACGGCGTCTCGGCGATGCATTCCGACCTGATGAAGGAGACCGTGTTCCACGATCTCAATCATCTCTATCCCGGCCGCATCACCAACAAGACCAACGGCATCACCTTCCGCCGCTGGCTGACCCTGGCCAATCCCAAGCTGACGAACCTGTTGTGCGAGGCCTGCGGCGACGCCGTCGTCGACGATCCGACCTTGCTCTCGAGCCTCGAGAGCTACGTCGCCGACGCCGGCTTCCACCAGAAGTTCCGCAGCGTGAAGCACCACAACAAGGTGCTGCTGGCGCGCCTGATCGGCGAGCGCATGAACGTGCGCCTCGATCCGGGCGCGCTGTTCGACGTGCAGATCAAGCGCATTCACGAATACAAGCGCCAGCTCCTGAACATCCTGGAAGCGGTCGCCCTGTACCAGGACATGAAAGATGATCCGCAGCGCGACTGGGTTCCGCGGGTGAAGATCTTCGCCGGCAAGGCCGCGGCGAGCTACCGCTACGCCAAGCTGATCATCAAGCTGATCAACGACGTCGCCGAGGTCGTCAACAACGATCCCGCGATCGGCGGCAAGCTGAAGGTCGTGTTCATGGCGGACTACAATGTCAGCCTGGCCGAAGCGATCATTCCCGCGGCGGATCTCTCCGAGCAGATCTCGACCGCCGGCATGGAGGCCTCCGGCACCGGCAACATGAAGCTGGCGCTGAACGGCGCGCTTACCATCGGCACGCTGGACGGCGCCAATATCGAGATCCGTGACAATGTCGGCGCCGACAACATCGCGATCTTCGGCATGGAGGCCGACGAGGTCATGCTCCGCCGCAAGCAGGGGCTGGACGCGACCGACGTGATCCACCGGTCACCGCGGCTGGCGCGCGCGATCGATGCGATCGCGACCGGCGCGTTCTCGCCGGACGAGCCCGGCCGGTTCGAGCCCATCGCACATGCGCTGCGCCATCTCGACCACTACATGGTCTCGGCCGATTTCGATTCCTACTACGAGGCCCAGCGCGGCATCGATGCACGCTGGCAGACCGTGCCGGCCTGGACCCGCGCCTCGATCCTCAACGTCGCGCGCATGGCGTGGTTCTCCTCCGACCGCACCATTCGCGAATATGCCGACGACATCTGGAACGTGCCGGTCGGCCCGGTGATGGCACCGGTGCACGCGCAGCGGGCGTGACGGGCCCTTCCCCTCGCCTTCAGCAATGACCCATGACGTCATTGCAGAGGCGTTCCATTGCGTTTCACCTGACGGCCATCATACGATGACCGTCGGGAGAAATGCATGACCGAACCGCCAGTTCACCTGTTCGACGAGGCCACCCGCGTCACCGCCGGCGACAGCCGCTGGCAGGGAAGGACCAGCCCGGATTACTGGGCTTTCGTCGGCCCGTTTGGCGGCGTCACGGCGGCGACCGTGCTGCGCGCCTTGATCCAGCATCCGCAAATCGCCGGCGATCCGCTGGCGCTGACGGTCAACTACTGCGCGCCGATCGCGGAAGGGCCGTTCGATCTCGACGTCCGGCTGGTGAAGGCCAACCGCTCCTCGCAGCATTGGTGCGTCGAGCTGAGCCAGGGCGATGCCGACGCGGCCACGCTGGCGACCGCTGTCTTCGCCGAGCGCCGGCCATCGTGGTCGCACCAGCCGGCCGTCAAGCCCGACGCGCCGCCGTTCGATCAGGTCAGGCGCTATCCTGATGCGGGAATGTCCTGGACCAAGCAGTACGACTTCCGCTTCGTGGAGGGACGGCCGGAGTTCGGCAACCGTTCAGACGAACCGCGCAGCGCCTATTCGCGGCTGTGGATCTCCGACCGCAAGCCGCGCAAGCTGGATTGCCTGTCGCTGCTGTCGATGTCGGACGCCTTCTTCGGCCGCGCGTTCCATGTCCGTGGCGAGTTGATTCCGTTCGGCACGGTGTCGCTGACCACCTACTTCCACGTCAGCCGCGAGGAACTGGCCGCCGAGGACATCACGCATGTGCTCGCGACCGCAGACGCCAAGGTGTTCAACCGCAGCTACCAGGACCAGCATGGCGAGCTGTGGTCGCCGTCCGGCCGGCTGCTCGCGACGACGACGCAGATCGCGTATTTCAAGGCGTGAGCCTGGACGCCGGCAAAATGAACGGTGTCGTCCCGGCCTTGAGCCGGGACCCATAACCACCGTCGGCAATTTGGCGAAGGCTGGAGCGGCCAGCATGCCGCATCACACCGCCCTGTGGTTATGGGTCCCGGCGTTCGCCGGGACGACAGCGGTGGATGGGGCTTGAGTTCGCCCCTCTCGTGCATCAGCAGAGGGAGCGGGAAAATAGTAAGAGCCAGCCGCAATGCGGCTGGCCCATTTGCGTTTGCAGCCCTACTCCGCAGCCAGCTTCAGATCCGGCGCCGCAGCGCGGACGTCGGCGTCAACCTGGGCTTCGAACTTGGCAAAATTCTTCTGGAACATGCCGACCAGCGCGCGCGCGGTCTTGTCGAACTCGGCCTTGTCCTTCCAGGTGTTGACCGGGTCGAGAATCTCGCTCGGCACGCCCGGCAGCGCGGTCGGCACCGCGAAGCCGAAATATTTGTCGGTGCGGAACTCGACGTTGCGCAAGGAGCCGTCGAGTGCCGCCGTCAGCAGCGCACGCGTCACCTTGATGGGCATGCGCGAGCCCGTGCCGTACTTGCCGCCGGTCCAGCCGGTGTTGACCAGCCAGCAGTCGACATTGTGCTCGGCGATCAGCTGCCGCAGCATGTTGCCGTAGACCGACGGATCGAGCGGCAGGAACGGCGAGCCGAAGCAGGTCGAGAACTCCGGCTGCGGCTCGTTGCCGAGGCCGCGCTCGGTGCCGGCGACCTTGGCGGTGTAGCCGGACAGGAAGTGGTACATCGCCTGCGCCGGCGACAGCTTTGCGATCGGCGGCAGCACGCCGAAGGCGTCGGCGGCGAGCATCACGACGTTCTTCGGATGCGGCGCACGGCCCGTGCGCGAAGCGTTCGGAATGAAGTCGAGCGGATAGGCGGAGCGGGTGTTCTCGGTCTTGGAGCCGTCGTCGAAATCGGGGACGCGGTTGTCCTCGTCGAGCACCACGTTCTCGAGCACGGCGCCGAAACGGGTCGACGCCGCGAAGATCTGCGGCTCGGCTTCCTTCGACAGCTTGATGCACTTGGCGTAGCAGCCGCCCTCGAAGTTGAACACGCCGGACGGGCCCCAGCCGTGCTCGTCGTCGCCGATCAGGGTGCGGTTCGGATCGGCCGACAGCGTGGTCTTGCCGGTGCCGGACAGGCCGAAGAAGATCGCGGTGTCGCCCTTCGGCCCAACATTGGCCGAGCAGTGCATCGGCATCACGCCGCGCGCGGGCAGATAGTAGTTGAGCGTCGTGAACACGCTCTTCTTCATCTCGCCGGCATAATAAGACCCGCCGATCAGGACGATCTTGCGGGCGAAATCGATCGCGACGACGTTCTGCGAGCGCACGCCGTGACGTTTCGGGTCGGCGCGGAAGCTCGGCATGTCGATGATCGTGAGCTCCGGCACGAAGGTGTCGAGCTCGATCTTTTCGGGGCGGATCAGAAGCGTGCGGATGAAAAGCGAGTGCCAGGCGAGCTCGGTGAAAACGCGCGTCTTGATGCGGAAGGTGGGGTCGGCGCCGCCATAGAGATCCTGCGCGAACAGGGTCTTGCCTTCGGCGTGCTTGATGAAATCCTGATGCAGCGCCTCGAACTGCTCGGGCGTGATCGCCTGGTTGCCCGCCCACCACATCTTTTCGGTGGAGGCGTCGCGCACCGTGAACTTGTCCTTCGGGCTGCGACCGGTGAACTCGCCAGTATCCGCGCAAAGCGCCCCGTCGGCCGACAGCACCGCCTCGCCCGCCGCCAGCGAATACTGATAGAGCTGGGGAGCGCCGAGATTCCAGTGCACCTGCTTGAGGTTCTTTAAGCCGAACTTGTCGGCACCGAAGGCGCCGTTGCGAATACCCGTCTCTTGCACGAAGATCCCTCCTGAGAGCCCGCGTCCGTTGCGCGCAGTCGCGCGCGTTGCGCGGTGACCGTTGCCGTTACATCGCCTTATCGAAGCGCGGTCGCCGACCTAATACTGATCAACGCTGGTCTTGCCAAGACGATCCGGCCCAATTGGTTATTGGCAATTCGTGATGCACGTAGCTCATCTTTTGCCGCGCCATGCACATTCCAGCAGCAGCCACCCGCGCTGCGCTCAGATGCTGCAACGCAACAGATATATCAGCGCGGTTGGGTTTCACAAGGAACGATGAACGACGCTCGAATCGACGGATTCGCGCAGGCAAACGAAGACCAAGCGACGACCGGGCATCCGGCAGCGGCTGTCGCAGCGCCTCGCGGAAACCGATCAAGGGAGGCCGCCCGAGCCGACGGAATGTGCCGGTGATCGGCCGTGTCGTCGCCACACCCGATCAGCCAGCTTCCCTTCACGATGGCCTCGCGCCTGCGGGATCACATCGTCCGATTCTCCCGGCCGCGACGTCAACGAGCTCACTCGCGCCCACGCCACGAAGTTTGCGCGACGCTCACCCTCTGCAGGACATGGAGCGCGCACATCGAGATTCACCACAAGCTGCCTTCATGCGTGAACTTCGCCGTCTTCCGTCACGGGAGATGAGCACAGTCATCAAAGTGGGATCGAACTACACCTCACTTCGCGCGGGCCTCGTCAGCAAGCCGCACCAGCATCTTGCGCAACGCCCCGGGCGTGGTCACGCGCTCGGGAAACTCGAGCCGCAGCGTCCTGCCGTCGGCCATCAGATCCAATCCCTCCGGGTCACAGCCGCTACACCGCCACTCCGCTGCTTCGGCGCCGAGCAGCTTCGTCGCGTAGAGGGCGAGCGCCTCGCGGTGATCTTCGTTCATGTGATCGACGGCGCCCTGCTCTGCCAGAATCAGTTCGTCAGCAACGGATATATCCGTGAGAAACTGCTCCGGCTTGAGATCGACGATGCGGCCGAATCCAGCAACGAGATGCGCGCCTGACGGACGAATCACGAAGAACGAGAAGTCGGCGAAATCAGCATAGTCCGCAGCGGACGGATGCGCATTGAGATACCGACGGCGCAGCATCTCGCGATTGTCGTCAGTGGCCTGCTCGGCCTTGCCCGACAGCATGATGCGGGATCCTTCGAGCGGATCGCCCGGCGCGCGTTCATCGAGCATCAGCGACACGCGCGAATCGGCCAGTACATTCCTTGTGTGCACAGCTAATCGCGAAATCAGGATGATCGGAGCACCATCGGACGCGGTGGCGACGTTGACGAGGGAGCAATAGGGATCGCCAGAACCAACCATCAAGGTCGCAAGGGCGCCCTGCCGGCTTCGGCGCAGCAGGGAATGCGTGACGCGGTTAGGGTTAAAGCTCGCAGACATCGTCTTTCCCTCGTCCATCCAGTTGCAATGAAGGCCTTTTTTCGGCTAAACGGGCCACAAACCTGGGCACGGCACAAGACTTTGCCATGGTATTTGTGGAACTCGGTCACACTTCAGCCCAGCTTGCATTGCTCGTTGACCATGTTCGAAGCCCAAATACGCGGCCCTTATCTTGATTCTCGAAGTCTCGGCGTAACCAGACTCTGAAAGCAGGCTCATGCCCACAATCGCCTTGGTCGATGACGACCGCAACATTCTGACATCCGTCTCCATCGCGCTCGAGGCCGAGGGTTATCGGATCATGACCTATACCGATGGTGCGTCGGCGCTCGACGGTTTTCGGACCAGCCAGCCTGATCTCGCCATCCTCGACATCAAGATGCCGCGCATGGACGGCATGGAGACCCTGCGGCGGCTGCGCCAGAAGTCCGACCTGCCGGTGATCTTCCTCACCTCGAAGGACGAGGAGATCGACGAGCTGTTCGGCCTGAAGATGGGCGCGGACGACTTCATCCGCAAACCGTTCTCGCAGCGCCTGCTGGTGGAGCGCGTCAAGGCCGTGCTGCGCCGCTCGCAGCCGAAGGATCCGACGGCGCTGCCGAAGGAGAACGACGCCAAGGCGCTCGATCGCGGCCTGCTGCGCATGGACCCGGAGCGTCACACCTGCACCTGGAAGAACGAGCCGGTTACGCTGACCGTCACCGAGTTCCTGATCCTGCAGGCGCTGGCGCAGCGTCCGGGCGTGGTCAAGAGCCGCAATGCGCTGATGGACGCGGCCTATGACGACCAGGTCTATGTCGACGACCGCACCATCGACAGCCACATCAAGCGGCTGCGCAAGAAGTTCAAGATGGTCGACGAGGAGTTCGAGATGATCGAGACCCTCTACGGCGTCGGCTATCGCTTCAAGGAAACCTGAAGCCAAGGCCTGAAGCAGGGACCTGAAGCATTGCCTTGCGCGACGTCATGCGAAATTGCGCGCTGACGTCGCGGTCTCGATTGGATAGGCTACGCCTCCTGCGCGTTTATCCGGGCGCAGATGCCGGAACGGGGCCATTGTTGCGGCGAATTCGGGTGCGGCAAGTCGAGTTCTCACGGGAATTCGCCGCACAACCCCTACGAAATTCGGAATCGGAGCACTCACATTGCTCGATCGCACGCAGCTTGACCCAGCAGTGAATGGCCACGACGCCGCGGCGACGATCGCGTCCGACGCGGCGGAGGAGACCCCGAGGGTCTCCGGCTGGCAGCGTCCGCTGAGCTGGCTGCGCCGCGCCGGACAGTTCCTGTTCGCGCTGTCGTTCTCGAGCCTCACCCGCCGCATCGTCTCGCTGAACATCGCCGGCTTACTCGCACTGGTTGCAAGCATTCTGTATCTGTCGCAGTTCCGCGCCGGCCTGATCGACGCGCGCGCGCAGAGTCTGCTGGTGCAGGCCGAGATCATCGCCGGCGCCATCGCCGCCTCGGCAACCGTGCAGACCAACACCATCACCATCGACCCCGAGCGCCTGCTCGATCTCAAGCCGGGCGAGAGCTACGGCGCGCCGGACGAATATTCGCCGCTCGATTTCCCGATCAATCCGGAACGCGTCGCGCCGGTGCTGCGCACGCTGATCTCGCCGACCAAGACGCGCGCGCGCATCTACGATCCGAATGGCGGGCTGCTGCTCGACAGCCGCAATCTGGAGAACGTGCTGCGGTTCGACCTGCCGCCGCCGTCGAGCGAGAAGCCCGGCTTCGTCGAGCGCGCGCTGATCTCGGTGCGCACCTGGCTCAACCGCGGCGACCTGCCGCTGTACCGCGAATACGGCCCCGAGAACGGCAACGGCTACGAGGAAGTCGCCGACGCGCTGAAGGGCCAGAAGCGCAGCATGGTCAGGGTCAACTCGCGCGGCGAAGTGATCGTCTCGGTCGCGGTGTCGGTGCAGCGCTCGCGCACCATCCACGGCGCCCTGATGCTGTCGACGCAGGGCGACGACATCGACCAGATGGTCACCGCCGAGCGGCTTGCCATTCTGAAGGTCGGCGGCGTTGCCTCCGCGGTGATGATCGTGCTGTCGCTCTTGCTCGCCAGCACCATCGCAGGTCCGGTGCGCCGGCTCGCCGACAGCGCCGAGCGCGTCCGCCGCCGCATCAAGACCCGCGTCGAGATCCCCGACTTCACCCGCCGCCGCGACGAGATCGGCCATCTCTCCGGCGCGCTGCGCGACATGACGGACGCGCTCTACAACCGCATCGAGGCGATCGAGATGTTCGCCGCCGACGTCGCCCACGAGCTCAAGAACCCGCTGACCTCGCTGCGCTCGGCGGTCGAGACCCTGCCGCTGGCGCGCAACGACAACAGCCGCGCCCGCCTGCTGGCCGTGATCGAGCACGACGTGAAGCGGCTCGACCGGCTGATCTCCGACATTTCCGACGCCAGCCGGCTCGATGCCGAGCTGCAGCGCCAGGACATGACCCTGGTCGATCTGCGCCGCCTGCTGAACACGCTGACCTCGGTCGCCAACGAGACCAAGCTCGGCACCGACGTCACCGTCGAGGTCCGCTTCGAGGGCCGCGGCGCCAACGACACCTTCTCGGTGCCCGGTCATGATTCGCGGCTCGGCCAGGTGATCTCCAACCTTCTGTCGAATGCGCAATCGTTCTCCGCCGCCGGCGGCAAGGTGCGCATCACCTGCCGGCGCGTGCGCTCGGAGATCGAGATCACCGTCGATGATGACGGTCCCGGCATTCGCGAGGACGCCCTACAGCGCATCTTCGAGCGGTTCTATACGGACCGGCCGCACCAGGGCTTCGGCCAGAATTCCGGCCTGGGCTTGTCGATCTCCAAGCAGATCATCGACGCTCATGGCGGGCGGATCTGGGCCGAGAACCGGCCCGGCCCTGTCGACGCCGACGGACATCCGACCTCGGCCGGGGCTCGCTTCATCGTCCGGCTGCCGGCGTCGTGACGAACGAAACGGCGAGCATCCATGCATCTGCCGTCCAGGTGGGGGAGCAGGCCGTCCTGATCCGGGGTCCCTCCGGTTCCGGCAAATCCCGACTCGCCTTCGATCTGATCCTCGCCGGACGCGCGGGACAGCTGCCGCCAACGGTTCTGGTGGGCGACGACCGTGTTCATCTCGCCACACGCCGCGGGGAAATGTGGGTGAGCCCCGCGCCCGCCCTGGCCGGGCTGATCGAGATCCGCGGCCTTGGAATCCGCGCCTGCGACCATGTGTCGGAGGCGAAACTTGGGCTTGTGGTTGACCTGATGGCTGAGGACGCTGCCCGCCTGCCGAACGCCGAATCGCTTCGGATTCATCTCAACGGTATCGAATTGCCACGGATACCCGTGGGGCCGGGTTTTTCACCCTTCCCGATGGTTGTGGCGGCACTTATTACCACCCAGACTTTCATGTTCCGGTAATCTTTCGGCCGATTGTGTGGAGCAAATTGGTAACCATATCAGCCCCACTATCGCGACCGATTAGACCGCCGCCAGCTCCCATTCTGTATGCCAGAATCCGGGAGACTCGCGAATATGCCCTCTTGCGCGAGGGCTCCGGATGGTCAAAGTGGCGCGTTCGTGCGGTGCACCCAAGGCGCCCGCGAGGAGTATCCGATGATTGGCCTGGTACTGGTGACCCATGGGCGCCTCGCCGACGAGTTCAGGGCGGCGCTGGAACACGTCATGGGTCCTCAAAAACAAATCGAAGCGGTCACGATTGGCGCCGACGATGATTCCGATCTCTGTCGCAGCGACATCATCGAAGCCGTGAACCGCGTCGACACCGGCGACGGTGTCGCCATTCTCACCGACATGTTCGGCGGCACGCCGTCGAACCTCGCCATCTCCTGCATGAGCCGGCCCAAGGTCGAGGTGCTCGCGGGCATCAACCTGCCCATGCTGGTGAAGCTCGCCAAGGTGCGCGAGGAACGCTCGCTGCCCGACGCCATCGCCATGGCGCAGGAGGCGGGCCGCAAATACGTCACCATCGCCAGCCGCGTGCTCGCCGGCAAATGAGCGACGAGGATGCTCCGCAGGACAACGTCGCCGGCCCGGCCGTCCCTGCCGGAGCCCTCTCGCGAGAGCTGCTGATCACCAACAAGCGCGGCCTGCATGCGCGGGCCTCGGCGAAATTCGTGCAGATGGTCGAGAAGTTCCAGGCCGAGGTCTGGGTGACGCGCGGCGGCGAGACCGTCGGCGGGCGCTCGATCATGGGCCTGATGATGCTGGCGGCGGCGCCGGGAACCAAGATCCTGGTCTCCGCCACCGGCCCCGAGGCCGACGCCGCGCTGCAGGCGATCACCGACTTGGTGAACGACAAGTTCCACGAAGAAGGCGTGTGACCACCTAGGATCGTCATTCCGGGGCGCGCGAAGCACGAACCCGGAATGACGTGCTCTGGGTTACCTGCCCGGTCCCTGAATATACACCTTCCAAACGATTGCAGGGCCCGCCTGGCCGTGGAAGAAGCGCTGGGTGGTCATCACCAGCGGCTCGGCCTTCGGGGCCTCCTTGGCCATCCAGGCCTCGCAGGCCGCGATCCGGTTGTCGGTGGTGTCGCAGATGCCGATGAACCCCTCGCGCTCGAGGTCTTCCAGCGTGCTCAGGCCGGAACTCCAGGTTTCCTCTGCCGTGTAGGGCACGGTGAACGGCCGCGGGTGGTCCGGGCTGTAGAAGGTCATCGGCGTGTTCATCTCGGAAAAGCCGGCCACCAGCGGCCAGGGCGAGCCGAATCGGGCGTGCCAGGCTTTGGTCAATTCCCGCGCCAGCTCCGAACGGGCGCCGTAGCCGGTGGCGCCGTTCGGATTGGCGGCCATCTCGCGCCGGGCAATCCAGGGCGAGGCGATCAGCGTGAGCAGCGACAGCACCAGCCAGACGGCGGCCAGCCGCGGCAGCATGACCGACCGCAGCCGCAGCGCGGGGATCGCGACCAGCGCCAGCGGCACCAGGAAGAACAGCGAGATGCCCCAATCGGTCTTCATGTAGATCGTGAAAGCGAGGCCGCCGAGCGGCGGCCCGACGGCAACGATCGCCTGCACCAGCCAGACATTGATCGCCTGGCTCACATTCACGCCGGGATTGGGACCGCCGCGCCAGTTGCGGAAGGCGAAGCGCGGCGGCCAGGCCATCGCCAGCGCCGCCAGCGCCAACGGCAAAGCCAGCAGCGCCAGATTGTGGCCGACATAGCCGAGCACGAGCTCGGCGGCCCGGCCCCGGTCCGACAGCGTATAGACATCCCCGGCATAGGTGATGGCGACGAAATCGACCCGCCACAGCCACACCAGATGCGGGATCATCGCCACCAGCATGGCGACGATCGCGACCCACGGCGCGGGCGACGCCAGGAAGCGCAGCCGTTCCGGGTGCAGCAGCGCGGCAAGGCCGATGGCGCCGATCATGGTCAGCACCCAATATTTGGTCATCAGCGCGGCCGCGCCGGCGAGGCCGAGCCACAGGCCGGAGGCGGCGCTGCGCTTTTCAAACGCGTTGAGATAGGCCAGCACCAGCAGCGGCAGGGTCAGCAGCTGCACCAGGTCGGCGTTGTACTTGAAGCCCTTGAAATTGAAGATCGGGTACAGCGCGACCATCACCATGACGAAGAAGGCGCGGCGGCGGTCGACCACCTTGAGGCTGGCGAGCCAGACGATGACGAGGCCGCTGCCGTTCACGGCCATCGCCAGCGCATAGGTCGCCCAGTCCTTGACCGGAAACACCGAGAACCACAGCCCGGCGATCCAGCCCGACAGTGGCGGATGCTTGCCGTAACCGAACAGGAAGCGGCTGCCCCAGGCATAGGCCTCGGCAACGTCCATGTGGACGTCCTGCGCCGCCTTCAGATTGGTCAGGATCGCGGTCCACAGCACGGCATGGACGACCACGAAGGCGATGACCACCCAGGCCGACGTTGCAGGCGCCGTGGCGCGCGCCACCAGCCAGGCGGAGATTCGCCGCGGTCCGAGACGGCCGCGCATGCGCGCCGCGAGAGGCGGAAGAGAGGTACTCGACATCCGCCCTCGGTAGCCTGTTTTCGGGCCACGGGGAATCAGCTTGGCGTGAAGAAAGGCCCTGGAAATTCAGCAATATGGTTGCTGGTTGGGGGCTCGGGATGCTATCTGCGCGACCCATGACGACCGTCCCCATTCCCAACATCCGCAACTTCTCCATCGTCGCCCATATCGACCATGGAAAGTCCACGCTCGCCGACCGCCTGATCCAGATGACGGGCGGCCTGTCGGACCGCGAGATGGCGGGCAAGGAACAGGTGCTCGATTCGATGGATATCGAGCGCGAGCGCGGCATCACCATCAAGGCGCAGACCGTGCGCCTGCAGTACCGCGCCAAGGACGGCAAGGATTACATCTTCAACCTGATGGACACGCCCGGCCACGTCGACTTCGCCTACGAGGTCTCGCGGTCGCTGGCGGCGTGCGAGGGCTCGCTGCTGGTGGTCGACGCCAGCCAGGGCGTCGAGGCGCAGACGCTCGCCAACGTCTACCAGGCGCTCGACAACAACCACGAGATCGTTCCGGTCCTCAACAAGATCGACCTGCCGGCCGCCGAGCCCGAGAAGATCAAGCAGCAGATCGAGGACGTCATCGGCATCGACGCCTCCGACGCGGTGATGATCTCGGCCAAGACCGGCCTCGGGATTCCCGACGTGCTGGAGGCGATCGTCACCCGGCTGCCGCCGCCGAAGGGCGACCGCGATGCGACCCTGAAGGCGCTCTTGGTCGACAGCTGGTACGACGTCTATCTCGGCGTCGTCGTTCTCGTGCGCATCGTCGACGGCGTCATGAAGAAGGGCCAGCGCGTCCGGATGATGGGCACCGGGGCCGCCTATGACGTCGAGCGCGTCGGCTTCTTCACGCCAAAGATGCAGCAGGTCGATGAGCTTGGGCCCGGCGAGGTCGGCTTCATCACCGCCGCGATCAAGGAGGTGGCCGACACCCGTGTCGGCGACACCATCACCGACGACCGCAAGCCGGTCTCGGAGATGCTGCCGGGCTTCAAGCCGGCCATCCCGGTCGTATTCTGCGGCCTGTTCCCGGTCGACGCCGACGATTTCGAGACGCTTCGCGCAGCGATGGGCAAGCTCCGGCTCAACGACGCCAGCTTCTCGTTCGAGATGGAGACATCCGCCGCGCTCGGCTTCGGCTTCCGCTGCGGCTTCCTTGGCCTGTTGCACCTCGAGATCATCCAGGAGCGGCTGTCGCGCGAGTTCGATCTCAACCTGATCGCGACCGCGCCCTCCGTCATCTACAAGATGAAGCTGACCGACGGCGAGGAGATCGAGATCCACAACCCCGTGGACATGCCCGACGTGGTCAAGATCGCCGAGATCCAGGAGCCCTGGATCGAGGCCACGATCCTGACACCGGACGAATATCTCGGCAGCGTGCTGAAGCTGTGCCAGGACCGCCGCGGCAATCAGAAGGAGCTCACCTACGTGGGCGCCCGTGCGATGGTCAAATACGACCTGCCGCTGAACGAGGTCGTGTTCGATTTCTACGACCGGCTGAAATCGGTCTCCAAGGGCTACGCCTCGTTCGACTATCATTTGACCGACTACAAGCCGGCCGA
The DNA here is from genome assembly GCF_032489875.1 of Bradyrhizobium sp. SZCCHNR1015. NCBI lineage: Bacteria > Pseudomonadati > Pseudomonadota > Alphaproteobacteria > Hyphomicrobiales > Nitrobacteraceae > Bradyrhizobium > Bradyrhizobium sp. SZCCHNR1015. The sequence continues at coordinate 43,984 of NZ_JAUEYW010000022.1, forward strand.
CCTCGTCAAGATGCAGATCCTCGTCAACAACGAGCCGGTCGATGCGCTGTCGATGCTGGTGCACAGGACCCGCGCCGAAGGGCGCGGCCGCGCCATGGTCGAGAAGATGAAGGACCTGATCCCGCCGCACATGTTCCAGATCCCGATCCAGGCGGCGATCGGCGGCAAGGTGATCGCGCGCGAGACCGTGCGCGCGCTGCGCAAGGACGTCACCGCGAAGTGCTACGGCGGCGACATCACGCGCAAAAGGAAGCTTCTGGAGAAGCAGAAGGAAGGCAAGAAGAAGATGCGGCAGTTCGGCAAGGTCGACATCCCGCAGGAAGCCTTCATCGCCGCGCTCAAGGTCGACAGCTGAGGGCGGATCGCCGCCCGCTCGATCGACCGCAGGGCTATCGCCCATAGACCGGCTGGGCAGTCGCGACGAGCCATCCTGCCAATTAGTTACTCCGTCATGGCCGGGCTTGCCCTGGGCATCCACGTGGTTGTCAGCGTGCCGAACGACGGGGATGGCCGGGACAAGCCCGGCCATGACGACGTCGTGACGGAAGAGCACGACACCCCGATCGTCCAATGCGATCGACGGGGAAGCGGAACGTGGGACGCCCTCGGCTGAATCGGTGTTCCCGTACAACTACGGTATCTGTTCCTTAATGGTATTCTGGGACCCTTGCTGCAAAGCAAGGAATGCCCCAATGTCCCGCCTCCGATCGATCTCCGCCCGCCTGATCATCGCGCTCTCACTCACCGTCGCCATCGCCTGTGCCGTGCTCGGCACCTTCTCCGTCATCCAACAGCGCGCCCTGACCCGACTGGCGCTGGAGCAGCAGTTGAAGCTGCAGTTCGACAGCGTGTCGGCCGGCATCGACTATGAAGGCCGCGCCGCGCTGGCGGTGAGCTCCACCCTGGCGGCGCTGCCGCCGATCGCCGATGCCTATCTCAAGGGCGACCGCGACGCGCTCGGCGCCCTGCTCGGCGGCGCCATGACGTCGCTGAAGGCGCAAGGCATTCCGCTGGTGAACGTATGGGCGCCGCCGGCCACCAATTTCTATCGCGTGCATGAGCCGAAGGTGTTCGGCGACGACACCTCGAAGCGCCGCATCACGGTGGTGCAGGCCAACCAGACCGGCCGCCTGATCGCCGGCGTCGAGCAGAGCCGGCTGTCGCTCGGCATCTTCGGCATGACCCCGATCGTGCGCGACGGCAAGGTGATCGCGACCGTCGACGTCGGCGCCGCCTTCGGCAAGGAATTCGTCGAGCGCGCCAAGCAGCGCTTCGGCATCGATCTCGCCGTCTACTGGATCAACGACGGCCAGCCGAAGCGGCTGTCCTCGACGTTCGGCGACGAGACCGTCGCCACCCCGGACGAGGTGCTCGCAGTGTTCAAGGGCACGGCGCTGCTGCGCGATGCCACCCTGGCCGGCAAGCCCGCCGCGGTCTATGCCGGCCAGATCAGGAACTACGCCGGCGACCCGATCGCCGTGCTCGAGCTGATCAAGGACACCACGGCTTACGAGGCCGCCGCCGCCAGCGCGCAGCAGCAGCTGATCATCGGCACGGTCGTGATCCTGCTGCTCGCCGTCATCGTCGCGCTGTTCGTCGCCCGCGGCATCTCGCGCCCGCTGGTCGCGATCACTGCCGTCATGCACCGGCTGTCGAGCGGCGACACCGAGGTTGCGATCCCCGGCGGCCAGCGCAAGGATGAGCTCGGCACGATGGCGCAGGCGGTCGACGTGTTCCGCCGCAACATGATCGAGACGGCCAGCCTGCGCGAGTCGCAGGAGGCGACGCAACACCGCGCCGAGCAGGAGAAGCAGGCGCTACAGCGACAGATGGCCGACCGGTTCGAGGCCGACGTCAAGGGCGTGGTGTCCTCGGTCGCCAAGGCGACGGCGGACATGGAGCGCGTCGTCCACGAGATCACGGTCAGCGTCAACGGCACCTCGCAGCGCACGGCGGCCGCGGCGGCGGCGTCCGAGGAAGCCTCCAGCGGCGTATCGACCGTCGCCGCGGCCTCGGAGGAGCTCGCCTCCTCGGTGACCGAGATCGGCCGCCAGGTCGCGCATTCCAGCAAGGTCGCCGACGGCGCCGTGGTCAAGGCGCGGCAGACCACCGAGATGGTCGAGAGCCTCGCCGCCGCCGCCGAGCGGATCGGCGACGTGCTGCGCCTGATCGACGCGATCGCGAGCCAGACCAACCTGCTCGCGCTCAACGCCACCATCGAGGCGGCGCGCGCCGGCGAGGCGGGCCGCGGCTTTGCGGTCGTCGCCGCCGAGGTCAAGGAGCTGGCGGGTCAGACCGCCAAGGCGACGGAAGAGATCGCCGGCCAGGTCACCTCGATCCAGGCCGCGACGTCCGACTGCGTCAGCGCCATCGGCGGCATCAGCGGCACGATCCAGGAGATCAGCGGCATTGCCGCGACCATCGCCGCCGCCGTCGAGCAGCAGGGCTCGGCGACGCGCGAGATCGCGCGCAGCGTCCAGCAGGCGGCGTCCGGCACCAACGAGGTGTCGCAGAACGTCGTCGGCGCCAGCGACGCGGCCGAGCAGTCGCGCCAGCTCGCCGATCACGTCATGGTCGCGACGCGCGACCTCGGCAAGCATGCGAACGACCTGTTTAAGAGCGTCGACACCTTCCTCGCGGGCTTGCGCAAGGCGGCGTAGCACGCGACTTTCACCCTCCAGCGGCGGCCCACCGCTGCCAGCCCAACGATCGATGTCGTCCCCGCGAACGCGGGGACCCATAACCACCGAAGGGAGAGGTGAGAGCGAGCTGGAGCCACAGCAATGCCTCACGGCTGGCGCCGCGGAGTATGGGCCTCCGCGTTCGCGGGGACGACGGTGGTGATGAGGTAAGAGCCGGGCTCCCCCTTCAATCGCCGGTCGTGAGCGCAAAGCCCTCGTCGAGCCAGCCGGTGATGCCGCCGATCATCATCTTCACGGGAAGCCCGAGCCGCGCAAGCCGGATCGCGGCGCGGTTGGCGCCGTTGCAGTGCGGGCCGGCGCAGTAGACCACGAACAGCCTGTCCTTCGCGTACTCGGCCATCCGCTCCGCGGTCATGGTCCGGTGCGGGATGTTGATGGCGCCGGCGATGTGGCCCTTCGCGAACGAGGCCGGGCCCCTGACATCCACCAGGATGAAGTCCGGAGCTGCTGCATGCAGACTCTCGTGCACGTCCCAGCAATCGGTCTCGAACGAGAGCATCGCCTCGAAATGGGCGAGCGCCTGGGCTGACGGGGCTGCGGGCACCTCGGTGACATGGGTCGTCATCGTCTCTCTCCTGCGACGTTGCGTGAGCTCCAATCTCGCGCGCTACGCCGGGCGACCCAAGTGACGGATCGGACAAAGTCCGGTAGGTTTCCGCCAATGCAGTCAGCCGCAGCCAGCAGCCCTCCGCACGATCCCGGCCTCGTCGCGGTCATCGCCTATGACGGGCTGTGCACGTTCGAGTTCGGCATCGCGGTCGAAGTCTTCGGGCTGCCACGGCCAGAGTTCGATTTCCCGTGGTACCGGTTCAAGGTGGTTTCGGCCGAGGGACGAAGGTCACGCGCCATCGGCGGCATCGTGGTGGAGGCCGGCGCGCCGCTTGCGCGGCTGAAGGATGCCAGCACGATCATCGTGCCGGGGTGGCGCGATCGCAATGAGCGGCCGCCGGAGCGCCTGCTGCGCGCCATCGCGCAGGCGGCGGCGCGGGGGGCGCGGTGCCTGTCGATCTGCTCGGGCGTGTTCGTTCTGGCGGCGGCAGGGCTGCTCGACGGCAGGCGCGCCACCACGCATTGGCGGCACATCCCCGACCTGAAGCGACTCTATCCGAATATTCGCATCGAGGAGGACACGCTCTACGTCGACGAGGGCAATGTCGTCACCTCGGCCGGCAGTGCGGCGGGCATCGACGCCTGCCTGCATCTGGTCCGGCGCGACTTCGGCAGCAAGGTTGCGAACAGCGTTGCCCGGCGGCTGGTGATGCCGCCGCACCGGGACGGCGGGCAGGCGCAGTACGTCGTCGCACCGGTCCAGATCCGCCCGGGACGGACGATCGGCGACGTCATGGATTGGGCACGCGCGCGACTGGCGCAGCCGATCGCGATCAGTGCGATGGCCAAGCGCGCCGGGATGAGCGAGCGATCCTTGCTACGATCTTTCAAGGACAGCACGGGCGCCGGCCCCGCGGCCTGGCTGCAGCAGGAGCGCATGGCGCGGGCGCGGGAGCTGCTGGAGAACGCGACGCTTTCCCTGGCGGACGTCGCGGCGCAGTGCGGCTACCGGTCGCTCGAAACCTTTCGCGTCGCTTTCCGGCGCATCGTCGGAACATCACCCGCGGCTTATCGGCGGCGCTTCGAGGCGCGTCCAACAGCGGCCAGCGTCGCTCGCTCAAGCCACCAGCGCGTTGCCGGGTGAGGCGCCGTCCATGGCGTCCCGCTGCGCCTGCAACAGCCGGACGATGTCGACATTGGGCCGGGGCCGGCTGAACAGATAGCCCTGCCCTTCATGGCAGCCCTCGGCGCGCAGACAGCGGAGCTCCGCCTCCGTCTCGACACCCTCGGCCGTGATCGTCACGCCGAGCCCCTTGCCGAGGCTGACGATCGAGCGGACGATCGCCTGCGCCTCGCGATTGGCGGCGAGACCGCGGATGAAGGACTGATCGACCTTGATCTTGTCGAACGGAAAGCTGCGCAGATAGCTCAGGCTGGAATAGCCGGTGCCGAAATCGTCCATCGAAATGCGGACGCCCAGCGCGCGCAACGCATGCAGGGTGGCCAGCACCTGGCCGCTCTTCTCCAGCACCAGCGTCTCGGTGATCTCGAGCTCGAGCCGGCTCGCCGGCAGGCCCGACTGCTTGAGCACGTCCATCACCAGCGACAGCACATTGCCGACGCGGAACTGCAGCGGCGACATGTTCACGGCGACACGGACGTCGTCCGGCCATTTCGCCGCGTCGTTGCAGGCCTGGCGCAACATCGCGCGGCCAAGCGCCGAGATCAGGCCGGTCTCCTCGGCGACCGGGATGAACTCCGACGGCGGGATCATGCCGCGCTCGGGATGCGGCCAGCGCGCCAGCGCCTCGAAGCCGGTGATGCGTCCGGTCGAGAGGTCGATCAGCGGCTGATAATGCGGCTGTAGCACGTCGCGCTGGATGGCCTCGCGCAGCTCGGATTCGATCTTGCGCCGGCTCTGCGCCCGCGCATCCATGCCGGGTTCGAAATAGCTGAAGGTGCCGCGCGTCTCGTTCTTGGCGCGCGACAGCGCCATGTCGGCATTCTTGAGCAGCTTCTCGGCGTCGTCGCCGTCGTTCGGCGCCATGGCGATGCCGATCGTGGCACCGATCGTCACCGAGCTGCCGTCGATGAGATAGGGATCGGCGATCGCCTCCAGCAGCCGGCGGCAGAGCTGGGCCGCATCCTCCGGCCGCGCCTGCCCGCCCTGCACCACCGCGAACTCGTCGGAGTTCAGTCGCGCGACGATGTCCTCCTGACGCAGGACCGAGCGCAGCCGCTTGCCGACCCCGCGCAACAGCCGGTCGCCGACCGCGTGGCCGAGGGTGTCGTTGATCGACTTGAAATTATCGAGGCCGAGCACCAGCACGGCGATCTTCTCGGAGCCGCGCCGCATCTGGGCGAGCTTGTCATCGACCTTCTGGCGCAGCAGGTTGCGGCTCGGCAGGCCGGTCAGCGCGTCGTGCTGGGCGAGGAAGGCGAGCCGCGCCTCGGCGCGCTTGCGCTCGGTGATGTCCATCAGCGCCAGCAGCACCGCGGGCTGGGCGTTGTGGACAAGATGGCGCGAATAGATCGCGAGATCGATCAGGGCGCCATCGGCGCGGACATGCTTCCAGGTGCGCGCCGCCTGCTCCTCGCTGGACTGCTCGCCTGCCCAGGGCGGCTCGCTGTCATAGGCCTGCAGGCTGCGGATGCTGAGCCGCTCGAAGGCGTCCCGGCTATAGCCGTAATGCTGGGCCGCCGCTTCGTTGACGCCGAGCACGCGCCCATCATCCGTCGCGCAGACGATCATCGGCACGGGATTGCCGTCGAACAGCAGGCGGAACGACTCCTCGCGCTGCTTCAATTCGGTAATGTCGACGCGCAGGCCAACGATGCCGCCATCGCCGGTCAGACGCTCCTCGATCAGGATGGTGCGGCCGTCCGACAGCTTCTGCTCGTGGCGACCGCTCGGATGAAACAGCTTTTCGAGCCGTTCGGCGATCCACTCCTCCTCGCGGCCGGCGGCTTCCGGATAGTCGCCGCGGGCGACGCCGATCCGGATCGTGTCCTGCAGCCGGGCGCCGGCTTCGAACAGGTCCGAGCTGCGGTTGTAGATTTCGGCGTATTTCTTGTTCCAGAGGATGTAACGGCCGTCGGCGTCGAGGAACACGATCCCCTCGGGAAGAAGGTTGATCGCTTCGATCAGCCGATCATGCGCCTTCTTCGCCTCCGCCATCGCCATTTCGGCGCACTTGCTCCCATCGACAGGGCCAAGCTTGCGCAGGTTGTGCCGCCGCAATTTCGGGCTTGGCTTGACCGGGTGAACTGCATCGCGGGCGCTTGGCAGGCGATTGCGCTTTTTTGCCGTGGGTGGCCGAACGGGCCGCATCGCGTGCCTCACTCTCCTTCTCGAAAGGCAGTTTTCAGCCACGTTTCTGAAAAAATGGTATCTTGATGCAGAACACGACAGCCATTGGTTACGGGAACAGGCAGATGCACTCGCGTATTTGGAGAGTTGAGCCTTGCGCCGAGGATCAACCAAGGGCTGCGATACAACCAGCGATATGTGACGTCGGCTGCCACCGGCCAGAAAAGACCCGCATACCGTGCAGTGGCCTTGCGCTTATTGTTCATTTACCGAACGAACTCACGCAATTGAACCGAGTTCAGCCAGTTCCGCCAATCCGGCAGCAGGGTTAGAGGCAGGTTAAAACGACTCGAATGACCTGCTGTTGACGTAGAATTGGGCAACTCGGCCGGTCGGCAAACGCTACACTGGCTTCATGCATGTCCGCCTGATTCTGGTCGCCATCATCAGTTCGGCCGTCATTGCCGCGGCGAGCCCGACCCATGCCCAGGACAAGGGCAGCGTCGAGCCGAAGGCCCTGCCGCCATTGGCGCATCCGGACGATCCGAATACGCCGGCCAAGGAGCTGTTCGCGCGCAGGATCCTGCCGTCGGCGCAACCGACCAAGGTGATTGGAACCTATAATCGGGGCTGCATCGCCGGCGCTGAGCGAATGCCGATCAATGGCGAGGGCTGGCAGGTGATGCGGCTGTCGCGCAACCGCAATTTCGGCCATCCCAACCTGATCGCGCTGCTGAAGCGGCTGGCGACCCGCGCGCACAAGGATGCCGGCTGGCCCGGCATCCTGGTCGGCGACATCGGCCAGCCGCGCGGCGGTCCGGCATTGAGCGGCCATGCCAGCCATCAGATCGGGCTCGACGCCGACATCTGGCTGACCCCGATGCCCGAGCACCGGCTGTCGCGCAACGAGCGCGAGGAGATGTCGGCGGTGATGATGGTGCGGCCCGATCGCCTCGATGTCGATCCACGCGTGTTCACGAAGGGCCACCTCGCCGTGATCCGGGCCGCGGCCCAGGAGCCGTCGGTGCAGCGCATCTTCGTCAATGCCGCGATCAAGAAGGCGCTGTGCCGGGACGCCAGGGGCGACCGCAGCTGGCTCACCAAGGTGCGGCCGTGGTGGGGGCACGACTATCACTTCCACATCCGCATGGTGTGCCCGCCGGGCAACCCGGACTGCCACGGCCAGACCAACCAGGAGGGCGGCGATGGCTGCGGCGACCTCGACTATTGGTTCTCGGACGCGGTGCTGCATCCGCTGCCGCCGAAAGAGCCACCCAAGCCGCCGCAACCGATTACGATGGCGCAACTGCCGCCTGGCTGCCGAGCGGTGCTGCATGCGCCGGACGCCAAGAATTGATTCAGCGACGGCTGACGCGGCGCAGGAATCGCAGTAAGGCTGAATCGCAGTAAGGCTGGATTGCTTTAGAATGACATCGTTCGCGCCGTGAGCGCGACGATCGAAGGGGATGACGGTCCCTCCACCTCCTGTTATCGCGGTATCGAAATGCCGCGCGCCGCTGCGCGGCGCAACAGTCGCGAGTCCGTCATGATCCTGATCCGTCCCGCCACGACTGCCTTCCTCCTCACGCTGGCCGCGAGCTCGGCTGCGGTTGCCGCCGAACCGAGCGGCTGCGACAAATTCAAATGGGACATCGCGCGCGAGCGTGCCGCTCTGACCGCGGCCAACCGCGAGAAGCTGGTATCGGGCGCCGAGATCGCCGCCATCCCGGCCACCGGCATGGTGCTGGAGCTGCGTCCGACGGCCGAGGCCAGGCTGGCGATGCCACCGGAACGCGCGCCCAAGGACGGCACCTTCGCCGGCCTCACGCGGATCACCGCAGCGCCCAAGGCGGGCGTGTACACGATCAGCCTGTCGGCCGCGGCCTGGATCGACGTCGTGCAGGACGGCAAGATCCTCAAACCCGCTGGCTTCAGCGGCGCCACCGATTGCGACGGCATCCGCAAGACCCTGAAGTACGAGCTGGGACCGCATCCCCTGGTGTTGCAGGTCAGCGGCGCGCCGGACAATGCGATTTCGATCGCGGTCCTGCCCGCGGCAGAGTGACGCTCACACTCCCGCAACCGACGACCAGACTTCGGCCAGTCTGCGCTTCATCCGCTCTTTGCGCGTCAGCACCGGCACCTCTTCTTCGTCCTCCGGCAGGCGCAGGCCGACCACGTTGACGCGGCCGCCGGAGATCGAGCGGGCGACCAGCACGATGGTGTCGAGCGCCACGGTCGCGCCTTCCTTCGGCGCGTTGTCGAGGTGGATGTCGAAATAGTCGGCCAGCGTCAGCTTGTCCTCGCCCTCGCCGAGCTTGACGCCATAGATGCCGGCGACCTCGTCGAGCGTATGCTCGGCCGAGACCATGAAGTCGCCGAGCAGATGCGGGTCGGGCGCCGCCGACGGCGGCATGTCGACGAAGAAGCGGTCGAGCGACTCGGCCTTTTCCGGCGGCGCCAGCAGATAGAGGTAGTCACCCGGCGCGATCGGCTCGGCCTCGGGCGGCGACAGGATCTGCTGGTTGCGGATCACCAGGGTCGGCTTCGACCAGGACGGGATCAGGCCGCGGCGGAAGTACAGGCTCTTGGAGCGGATCGAATAGCCGACCAATTGCTGCTCGAGCTGGCCGGGCAGATCGAGCTCGATGCGGCGCGGGCCGCGATCGGTGCGCGGCAGCGCCACGTGCAGCTTGCGCGCGGCAATGCCGAGCGTCCAGCCCTGCGCCAGCAGCGAGATGATCACCACCACGAACGCGACGTCGAAATAGAGATAGGCGTTGGACAGGCCGACCAGCAGCGGGATCGAGGCCAGGAAGATCGCGACCGCGCCGCGCAGGCCGGTCCAGGCGATGAACGCCTTCTCCCGCCAGTTGAACCGGAACGGATAGAGGCAGAGAAACACCGCGACGGGTCGCGCCACCAGCATCAGCATCAGCGCGACGGCAATCGCCGGCAGCAGGCTGTCGAGCAGCCGCTGCGGCGACACCAGCAGCCCGAGCAGCACGAACATCACGATCTGCGCCAGCCAGGTCGCGGCATCGAGGAAGGTGACGACCGAATTGTGCGCCCGCGTCGGCCGGTTGCCGACGATCAGACCGGCGAGATAGACCGCGAGGAAGCCGGAGCCGTGCGCGATCTGCGCCATGCCGAAGATGACCAGCGCAGCGGTGGTCACGAACGGCGCGTGCAGGCCCTGCGGCAGCGAGACCCGGTTGAGGCCGATGACGACGAGGCGGCCGCCGACGATGCCGAACAGCGTGCCGAGCACGGCCTCGCGGACCAGCTCGAACACGAAATGTCCGATGCTGCCGTGACCGACCGAGATCAGCTCGACCAGCATCAGGGTCAGGAACACCGCGAACGGATCGTTGCTGCCGGACTCCGCCTCCAGCGTGGCGCCGACGCGCGGGCGCAGCCGCAGGCCCTGGGCGTGGACCAGCAGGAACACGGCCGCCGCATCCGTCGAGGCGATGACGGCGCCGACCAGCGTCGCCTCGGTCCAGCCGAGGTCGAGGGCATATTTCGCCACCGGCGCGGTGATGAAGGCGGTCAACAGCACGCCGACGGTCGCAAGCACCATCGAGGGCGCCAGCACGGTGCGGATGCTCTGGAAGCGCGTGCGCAGGCCGCCATCGAACAGGATCAGCGCCAGCGCGACGGAGCCCACCAGATAGGTGGTGCGGACGTCCTGAAACTCGATATGACCAGGGCCTGAATCGCCCGCCAGCATGCCGATCACCAGGAACACCAGCAGCAGCGGTGCGCCGAAGCGCAGCGCCAGCAGGCTCGACAGGATGCCGGCCATGACGAGGACCGCACCGAGGAGGATCGCAATGCTGACGGCGTCGAGGGATGTCATGAAAAAACGTTGATGAATCCGAGTTTTACATCCTTATCGTCGCCACACTTGCACGCCAACCGGATTTGCTCTTATCGCGGCGATATGCCCATTTTTCCATCCTTGCCCGCGTTCGGGGTATATTTCGCGGCAATCGCCCGTGACGAAAACGAACTAAATCCCGCTGATCCGGCCAACCCGCGCCCCTGTTCCCCTCCGAGACCCCGCTGATGGACCTCGACCTGAAAGACGTTCTCGAATTCCTGCAGACCGTTGGCCGCTCGATCGGCGCCGAGGTCACTTCGCCGTGGTTCTATCTTCAGCTCGGGCTGGTGCTGAGCGGCGCCGGCATCGCCTTTGCCGCCAGCGCCGCCGTGCGCGCCCGCATCGACCTGACCTCGCTGGCGATGGGCTGGCCGGGCCCGCTGCGGCAACTGCTGCGGGTGCTGCTGGAGAGCGTCACCACGGTCGTGTTCGTGATCCTGATGCGGATCGCCCGCACCGGCATGTTGCTGTGGACCTGGCCGAGCCGCAGCTACCTGCTCGCCGTCGCGCTCAAGCTGGCGCTGGCCTGGCTGGTGATCCGGCTGATCACTTCGGTGATCCGCAGCACCTTCATCGTGCAGATCGTGTCGATCTCGGCCTGGCTGGTCGCCGCACTCAGCATCATCGGCCAGCTCGACAATGTGGTCGACGCGCTCGATTCCATCTCGGTCGTGCTCGGCGGCCTCAGGCTGACGCCGCTGCTGGTGATCAAGCTCGGCGTCTTGCTGCTCGCGGTGCTGTGGCTGACCAACGTCGCCAGCAATTTCGTCGAAAGCCGCATCACGCGCTCGACCGACCTGACACCGTCGATCCAGGTCCTCCTGATCAAGATGGTCCGCATGGGCCTGATGATCCTCGGCGTTGCGATTGCGATCAGCGCGGTCGGCATCAACCTGTCGGCGCTGGCGATCTTCTCCGGTGCCGCCGGTGTCGGTATCGGCCTCGGCCTGCAGCGCATCGTCGCCAATTTCGTCGCGGGCATCATCCTGCTGGCCGACAAATCGGTGAAGCCGGGCGATCTCGTCACGATCGGCGACAGTTCGGGGCGCATCAGCGCGATGAACACGCGCTACATCTCGGTTGCCGCCGGCGACGGCCGCGAGTTCCTGATTCCGAACGAGGATCTTGTCACCCAGAAGGTGACCAACTGGACCTACACCGACAAGAACACGCTGGTGAAGGTCAATTTCGGCACCAACTACGACGCCGATCCCCGGGTCGTCTGCAAGCTCGCCACCGAGATCGCGGCCGAGACGCCGCGCACCTTGAAATCGAAGGCGCCGAACTGCCTGCTGACCGAGTTCACCGAGGCCGGCATGAAGTTCTCGCTGACCACATGGATCGCCGATCCCAGCTACATGGACAGCGTCAAGAGCGAGGTGATGCTGGCGCTGTGGGAGGCCTTCAAGCGCGAGGGCATCAGGGTGCCGTATCCGGTGCGAGAGCTTCGCGTTCGCGGCGGCGCGCTGCCGGTGGAGACCACGCTCGAGGTGCCGACCGGCTAGGGCCGGCAGGTCCGGCCGTGCAGACCCGGCTTGCACCGGGCGGCACGATCATTAAATTAGGCGATCACCCCGCGACATGTTCGAGAACGAAACAGGCCCATGAACTATATCGAAGCGACCGACGCCGCTGCGCGCAAGAACGGCCAGATCAAGCTGCACGGCCCGAGCGGCTTTGCCGGCATGCGCAAGGCCGGCGCGCTGGTGTCGAAGTGCCTCGATGCGCTCACCGACATCGTCAAGCCGGGCGTGCCGACCTCCCGAATCGACGATTTCGTTCGCGACTTCGCCTTCAGCCATGGCGCCTATCCGGCGACGCTGATGTATCGCGGCTATCGCTACTCGACCTGCACGTCGATCAACCACGTGGTCTGCCACGGCATGCCGAACGACCGGCCGCTGAAGGAAGGCGACATCATCAATGTCGACGTCACCTTCATCGTCGACGGCTGGTACGGCGATTCGAGCCGCATGTATGCGATCGGGCCGATCGCGCGCAAGGCCGAGCGGCTGATCGAGGTGACCTACGAATCGATGATGCGCGGCATCGCCGCGGTGAAGCCCGGCGCCACCACCGGCGATATCGGCCATGCGATCCAGAGCTTCGTCGAGCCGCAGGGCATGAGCGTGGTGCGCGACTTCTGCGGCCACGGCCTCGGCCGGCTGTTCCACGACGAGCCGAACATCATCCATGTCGGCCGCCCGGGCGAGGGCGTGCTGCTCAAGCCGGGCATGTTCTTCACCATCGAGCCGATGATCAATCTCGGCAAGCCGCACGTGAAGATCCTGTCCGACGGCTGGACCGCCGTCACGCGCGACCGTTCGCTGTCGGCACAGTTCGAGCACTCGGTCGGCGTCACCAATGACGGCGTCGAGATCTTCACGCTCTCGGAGCGCCATGGCGAGAAGCCGCTGACGCAGGTGTGAGCGGGCTGCCTGGCCCAATGGTCGCCGGGCGTCCGATTGTTGCCATGCCGGGCTGATCGACTGCCGCTTCCATCGCATGCGACCGCGGGAGGCTGCTCTGACCAACGCAACACGCCGTGGCGTTCTCGGCCTGCTCTCGGCGGGCGCAGCGCTGCTGACGCCGCCGGCCCGCGCAGCGTCGGAGACGGCTCCCGCGTCGGCGAATGCCGACGAGGCCTGCTTCCTGACGCCGCAGTCGGAATCCGGTCCCTATTATCTCGATCCCAAGCTGGTGCGCGCCGAGATCGCCGAGGACCGGCCGGGCGTGCCGCTCAGGCTGCGCCTTCGCGTCATCGAGGCCGGCACCTGCGCGCCGGTACCAGGCGCGCGCGTCGACATCTGGCACTGCGACGCCCGCGGCATCTATTCGGGCTATCCCGGCCAGAGCGACACCCACAAGCTCGACCAGAGCGGCAAGACGTATCTGCGCGGCACCCAGATGGCCGATGCCGCCGGCTGGGCCGGCTTCAGGACGATTTATCCCGGCTGGTATGCCGGCCGTGCCACCCACATCCACTTCAGGGTGTTTGTCGACGAGACCACGGTGCTGACCGGACAGACGTTCTTTCCCGAGGCGCTGAACGAGTTCATCTACACCAACGTGCCCGACTATACCGGACGGCCAAAGCAGAGGCTCGTCATCAATGCCAATGACCGCGTCGCGACCGAAGCCGATCCCGAACACCGCGCGCATTGCGCGGTGAAGGAGGAGCGCGACCATTATCTCGCGACCCTGACGCTCGCCGTGAGCCGCAACCCGGCCGCCGCGGTCGAGATGCCCACCGGAAAGCTGCCGCCGGCGCCATGGATCAAGGACCGGCTCGCGGCGCTGGTGCCCGGGCTCAAGCGCAGCCCGTTCTGATCAATTCGGCTCGGTGAACTGATAGGCCAAAGCGGCGAGCGGCAGCGCCGTGCCGAGCGCGGCGGCGGCTGTCCAGCCGCCATGGGCGTATGCCCAGGCACCGAGACCGGAGCCGGCGGCGCCGGCGACGAAGAAGGTGGTCATATAGAGTCCGTTCAGCCGGCTGCGCTGGCCGGCGCCGAGCACGAACAGCACGCGATAGCCGAGGATCAGGCTGAGCTGCGCGCCGCAATCGATCGCGATGGCGGCGATCACCAAAGTCGCCAGCGACCAATGGGTTCCGAGCGGTGCCGCCAATGTCAGCGCGAAGCCGAGCGCGCACATCAGCATCGAGGCGATCGTCGCCGGCCGGGTCCAGCCGCGGTCGGCGATGCGGCCCGCGACCGGCGCCATGATCGCGCCGGCGACGCCGGCCAGCGCGAACAGCGCGATGCCGGTCTGCGACATCCGGAAATCGGGCCCGGCCAGCAGCAGCGGGGACGTGGTCCAGAACACGCTGAAGCCGCCGAACAGCGCGGCCTGGTACAGCGCACGGCGGCGCAGCGCCGGCGTGTCGCGATAGAGCTCGACCATCGAGCCGAGCAGCTGGCCGTAGCTCAGCCGCGCCTGCGGCTCGCGCGGCGGCAGCGCGAGGCGCAGCACGACGGCCAGGATCAGCATGGCGAGCGCCGAGGCCGCATAGATGACGTGCCAGGACGCATGCGCCGCGACGAAGCTCGCCAGCGGCCGCGCCAGCATGATGCCGAGCATCAGGCCGGTGGTGACGTTGCCGACGGTGCGGCCGCGGATCGCCTCCGGCGCCATGTGCCCGGCATAGGGGATCAGGATCTGCACCGCGACCGAGCCGAAGCCGATCAGCAGCGCCGAGAGCAGGAACGTCGACGGGCTCGTCGCCAGCGCCGCGCAGCCGAGCGCGGCCGCGCCGACGATGATGGTCGTGATGACGAGCTTGCGGTTCTCGATGAGATCGCCGAGCGGCACCACGAACAACAGACCCGCGCCGTAGCCGATCTGGCTCATCGTCACCAGCAGTCCCGCGAGCTGCGGCCGCAGCCCGAGGTCGGCGCTGATCGGCCCGATCAGCGGCTGCGCGTAATAGATGTTGGCGACGATCAGCCCGCAGGAAAAGGCCAATAGCAGCGTGATCCAGGCCGACAGCGAGTCGCCGGAATCGGACGTGATGGTGGTCAACGTGGATCTCTCTCGGGGAGGAACGGCAGGCCATAGGGCCCGATGAGAACGGAGGCTGTCGAGCTGCGATTTTGCATCGCAGCATTCAAGCCCGACATAGGTGCTGAGGTCCCCCGCTCCAATTCACGTCTGCGTGGGCGCTGCATCGAGCAAGTCCGCAATCAAAGGCGAGCGCGCTCGACGAGGCCCTGGCGACGTCGAGCCCGCGCCGGCTACTGCGCGCCGTGCGCCTCCGTCTCGGTCTCCGCGGTCCGCCGGCCGCCGATCAGCCGTGGCAGCAGCATCGGCACCTGCCGGCGGTAGCGCTGGTAGGTGTCACCGAACTGGGCGACCAGATCGCGCTCCTCGAGCTGCAGCCCGACCAGGATGTAGGCCGTGCTGAGGGCGGCGAATAGCAGGTGGCCGACCGACATCTCCGGCGTGGCCCAGAAGGCGAGCAGGAAGCCCAGCATCAGCGGGTGGCGCACCAGCCGATACAGCAGCGGCGTTCTGAAAGGCTGCGCTGTCCCGGCGCTGCCGCGGAGGGCGAGCACGGCCTGGCGCAGGCCGAACAGGTCGAAATGATCGATCATGTAGGTCGAGGACAGCGCGATGATCCAGCCGAGCCAGTGGAGGCCGGTCAGCACGCCCGCGGCGGCACCCTCGACGTGCCAGACCGGATTCGGGATCGGACGCCATTGCCAGAACAGCAGCAGCAGGATCAGGCTGGACAGCAGCACATAGGTGCTGCGCTCGGCGGCGGCCGGAATGATGCGCGTCAATGCGCGCTTGAAGGCCGGCCGCGCCATCACGCTGTGCTGGATCGCGAACAGCGCGAGCAGCAGCACGTCGACGACGACGGCCTCGGTCACGGCGCTGGACACGCCGACGTCGATCGACTTGGTCGTGAGATAGTTGTAATTGCAGACGAAACCGACCGCCCATACGAACGACCCAAGAAAGACGGCATAGCTCGTGATGGCGTAGAGCATGATGAGGAGGCGTCCGGACATGAATGTTTCCTTGTTGCATCGAGGACGGCATGGCCGTGATCGAGACGCCCGATCCTGGGATCGGTCACGTCTCGTGCGAGCCTGAGCCCTTACCAATCGACCGTCCCCCGAGCGTCCCCCGGACGCAGCCATGCAGGTCGCATCCCGATGGTTCAGTTCCGCGTCCGGACATTTGGCTTCCCCGAGCTGCATCGCGACGGTCAGCCATGCCCGCTGGCGCTGCGCAAGGGCCTCGCCCTGCTGGTCTATCTGGCGGAAGCCAAAGGCCCCGTCGCGCGGGACGTGCTGGCGACGATGCTCTGGCCCGAGAGTTCGGAAGAGGTGGCGCGCGCAAGGCTGCGCCGCCTGCTGCACCGGCTCCAGCTCACGCTCGGCGACGGCTGCCTCACCATCGATCGCGCGACGGTTCGATGGGCCGCCGCGGTCGAGCTGGAGGTCGACTCGGGGCTGTTCGAAACGGCCTGCGACCGCGGCGAATTCGAGCTGGCCTGCCGCCTCTATTCCGGCGACTTCCTGGACGGCTTCACGCCCGGCGACTGTCCGCAGTTCGAGGAATGGGCGTTCTTCCGGCGTGAAGCCCTGCGCGGCCGGGCAGTCCAGGCGCTGGAGCGCGTGGTGCAGGACCGAAGCGCGGCCGGTGATCATGGCGCCGCCACGGTCCATGCCGCACGCCTCGTCGCGTTCGATCCGCTCAGCGAGGTCTATGGCCGCGCCCTGATCCGCAGCCTGCTGCTGGCCGGCGACCGCGCCGCCGCCGAGCGCCATCTCGGCGCCCTGACACAGCGGCTGCGCGACGAGCTCGGCGTGCCCCCCGAGGCGGAGACGCTGGCGCTGCTGGCGCAGGGCGTCGCGGCCCACGGCGAAAGCGCGCCGCCGACGCGCTATGTCCTCGGCGACGGCGTTCATCTCGCCTATCAGACCTACGGCGCCGGTCCGCTGGACATTCTGCTGCTGCCCGGCTTCGTCTCGCATGTCGAACGGATCTGGGAGGAGCCGCGCTGCCGGGCCTTGCTGTCCGCGCTCGCCAGAATCGGCCGTCTGATCCTGTTCGACCGCCGCGGCATCGGGCTCTCCGACCGGGTCGGTTTCAGCCCGAGCGTCGAGGCGACCGCGCGCGACATCGCGACCGTGCTCGACGCCGCCGGCAGCCGGCGCACGGTGCTGCTCGGCGCCTCCGAAGGCGGACCGGCCTGCATCACCTTCGCGGCCGACCATCCCGAACGTGTCGCCGGGCTGATCCTGTTCGCCTCGCTCGCCAAGGGCAGCGCTGCGGCCGACTATCCGCATGCGCTGCAGGCCGGCCAGTACGGCATCTGGCTGCGGCAGCTCGTGGCCGGATGGGGCGGACCGGCCGGCATCGAGACGTTCGCGCCGAGCCTGGCCGGCGATCCCCAGGCGCGCGCCTGGTGGGCCGGACTGCTTCGCGCAGCATCCAGCCCCGGCGCCATCAAGGGCCTGCTCGAAGCCTTCAGCGATATGGACGTGCGCCACCTGCTCGCACGGATATCCGCACCGACCCTGGTGCTGCACCGTCGCCACGATCGCGCGGTGGTCGTCGGGGCCGGGCGGCATCTCGCCGGCCAGATCCGCCACGCACGTTTCGTCGAGCTCGACGGCGCCGACCATTGGATGTTCGCCGGCGACCAGAGGCCCGTCCTCGCCAGCATCGAAGCCTTCCTCCGCGGTCTGCCATTGTAAGCAGGATCGCCGGACTGGCAAAATGGACGTCGTCCGGTGCCCCAGGAGGACTCGATCGCCATGGCCGAGGATGCAGCATTCCATCGCGAGCAGACCCAGGTCGCCGCCGGCATGGCCGCAGCCGCGCTGATCGCGATCGCGGCCATCGGCGTCGCGCTGTGGCGAGGCGACGGCCCTGCGGAGCCCGCCGCAGAGCGCCTCGCCATCGCGCTGCGGCTCGATCTGTTCGTGATCGTCTGGCTGCTCGCCGCGATCGGCAATGTCGCCCGGCTGCGTTTCTTCTCGGCCCAGGACATCGCCGGCAGCGCGACCACGGTCGCGAGCGATGCGGTCCGCAGGGGAAATGCGATCCTGCAGAACACGCTGGAGCAGGCCGCGCTCGCGGTCACGGTGCATCTCGGCCTGGCGGCGACGCTGCCTCATCCCGCGCCGCTGCTGCTCACGCTCGTGATCCTGTTCGGCCTCGGGCGGCTGCTGTTCTGGCTCGGCTATGCCTGGGGCGCGGCGGGCCGCGCCTTCGGCTTTGCGCTCACCTTCTATCCCACAGCGTTTTCGCTCATCGTCGGCCTCGCCGTCGTGCTGACGGGACGCGCGGCCTAGCAAGGCGCGCCCCAT
Organism: Bradyrhizobium sp. SZCCHNR1015; assembly: GCF_032489875.1. Taxonomy (NCBI): domain Bacteria; kingdom Pseudomonadati; phylum Pseudomonadota; class Alphaproteobacteria; order Hyphomicrobiales; family Nitrobacteraceae; genus Bradyrhizobium; species Bradyrhizobium sp. SZCCHNR1015. Next base: position 62,257 of record NZ_JAUEYW010000022.1, read on the forward strand.
GGCGCGCGAGCACTTCGAGGTTGCAAAAATGCGGCATCACGGCATGCTGACGCCGATGCCCGAGAAAGCCCCTCCTTCCAACGATACGCCGCCGGACACGCCGCACTATCACGGCCACCGGCAGCGGCTGCGCGAGCGCTTTCACAGCGCCGGCCCCGACGCGCTCAACGACTACGAGCTGCTGGAGATGGTGCTGTTCGCCGCGCTGCCGCGGCGCGACGTCAAGCCGCTGGCGAAGGCGCTGCTGAAAACGTTCGGATCGTTCGCCGAGGTGATCCACGCGCCGGAGCCGCGGCTGCGCGAGATCGACGGCGTCGGCGACGCCTCGATCACCCAGCTCAAGCTGATCGCCGCCGCCGCGCACCGCATCGCCAGGGGCGAGGTGCGGCAGAAGCACGCGCTGGCGTCCTGGCAGGACGTCATCACCTATTGCCGCACCAGCATGGCGTTCGCCGACAAGGAGCAGTTCAGGCTGTTGTTTCTCGACAAGCGCAATCAGCTGATCGCCGACGAGGTGCAGCAGACCGGCACCGTCGATCATACGCCGGTCTATCCGCGCGAGGTGATCAAGCGGGCGCTCGAATTGTCGGCCACCGCGATCATCTTGGTGCACAACCATCCCTCGGGCGATCCGACGCCGTCACAGGCCGACATCCGGATGACCAAGACGATCGTGGAGATCGCCAAGCCGCTGGGAATCACGGTTCACGACCACATCATCGTCGGCAAGAACGGCCACACCAGCCTGAAGAGCATCGGGGTGATGTGAAGGCTACGCGGATGCGATGACCTCCTGCCCGACGGCGGCGCAGCTCCGAGCGGCATTTGCGATGCCTCGTACGGCGAAGGCGGCTCAGGCTATGTCAGCGCACCCGCGTCCTCGAGCGCCGGCAGGTCGTGCACGATGATGCTGCCCTCGCTGATCGTCAGCATGCCACGATCGCGAAACTGCGCCAGGATGCGGCTGACGTGAACGGTGGTAAGGCCGACCGTGTCGGCGATGTGCTGCTGGCGCAGCGGCAGCGAATATCTTCGAGATTGATCGAGCCGGCCCGCGTTAGCCCGTCTCATCAGGCTGAGAATGAGAAAGGCGATCCGGCCTTCGGCGGGGCGCTGTCCCAGAACGCTCGCGAGCTCATACGCGTCCGACCTCTCCTGCAAGAGCAGCTCGAACCCGAGCGCCACCAGGGAGGGATCAGTCAGGCACTTCCTGCGCAAGGCGCCGGCGTGGAAAGCGCAAACTTGGACATCCGAGAGCGACTTGACGGAAAAATCCGCACGCGACGGCACGTTCGAGAAGATCATCCGGACGGACGCAAAATCTCCCGTGAACAGGAACTTCACGATCTGCCGCCTGCCGTCGCTGAACGGCAGATAGCGGAACGCCCATCCACTGCAGAGGACGATGATGTCCGAGTCGGTTCCTACGGGATGGCCGGCCGCGACTGTGAAGAAGCGTTGATCCAGCTCCTTGAAAGCCGCTCGATCGCCGCACGACGCAAAGATAGCTCCGCAAAATCCCTTGTCGCTGGCAGGACAAGAGGCACATCTCGTCGGCGGTCCGATGTCCTGTCTCCCCATCAGGGGCGCTTCTCTGTGCGCATCACGGCAGCATTAAATCAGGAACGATCCCGAGCACAAGTGCATAACATTCGTTAAACGCCGAAGCGCAAATCTTAAGAAGATTCCGCCACTTTCGTCGATGTTAGCTGGCTCGCGAACGACGCGAATCTCCCCTGCTAAGGGCCGAGATGCTGTCGGCTGAATTAGTTCAGTGTGCCGGAAGGTTCGACGGCAGGTCGTTCGTTCGAGCCGTCCCCTTCTCTGCCGCCGGTAGATGCGTACAGCTAACAACCCGCAAATACCATCATCGAATTCGCTCCCATCTGGAAGGACTCCGCTCGATGTTCGCTCGCAAGACCGCTGGAGGCGCAGAGGCTCAACTCGCTGCCATCAGCCGCTCCCAAGCCATGATCGAATTCGACATGGACGGCACTATCCGAACGGCGAACAAGAACTTTCTCGACGCACTTGGCTACCGTCTCGAGGAGATTCAGGGCAAGCATCATTCGATGTTCGTGCCCGCGGATCAGCGCGAGAGCGCGGACTATCGCGCGTTCTGGGCCGCGTTGAATAAGGGAGACTTCCAGGCTGCGGAATTCAAGCGGATCGGCAAGGGCGGCCGCGAGGTTTGGATCGAAGCCTCGTACAATCCGGTTCTCGACGCCAAGGGCAAGCCCTGCAAGATCGTCAAGATCGCCATCGACATCACGGCCAAGAAGATCGCCCACCTCAAAGACAGTGGCAAGATCGCCGCGCTCGACCGCTCTCAGGCCGTGATCGAGTTCAACATGGACGGCACGGTCACCACGGCCAACGAAAACTTCCTGAAAGTCATGGGTTATGAGTTACGGGAAATCCAGGGCAAGCACCACAGCATGTTCGTCGAGCCCGCCGAGCGCGACAGCGCGGCCTATCGCGACTTCTGGGCCAAGCTCAATCGCGGCGAATACCAGGCGGCCGAGTACAAGCGGCTCGGCAAGAACGGCAAGGAGGTCTGGATTCTCGCGTCCTACAATCCGATCCTCGACGAGCGGGGCAAGCCGTTCGCGGTGGTCAAGTTCGCGACCGACGTCACGGCCGCGAAGCTGAAGACCGCCGATCTGGCCGGCCAGATTGCGGCGATCGGAAAGTCGCAGGCGGTGATCGAGTTCAACATGGACGGCACGGTGATCACGGCGAACGACAATTTCCTGGCCGCGCTCGGCTATGCACTCGGCGAAATCAGCGGCAAGCACCACAGCATGTTCGTCGAGCCAATCGAGCGCGACGGCGCCGGCTATCGCGACTTCTGGGCCAAGCTCAACCGGGGTGAATATCAGGCCGGCGAATACAAGCGGATCGGAAAGGGCGGCAGGGAGGTCTACATCCAGGCGTCGTACAATCCGATCCTCGATCTGAACGGCAGGCCGTTCAAGGTCGTCAAATACGCGACCGACGTCACGAAGCAGGTTCTGGTGCGAATGGGCAACGAGCGCGTGCGCGGCATGATGGAATCGGTTGCGGCCGGCGCCGAGGAGCTCAACGCCTCCGTGCGCGAGATCTCCGAGGCCATGACCAAGTCGCGGGAAACCGCGATGGGCGCAGTCGATCGCGTCGGGGCGGCGGACACCCAGGCGCAGCATCTCTCCGCCGCGACGCAAGCGATGAGCGGCATCGTCGAGATGATCGACAACATCACCGGGCAGATCAATCTGCTGGCACTGAACGCGACGATCGAATCCGCCCGCGCCGGCGAGGCCGGACGCGGCTTCGCCGTCGTGGCCTCCGAGGTGAAGAGCCTCGCCAATCAGGCCAAGCACGCCACCGACAAGATCGGGCAGGAGATCGAAGGTCTCAACAACATCTCGGGCGAGGTGGTGCTGGCGCTCGGCGAGATCAAGCAGGCCATTCACAATGTGAGCGAGTATGTGACCTCGACGGCGGCAGCCGTCGAGGAGCAGAGCACGGTGACGACCGAGATGTCGAACAGCATGCAGCGCGCGGCGAGCGAAGCCGCCAAGATCGCCGCGGGATAGACGAGCGGGATAGACGAAACGTCGGGCCGGTTTGAACCGGCCGTCTTCCCGCGCCGGCTAATGCTGGCGAAGCGTGGAGAGGAACGACGGATGCGCGCGGCCTTCATCGGACTGATCCTGGGCGTCCTGCCCCTCACGGCGGCCGCCGCCTACGACGCCAACGATCCCGCCAATTGCAATGGCGTCGGCTGGGATGATGCGCGGCCGCTCGTCGTGGCCAAAGTGAGCGGCCAGCCGCGGGTGAACTTCGTCAAGAGCCCCTATGACGACGGCTTCAAGGCCGCCAGCTGTCCCGCTGCGACCGACGCCTGCCGGAAGAAGGCTTACCTCGTCCGCGACGACCTCGTGCTGGTCGACAGGACCCGCGGCGCTTTCGTCTGCGTCAGCTACCAGCAGCCGCATGCGAAGGCACAGATCTGGACCACCGGCTGGTTGCCGCGCGCTGCCCTCACCGCCGTCGAGCCGATGGCCGCGCCGACGACAGCCGACTGGACCGGAAGCTGGGAGCACCCTGGAGGGGGGCTGACGATCAGGAAAGAGGCCGGCAACCGGCTCCGGATCGAAGGCGATCAGGTGCTGCCGGCCGGGCGCGAGTTGCGCAACGGATCGCTCGGCGCCACGGCAGAGCCGAAGGGCGGCCTCATTGCCTTTGTCGACGACGGCAGCACGCCGTTCGAGCGGCCGAATGCCGGCGACGAGTGCCGCGTGCGCCTGCAGCGAATCGGCGCGCTTCTGCTGGTCGAGGACAACAATGATTGCGGCGGCGCCGGCGTCAGCTTCACCGGACTCTATCATCGCAAATAGCCGCCGACGGCTTACGCCCAGCGGCGCGCCATCGCCACGCAGACGACGACGATTCCGGCTGCGGCAATCATCGTTGCCGACACCGGCTCATGCAGCAGCAGGCTCGCGAAACCGAGGCCAAGGAAGGGCTGCAGCAGTTGCAGTTGGCCCACCGTCGCAGTGCCGCCACGGGCGAGCCCGCGGTACCAGAAGGCGAAGCCGACGAACATGCTGAAGACGGAGACATAGGCGAGGCCCAGCCACGCCGCGGCCGTGATGTCACGGGATGCGGCGGGCAGCGTCAGCACCGCCATCAGCAGCATCAGCGGCGCGGACAACAGCAGCGCCCACGAGATCACCTGCCAGCCGCCGAGCCTGCGCGTGAGCATGGCGCCCTCGGCATAGCCCAGGCCGCAGACGATGATCGCGGCGATCATCGCGAGATCGCCGATCGGCGACGCGACGCCATCCTGCGACAGGGCGAAGCCCGAGACCGCCGCAGCCCCGAGCGCAGCGAACAGCCAGAACAACGGCCGCGGCCGCTCGCCGCCGCGCAGCACGCCGAACAAGGCGGTCGACAGCGGCAGCAGACCGACGAACACGATCGCGTGGGCCGAGGTGATGTGCTGGAGCGCCAGAGCGGTGAGCAGCGGAAAACCGATGACGACACCGAGCGACACGACTGCCAGCGACACCAGATCGCGCCGGCCGGGGAGCGGCTGACGCAGCAGCATGAGACAAAGCGCGGCCAGCACGGCCGCGAGCGTCGCGCGTGCGCCCGTCAGGAACAGCGGCGAAAAACCCTCCAGTGCCGCCCGCGTCGCCGGCAGCGAGCCGCTGAAGATCGTCATGCCGACGATGCCGCTCCCCCAGCCTTCGATCGATCCCTTCATGCACGGCTCCTCCTCGCAGATCCCATAGCCCGACCAGGCTTGTTGCGGCAGCGACAGACCGATACAATTTCCACAATCTGTATTGGTGCAAAGGGCGACACACTTGGGAGAAGTGACGCGCGATTTCCGCCGGGGCGGCACGCGGACCATCGCCGTGGTCGATGCGATCCGGCAGCGCCTGGCGACGCGCGCGCTCAGCGCCGGCCAGCGTCTGCCCTCGATCCGCGCCTTCGCCGCGGCGATGGGGGTCTCGCCAGCCACCGTCGTCGAGGCCTATGACCGACTTGCCGCGGAAGGCGTGATCCGCGCCCGGCGCGGCTCCGGCTTCTATGTCGCCGATACGGCGCTGCCGCCGCTGGCCCTCGGCGATCGCGAGCCGCGCCGTCCGCGCGCGGTCGACCCGTTTTGGGTGTCGCGGCAGTCGCTCGACGCCGGGCCGGGAACGCTGACGCCCGGCTGCGGCTGGCTGCCGGCCGAGTGGATGCCGCAGGACGCGCTGCGGCGCGCGGTCCGCGCGCTGGCGCGCGGCGGCGGGCGGGTGCTGAGCGACTACGGCGCTGCACGCGGATCGGCGGCGCTACGGCGGTTGCTGCAGGGCCGCCTTGCCGCTATCGGCATCGACGCGTTCAGCGAGCAACTGGTGCTGACCTCGTCCGGTACGCAGGCGATCGACCTGATCTGCCGCATGCTGCTGCGTCCCGGCGACGCCGTGCTGGTCGACGATCCCTGCTACTTCAACTTCCTCGCCCTGCTGCGCGCGCATCAGGCGCGGATCGTCAGCGTGCCGATGACGCCGGGCGGACCCGACATCGCCCGGTTCGAGGCAGTGCTCGCGGCCGAGCGCCCGCGGCTCTACATCACCAATTCCGGTCTGCACAATCCGACCGGGGCGACGCTGTCGCTGCAGACGGCGCACCGGCTGCTCAACGCCGCGTCAGCGCATGACACGATCATCGTCGAGGACGACATCTACGGCGATTTCGAACCCGCGCCGTCGCCGCGGCTCGCCGCGCTCGACGGGCTTGCGCGGGTGATCCTGGTCGGCAGCTTCTCCAAGACACTGTCGGCCTCGGTGCGCTGCGGCTACATCGCGGCGCGCGCGGACTGGATCGAGCCGCTGATCGACCTGCAGATCGCGACCGGCTTCGGCGGTCCCGGACAATTCGCCGCGGAGACGTTGACCCAGGTGCTGACCAGCGGCAGCTACCGCAAGCACGTCGAGGACCTGCGGGCACGGCTTGCGCGAGCGCGGCCGCGGGTGGCGGCACGGCTGCAGCGCATCGGTATCGCCCCATGGCTGATGCCACGCGGCGGCTTTCATCTGTGGTGCAGGTTGCCGGACGGCTGTACGGCGATCGAGGTGGCCCAGGCCGCGCTCGAGGAGCACGTGGTGCTCGCGCCCGGCGACGTCTTCAGCGCGGCGCAATCCGCCGCGACGATGATGCGCTTCAACGTCGCGCATTGCGAGGATCCGCGCGTCATCCAGGTGCTGGAGCGCGCAACCAAGTCGCCGGCCGCGCGTTCATCGCGCGGCCAAGCGGCCAATTCGGCCGACGGATAAGGCTTAGTAGCAGTAGCGCGGATGCGCGCGAACCCAGGAGCCGTCGCCGCGTTGCAGATAGCAGCCGTTGCGATAGGAATAATAACCGCCACGACGGCGCTCGCCGTCGGCCGCGATGGCAGCTCCGGTGCCGGCCCCGATCACCGCGCCGATCGCAGCACCACGGCCGCCGCCGATCGCGCCGCCCAGAATCGCGCCGCCGGCGCCGCCGAGGATGGCGCCACCCAGCGCGTCCTGCGCGGCAGCCTGATGCAGCGGCGCTGCGACCGAAAGCATGAGCAGCGCGGCAGCGCCAAGGCGGGTGGCGAAAGGAATCCCCAGACGTCGGATCATGAACAGGTCTCCGTTTCGGGCACGCTATTCCACCCGGCGGGGCCGTTCTTGATGCAGATCAAGGCGACGTCAAGGCGGGGGAATCCCGGACGTTGCCAGTGACGCATCATGCTGCCGCGCGCTGATCCTGCGTGCGGTCCTCGATGATGCTGAGCAGATATTTCGGCTCGCCCTCACCGATCGAGACTGGCAGCCGGCGCACGACGATGTCGCGCGGACCGTTTCCGGGCGTGAGAATGCTATGGGCTCGCGGCTCATCGTCGCCGCGCCCTGCGAGCTGTTCGCGGGCGGCTTCCTCGAGGATCGCGCCGGTCGGCGGGGAGAACAGCTCGGCCGGCGTGCGGCCGATGATGTCCGTGCGTGGCACGCCGAACAGACGCTCGGCGGCGCGATTGACGAACATGTAACGCAGCGACTGCGCCTCCTTGGCCAGCACCGCCTGCGGGATGTTCTCGAGCAGTGCGGCGAGGAAGTATTCGGCGCGCGCGAGCTTGCGCTCGGCCCGGCGCTGCGCGGTGAAGTCCTCGTGCGTGGCGATCCAGCCGCCGCCATCCACAGGGCGTTCCGAGATGCGGATGATGCGGCCGTCGGCGAGCTCGACCTCGAAGATCTCGGCCCGGCGCTCCTTCATGCGCTCGCGGAGCGCGGCGAGATATTCCGACGGCTTCTCCCGCAGCAGACCGACCTTGGCGCGATGCGCGAGGATCTCGCGCACATGTGCACCGGGTTTTGCGATCGAAGCTGGAACGTTGTACAGCCTGCGGAACTGGTCGTTGACCATCAGCACGTAGCCGAAGCTGTCGAGCATGATCAGGCCCTGGGCCATGTTGGCGACCGCCGCATCGAGCCGCTGCTGGCTGCTGATCGCGCCCTGCTCGAGCTGCTCGTGCTGGCGCAGGATGTCGGTGTACTGGCGCTCGATCTCGACCTCGTGCTGCTCGAGCTCATGCAGGCGGAATGCACCGTCCTGATAGGTCGCGACGGCCTGCGCGACCCGTCCGATCTCGTCATGGCGCCGCGCGTGCGGAATCTTGAGCTTGATGCGGCCGGCGGCGATGCGGTCGGTGACGCGGGCGATGTCGAGCAGCGGCATCAGCACGCCCCGGCGCAGCGCCAGCGCCGCGGCCGCGATCAGCGTGATGATCACCGCTCCGAGCGCCCCCAGATAGAACGCGGCCATGCCGCGCGCATCGGCCGTCTCGCCGAGCTCGCGGGTGCGGTCGGCATAGAGCCGCGACAATTTCTCGAGGTCCTCGTTGAGCGCGGTGCGCACCGCGCGATTCTCGTCATTGTCGCCGAGCTCGCGCGCCGCGGACGATCCGACCGAAATCGTCTGCCGCGCCATCTCGGTGCGGAATGCGACGAATTGTTCGATCCGCTTCTTGAATGGGGTGAACAGCGCGGCGTCACCGTCGGTGACCTGGGCTTCCCACTCCTCCACCACCTTGCTCAGCTGCGCCAGCTTCACGAGCTGCGCATCGGCATAGCGCCGCGCGACGGTGCGGTCCGCCGACATGTAGATGCCGCGCGATTCCATCACGACCGCGTAGATCAGCGCGTTGGTCCGCTCGGTGTTGCGGGACGCCGCGGCAAGCGCTTCGAGCCGATCGTAGAACAGGCGCTGCTCGCGCAGCGCCGACAGCGCGCCCAAAGTGGACAGCATCACCAGGACGGCGAATGCGGCCGCAGCCGCGGAGATCTTGTCGTTCAGGCTGAACGACGGCAGCGACCTGTTGAACCGGCGCAATAGCTCACGCATGGCGGGCTCCCTGGGTGGAGTACAACCATCAGACGCACAATGCGTAAACAACAAGTTCCGATGCGTGGAACCAGCGCGCAACCAGTCGTTAACCAAACGGTGCCGGAACAGACGTGCCCGCCGCGCAGCAGGGCCTCAGCGGCGCGCGGCTCGCCTTACTGCCTGAGCATGATCAGCGGATTGGCGCTGTCGGGCACGAGCCGCCACTGCGCATTGTCGTCCGCTTCGAACCGCCAGGTCTCGCCACGGTCCGACATCAGCATCATCTGGCCATGCTCGAGCCGCCATTGGCTCGGTGCGAACGCCGCGACGGCGGGATCGCATTTCGGCTTCACGAACACCTGGAAATTATCATTGCCGGCGTCGTTGTTGGTCAGCACCAGGCTGCAGATCGTGGCGCCGTTGCCGCGGACCATGGCCCAGTCGCCGATCATCTGGTCCATGGATTTCGCCAGCGACCGCGCCGCCGCCAGGTTCTGCAGGATGTAGACGCCCTCGCCCTGACGCAGGCCTTCGAAGATGCCGGCCTCGACCTCGGTGAAATCGATCACCGCCTCGCCATTGGCGGCCTGGAGGCTGACGATGTCGAGGCCCTTCACGTTCCAGCCGGCGATGTCCTTGGTGAAGGGCAGCGCCGTGGCGCAGCTCGGCTCCAGCTCGAGCTTCTGCCCGCGCGGCGCGACGTCCGGCTTCAGGGTCACGACGCAGGTCTTGCTGCGCTCGGTGGTCGCGAGCTCCCACTGCCCGATCATCGCCTTCTTCAGGCTGGCGGCGTCTTGTGCGACGACAGGGACGCCCGCCACCGACAGCAGCGCGATCAGCAATGGGAGCGGACGTTTCATCGGCGACCTTTCACCGGCGTTTCCGGAACGGGCGTCAGCGGCGGCTTGCCGGCAAACCAGACCTTGAGGTTGTCGACCACCAGCTGATCCATTGCGTTGCGGGTTACGATGGCAGCCGAGCCGATGTGTGGCAGCAGCACGACATTGTCCATCGCCTTGAGCGCGTCCGGCACCGCCGGCTCCTTCTCGAACACGTCGAGGCCGGCGGCGAGAATCGTGCCGGACTTCAGCGCTTCGACCAGAGCCTGCTCGTCGATGACCGAGCCGCGGGCGACGTTGACGACGACGCCGCGCGGTCCGAGCGCCTTCAGCACCTCGGCGTTGACGATTTTGTTGGTGCCGGCACCGCCAGGCACGATGACGACCAGCGTGTCGACGTCCTTGGCCATCGCGAGCAGGTCGGGATAGTGTTTGTTGGCGACGCCCGCCGCCGGGTTGCGCGAGTGATAGACGACGGGGACGAGCGACGCTTCGAGCCGGCGCGCGATCGCCTGGCCGATGCGGCCCATGCCGACCATGCCAACGGTGCGGTCGCGCAGCGAGCCGACGCTGAGCGGATAGGGCTTCTCGCTCCACTCCCCCGAACGAACGAAGCGATCGGCCTTGATGAATTCGCGGCACGTCGCGATCAGGAGCCCGAGCGCCACGTCGGCGACCTCCTCGGTCAGCACGTCGGGCGTGTTGGTGACGATGATGCCGTGCTGGCCGGCATGCGCGGCTGCGATGTGGTCGTAGCCGACGCCGAAGCTTGCGATCATCTCGAGCTTGGGGAGCATCGCCATCACGGCGGCGTCGGTCTTGACGGTGTGGAAGGTCACGGCGATGCCGCGGATCCGGCCCTTCACATCCGCCGGCAGCGCTTCGAGATCGGCCTGCGTCGTCGCATGGTGCACGTTGAAGCTGTCCGGGAATCCTTTTTCCAGGATCGGCCGCAGCGGCCCATAGACCAGAACATCGATCTTGTCAGACGAAGTCGCCGCCATCAGTTGTCCTTTCCAAGCGCGCTCTCATGCCAGCGCCGTAAAACGAGGTGCGAAACTAGCGCCAGCAAGCCATAAATGACAATCCCGGCGACCGACAGCAGCACCAGCGCTGCGAACATGCGGGGTATGTTGAGACGATAGCCGGATTCCGCGATGCGATAGGCGAGACCGGATCCGGCACCAGCGCTGCCCGCCGCGATCTCGGCGACGACCGCGCCGATCAGCGACAGGCCGCCGGCGATGCGCAGGCCGCCGAGAATGTAAGGCAGCGCCGCCGGCAGCTTCAGATAGCGCAAGGTCTGCCAGCGCGAGGCGCCATAGAGCTGGAACAGCCCGGCGAGATTGCGATCGACCGAGTTGAGGCCGAGCGCGGTGTTGGACAGCACCGGGAAGAAGCCGACGATCCAGGCGCATACGACCACCGCCGTCTGCTGCGGCAGATAGATCAGGAGCATCGGCGCAATCGCGATGACCGGTGTCACCTGCAGCACGACGGCATAGGGAAACAACGCCCATTCCAGCCATTTCGACTGGTTGAACAACAGCGCCAGCGCGATGCCGCCGAGCGCTGCGGCGATGAAGCCTTCGAATGTCGTGATCAGGGTCGTCAGCAGCGATTGCGCGAGAATGTCCCAATCGGCGACAAGCGTCTTCAGCACCAGCAGCGGCCCGGGCAACACATAGGGCTGGATGCCGTTGAGGCGCACAACCAGCTCCCACGCCGTCATCGCAGCGACGAACACGATCGCGGGAAAGGCGAGGCTCGCAAGCCGCGCGCCCGAGAGGGACGATTCTCGACCCTGCATGCTCACAGCGCATGCACTCCGGTATAGGCCGGTGCGAGCGCGTCAGAGACCCGGCGGCAATCATCGGCATAAGCCGGCGAGGCACGGAACGCATCATCGCGCTGGTCAGCGTCGATCCTGATCTCGGCACTGAGCCGGCCGGGTCGCGCCGTCATCACCAGCACGCGCTGCGACAGATAGACCGACTCGAACACCGAATGGGTGACGAACACGACCGTCATGTTCAGCCTGCGCCACAGCTCCAGCAGATCATTGTTGAGGCGGAAGCGCGTGATCTCGTCGAGGGCCGCGAACGGCTCGTCCATCAGCAGGATGCCGGGGTGCGTGACGAGCGCGCGCGCCAGCGAGGCGCGCATCTTCATGCCGCCGGATAGTTCGCGCGGAAAGGCGTCGGCAAAATCAGCGAGACCGACCTGCTCGAGCGCCGCATCGATCCTTGGACGCGCCTGGCTCGCCGGCACCCGCGCAAGCTTCAACGGCAGGCCGACATTGTCGCGCACGCTGGTCCAGGGCATCAGGGTCGGCTCCTGGAACACGAAGCCGACGCGATCGCCGGGATGCGCCTCTGACGAGGCGGCGACATCCACCGTCCCGGCGCTTGGCGCCACCAGACCCGCAATCAGGCGCAGCGCCGTCGACTTGCCACAGCCGGAGGGGCCGAGCAGCGAGACGAATTCGCCTTTGGCGATGGTCAGATCGATCGGCCCCAGCGCGGCGACGCCGGACTCGTACACCTTGGTGACGCCGCGCAGGCATACCGCGGTCGCAACGGCGCGCTCGGACGAAGGGGGTGAGCTCATTTGCTGAAAGCGCCGCTCGAGCGTCCTACTTCTTCGGCCGGAGATCGATGCCGACGCCCTTGTTGACGAAACGCAGCGTATACGACTTGCGATAGTCGATCGTCGACTTGACGACGCCGGCCCGCACCATCTTGTCGAAGAAGCTGGCGACGCGCTCGTCCGTCATGGCGCCGATGCCCTTCTCCACGCTGTCGCCGGAATCGACGATGCCGTACTCCTTCATCTTGGCGACCGAATAGGCAAGGAGATCATCGGTCATCTCCGGGTTCATCTTCTTGATCAGCGCGTTGCCCGCGGAATTGTCGCCGTAGATGTAATTGTACCAGCCGATGATCGAAGCATCGACGAAACGCTGCACCAGGTCCGGCTTGCTCTCGATGAGGTCGCGCCGCGTCTCGATCAGGGTCGAATAGGTGTTGAAGCCGTTGTCCGCGAGCAGGATCACGCCGGGCTTGAAGCCGGCGGCGCGCTCGACCGCGAACGGCTCCGACGTGACATACCCCTGCATTGCGCTCTGCGGCGTAGCGATGAAGGGCTGCGGATTGAACGTGTAGGGGCGGACATTCTTCTCGGAGAAGCCGTATTCCGATTTCAGCCATTGATAGTAGCTGGAGATGCCTTCCTTGGAGACGAACAGGGTCAGCGGCTTCAGCTCCTCGAGCTTGGTGATCCTGGACTCCGGATGGGTCAGGAACACCTGCGGATCCTTCTGGAACATCGCCGCGATCGACACCACCGGCACGTTGTTGGCGACGGCGTCGAACGACATCAGCGTATTTGCGGCCATGAAGAACTCGATCTTGCCGGAGATCAGCAGCATGCGGTTGTTCTCGTTCGGACCGCCCGGCACGATCGTCACGTCCAGTCCGTAGCGCTTGTAGGTGCCGTCGGCGACCGCCTGGAAGAAGCCGCCATGCTCGGCCTCGGCAACCCAGTTGGTGCCGAACGAGACCTTGTCCAGCATCTGGGCCTGAGCCGCCGAGATCAGTCCGGCTACGACCAGCGATGCCGCCATTAACGTTCGCGACAGAAGCGCCTGCGCCATGTCTGGTCTCCCCGGTTCTTTCTGGCTGAACATGCTAAGATCAATCGGTGATAACTACCCTGCCCGACGGACGAAGGAAATGGCCCGCGCGATGACCGTGCCGCCCCGCGACTGGACCGAGCTGCACTGGCCGGATTTTGGAGCGCCCGACTCGGGAACGCCCGAGACCGCGCGCTGGATCGCGGTGCTGCCGCTCGCCGCCACCGAGCAGCATGGGCCGCACCTGCCTCTCGGCACTGACGTCTACATTGCCGAGGCTTATCTCGCGCGCGTCCGCGCGCTGCTGCCGCCGGCGCTGCCGGTGACGGTGCTGCCGGTGCAGCCCGTGGGGATCTCGACCGAGCATATCGACTATCCGGGCACGCTGACCGTGCCGACGGAGGTCGCGCTGCGGAGCTGGCGTGCTCTCGGCGACAGCGTCGCGCGCGCTGGACTCAGGAAGCTCGTGATCGTCACCAGCCATGGCGGCAACAGCGCTGCGATGACCCTGGTCGCGCAGGATCTGCGCGCTGATCACCGCATGCTGGTGGTGACGACGTCATGGTCGCGCTTCGGTGCGCCCGATGGGTTGTTCTCGGCCGATGAGCTGCGGCACGGCATCCACGGCGGCGCCGTCGAGACCTCGATCATGCTGGCCTGCCATCCCACGCTGGTGCGCACCGATGCCATCGCCGCTTTCCCCTCGCGCGGCGCTGAAATGGAAACCACCTGCAAGGTGCTCTCGACGCAGCGGCCGGCGCCGATGGCCTGGCAGACGCAGGACCTGAATGCGAGCGGTGCGGTCGGCGATGCCACGCAGGCGTCGGCGGAGAAGGGCGAGCGCGTGCTGGACCACGGCGCGCGGGCGTTCTGCGCGCTGCTGGAGGACGTCGATAACTTCGACGTGAACACGCTTCGCCGCGGCCCGTTGCCGGGCTGCTGAACCGAGGCCAAGCCCCTGTATCAACGAACGAATTTTCAGGGCGCCGGGCACCTCATCCGGCGATTCGAACCGGTTTCGAAAAGGCTCCGTCCAATTTGGCAAGCGGCCGACGCCGGCCGCCCCAATAGCAAACAGGAGCCTTCGACCATGTCGATCAAGACCAAGATTGCCGCCCTCGCACTGACCGCGCTCGCCGTCACCGGCAGCATCGCGGCGACGTCGACGCCCGCTGCGGCCAACGGCTTCCACCATCATCACTGGGGCTGGGGCGTCGGTGCCGGCCTCGTCGGAGCCGCCGTCGTCGGCAGCGCCATCGCCGCCAGCAACGACGGCTACTATTACGGCGGTGGCTATCGGTACTGCCGCTGGGTGCCGCAGTACAACGTCTACGGCCAGTATGTCGGCCGCGTCAGGGCCTGCGGCTATTGATGCTGGGCGCTCGCCTCGCCCCGCCCAATCACGGCCAAGGCCCGCCTCGCCCCATCCGCCACGGCCGGGCTTCCACCTGCCCCGATCCGCGATCTCGACAACCCGCCCGGCCGCCCCGGGCGGGTTTTTTGTTGCGCAGGCGCCACACCCGCAATCAGAAACCGAATGAACCAGCCCTGCGCTTGCTGTTGCGAATTAATCGCAATATAAATCATCCCTAAATCGCCGCAGCTCATCCACACTTCCGATCGAACATCATCTACTCCGTAATCTTCTCGTGACTGTGCGCGGGCAATCAGGTGTGACGTTGCCGGTGTCGTCGTGTGCCTCGCCTTGGGAATCTGCTGCCATGATCCGTTCGAACTGCACCCGGGAGACGATCGCGACCGCCGCCATGATCGCCGCGCTCGCCGCCCCCGCTGCTGCCGCCGACCTGCCGGTCAAGGCCCGGATGGCACAGACGGTGTTCGACTGGACCGGCCTCTATGTCGGCGTCCATGCCGGCTATACCCGTGACCATGCCCGGGCGACCCTGACCGACCCGAGCGGGACGGCCAGCGCCGGCAGCCCGTTCAGCGGCCTCACCGGTGGCGCGCAGGCCGGCTACAACTGGGTCACCCGCTCCGGCCTGCTGCTCGGGCTCGAGGGCGATTTCAGCTTTCCGAACTATCTCACCTCCAACCACACCGTCGCGATGCTGGGCACACCCGGCTCGAACGTCTCCGAGCTGTGGGACTATGTCGCCACCGCCCGCGGCCGGGTCGGCTACGTCAGGGGCGACTGGCTGGTCTATGCCACCGGCGGCCTGGCCTGGACCGGCGGCCGCTTCATCAACACCACTGCGGCCGGCGACACCGAGAAGCTGCTGACGACGCGGCTCGGCTGGGCCGCCGGCGCCGGCATCGAGCGCAGCTTTGCGCCGCATTGGAGCTGGCGCCTCGAATATCTCTACAGCCATTTCGAGAACGCCGGCGTCCGCTTCTCCAACGGTGCCAGCTACAATTCCGCGCTCGAATTCCAGACCCTGCGGGTTGGGCTCAACCGCAAGCTGGACTTCGCCGGCGGTCCCGATCTGAAGCTCAAGAGCGATCCGTCCGATCCCGAATCCGACCGCTGGGAGATCCACGGCCAGGCGACCGTGATCGGCCAGGGCTATCCGGCGTTCCGCGCCGCCTACACCGGCGCCAACAGCCTGACGCCCGCGCGCCAGTTCCAGGAGACCTGGAGCAATAGCCTGTACATCAACGCGCGGCTGTGGGATGGCGGCGAGGTCTACTACAATCCCGAGCTGCTGCAGGGCTTCGGCCTCAGCAACACCGTCGGCCTTGGCGGCTTCTCCAATGGCGAGGCGCAGAAGTCGGACTTCCCCTATCCCCACTACAACACCTCGCGCCTGTTCCTGCGCCAGACCTTCGGCTTCGGCGGCGAGCAGGAGCAGCTCGGCAGCGGCCAGTTGCAGCTATCGGGCAAGCAGGACGTCTCGCGACTCACCGTGCAGATCGGCAAATTTCCCGTGCTCGACGTGTTCGACGGCAACGCCTACGCCAAGGACGCGCGCAAGGACTTCATGAACTGGTCGGTGTGGGCGCCCGGCGCCTTCGACTACGCCGCCGACAAGCTCGGCCTGACCTACGGCGCGACAGCCGAGCTCAATCAAAAGAGCTGGGCGCTGCGCGCCGGCTATTTCCTCATGGACGCAGTATCGAACTCGAACAATTTCGACATGAACGTCTTCCGCCGCGGCAGCTACGTCGTCGAATTGGAAACGCGCTATCAGTTGTTCTCGCAGCCCGGTCACCTACGCACAATCGGCTGGTTCAACAGCGTGTTTTCCGGCAGCTATCGAGAGACGCTCGACGATGCCGCGCTCAATCTCGACATCAGCCAGACGCGGCGCGGCCGCAGCAAATACGGCTATGTCGTCAGCTTCGACCAGGCGCTGACGGACGATGTCGGCCTGTTCGGGCGCTGGAGCTGGAACGACGGCAAGACCGAGATCATGGCGTTCACCGACATCGACAACAGCCTGTCGCTGGGCAGCTCGATCAAGGGCACCCGCTGGGGCCGTCCCGACGACACGATCGGCCTCGCCGGCGTGACCAACGGCCTGTCGCGCGACCACCGCGCCTTCCTCGCCGCCGGTGGCCTCGGCCCGCTGATCGGCGACGGCGCCCTGAACTACCGGCGCGAGAACATCATCGAGGCCTACTACGCCTATTCCATCAACAAGTACCTGACCTTCACCGCCGACTACCAATTCGTCAGCAACCCCGCCTACAACGCCGACCGCGGCCCGGTGTCGATCTTCTCCGGGCGGCTGCACGGGGATTTCTGAGGAGCGGTCGCGCAGGCGTTGCGCCCTGCGGCCTGACGCCAGTGAGAGCCGAAACTGGCGCTCCACAAAAGGTGTCGTCCCGGCGAACGCCGGGACCCATACCGCGGACGCCATCGAGGGACCTCGCTGGCAGTTGTCCTGCCTGATCGTCAGCGCCCGTGGTGGCGGCAATTCGTCGCCGTTCCGAGTGCCTTCGATAGATCACGCGGTATGGGTCCCGGCGTTCGCCGGGACCCATACCGGAGGTTCAGGAGCTGCCCGTGCCTCAAGCGAACCAGCCTCCCACTTTCAGCCCTCCCATGCACGCCACCTCCGCACACCGGCATTGGGCGCTTGCCGTCCCCATATGCTAGGACCTGTCCCCATCCTGCCCCTCCGGGCGCCAGACAAGGTCGAAATGCTCTCCGTCGAACTCGCCATCATCGTCGTCCTCATCGTCGTCAACGGACTGTTATCCATGTCCGAACTCGCGATCGTGTCGTCGCGTCCCGCGCGGCTGGCGCTGCTGGCGGAAAAGGGCGTTTCCGGCGCCCGTCGGGCGCTCGCGCTGGCGTCCGATCCCGGCCGGTTCCTCTCGACGGTGCAAATCGGCATCACCCTGGTCGGGGTGCTCTCCGGCGCATTCTCCGGCGCCACGCTCGGCCAGCGCCTGACACAATCGCTGCTGGAGCTCGGCCTGTCGGCTTCGGTCGCCGACATCGTCGGCGTCGGCCTCGTCGTCACCATTATCACCTATGCCACGCTGATCGTCGGCGAGTTGGTGCCGAAACAGCTCGCGCTGCGTGATCCCGAGGCGATTGCCGTCCGCGTCGCGCCGGCCATGCAGTTGCTCGCCAAGGTGTCGCTGCCGCTGGTGGTGCTGCTCGACCTTTCCGGCAAGCTGATCCTGACGCTGCTCGGCCGCTCCGGCGAGGCCGAGGAGAAAGTTTCCGAAGAGGAGATCCACCATCTGGTGCGCGAGGCCGAGACCGCCGGCGTGCTCGAGCCAGGCGAGAAGGAGATGATCGCCGGCGTGATGCGGCTCGGCGACCGTCCGGTCGGCGCCATCATGACGCCGCGGCCCGAGGTCGACGTCGTCGACCTCAACGACGACCCCAAGGCCATTCGCGAACTGCTCGCCAAGAGCCCGCATTCGCGCCTGCCGGTGTCGGACGGCGAGCGCGACCGTCCGATCGGCGTGCTGCAAGCCAAGGACCTGCTGGCGGCGTATCTGCGCGATGAGACGCCGGACCTGCGCAGCCTGGTGCGCGAGGTGCCGATCATTCCGTCCACCGTCGATGCGCGCGACGTGATCGCCATCCTGAAGGTGGCGCCCGTGCATATGGGGCTGGTGCACGACGAATACGGCGCGTTCGAAGGCGTGGTGACCGCGGCGGATATCCTGGAGTCGATCGTTGGCGCGTTCTCCTCCGAGGAGGGCCCGCCCGAGCCGGCCTGCGTCCGCCGTGACGACGGCTCGCTGCTGGTCTCCGGCTGGATGCAACTCGACGAGTTCGCCGACGTGCTGGCGATCGAGGTGCCGCCGCATCGCGGCTATCACACCGTCGCAGGCCTCGTGCTGCAGCACTTCGGCAGCGTGCCCGAGGTCGGCCAGAGCTTCGAGCTGCAAGGCTGGCGCTTCGAGATCATCGACCTCGACGGCCGCCGCATCGACAAGATCCTGGCGACGAGGCTCGCGCCGGACGGCGGCGAGCCGAACGTGGGGTGATTGAGCCCCACTGCTGCGGCCCGACCAGTGCGCTCCCTCTCCCGCTTGCGGGGGAGGGTTGGGGTGGGGGCGCCACAGCGGCAGTCGCTCCCGGAGCATTCCCTACCCGCATCGCACCTGACGATGCGATGCGACCTCCCCCGCAAGCGGGGGAGGCGCTGACCGTCGTCGGCGCGACAGATGTGACCCGGCGTCTCCGTACCGATGGAGCCCCAAGCCAAGCCGCATCTGCGTTCGACTAGCCTCGTCGCGGGAACGTGAAGAGGCTGCCTGCGTATCCTTTGATAGGCCGGACCGAGAGGCCGGATCCCGACCGCTCCGCTTGATATCAAACCATCACACAGGGCACTTAGGGTGCGGATTCGGCCGGCACTGTCCGGCCGACCAGCCCTCAAGCCATGACACGGCCACGTCCGCAGCCTCCGCCGATGGTTGCGGCCGACCAGACGAGACATGCCGATGCTGCTCCGGGACATCAGGACGACCGTGCTGCGCGAAACCGTGCGCCCCAATATCTGGGACGTCGTCGCGCTGATCATCGTGGTCGGCGCGATGGTGCTGATCGTCTATGGCGGCGAGCAGACCACCCAGCCCTTGTCCGCGCTCGACACCGCCCCTGTCTCGCTCGATCCGTCCAACCTGCCGCTCTACGCGCTGCGCACCACCTTGCGCATGCTGCTCGCCATCGCGTGCTCGCTCGTCTTCACCTTCGTCTATGCGGCGCTCGCGGCCAAGAGCCGGCGCGCCGAGATCGTGCTGATCCCGCTGCTCGACATCCTGCAGTCGGTACCGATCCTCGGCTTCCTGACCTTCACCGTCGTGTTCTTCATGAACCTGTTTCCGGGCCAGGTGCTGGGCGCCGAGCTCGCCTGCGTGTTCGCGATCTTCACCAGCCAGGCCTGGAACATGACCTTCAGCATGTACCAATCGATGCGCAACGTGCCGAAGGACCTGGAGGAGGCGACGCGCAGCTTCCACCTCTCCGGCTGGCAGCGCTTCTGGCGGCTCGACGTGCCCTATGCGATGCCCGGCCTGATATGGAATGCGATGATGTCGATGTCCGGCGGCTGGTTCTTCGTCGTGGCGTCGGAGGCGATCACGGTCGGCAACACCACCGTCACCCTGCCCGGCATCGGCTCCTATGTCGCGCTCGCCATTCAGCAGAAGGATCTGGCGGCGATCGGCGCCGCGCTGCTGACCATGCTGCTCGTCATCACCGCCTATGACCAGCTGCTGTTCCGCCCGATCGTGGCCTGGGCCGACAAATTCCGCTTCGAGCAGACCGCCTCCGGCAATCCGCCCACCTCCTGGATGCTCGATCTGTTCCGGCGCACCCGCGCCCTGCGCTCGCTGTCGATGCCGTTCGCTGCGCTCAACCGCACCTTCTCGAACCTGCGGATCAACTGGCCGAAAGCCTGGAGCGGCCCCGTGCGCCACGCGCCGCCGTCGCAGATGGTCGACGGTCTCTGGCTTGCCGTGGTCATCCTCGGCTGCGTCTATGCCGGCTGGAAGACCTATCTCTATCTCTCGGCGACGCTGGCGCTCACCGACGTCCTCACCGCGATCGGCTACGGCCTGATCACGCTGATCCGCGTCGCGGTGCTGATCGCGCTGGCGTCGCTGATGTGGGTGCCCGTCGGCGTCTGGATCGGGCTGCGGCCGAAGCTCGCCGAGCGCATCCAGCCGCTGGCGCAATTCCTCGCCGCCTTCCCGGCCAACCTCGCCTTCCCGGTGTTCGTCGTGCTCATCGTGCGCTTTCGCCTCGACGCCAATGTCTGGTTGAGCCCGCTGATGATCCTGGGCACACAGTGGTACATCCTGTTCAACGTCATCGCCGGGGCCAGCGCCTTCCCGACCGACCTGCGCGAGGCCGCCGCGAGCCTGCATCTCACCGGCTGGCGCTGGTGGTTCAAGGTCGTGCTGCCCGGAATCTTCCCCTATTACATCACCGGCGCCATTACCGCCTCCGGCGGCTCGTGGAACGCGGCGATCGTCGCCGAGGTCGCGAGCTGGGGTGATACCCATCTCACCGCAAGCGGGCTCGGCGCCTACATCGCTGCGGCCACCGAGCACGGCGACTTTCCGCGCGTCGTGCTCGGCATTGCCGTGATGTGCATTCTCGTCACTCTGTTCAACCGGCTGCTGTGGCGGCCGCTCTATGCCTTCGGCGAACGCCGGCTGCGGCTCGGCTGACCGGGAGAATTGTCATGCGCGACCAGGTCAAGGACTCATCGCTGATCGAGATCAAGAGCGTCAGCCGGCTGTTTCCCAAGGGCAGCGGCGAGGATCTCGTCGTGCTGGAGAAGGTTGACCTCACGATCCGCGCCGGCGAGATCGTCGGCCTGCTCGGACGCTCCGGCTCCGGCAAGTCGACGCTTCTGCGGATCATCGCCGGCCTGGTGTCGCCATCCTCGGGCGAAGCGCGCTGCCGCGGCGAGATCATCGCCGGCCCGCCCGTTGGTGTCGCCATGGTGTTCCAGTCGTTCGCACTGTTTCCCTGGCTGACCGTGCTGCAGAACGTCGAGCTCGGCCTCGAGGCGCTCGGTGTCGACAGCGCCGAGCGGCGCAAGCGCGCGCTGGCCGCGATCGACCTGATCGGTCTCGACGGTTTCGAATCCGCTTTTCCAAAGGAGCTCTCCGGCGGCATGCGCCAGCGCGTCGGCTTCGCCCGCGCGCTGGTGGTGCATCCCGACCTGCTGCTGATGGACGAGCCGTTCTCGGCCCTGGACGTGCTGACCGCCGAGACACTTCGTACCGACCTCGTCGATCTCTGGACCGACGGGCGGCTGCCGATCAAGTCGGTGCTGATGGTGACGCACAACATCGAGGAAGCGGTGCTGATGTGCGACCGCATCCTGGTGTTCTCGTCCAATCCCGGCCGCGTCGCCGCCGAGTTCAAGGTCGACCTGCCGCATCCGCGCAACCGGCTCGATCCGGCGTTCCGCCAGCTCGTCGACAGTCTCTATGCCCGCATGACGCAGCGGCCCGAGCCGAAGCTGCCGAGCACCGCCAGCGCCGGCGTCGGCATGGTGCTCAGCCACGTGTCGTCGAACTCGATCTCGGGCCTGATCGAGACGCTCGCCGGCGAACCTTATAATGGGCATGCCGACCTGCCGGTGCTGGCGGGCCATCTGCAGCTCGAGGTCGACGAGATCTTTCCCTTGGCCGAGGCGCTGCAGCTCCTGCGCTTCGCCCAGCTCAGCGAAGGCGATCTGACCCTGACCGAGGCCGGACGGCGGTTCGCGCATCAGGAGACCGACGAGCGCAAGAAGCTGTTCGCGCAGCATCTGATGGAGAACGTGCCGCTGATGGGGCTGATCCGCCGCGTGCTCGACGACCGCCCCTCGCACGCCGCGCCGGCCGCGCGCTTCCGCATCGAGCTCGAGGACTACATGTCCGAGCACTATGCCGACGAGACGCTGCACACCATCGTATCATGGGGCCGCTACGCCGAGCTGTTTGCCTATGACGAGCAATCCGAGACCTTCAGCCTGGAAAACCCGCATTGAGGCCAGCGGCGTCACGGCGCGATCGTCAGGGTCGCCTTCATGTTGGGGTGAAAGCGGCAGTAGTAGTCGACCGTGCCCGCCTTCTTGAGGACCGAACTCACCGTCTTGCTCGGCGGCAAAATGACATCGAATGCGCCATCCCGCGCCGTCGCCGTATGAGCCAGCGCATCCTTGTTGACCCATTCGACGGTGTCGCCGACCTTGGCCGAAGCCGCGGCCGGCGAGAATTCGAGCTTGTCCACCACGATCCGGATCGTGGCCGCGCGCGCCGGAACGCTCACGGCGGCGAGCACAACCATGCTCACGAGAGTGATGCGTCCCGACAGCATCGGATCGTCCTACTTCAGATCCGCCGCGACATGCTCGGCGTGCTGCTCGTGGCCCTGGAACAGCTTCAGGCCGGTCTGCAGCAACTCCTTCAGCTCGGCGTTGGTTGCGGACGGAATGAGCTGCGTCTCCAGCGCGCCGTTCACCGTCTTGTGGTAGGCGACCTCGTTGGCGATATAGGCCTTGTCGAAGGCCGCGCCCTTGAGCTTGCCGAGCTCGTCGAGCTTCTCGCTCGCCTGCTTCGACAGTGCGCGGCTGGTGTCGTTATCCTCAGGCGTGACTTTCAACTTCTTGACGAGGGCGAGGGCCTGCTTGTTGACCGCCTCGTGGTCACGCACCATGCCTTGGGCGAACTCCTTGACTTCCTTGCTCCCGGATTTGTCCAAGGCCTGCTTCGCCGCCTTGATGTCGATTTCGCCGGCTGTGTAGGCGATATGCGCGATCTGCGGATCGCTGAGCTTGGCGCCCTGCGACAGGGCGGCGCTGCTCGTGACGCAGAGCGCGACGGCGATCGTGCCGATATGCTTGAACATGGTTCTCATCTCCTGTGGCGCCGGACCTCGTGGCCGGCGGGTGAATGGCTGCACAGGGATTGGATGAAAAGCGGGAGCCGACGTTCCCGGGAATCTTCACGCCGGACGTCGAAGACGATCGAGCACGGCGTCGGTCAGCCGCTCGCAACGCGGGCCGGCGAAGGGAAACGCGTCCAGAAGGACGGGACCGATCTCCTTTTCGACGTTCTCGCGCAACATGCCGCGGGCGCGATGCAAGCGCGTCTTCACGGTCTCGGGCTTCAATCCGAGCAAGTCCGCCGTCTCGTCGATGCTCATCTCCTCGATCACGCGGGCGATGAACACCAGGCGAAACGGCTCGGACAGGTCATCGATCGCCCGTTCGACGACGGCCTGGATCTGGCGCTGCGCCACAGACTTCTCCGGATCGCTCGACGTGGCGGGAAATTGGATCACCTCGGCCCCTGGCCTGTCTTGGTGCTGCACATCCAGTTGCAGTGCGGGCCGTTGTCCGCGCAGGCGTCCCATCGCCTCGTTCATTGCGATGCGGACCAACCAGGTCGACAGGCTGGACTGGCCGCGAAACTCGTCGAGATGGGTGAGCGCCCGGACATAGGTCTCCTGCACGACGTCCTCCGCCTCACTGTCATTGCACAGGATGCCGCGGGCGATCCGGAACAGGCGACGGTTGTTGGCCTGGAGGATGGCCCGGATGGCGGTCTCGTCCCGGGCTTTTGCCCGTCGGATCAGGTCATCCTCGCCGCTCGTCGCCGCGGAGACTGTGGTCGCTGTGGTCCAAGGCATTGTCGATCATCCAAGCTGAGCACGCGTGGCTTAGATGGAATTGGAGCCGGAAGGTTCCCAAGAACAATCACGCAAGGCGTTTTACTGCACCGCCGCGAACGTATCGGCTCGCGCCATCGCCCAGGCGTCGCGGAAGCGGACGTCCTGGGTGCCGTCGAGCAGCTCGCCAGGACGCAGCGCCGGATACAGCTTGGCAAACGAGGACACCTCAGTGGTCGACGTCCGCTGTGAGAAGTGGATCGGCCGCAGGTCCTGCGGATGTTCGAGACCGGCGGCGGCGAGCAGCTCGGCCAGCGCATGCAGGGTCGCGTGATGATAGTTGTAGACGCGGTCGAGCTTGTGCGGGACGACCAGCGCGCGAGCGCGCGTCGGATCCTGGGTGGCGACACCGGTCGGGCATCTGTCGGTATGGCAGCTCAAGGACTGGATGCAGCCGAGCGAGAACATGAAGCCGCGCGCCGCGTTGCACCAGTCGGCGCCGATCGACATCGCGCGCGCCATGTCGAACGCGGTGGCGATCTTGCCGGAGGCGCCGATCTTGATGCGGTCGCGGATGCCAAGGCCGACCAGCGCATTGTGCACGAAGCTGACGCCCTCGCGCATCGGCATGCCCAGATGGTCCATGAACTCGAGCGGCGCGGCACCGGTGCCGCCTTCATTGCCGTCGACCACGATGAAGTCGGGATAGATGCCGGTCTCCAGCATGGCCTTGCAGATCGCGAGGAATTCCCAGGGGTGGCCGATGCACAGCTTGAAGCCGGCCGGCTTGCCGCCCGACAGTCGCCGCATCTCGCCGATGAACTGCATCATGCCGATGGGCGTCGAGAACGCGCGATGCGCCGGCGGCGAGATGCAATCCTCGCCCATCGAGACGCCGCGGATCTTCGAGATCTCCTCGGACACCTTGGCGGCCGGCAGCACCCCGCCATGGCCGGGCTTGGCGCCCTGGCTGATCTTGAGCTCCACCATCTTGATCTGGTCGTGGCTCGCGACCCGCGTGAACGCCTCGGGATCGAACGTGCCATCATGACGCCGGCAGCCGAAATAGCCGGAGCCGATCTCCCAGATGATGTCGCCGCCCATTTCGGCGTGATAGGGACTGAAGCCACCTTCGCCGGTGTCGTGGGCGAAGCCGCCCTTCTTCGCCCCGCCATTGAGGGCACGCACCGCATTCGGGCTCAGCGCGCCGAAGCTCATGGCGGAGATGTTGAACACCGAGGCCGAATACGGCTTGGTGCAATCCGGACCACCAATGGTGATGCGGAACTTCTCCTCCGCATGCGGCTTGGGCGCGATCGAATGGTGCATCCATTCGTAGCCCTCGCGGTAGACGTCCTCCTGGGTGCCGAACGGGCGCTTGTCGAGCTCCATCTTGGCGCGCTGATAGACCACCGCGCGGGTGTCGCGCGAGAACGGCATGCCGTCCTTTTCGCTCTCGAAGAAATACTGCCGCATCTCGGGCCGGATCTCTTCGAGCAAGAACCGCATATGCGCCGAGATCGGATAATTGCGCAGCACTGCGTGGCTCTTCTGCACGAGATCGCGGATGCCGAGCAGGGTGAGCGCACCGAAGATCAGCAGCGGGATCAGGACGAGATCGAAGATCTTGCGGTCGTAGATACCGAGGATCAGCAGCAGGGCGGTCGCCGTGGCGCAGATCGTCAGCACGATGAAGCGCGGCGAAAACGGGAGCAGCAGCGTATCCATGGGAGGCCTCGGGGCAGCTCGTGGAAGATCCGGTGTCACGATAGTACTGATATCGCGAAGCAATCGTTACACAAGCGCGCGCAATCGGCCATCGATGATATCACAACGTCGATAGCCCTAGGCTATCGGCTGCGGCACTGCGAGATCGGTCCGCAGCGCCGTAGCGGCCTCGGCGCCTCCCCGCCGAGACACGCGATCGCCAAAGGCAGCTGCTTACCCCTCCGCAAACAGCCCCGAATGCGCCTCGCGCAACTGACGCTTCAAGAGCTTGCCGCTGGGATTCTTGGGCAGCGCATCGACAAACACGATCCGTTTCGGCGTCTTGAAGGTGGCGAGCCGTGCCGAGGCCTGCTTGAGCACCACCTCCTCGGTCAGCTCGCAGCCGGACTTGACCACGACCATCGCCACGACCGCCTCGACCCAGCGTGGATGCGGCAGGCCGACGACGGCGACCTCCGACACTTCCGGAATCAGATACAGCGCCTCCTCGACCTCGCGGCTGGCGACGTTCTCACCGCCGGTCTTGATCATGTCCTTCTTGCGGTCGACGATGGTGATGTAGCCTTCGTCGTCGATGGTCGCGAGATCGCCGGAATGAAACCAGTCGCCGTGGAAGGCGGCGGCAGTGCGCTCGTCGTCATGGAAGTAGCCGAGCATCAGATGCGGCGAGCGGTGTACGACCTCGCCGACCTCGCCCGGGGCGACATCATTCATGTCGTCATCGACGATCCGGGTCTCGACGTTGAGCACGGCGCGGCCGCAACTGCCCGGCTTGCGCAATTGATCGTCGGGTCCGAGCATCGTCGCCAGCGGCGCGATCTCGGTCTGGCCATACAGGTTCCACAGACGCACCTTCGGCAGCCGCTGCGCCAGCTCGCGCAGCACCTCGACCGGCATGATCGAGGCGCCGTAATAGCCCTTGCGCAAAGTGGACAAGTCGGTGGTCTCGAACAGCGGCGAGCGCAGAATCGAGATCCACACCGTCGGCGGCGCGAAGAACGAGGTGATGCGATATTTCGCGATCAGCGGCAGCAGATTGTCCGGCGTCGGAAACGCGGTGATGATGTTGGTGGCGCCGACATAGATCGACGGCCCGAAGAACACGTCGAGCTGCGCGCAGTGATACAGCGGCAGCGCGTGGAGGGTGACATCGTCGGCGGAAATGCCGGCATCGACGATACAGCTGACATACTGCCAAATGACGGCGTCATGGGTCAGCATCGCGCCCTTCGGCAGCGACTCCGTGCCGGAAGTGTAGACGATCTGCGCGACGTCGCCTCCGGCGATCTCGACGGCAGGCACCGTCGCCGTCGAGGCCGCGAGCTCGGCAAAATCGATCATGTCGGCCTGCCGCTCGCTCGAACCTTCCGACGGCAGCCAGATCAATTGCTCGACCGCCGGCACCAGCGCCTTGGCAGCACGTGCCACGCCGGCAAAGCCGCTGTCGGTCGCGAGCAGCCGCGCGCCCGCATGCTTGAGGATGTAGGCGACCTCCTCCGGCTTGAGCATGAAATTGATCGGCACCAGGACAGCGCCGAGCCGCGCCAGCGCGAAGCGCAGGGCGGCAAAGGCATGAGAGTTGCGCGCGAGGATGGCGACCCGCTCGCCCTTGCCGACGCCGCGCGCGGCGAGGCCGGCCGCGAGGCGGTCGACGATGGCGTTGAACTCGGCGTAGGTCCAACGCGTATCGCCGCAGATCACCGCCGTCTTGCCTGGCGTGCGCGCCGCGCTCCGCCGCAGGAGGTCACCGAGCGTCTGTCTGCGAACGATGGAATCCATGGCCGTACCCCTCATTGTATCGGGGATGGCCGCCGCTCGGGCAATCCAAGTCCCCTCCCTGTGTCGCGCCGGACGTCTGCAGGTCCGGTCTTGCTGCCGAAAATCGCACGGCCGCTTCGAAACGCGCAAGGAGGATATTGCCAACGAAAAGAGCGCCCCGATTGCGTCGAGGCGCTCTTTCGAAAGTGTCAAAGTCGGAAGCTTGGCGGCTCAGCGCTCGACGAACGCTTTCTCGATCACGAAATGGCCGGGTTCGTTGCCGCTGCCTTCGAGGAAGCCGCGGGATTCGAACATGGTCTTGAGCTCCTCCAGCATCGCCGGGCTGCCGCACATCATGATGCGGTCCTTGGCGATATCGAGCTCATGCTGGCCGATATCGTTGAACAGCTGCTGCGACGAGATCAGGTCGGTGATGCGGCCGCGGTTGCGGAACGGCTCGCGGGTGACGGTCGGATAATACTGCAGCTTGCCGTCGAGCAGCTCTCCGAACAGCTCGTCCTCGCGCAGCTTGGCGACGACGCTCTCGCCATAGGCGAGCTCGGCGACCTGGCGGCAGCCGTGGACCAGCACGATGCTCTCGAAACGCTCGTAGACGTCGGGATCCTTGATCAGGCTGGCGAACGGGGCAAGGCCGGTGCCGGTCGACAGCAGCAGCAGCCGGCTGCCGGGCAGCAGGTTGTCGGGGATCAGCGTCCCGGTCGCCTTGCGGCCGACCAGGATGGTGTCGCCTTCCTTGATCTTCTGCAGCCGGGAGGTCAGCGGACCGTCCTGCACCTTGATGCTGAAGAACTCGAGTTCCTCCTCGTGATTGGCGCTCGCCATGCTGTAGGCGCGCAGCAGCGGGCGGCCCTCGACCTCAAGGCCGATCATCGCGAACTGACCATTCTGGAAGCGGAAGCCCGCATCGCGGGTGGCTCGGAAGGAGAACAGGGTGTCCGTCCAGTGGTGAACGGAAAGAACTTTCTCTTTATAGAACGCGCTCATGTCGTTTGTTTTTTCACGTGGGCTGAAGTTGGAAGAAACAAGTCGTGACGGAGGCAGGACCGCAAAAACCCTATAGATCCAGCGATTTCGGCGCCTGATGTACGTGAAAACAGCGAATAATCAACCCGCGTGGACGCACCATTGATCACGATCAAATGCATGCCGGCTGATGCCCGGAATCGCCTCGATCGGCCGTTCATTCGTACACAAACGATATGGGTAATTTACTTGCCGAGATTCCGATTTTCCAGCACTTTAATTCCGCATCTCCGGCCCAATCCTTGAGCAATGATTAACCATCCGCAGACCCAGCTCTCCGCCGTCACCCGCTACTGCGCCGAACGAGGCATCGCGCTCGACGTGCGGGAAGACGGCTGGTTGCAGGTGCTCGAGGATGCCACCCGGCGTCACCTGATCTTCGGCTACGATCTCGGCCTGAACAGTGCGGTGGCGCACAGACTGGCGTGTGACAAGGCGGCGACCTCGGCGCTGCTGAGAGCCGATGGGATTGCCGCGGTTCCACACGTATTCTTTCTGGCTCCAGCCCTCGGCGGCCGGTCCGGCCAGACGGCCGAGGCCGTGCTGGCGCTGCTCGAAACCCATCCGCGCGGGCTGGTGGTCAAGCCCAACGAGGGCACCTCGGGACGATCGGTGGTCCGCGTCACCGGGAAGGATGAGCTGCTGCACGCGGTGAACGGCATTTTCGAGACCGGCGCGAACGTCGCGATCGCGCCGCTCATGGATATCGTCGACGAGGTCCGTGTCGTGCAGCTCGATGACGCATCCATGATTGTCTATCGCAAGCTGCGCCCCATCGTGACCGGCGACGGCCTGAAGTCGCTGCTCGACCTCGCGCTGTCGGCCACTCCGGCCGCGGGGCACGCACAACTCCTGCGGCGCCTCGACGCCGAATTCGACGCGTCTGCCCTGCGCGCCGTCGTGCCGCACGGCGAGCAGCGCCTGCTGAGCTGGCGGCACAATCTCGAATTCGGGGCTCAGCCCGTGCTGCTCGAACCCGGCGCACAGCGGGACCTCTGTGCCGCGCTCGCCACCGCGGCGGCCCGCGTCATCGGCATCCGCTACGCATCGGTCGACCTCGTGCTCGCCGATGGACGCTGGCAGGTGCTCGAAATCAATTCGGGCGTGAAGATGGAGGCGCTCGGCCGGCATGCGCCGGAGCTGGTCGAGAGCACCTATTTCGCCGCGCTCGACGCGATCTTCGGCAGAGGCCCACCGAAATGACCTGCGGCCGGCGGCCCGATCTCCAACAATAAGATTTCGCTGGCCTCGATCGAGATGAGGGATTAGTCTCCGGTCCAAAATAAACAGTATACTGTCAATTCGGAGGACGCCCTTGCGCATCGCCGTGCTCGGCGGCGGCCCTGGCGGGCTGTATTTCGCCTATCTCTGGAAGAAGCGGCACCCCGCCGCCGTGGTCGATCTGTTCGAGCAGAACCCGGCCGGAGCGACCTGGGGCTTTGGCGTCGTGTTCTCCGATCAGGCGCTGGAATTTCTGCGCGCCGACGATCCCGACACGGTGGATGCGATCGCGCCGCGCATGGAGAGCTGGCGCAACATCACGCTCAATCTGCGCGGCGAGACCGTCGAGATCGATGGCGTCGGCTTTTCCGCGATCGGCCGGCTCGAACTGTTGAAGCTGCTGCAGGCCCGCGCCGAGAGCGTCGGCGTCGTCGCCCGCTATGGCACGACCGTCCAGTCGCTGGACCAGCTCGCAGGCTACGATCTGATCGTCGCTGCCGATGGGCTGAACTCGCTGGTCCGCCGCAGCTTCGAAGGCGATTTCGGCTTCTCCGTGTCCTACTCCAGCAACAAGTTCGCCTGGTACGGCACGTCGAAGACCTTTGCCACGCTGTCGCAGACCTTCGTCGCGACCGACCGCGGCAGCTTCAACGCGCACCATTATCGCTATGCGCCGGACATGAGCACGTTCCTGGTGGAATGCGATCGCGCCACCTGGCACGCCTATGGCTTCGCCGAGATGTCGGTCGACGAATCCCGGCGCGTCTGCGAGCAGGTGTTTGCCGCCACGCTCGATGGTCACGCGCTGGTCTCCAACCGATCGGTATGGCGCAATTTCCCCTGGGTCTGGAACGAGCACTGGT
Organism: Bradyrhizobium sp. SZCCHNR1015; assembly: GCF_032489875.1. NCBI lineage: Bacteria > Pseudomonadati > Pseudomonadota > Alphaproteobacteria > Hyphomicrobiales > Nitrobacteraceae > Bradyrhizobium > Bradyrhizobium sp. SZCCHNR1015. Next base: position 92,779 of record NZ_JAUEYW010000022.1, read on the forward strand.
GGCACCGGAACATGGTGCTGATCGGCGACGCGCTGCATACCGCGCACTTCTCGATCGGCTCCGGGACGCGGCTGGCGATCGAGGACGCGATCGCGCTCGCCAAGGCGCTCGATGCCGAGAGGAGTCTCTCCGACGGCCTCGCCCGCTATCAGGCCGAGCGGCAGCCAATCGTGAAGAAGCTGGTGACGGCGGCCCGGACCAGCAGCGACTGGTATGAATCCTTCCCGGCCCACATGACGCTCGGCCTGTTGGATTTCGCCTACAGCTATATCACCCGATCCGGGCGCATCGATGATTCCAGGCTGCGGGCGATGGCCCCGCAATTCATGGCCCGCTACGAGGCAGCTCGGCGCACGGGAGCGCACGGATGACGAACGAGATCGCCGACAAGGTTCCGCGCGACAGCGCCGGCGCGCGCGAGATCGGCTTCGCGATTCCCGCCCGCTACAATGCCAGCCGTGTGCTGTTCGACAATCTCGCCAGAGGCAACGCCGACAAGGCTGCGCTGATCGGTCCCGCAGGCCAGCGCAGCTATGCCGAGCTGTGTGCCGACGCCTGCCGTTGGGGCAACGGCTTCACCGCGCTCGGACTCAGCCGCGGTGACCGTGTCCTGCTGTTCCTCGACGATACACCAGCCTATCCGGCCGCGTTCTTCGGCGCAGTCCGCGCCGGCTTCGTGCCGCTGCTGATCAACACGCTGACGCCGCCGGATCTGCTGCAATTCTATCTGGCTGATTCCGGCGCCAAGGTCGCGGTCGCCGACGCCGAGTTTGCCGCACGGTTCGACGCGCAGGCCTGCGCCGAGACCGCGCTGCGCACGCTGGTCGTCGTCAATGGCGAGGCGCCGGCCACCGCCGTCGCGACGACGGTCGCGGCCGATGCCTGGCTGCCCGACTTCACCGATGAGCTGGCGGAGGCCGACACCCACCGCGACGAGATGGCGTTCTGGATGTACTCTTCCGGCTCCACCGGTCGCCCCAAGGGCATCGTCCATCTGCAGCACGACATGGCCTATAGCGAGCAGGCGTTCGCGCGCAACGTGCTGCGGCTGACGCCGGACGACATCTGCTTCTCGGTGCCCAAGATCTTTTTCGCCTACGGTTTCGGCAACACGATCACCTTTCCATTCTCGGCCGGAGCGACGACGCTGCTGCTGCCCGGCCAGCCGAAACCCGCCGCCATCTTCGATGCGATCAGCCGCTTCCGTCCCACCGTGTTCTTCGGCCTGCCGACGCTCTACACCGCGCTCACCAAGGCCGAGGGTGCGAAGGAGGCGGACTTCTCGTCACTGCGGCTCGCGGTCTCCGCGGCCGAGGTGCTCTCGGCCGAGGTCTTCAACGGCTGGAAGAGCCTGACCGGCCTGGAGATCGTCGAAGGCCTCGGCTCGACCGAGGTGCTGCACGTCTATCTCTCGAACCGCGAGGACCGCAAGAAGCTCGGCGCCGCCGGACTGCGCGTCCCCGGCTACGAGATCGCGCTGCGCGACGGCGAAGGACGCGAGGTCGCCACCGGCGAAGAGGGCATTCTCTGGGTACGCGGCGACTCGAACACGCCGCTCTACTGGAACCGTCCGGACAAGACCGCGGAGACGATCCGCGATGGCGGCTGGATCTACACCGGCGACCGTTTCGTGCGTGATTCCGACGGCTTCCATTTCTTCCGCGGCCGCGCCGACGATCTGGTCAAGATCTCCGGACAATGGGTCTATCCGCTCGAAGTCGAGCTCTGCCTCGCCGAGCATCCCGATATCCGGGAGTGCGCCGTGTTTGCGCACGAGTTGCCGGATCGTCGCATGAGCCTGAAGGCCGTGGTGGTGACCAACGGCAGATCCAGGGACGAGCCCGCAACGGTCAAGGCGCTGCAGGACTACGTGAAAACGAAGCTGCTGCCTTACAAATATCCGCGCGAGATCGTGTTCCTCGACGAGTTGCCGAAGACAGGCACGGGCAAGATCGATCGCCAGGCGGTGATGCGGCTGTGAATCGACGCCGTCCGCCCGAGAGCCGCGGAGCTCCGCGATCAGCCGGCCTTGCCAAGATGCTCCAGTGCATCCTCGGCGCGCAGCGGCACCCGCGAGACCTCGTTGTTGAGATCGACGAGTTGCGCCAGCAGGGCCATCAGCATCTTGCGATCCGCGGCCTTCAGCGGCGCCAGCATGCGGGCCTGGGCGCGATCAACCGCCGGCATGATCGCACGGAGCAGTGCGCCACCCGTTCTGGTCAGGTAAAGGAGCTTGACGCGCTTGTCCTCGGCCGACGGTTTGCGCTCGATATGGCCCTTGCTCTCCAACCGCTCGATCACGCTGCCGAGCGTCGAACGGTCGAAGGCGATCACCGCCGACAACCGGGTGGCATCGATGCCCGGGTGCGTCTGGATCGCGACCAGCGCTGCGTATTGCACCGGCGTCAGGTCGAACTCCCGACACTCCTCGACGAAGATCGACACCGCAATCTGCTGCATCCGCCGGAACAGATAGCCCGGCTTGGTGTAGACTGCGTCCATCGTGATGTCGGGCGGCCTACTCGGCATCGGGCTGACGCTCCGGAGCAGCATCGGCGAAGGCCGGCAGCGCCTTCGCCGCGGCTTCGGCCTGCAGCAGGCGCGGGAACGCTGCGACATCGACGCCGAAGCGACGTGCATTGCCGAGCTGCGGCACGAGACACAGATCCGCCAGGGTCGGCGCGGCACCGAAGCAGAATGGTCCGGGCTCATGCTTGATCAGCGCTTCGCAGGCAGCGAGCCCCTCGCGATTGGCCCAGCCGGCCCAGGCCGTGACCTTGTCCTCGGGCAGGCCGAGCTCCCGGAGCCGCGCCAGCACCTTCAGGTTCTGCACCGGATGGGTGTCGCAGGCGAGCACTTGCGCGAAGGCGCGGACCTGGGCGCGCCGCAACGGATCCTTCGGCAGCAGCGGCGGCTCAGGATGGGTCTCGTCGAGCCATTCGATGATCGCAAGCGACTGGATCAACGCGACGCCGCTGTCGTCCTCGAGCGCGGGGACCAACCCCTGCGGGTTGAGCGCGAGATAGGCGGGCGCGCGCTGCTCGCCCTTGCGGAGGTGATGCGGCAGATGCTCGGCCGTGAGACCCTTGAGGTTGAGCGCGATCCTGACGCGATAGGATGCGCTGCTGCGGAAATAGCCGTGCAGCTTCATCATGGCAGTCCTCCCGATGCGATGGCTCTGGTTGTATTTGACGGTAATCAAATTGGCAGTATACTGTCAATTAAGAACGACATCTGATCATGGGAGGGACGCATGGCCGCGGTTTCGACACCAGAGCGCGAGGCGTTCTACAAGAAGATCGACGGCGAAAACATGACGGCGCTGTGGACGGTGATGAGCGATCTCATCACGCCCGAGCCGAAGAGCGCCTGTCGCCCGCATCTGTGGCAGTTCGCGGCGATCCGCGACTATATGATCGAGGCCGGGCGGCTGATCACGGCGAAGGAGGCCGAGCGGCGCGTGCTCATCCTGGAGAATCCCGGGTTGCGCGGGCAATCCAAGATCACCACCTCGCTCTATGCCGGCGTTCAGATGGTGATCCCGGGCGACGTCGCCCCCGCCCATCGGCACAGCCAGTCCGCATTGCGCTTCGTGCTGGAAGGCAAGGGCGCCTTCACGACCGTCGAGGGCGAGCGCACCCTGATGGAGCCGGGCGACTTCATCATCACCCCGTCGATGACCTGGCACGATCACGGCAATGAGACCACCGAGCCGATGTTCTGGCTGGACGGCCTCGACATTCCGCTGGTGCAGTTTCTCGACGCATCGTTCGCGCAGGGCGCGCAGGAGGACCAGCAGAAGGTCGCGCGCCCCGCGGGCGACAGCTTCGCGCGCTACGGACATAACCTCCTGCCTGTCGACGCCAAGCGCAGATCCAGGACATCGCCGATCTTCAACTATCCCTACGTCTATACGCGCGAGGCGCTGGAGAACGCGAAGCGCAGCGAGGAATGGGATGCCTGCCACGGGCTGAAGCTGAAATTCTCAAATCCCGAGACCGGCGATTTCGCGATGCCGACGATCGGCACCTTCATCCAGCTGCTGCCGAAGGGCTTCAAGACCGCGCGCTATCGCTCGACCGACGCGACCGTGTTCACCGCGATCGAGGGCAAGGGCCGCAGCCGCATCGGCGACCAGACCTTCGAATGGGGCCCGCGCGATCTGTTCGTCGTTCCGAGCTGGCAATGGGTCAGCCACGAGCCGGACGAGGATGCGGTGCTGTTCTCGTTCTCGGATCGCCCGGTGCAGCAGAAGCTCGACCTGTTCCGCGAGGATCGCGGCAACGCGTGACGCCGGTCCGTCACCGCCAGCGCAGCAGCCGCGCCTCGAGCATGCTGATCAGCCGGCCGACGACGAGGCCGAACAGCGACAGGATCAGGATCCCCGCCATCAGCTGATCGGTCTGCATCAGGTTGCCGGCCTGCAGCACGAAAGTGCCGATGCCGGTCTCGGCGCCGATCATCTCCGCCGAAACCACCAGCATCAGCGCCACCGACGCGGTGATGCGGAAACCGGCGAGGATCGATGGCAGCGCCCCGGGCCAGATCACGCGGCGGACGATGGTCGGGAACGGCACGTCGAAGCTCTGCGCCATGCGGATCAAATTGCGCGGCACCGCATCGACGCCGCTATAGACCGAGATCGTGGTCGAGAAGAACACGCCCAGCGCGATCGTCGCGATCTTCGGCTGCTCGCCGATGCCGAGCCAAAGAATCAGCAACGGCAGCACGGCAATCTTCGGAATCGGAAACAGCGCAGAGACGAACGTGATGCCGATGCTGCGCGCAATGCGCCAGAGGCCGATCGCGAAGCCGACGACGATGCCTGTGGCCGTGCCGAGCGCCCAGCCGGATACGATGCGCACGAACGAGGCCGAGACATGCTGCCAGAGCGCGCCGCTTTCGGCCAATCGATACAAGGCGCGCAGGATCGTCAACGGCGTCGGCAGGAACAAGGGATTGACCAGCGCGAGGCTGCCGACCACTTGCCACAGGCCGAGCGCCGCCGCGAGCGCCAGCCAGCCGGCCCAGCGGCTCGCGGCCGGAGTGAAGCCGCCACCCCGGAACGGCACCTTCCGGCTCTGCGCACCGGCGACCTCGGGCGGTTCGGCCGGGGATCGTTCAAGCATTCTGGACCTCGCGCTCGGCATCGATCGCCTCGCTCCGGATCAGCCCCCAGAGCTCGTTCTGCAGGTCCATAAGTTGCGCGCGCACTCCGGCGTCACCGCGGCTGCGCCGCGTCGCCGGGACGCTGACGACCCTCCGGATGCGGCCAGGACGGCGCGACAGCACGACGATGCGATCGGCGAGCCGCACCGCCTCCTCGAGATTATGCGTGACATAGATCGCCCCCATGGTGCCGTCGGCCAGCAGATCGACGAAATCCTCCATCAAGAGCTCGCGGGTCTGCGAGTCCAGCGCCGACAACGGCTCATCCATCAGCAGGATTGCCGGGCGGACCGCCAGCGCCCGGGCAATGCCGACCCGCTGGCGCATGCCGCCCGACAACTGCTTGGGATAGACGGTCCGGAAGTCGGCCAGCCCGGTCCGCTGCAACGCATCGTTGACGGCGGCGGCGCGCTGCTGCGTCGACAGCGATGTATGGAGGAGCGGAAACGCGACGTTATCGGCGACGCTCGCCCACGGCAGCAGCGCGAAGTCCTGGAACACGAACGTCAAGGGATTGAGGCTGCCGGTCGGCGGGGCTCCGCGCAGCAGCGCCTGCCCCTTGCTCGGCTGCAACAACCCGCCGAGGATCGACAGCAGCGTGCTCTTGCCGCAGCCGGACGGTCCAACGATGGCCACCACCTCGCCGGCTCCCACCGTGAACGACACGCCATCGAGCACTTCGAGCGCGTCGAAACGGTGGCTGATGGCCTCGGCGATCAGGTCCATGTCAGATGATCCCGCTGCAGGTCCGCACCGCGCCTGCCCTCATCAATCCGGCTTCACGAGGTCTTTGGCGATGATCGCAGCCGCATCATAGCCCTGGTCCGCGAAACCCTGCGCCTGAAGCCATTTGATCTGGCTGTCGATGTTCTTCACGTCGAGCTTGCCGTCGGGATCGATATAGGCGCAATTGCCCACCACCTGCTCGACCGGCAGGTTGGTGTACTTGCCGATGATCTCCAGCAATGGCCTGGTCTTGTCGTCGATGGCGGCAGTGCCGTCCTTGACCGAGGCGAGCACGACATCATGATACTCGCGCTCGGCGCGCTGAAGCGATGCCAGCAACTTGCCGACCAGGGCCGTGTTGGCCAGCGTCTTCGGCCCGGCGAACACGCCGGAGACCTGCCACGGCGTCTCGTCGCCGACCCAGCCGAGATGTTTGACGGCACCCTCCTCCATCAGCTTGCGCGCGACGGAAACCGGCATCAGCGCCGCGTCAACGGTCTCGCCCTTGATCGCGGCCGACATGTTGGACATCGACTGAAGCGGCACGATCTTCACGTCGCCGAGCTTGAAGCCGTATTTGTCGGCCAGCAGCCCCACCGAGTAGTGAAAGCTCGACCCGACCTGGGTCATCGCCACGCGCTTGCCGGCAATGTCCTTCGGCGTCTTGAGACCTGCCTCATAGGCCTTGTTGCTGGCAAAGTAGCCGATCAGCGGAAAGCCCGGGCGGTCGCGGCTCATGCCGGCGATGATCTTCAACGCGCCCTTGCCTGCAAGGTTGTACAATCCCGCGGTGAAGGCGGTCACCCCGACATCGACGTCGCCCGTGGCCGTCGCCACTGCGATCGGTTGCGCTGCGTCGAAAAACTTCAGCTCGACGTCGAGGCCGGCGTCGCGGAAGTAGCCCTTGTCCAGCGCGATGAACACCGGCGCGGACGAGGATAGCCGGAGAACGCCGATCCGGAGCTTGGCGTCGTCGGCCAGCGCAGTGCCGATTGCTACGAGGCTCCAGAGCAGCCCCAGGACGAAGCCAACGCATCGGAACATCACACTCTCCAAGATCTGGCGACCCGCACACCCGGCCCAACGATGACGCCGACTTGTTGCAATATTTCGAGCCTGATGTCGCGCCAAATTTTCAGGGGATCGCAGCCTCAGAGGCCGGGCATCTTGCTCCCAGCCGCCTTGGTGCCGGCTGCCTTGGACTCGGTTGGCGTGGTCTCGACTGCCTTGGTCTCAGCGGAAAACCCATCTTCGAACCGCCCAGCTTCACTGCCCGCCCGACAGGTCAAGCCCGACAGAGCGCCGGCCATATTTTTCGCGCGGCACATCCCCTTGGCCGTGAGCTTGCGGATGTCACCATCCACCTTGAAGATGATCATATCGACGGGATAGGCGCGCGCGTTCGCGGGCTGCCGTTGTTCGACATCGCCGGGGCTCGAGACGGTCATCATCCCTCCGTCGAGCATCACGAAATAGAAGCCGGCTCGTCCATCACTGTAGCGCGTATTGAGCAAGGCACCCTTGCAGTCGGCGGTCCGGTCCTTTGCCGCGAGTACCACACGGTGGCCGAATGACGATGGGCGACGTCGCGACGAAGCCTCCCGCTGGTTCATCCTGCTTGTGCACAGGGTGACGGCCTCAGAACGTCTGCATCACCGGCTTCTCGCCATTGGACAGAAACAGCCCTTCAAAGCGGCCGATCTCGCTGTCGGCCGCGCATTCGATCAGGTCGGGTCCCTTGAATGGATTGCCGTGGCGGCACTGCCCCTTGGCCATCACCCTGTTGATCGCCGTCCGACTTTGGCCAAAGATCATCATGTCGACCGGTGTGACGAACTTGTCGGGGCCAGGTTGCTCCTGCAGATCGCCACGATTCGAGAACGTGACGATGCTGCCGTCGAGCAAGGTGAAGTAGAAGCCGGTGCGCTGATCGTCATAGTCGGTATTGAGCAGCGCGCCCTTGCATTCCGAGCTGCGATCCTTTCCAGCGACGATGAGCTTCTGGCAAGTTCCCTTCACGGTCACCATGGCGGTCAACCGGGCATCGGCGAACGATGGAGTTGCAGATTGCATCAGCACGCCGAGCGCACACACCGACACTGCCAACACCGCTGACTTCATCGGACTCCCCTCCCATGCCCTTGAGTACGACTATACCTCAACCTCTGACGACATGGAAGTTCTATTTTTGTTCTCATATCACTTTTTCAGAAACGGCCGCTGCGGGGCGTCAGCCGGCACGGGCTTCGAGCGCCTGAAGCCACACCGCAAATGCCCCCGTCAATTCGTCCATGACGGCCTGATCATTCCGGCCGGAGCGCGCAGGCACGTGGAAGGCGTGGTCGGCCTGATCGAGCCAATGCAACGTCGCGCGCGGTCGCAGCCGCCTCACGACGGGCGCGAGCAGCTCCATCTCCGCAAGCTTGTCGCGCGTCCCCTGCAGGAACAGCATCGGGACCTCGATCGCGTCGAGATGATCGGCGCGCGCAATGGAGGGCTTGCCGGCGGGGTGAAGTGGAAAGCCGAGAAAGGCGAGCCCGGCCACGCCCGGCAGCGGCGCTGCACTCTGCGCCTGCGACGTCATGCGCGCCCCGAACGACTTGCCGCCCGCGACGAGCGGCAGCCCCGGACAGAGCCGCGCGGCCTCCGCCACGGCCGCCCGCACCGCGGCGAGGGCGAGCGCGGGCGGATCAGGGCGCTTGCTTCCCTTCTCCATGTAGGGAAACTGAAAGCGCAGCGTCGCGATGCCGCGTGCGGCAAGGCTTGCGGCGGTCTGGCTCATGAAGACGTGGCTCATGCCGGCGCCCGCGCCGTGGGCGAACACAAAACAGGCGCGCGGCCGAGGCGGGGCCATGAACAGCGCGGACACGACGCCCGCGCCGTCGACGGGAAGCGCAAGGGAGCGCGGCTGGTGCTCGGTCATGCCCCAGAGTGCGAGCCGGCGTCCCCTGCGTCAACTCCAGTGACCACCGGCTTTGCGGCTCAGGCCGCGGTCCGGATCGTCTGCAGGAAGTCGGCGACATTGCTCCTCAGCGAAGCGGCCTGCTGCTGCAGCGCGGCGGCCGCCGCCAGCGCAGCTTCAGCGCCGGCATCGGTCTGCCCGGCCACGTTGCGCACGTCGCCGATCTCCTGCGTCACCGCCGCCGTGCCGCTGGCCGCCTGTTCGACGTTGCGGGCGATCTCGCTGGTTGCGGCCCCCTGCTGCTCCACCGCGGCGGCGATCGCATTGGAGATCTCGGCGATCTCCCGCACCGTGGTTCCGAACTGGGCGATCGCGCCGACCGTCTCCTGCGTCGCGCTCTGGATGGTCGCAATCTGGCTCGAGATCTGCTCCGTCGCCTGCGCGGTCTGCGACGCCAGATTCTTCACCTCGCTCGCGACGATCGCAAAGCCGCGGCCGGCCTCGCCGGCACGCGCCGCCTCGATGGTGGCGTTGAGCGCCAGCAGGTTGGTCTGGCTCGCGATCGCCTGAATCAGTTGCACGATGGTGCCGATCCTCTCCGCCGCGCTGGACAGCCCGTCGATCAGTTCGGACGTCCGCTGGGTCTCGTGCGTCGCCCGGGTCGACACCGTGACCGAGCGCTGCACCTGGGAGGATATCTCCCTGATCGAGGCCGCGAGCTCCTGGGTCGCCGAGGCCACGGTCTGCACATTGACGGACGCCTGCTCGGCCCGGCTGGCGACCGCTTCCGCAAGGCCGCGGCCGCGTTCGGCGACGCGTGCCAGCTCGCTGGCGCTCTCGCCCATCTCGGTCGCACGCCCGCCGACGCCGGTGATGACACCCTGCATGCCCTGCTCGAACCGGCCAGCCAGATCGGACATCATGCGGGCGCGCTCGGCCTCCGCAGCTTCACGCTGTGTCGCCGCTTCCTGCTCCATGCGGCGGACAGCAAGCGCATTGTCACGGAAAATCTCCACGGCGCGCGCCATCCGGCCGATCTCGTCGCGCTGTTCACCACCGGGAATCGGCTGATCCAATTCGCCGGCCGCCAGCGACTGCATGCGGTCGGTCATGCCGCGGATCGGCGCCGACACGCTGGCGCCGATCAGCCAGGCCAGCACCGCCCCGAATATCACCGCTGCGGCTGCCGTCACGACGACGGTCTGCTTGGTATCTTCGACCGCGACGCCGGTCCTCGCGGCCTGCTCTGCACGCGCGGTCCCAAGCTGCCGGTTGATCTGGCTGACCTGGGTATCGATCGAGGCGCTCGCCTTGGCGAGTTCCGCCTGCTTGGCGCGCAGGTCCGCGGCCACCTTGATCACTTCCTCGAGCGCAGCGGCATCCGCCGTCAGAGCCTCTTTCAGCGCAGCAACCAGCGCCTTCAGCTTGGCATCATCGACACCCGCGATCTCGACTTCCGTATCGGCAATCGCGAGCTTCGCATAGACGAAGGTGAGCCTGGCATCGTCGGCATCGCCATTCGACAACGTGTTGGTATAGCGCATCACCGCGATGCGAACCGCGTCGACGACGCTGGCCAGACGCAACGGATTCATCAGCGGCTCGCTGCCAGCGCGATTGGCGAGGGCCACCTGGATGCCGCCGATGTTGATGCCGGCAACGGCGCCCAATGCGTCGGTCTTGGTGGTCGCCGCGCGCAGCCGGTCCACGGCCTCGGCCGCGGCAACGAACGATGCGCGATAGGCGGCCAGCGCGCTTCGCACCGGACCCACGCCGTCAGCCAGCACCTTCAGACGGCCGGACTGCTTCTCGACCTGATCGGCGAGACCGCCGACGGCGTCGATCGCCTTGCTGGCCGCATCCTTGTCACCGACGTTCCAGGTGCGGATGAATCTCTCGACCGCGCCGTTGGCACCGAGCAGCGCGGCGCGCACCTGCGACATGCCGGCGTCCCCGGCCGCGCTGGTGACGAGCTCATCCACGGTGCCGCCGATGCGCCCGACCTGGATCATGGCGAAAACGCCGAGCAACACCAGGAAGCTCAGGATCAGGGCGAAGCCGCCGAAGATTCGCGGGCGGACACCGATCCAAGACATCAGAGAAGACAGTTTCATCGATTTGCCCGGCTGTTTCACGGAGTGGACCTGATGGTGGCGAGCAGCTCCTTGCCGAAGCGCTTCTCGAAGTCGGCATCGAGCGGCCTGACCGCATCGACGAAGGTCTTGCGGTCGAACGTCTCGATCACCTCCATGCCGGCCTTGCGCAACTCATCGAGCTTCTGCGCATCGAGCTGGGCCTGCCAGGTGACCTCCGCAGCCGCCTTGGCGGCGGCAACCAGCGCATCACGGTCCGCCGCATCGAGATGGTCGAACATCGCGCGGTTGGCGACGAAAGCGATCGGCGCGAAGAAATGCCCGGTGAGCGTCAGATATTTCTGCACCTCGTCGAAGCGATTGGCCGCGATGGTGGCGACCGGATTTTCCTGACCGTCGAGCCGGCCGTCCTTGAGCGCGGCATAGACCAGTGGGAAATCCATCGGCATCACGTCGGCGCCCAGCGCCTTGAAGGTCATCTGGTAGACCGGATTGGGGATGACGCGGATCTTGAGGCCCTTGACGTCATCGACGGTACGGACCGGACGCTTTGAGTTGGTGAGATTGCGAAAGCCCTGCTTGCCGAGCGCCAGCAGCACCAGTCCCTTGTCGGCGAACTTGGCGCCGATCGCGGCGGCGACAGGCCCTTGCGCAACCGCCTTGGCATGCGCGGTGTCACGAAACAGGAACGGGATGTCGAAGACGCCGAGCTCGGGCACCACCGCGCTGGCGATGCCGCCGGACACCACGGCCACGTCCACCGCGCCGCTCCGGGTTGCGGCCAGCACCGCCGCCTCGCTGCCGAATGCGTTGCCCGCACGCTCATCGATGATGAGCCGCTTGCCGGCCAGCGCCTGCAGCTTCACGCGAAATTCGTCCGACCCGACCTGCTGCGGATTCTGAACCTGCGAGTTGAAGACCAGCGACACCATTCGCGGAGACGCCGTCGCGGCTTGGGATCCGAGCAGGGTTCCCACCAATGCCAAGAAACAAAATTCAAGCAGCTGTCTGCGCATGAAACACCGGGCTCGTTTTTCCTCGATGCACAACTAACAGCCAGATATGGTTAAGATGTTAAGACCCCGACAGTTGCAGGCGATGAGCCGTATAACTACGGAGGTCGCCGACCCCCACCAACCGAATTCGATTTTTCATAAATGGCGAGACCAGGCCGCTACGCAAGGGCGGCAGGCTCGATCATCGGCGCATGGCCCCTGACAGCATCACGCGCTTGCCAGCAACCGTAGGAACAGCCATCAGCAGCGCGCTGGCGACGTCCGCCGCCGCGATGGGCTTGTAGTTCGCCGGGATCAGGAAGCCGATGATATTGTTCAGCCTGTTGCCGAATTCCTCGCCCGGCCGGCTCGGCTGTCCCAGCTCCGCCCGCGCGCCGACCAGCAGCGAGGGCCGTGCGATCACCAGTCCCTCGAAGGGCAGCGCGGTGAGCTCATCCTCGAGCTCACCCTTCACCCGGCTATAGAAGACGCGCGACGTGCTATCTGCCCCCATCGCGCTGACCAGACCGACCCGCCTGGTGCCGCTCGCGAGCGCGGCCTTGGCGACGGCGAGGTTTGCGTCGTGATCGATGGCGCGGAAGGCGGCCTGGCTCCCGGCCACCTTGATCGTGGTCCCCAGAGCCAGATAGAGCTCGTCGGCCGGCGGCAGGGACGGCAGCGCGGTGAAATCCACGACATGGGCCGTCAGCTTGGGTGAAACGTCAGGGGGCGCACGGCGGCCGACGACGTGCACATGATCCACGGTCGGATCGGCGAGCAGACCGCGAAGCAGCTCCCGTCCCACCAGCCCGGTTGCGCCGGCAATGATCACGGTCCGGTTCGTCATGCGCGGTCCCCACTCACAACCCGCCGACCAATGTAAGCGTGGCCGCGGAGATAGGGAAGACGACAACGACACGACGCCGAATGCCACGACGCCGCAGACATGACGCCGCAGACGGGACATGCCCTCCGCGGCGCCTCATCACCATCCGCCTCAGGCGCCCTTGCGCCGCTCCGCGGCCTTGGCCATCGCCGCGGCGAACGCGCCGCCGCCGGACGGCTTCTCCTCACGCGTGGTCATGCGCCCCGCAGGCGGCCGTGCGCTGGTCCGCTTCTCGCCCTTGGCCGGCAGCGGATCGGACAGCCGAAGCGTCAGCGAGATGCGGTTGCGGGGCACGTCGACGTCGAGCACCTTGACCTTCACGACCTGCCCCGGCTTCACCACCTCGCGCGGATCGTTGATGCGCTTCTCGGACATCGCGGAGATGTGGATCAGGCCGTCCTGGTGCACGCCGATATCGGCAAAGGCGCCGAACGCCGCGACGTTGGTGATGGTCGCCTCCAGGATCATACCCGGCTTGAGATGGGTGATCTTCTCGACGCCCTCCTGGAAGGTCGCGGTCTTGAACTCCGGACGCGGATCGCGGCCCGGCTTCTCCAGCTCCTTGATGATGTCGGTGACCGTCGGCACGCCGAAGCGCTCGTCGGCGAACTTCGCCGGATTGAGCGTCTTCAAGGTCTTGGTGTCGCCGATCAGCACCTTGATGTCGCTCTTGGTCGTCTCGAGAATCTTCTTCACGACCGGATAGGATTCCGGGTGGACGCCGGAGGCATCAAGCGGGTTGTCACCGTCGCGGATGCGCAAAAAGCCGGCGCACTGCTCGAACGCCTTCGGTCCGAGACGCGGCACCTCCTTGAGCTTGTCGCGGGTCGGGAACGGACCGTTGGCATCACGGTGCGCGACGATGTTCTGCGCCAGGCTCTCGCCGATGCCCGACACCCGTGCCAGCAGCGGCGCCGAGGCGGTGTTGAGATCGACGCCGACGGCGTTCACGCAGTCCTCGACGGTGGCATCGAGCGCGCGGGCCAGCTCATACTGGTTGAGGTCGTGCTGATACTGGCCGACGCCGATCGAGGCCGGCGGCACCTTGACGAGCTCGCCGAGCGGATCCTGCAGGCGGCGCGCGATCGAGACGGCGCCGCGGATCGAGACGTCGAGATTGGGGAATTCCTTCGCGGCGAACTCCGAGGCCGAATACACCGACGCGCCGGCCTCCGAGACGATCGCCTTGGTCAGCTTGAGATCCGGCTTCAGCTTCATCAAATCGTTGACGAGCTTCTCGGTCTCGCGCGACGCCGTGCCGTTGCCGATCGCGACCAGATCGATGCCATGCTTCACGCAGAGCTGCGCCAAGGTCAGCATGCTCTCGTTCCACTGCCGCTGCGGCTCGTGCGGATAGATCGTGGCGTGATCGACGAACTTGCCGGTGCGGTCGATGACCGCGACCTTGACACCGGTGCGGAAGCCGGGATCGAGCCCGAGCGTGGCGCGGCCGCCGGCCGGCGCGGCGAGCAGCAGATCGCGCAGGTTCGCCGCGAACACGCGCACCGCCTCCTTCTCCGCCTCCTGCCAAAGACGCATGCGGATATCGAGCGCCAGCGAGGTCTTGATGCGCGTGCGCCAGGCCCAGCGCACGGAGTCCGACAGGAACTGATCGGCGGGGCGGCCCTGGCGCGAGATGCCGAAGGTCACCGCGATGCGGTTCTCGTACAGCGACGGATCCTTGGAGTCCTCCGGCTCGCCATCGCCGAAATCGAGCTGCAGCACCTCTTCCTTCTCGCCGCGCAGCATCGCCAGGATGCGGTGCGACGGCAGCTTGGTGAAGGGCTCGGCGAAATCGAAGTAGTCGGCGAACTTGGCGCCCTCGGTCTTCTTGCCGTGCCGCACGGACGATTTCACCGCGCCGCGAGTCCACATCTCCTCGCGCAGCGAGCCGACGAGGTCGGCGTGCTCGGCGAAGCGTTCGACCAGGATCGCGCGGGCGCCGTCGAGCGCGGCCTTGACGTCCTTGACCGGATTGTCGCCGTCCTTCTTGATGAATGCCTTCGCTTCGTCTTCCGGATTCTTCATGGGATCGCCGATCAGCATGTCGGCAAGCGGCTCGAGCCCGGCCTCCTTCGCGATCTGCGCCTTGGTGCGGCGCTTCTCCTTGAACGGCAGATAGATGTCCTCGAGCCGGGCCTTGGTGTCGGCGGTCGCGAGCGCCAGCTCGATCTCCGGCGTCATCTTGCCCTGCGACTTGATGCTCTCGATGATCGCGGTGCGCCGTGCATCCATCTCGCGCAGATATCGCAGCCGTTCCTCCAGCGTACGCAACTGCGTGTCGTCCAGCATGCCGGTCGCCTCCTTGCGGTAGCGCGCGATGAACGGCACGGTCGCGCCGCCGTCGAGCAGGTCGATCGCGGCCTGGACCTGGGCATCCCTGACGGCGAGCTCAGCGGCAATGATGGAGGCAAAATTCGACACGGTGTTCTTCCGAGATTCGTGACGGGGCTGATTGGATAGGAGTGCACGCGCGCCAGCGCAAGCGGCTGGCGGACGCTCTGTGGGCAACCGTGACAAAAAAGACCGGTTGCGAATCATGTAAAACGCTGCCGCGACCGGGCCATCGCGTTGCACATGCGGCGCAAATCACTGATTCTTGCAGGCTGAGGGACGATTCGTGCAGGCCACGGCGGCGACATATCTCGACGATCTCAATCCGGAGCAGCGCCGCGCCGTCGAGCACGGCGGTGCGTTGGCTGCGCCGGGCCCGCCGCTGCTGATCATTGCCGGCGCGGGCTCGGGCAAGACCAACACGCTCGCGCATCGCGTCGCGCATCTGCTCGTCAATGGCGCCGATCCGCGCCGCATCCTGCTGATGACGTTCTCGCGCCGCGCGGCGAGCGAAATGAGCCGCAGGGTCGAGCGCATCGCCCGCAAGGTGCTGGGCGGCCAGGCCGAGGCCGTTACCGCGGGCCTGACCTGGGCCGGCACGTTTCATGGCCTCGGCGCGCGGATGCTGCGCGACTACGCCGAGCGCGTCGGCCTCGACCCTGTGTTCACGATCCATGATCGCGAGGATTCCGCCGACCTGATGAATTTGGTGCGGCATGAGCGCGGCCTGTCCAACACGCAGCGGCGCTTCCCGACCAAAGGCACTTGCCTTGCGATCTACTCGCGTTGCGTCAACGCCGACATGCCGCTGGAGGAAGCGCTGGTGCGGCACTTTCCGTGGTGCGCGGAATGGGCCGGCGAGCTGAAGGGCCTGTTCGCCGCTTACGTCGAAGCCAAGCAGGCCAATGCCGTGCTCGACTACGACGATCTGCTGCTGTACTGGGCGCAGATGATGGCGGACAACACCATCGCGCGGGAGATCGGCGATCGATTCGATCACGTGCTGGTCGACGAATATCAGGACACGAACCGGCTGCAGTCGCAGATCCTGCTCGGCCTGAAGCCTGATGGCGCGGGACTGACCGTGGTCGGCGACGATGCGCAGTCGATCTACGCGTTCCGCGCCGCCACCGTGCGCAACATCCTCGACTTTCCCGATCAGTTCAGCCCGCGCGCCGACATCGTCACGCTCGATCGCAACTACCGCTCGACCCAGCCGATCCTCACCGCGGCCAATGGCGTGATCGGGCTGGCGCGCGAGCGCTTCACCAAGAATTTGTGGACCGACCGCACGAGCTCGCGCAAGCCGCAGCTCGTGACCGTCAGCGACGAGACCGACCAGGCGCGCTACATCGTCGAGCAGGTGCTGGCGAAGCGCGAGGAAGGCATCGTGCTGAAGCAGCAGGCCGTGCTGTTCCGCACGTCGTCGCACAGCGGTCCCCTGGAGTTCGAGCTCACGCGCCGCAACATCCCGTTCGTGAAGTTCGGCGGGCTGAAGTTCCTCGATGCCGCTCACGTGAAAGACGTGCTGGCCTGCCTGCGTTTCGTCGCCAATCCGCGCGACCGCATCGCCGGCTTCCGCGTGCTGCATCTGATCCCGGGCATCGGCCCGGCGTCGGCGCAGCGCCTGCTTGATGCCGTGAGTGAAAGCGCCGATCCGATCGCGCGGCTGTGCGAGCAGCCAACGCCGGCGCGCGCCGGCGAGGACTGGACCGCGTTCGTGCGCACGCTGGAGCAGTTGCGCGTCTCGGAATGGCCCGGAGATATCGAGCGCGTCAGGCACTGGTATCAGCCGCATCTCGAGCGCGTCCACGACGACGCCGAGGTCCGCACCGCCGATTTGCTGCAACTCGAGCAGATCGCGCGCGGCTATCCCTCGCGCGAGCGCTTCCTCACCGAGCTGACGCTCGACCCGCCCGACGCCACCTCCGATCAGGCCGGCGTGCCCCTGCTCGACGAGGACTATCTGATCCTCTCCACCATCCATTCCGCCAAGGGCATGGAGTGGAATTCGGTGCACGTCCTCAACGTCGTCGACGGCTGCATGCCGTCCGATCTCGGCGCCGGCTCCAGCGCCGAATTGGAGGAGGAGCGCCGGCTGCTCTATGTCGCGATGACCCGCGCCAAGGACGACCTGCATCTGCTGGTGCCGCAGCGCTTCTTCGTCCACGGCCAGCCGGTGCGCGGCGATCGTCATGTCTATGCCTCGCGCACGCGGTTCATTCCCGAAGCGCTGGTGCCGCTGTTCGAGCGGACCAGCTGGCCGCGGGTGCAGAGGGGCGCGGCGGTGGCGAGCCAGGGGCCGCGGATCGATCTCGGCGCGCGCATGCGCGAGCGGTGGCGGTGAGCTAACGGGGCAGCAGCGCTCGCACGGTGCTCATGACTGCGCCCTCTCCCCTTGTGGGAGAGGGCATCGATACTATCAGCATCATACTCGCTCGGGTGAGGGGTCTCTCTCCATAGAAAGACCATCTCTGCGGAGAGAGACCCCCATTGGCGCTAACTTACCATTTTGCTGCCGGAAATGGATGATTCCTCGGTCGAGTGACTGACGAATCGCTTT